>NZ_CP009291.1:1257500-1857500 GCF_000767465.1 Novosphingobium pentaromativorans US6-1
CCGTGAGCAAGTGGCGCTCGGCCTGCGCTATTCCGCCTCGGCCCTCCGCGATGACGGCTTCGACTTGCTCGTAGACCACTTGCGCGATGGCGGAAGGCAAGACGGCATGTGGCGAACCGTGGCACGGCTCGTACGCTACGGCGAACCTGTCCGGGCCATCCGTCTCGCAGCGACCCTTGCCCGAGCGCGCGCGGCATGAGCGTGCGCCGGGCCGCCTTGTGGTCGATGGGCGCGCAGTACGCGACCTTCACGATCCAGTTCGCCGCCAGCGTCATCATCTCGCGGCTGTTCCTGCTGCCGAGCGACGTGGGCCTGTTCTCTGTGGCGCTGGCCGCCGCCATGCTGGTATCGATCTTCCAGGACCTGGGAATCACCCGCTTCATTTCCGGTCAGCCGCAGATGGAGCCCAAGTCCCTGCCCTTCTATGCAGGCGTCGCGGTGTCGATCGGCTGGACAGTTTCGGCGCTGGTCGCACTGGCCGCGCCGCTGGTCGCCCACTTCTATGGCGAGCCTGCGCTGGCTCCACTACTATGGCTGATCGCCGCGTCCTATCTCATCAGTCCTTATGCGACGGTGCCAGCCGCGCTGCTGGTGCGCGAAATGGACTTTCGCGCCCTCTTCCACGTCAACGCGGGCAGCGCCCTCGCCGGCAACGGCACGGCGGTGATCCTGGCTGCCTGCGGGTTCGGCGCCAGCTCGCTGGCTTGGGGCGTGCTGGTCACCGCTCTCGTTCGCGCCGGCATCGCCCAATGGCAGCGCCCGGTTCGCCCGCGCCTGCCGCAGGTCTTCTCCTCCGTGAAGCCCATGCTCGGCTTCAGTTCCATGTCCTTTGTGCTGAGCGCCAGCGCTGCCGTGGGGCAACGCTCGCAGGACCTTATCGTCGGGCGCCTGCTGGGCATCGCCTCGACAGGACTGTTCAGCCGGGCCAGCGCCCTTGCCGGACAATTGACGACGCTCGTAACCGGCGCGATCGGTTCGGTCTTTTACGCCGCCTTTGCCCGCAAGCGTGACGCAGGCGAGCCGCTGGCCGAACCTTACCTCCATCTCGTTTCCTGTTACACCGCGCTCAACTGGGCGGCGATGGTCGGATTGGCGCTGGCCGCAGAACCGCTGGTGATGCTGCTCTATGGTCCGAACTGGATGGGCTCGGCCTCGCTGCTGCGCTGGACCGCTCTGGGCGAAATCTTCTTCGTCGCGGTTCCCCTGCAGATGGACGTGCCCCTCTTGCTCGGCCAGATCCGCCGTCTCGTCTGGGTCAACCTGCTCGACACCGCTGCAGCCGTACTCATCCTCACGGCAGGCTGCTTCATCAGCCTCGAGGCCGCAGGCATCAGCCGGGTGGTCTACGGGTTCGTCTGGTGGGCGATCTATGCCACCTACCTCGGTCGCCTGATGGGCTTCCGCTTTCGCGACCTGCTGGGGGTCTATCTGCGCAGCGGGATCTGCGCGCTTGCCGCAGGCGTGCCGCTGATCGTCGCCGGCTTCTACGGCCTTGGCGGTGCATCCATGCCGTTTCTCACATTGCTCGGCCTTAGTGGGCTGGGCGTCCTGCTCTGGCTTGCGACGCTGGCACTGATCCGCCACCCCGCCTGGTTCGAGATCCGCATGCTCGTGTCCGCGCTCGCCCGCCCGATCCTGTCGCGCGCCGCGGCCTGAGCGCTGGGATACTGCCGCCGTGCGCATGGCCTATCTCATCCTCGCCCATGACAACAGGGCGCAGCTCGACCTCCTGATCGAACGGCTCCTCGGCCCTGGTGGAGAGGACTTCGCGGTCATCCATGCCGATCGCGCCTCGCCGCTTTGGCCGGAGCTGCGGGCAAGCCTGCCGGAAGCAGCCGGACGGGTACATCTCGTGGCCGACCCGGTCGCCGTGCGCTGGGGGCACTCCAGTCTGGTCGAAGCGATTGCGAAGCTGGTTCGCGAGGCGGTCCGCCTCGGCAGTGAGGGTGCACACCTGATCAGCGGCGCCGACTGGCCGGTGACCCCGCGCGAGGCCATTGCTCAAACCATGCGAGAGGGTCTCTGCCACATCGAAGTCCGCCCCGGACACATGGAAGAGCGGATGCAGACCTTCCGCCTGGACACGCGCTGGCTGCGGCTCGATCCCGCTCGCGATAGACGCGCCTATGCCGCGACCTGGGAACTGCGCCGCCTCGCGCGCTGGGTTGACGCCGCGCGCAATCGGCTCGGGCTCCCACGCTCACGCCCCTATGGCCTGTGGGCATACGGTTCGGGCTGGTGGTCCCTGCCCGCAGACGTGCTGGCAATGCTGGACAAGGAAATGCCGCGCCTTCTAACCTCGGGCCGTCTGCGCGGAACCGTGTGCAGTGACGAACACGTGGTGCCAACGCTCGTCGCCCATGCCTTTCCCGAGCGCATTGCCGCCCACCGGCGCTATGTCGATTTTCCCGCCGGTGCTTCGAGCCCGCGCATGCTTACCGCAGCCGACTTGCCTGCCATTGCTTCCAGCGGCGCCTGGTTTGCCCGCAAGGTCGACGTAACCCACGAGCCGGACTTCCTGACGCTCCCCGATTTCCACCCTGCTCCCATGGCGCACCCAGCCTCGATGCGCGGGAAATTGCCTGTTTCCGGGCAGGCCTGAGCGACCCGCCCAACTTGGTGTTCCACCGCATTCGTGGTAGCTTCGAGGCGATATAAAGAATACGCAAATCACTGCCCGGGAGCAGGAGATGACAGGCACAGCGCTTGCCCTTGCGGCGGCCCTGATCGCGCACTCCGCGATTGCCGCCACGCCGGCACAATCGGTCCCTGACGACAGTGATGCCGCCAGCGAAATCCTTCAGGCCCAGCCCGATGCCGATGACCGCATGACAATCGGCGTCGCGATCCATGGCCATGGTCCCTATCAGTTCCTCATCGACACCGGATCGCAGAACACGGTGCTTTCGACCGCGCTCGCCAGTGCGCTCGGCCTGCGGATCGGCCCGAGCACCAAAGTGATCAGCCTTGCCGGCGTAGGCCAGGCGAACACGGCGCGGGTCGAGTCCCTCGATGTCGGGGGGCGGACTTTCCATGACCTGACGGTGCCCCTGCTGCAGGACCGGCACATCGGTGCTGACGGCATTCTCGGCACCGACAGTCTACAGCACCAGCGCGTCGTCCTCGATTTCGACCGCAACACCATCCAGATCGGCGATCCTCACGATTTCGACCGCGGCGGCAGCTACGAAATCACCGTTCGCGCGCGCAAGCGCTCGGGGCAACTGATCATGACCCAGGCCACGATAGACGGCATTCGCACCTCGGTCGTCATCGATACCGGGTCCAGCAGCACGATCGGCAACCGGGCGCTGCAACGCGCCATGCGCGAGCGCAAGGGAGGCAGCGGTGTCCTGACATCCGTCACCGGACAGACGCTTCCCATCGATTTCGGCCTGGCCCAGAAACTCAAACTGGAGTCGCTCGAAGTCGCCAACGTGCTTATCGCCTTCGCCGATGCCCCTGCCTTCGAGGCGCTGCATCTGGAAAAGCGCCCCGCCATCTTCCTGGGAATGCGTGAACTTCGCGCCTTCCGGCGTGTGGCAATCGACTTCACGACAAGAAAGATACTGTTCGATCTGCCCGGTTGAGATTGCCTAACCGCCAAGTCTCCCTAAATTGCGGCGATGCCACCCGATACAGCCGTGAACAATCCCAATGCCCGCCATGACGGCTGGCGCACGCTCCTCAGGTTCCTTCCCTACCTCTGGCCGGCCGACAACAAGGCCCTGCGCTGGCGGATCGTGTTCGCCTGTATCTTCATTCTCGCCTCGATCGGCACGCAGCTTACGCTGCCCTACCTGCTCAAGTGGGCGGTCGACGCGATGGGCGCTACCGGACCGAAGCTGGTGCAACTGGCGATGCTTACGGTGCTGGGCTACGCGGCGGGCCGCTTTGCGCAGACCGGCTTCGACAACTTGCGCAACATCGTCTTCGAGCGGGTCGGGCAGGATGCCACGCGCTCGCTGGCGGAAAACGTCTTCGGCCAGCTTCATCGCCTGAGCCTGCGCTTTCACCTCGGGCGGCGCACCGGAGAGATCACCAAGACCATCGAGCGCGGTACCAAGAGCATCGACACGATGCTCTACTTCATGCTGTTCAACATCGCGCCCACGGTGATCCAGCTCGCGGTCGTCGCGGTCATCTTCTACATCAACTTCGGATGGGGCCTTGTCGCTGCCACGGCCGTCGCGATTGCCGCCTACATCTGGGTGACGCGCACGATCACCGAATGGCGCACCAAGCTGCGCGAACAGATGAACCGGCTCGACGGACAGGCCCTGGCCCGCGCCGTGGACTCGCTGCTCAACTACGAGACGGTGAAGTACTTCTCGGCCGAGCACCGCGAGGAAGAGCGCTATGCCCAGGCAACGCGCGCCTATGCGGCTGCCGCGGTCAAGAGCGAGAACTCGCTCGGCATGCTCAACATCGCACAGGCCGTGATCGTCAACCTGCTCATGGCATGCGCCCTCGCCTATACCGTCTGGGGCTGGTACCGCGGGCAGTATACTGCCGGCCAGCTCGTCTTCGTGCAGACCTACCTGACGCAGCTGTTCCGCCCGCTCGACATGCTGGGCATGGTCTATCGCACCATCCGGCAGGGCCTGATCGACATGGCCGAGATGTTCCGCCTGCTGGACGAACCCCAGGAAGTCTCGGACAGGCCCGGCGCACCGGCGCTCGTCATCCGGCGCCCCTCGGTGGTCTTCGACAATGTCGTGTTCGGCTACGAAAAGGATCGCCAGATCCTGCACGGACTGTCCTTCGAAGTTCCGGCAGGGCGCAACTACGCCATCGTCGGCCCGTCGGGCGCAGGCAAGTCCACGCTCGCCCGCCTGCTGTTCCGCTTCTACGATCCGCAGGGCGGGCGGATCCTGATCGATGGACAGGACATCAAGGAAGTCACCCAGGCATCGCTGCGCGCCGCAATCGGGATCGTCCCGCAGGATTCGGTACTGTTCAACGACACCATCGGCTACAATATCGGCTATGGCCGCGACGACGCCACCCAGGCCGATATCGAGGAAGCCGCGCGGGGCGCTGCGCTCATGGGCCTGATCGATCGCCTGCCCCAAGGGTTCCAAACCGAGGTAGGCGAACGCGGCCTCAAGCTGTCTGGCGGAGAGAAGCAGCGCGTCGCGATTGCGCGCACCCTGGTCAAGAATCCGCCGATTCTCCTGCTCGACGAAGCGACCAGCGCGCTCGACACCCGCACCGAACAGGACATCCTGGCAACGCTCCACCGCGTTGCCGAACACCGCACCTCGCTCTCGATCGCGCACCGTCTCTCGACGATTGCCGATGCGGATTCCATCCTCGTCCTGCAGGAAGGCAGGCTGGCCGAAAGCGGAACGCACGGGCAGCTTCTGCGGGCGGGCGGGCTCTATGCCGAAATGTGGGCGCGCCAGGCCTCCGAGACCGACGAACTGGGCGAAGCCGCCGAATAGGACCCGCCCGGGCGCGGTCCGCGACCCGGTCCCTTGCAGCGGTGGTGCACCCTGCGCCCGATGGCCTTCCCGACGCGACGGGTTGCATTCGCACCCGCAACACGGCAAAAGCCGCGCCACTCGCTTGGACCCGGTGCAATTCCGGGTGGCTATCCCGGCCGCCGATCCGCCGGGCAACATCATACATGTTCACTGGCACGCCCGCGTGCTTCGCGGGTCGCGGACATGTGCTTGATGCGGATATTGCATGACTGAAACACTCTCCCGATTCCGCCAGGACTGGCTTGGCAACGTCAGGGCCGACGTGCTTGCCGGCCTCGTCGTCGCGCTCGCGCTCATCCCCGAAGCCATCGGCTTCTCGATCATCGCCGGCGTCGATCCCGCCGTGGGGCTGTGGGCCTCGGTGGCAATTGCCATCGTGATCTCGTTCACCGGCGGCCGTCCAGGCATGATCTCGGCCGCGACCGCAGCAGTCGCCGTGCTTGTCGGGCCGCTGGTTCGCGAACACGGCGTGGAATATCTCTTCGCCGCGACGATCCTGATGGGCGTGTTCCAGATCCTCGCCGGCCTGCTCCGGCTCAACCTGGTGATGCAGTTCGTCTCGCGCTCGGTGATCACCGGCTTCGTGAACTCGCTCGCCATCCTGATCTTCATGGCGCAGCTGCCGCAGTTGATGAACGTGACCTGGCACACTTACGCCATGGTCATTGCCGGGCTCGCGATGATCTACACCCTGCCGCGCCTCACCAAGGTGGTCCCGTCTCCGCTCATCTCGATCCTGGTGCTTTCGGTGATCTCGATCTCGATGGGCCTGCCCGTCCACACCGTGGGCGACATGGGCGAACTGCCCTCCGGCCTGCCCTCGTTCGGCCTGCCGCAAGTGCCGCTAACGCTGGAAACCTTCCAGATCGTGGCTCCTACCGCGCTTGCCATGGCGGCCGTTGGCCTGCTCGAATCGCTGCTGACCGCGCAGATCGTCGACGACATGACCGACACCGATTCGTACAAGCGCTATGAATGCCGCGGCCAGGGCATCGCCAACATCGTCGCCGCGCTGTTCGGCGGCATGGGCGGCTGCGCGATGATCGGCCAGTCGGTGATCAACGTGACCTCGGGCGGCCGCGGCCGCCTGTCCACCTTCGTCGCCGGCTTCTTCCTGTTCATCCTGCTGGCCCTGCTCGGACCGTGGGTCGGCCAGGTTCCGATGCCCGCCCTCGTCGCAGTCATGATCATGGTCTCGATCGGCACGTTCTCGTGGAACTCGATCCCGAACCTTCGCCGCCATCCGTGGCAAAGCTCGGTGGTCATGCTCACGACCGTCGTGTTCGTCGTGGCCACCCATGACCTTTCCAAGGGCGTGATCGCGGGCGTGCTGCTTTCCGGCATCTTCTTCGCCCAGAAGGTTCAGCGCCTGTTCCGCGTCGAACGCACACAGGAAGGCGACACGGCGACTTACCGCGTTTCGGGCGAGATCTTCTTCGCCTCGGTGCATCGTTTCATCGAGCAGATGCAAGCCGGCCAGGAAACCGCGCCCAACGTGATCATCGACATGACCCACGCCCACCTGTGGGACATCTCCTCGGTCGGCGCGCTCGACAAGATCGTGGGCAAGCTCGACCAGGGCGGCGCCAGCGTGAAGGTGATCGGCTACAACGAGGCGAGCAAGGACATCGTCGACAGGTTCGGCCTGCACGACAAGACCGGCTTCGAACTCGGCACCGTCCCGCACTGACAAAACAAAAAGGCCCCCCGCCGCACTGCGCGACGGGGGGCCTTGCTGTTACTCGGCGTCCCTTTACTTGACGACGTCGGCCTCGTGCCAGACGACGGCCTGCGCCGCCTTCATGCAATTCTCGGCCGTATCCCAGGAAATCGTCGGCGAACCGTAGAGGCGCCAGCCCTGCGCCAGCGCCTCTGACACACGCTCGCAAAAGGCACGGTCGTCCTTGCCGGTCAGCAGGCGATAGATCGGGCGGTCTTCAGGTGTCTGATACATGGCGCGGTCTCTCCTCAGAGAATATACTTCGACAGGTCCGCGTTGCCCGCAAGGCCTTCCAGCTTGTCGCGAACGTAGGCCTCGTCGATAGTCACCGTTTCGCCGGTGCGGTCCTCGGCCTCGAAGCTCAGCTCCTCGAGCAGCTTTTCCATCACCGTCTGCAGGCGGCGGGCGCCGATGTTCTCGACGCTCTCGTTCACCTGCGCAGCGATCTTCGCCACTTCCTGCACCGCATCGGCCGTCACGTGGACCCTGACGTCCTCGGTACCGAGCAAGGCGCTGTACTGTTCGACAAGGTTGGCGCGCGTCTCCGACAGAATGCGCACGAAGTCTTCCTCGGTCAGCGCCTTCAGCTCGACGCGGATCGGCAGGCGGCCCTGCAGTTCGGGCAGCATGTCGCTCGGCTTGGCGACGTGGAACGCGCCAGAGGCGATGAACAGGACGTGGTCGGTCTTCATCGGACCGTACTTGGTGGCAACGGTCGTGCCCTCGATCAGCGGCAGCAGGTCGCGCTGCACGCCCTCGCGCGAGACCGAGCCGCCGCGCACGTCGGAAACGGCGATCTTGTCGATCTCGTCGATGAAGACGATGCCGTTGGTCTCCGCATTGGCGAGCGCGGTGCGGGCCACGTCGTCCTGGTCCATGCGCTTTTCGGATTCTTCGTCGACCAGCTTGTCCCAGGCTTCGGGCACCTTCATGCGCCGCCGCTTGAGCTGGTTCTGGCCGAATGCCTTGCCCATGATGTCGGACAGGTTGATCATCCCGACCGATCCGCCCATGCCCGGAATCTCCATCGGGGCAGACGGACTGTCTTCCACCTCGATCTCGACTTCGGTTTCGTTCATCGCGTTTTCGGTGATGCGCTGGTGGAACGCGGCGCGGGTCGCCTCGGAGGCCCCTTCGCCCACAAGCGCATTGAGCAGGCGATCCATCGCCGCCTTCGATGCCGCCTCGCGAACGGACTCGCGGCGACGATCCTTCTCCAGGCGGATCGCTTCCTCGACGAGATCGCGCGCGATCTGCTCGACGTCGCGGCCGACGTAACCGACTTCAGTGAACTTGGTCGCCTCGACCTTCACGAACGGCGCTTCCGCCAGCTTGGCGAGGCGGCGGCTGATCTCGGTCTTGCCGCAGCCGGTGGGGCCGATCATCAGGATGTTCTTGGGCGTCACTTCGTCGCGCAGGTCGACGGGGAGGCGCTGGCGCCGCCAGCGGTTGCGCAGGGCGACGGCGACGGCCTTCTTCGCTTCCTTCTGACCGATGATGTGTTCATCGAGGGCGCGAACGATGGCCTTGGGCGTGAGGTTGTCTTTCATGCTTCCCCGGGATCTCAGATGGTCTCGACCGTCACGCGGTCATTGGTGAATACGCAGATTTCGGCCGCGACCTGCATCGCGCGGCGGGCCATGGCCTCGGCGTCGTCCTCATAGGGATCGAGGGCGCGGGCCGCCGCCAGCGCATAGTTGCCGCCCGATCCGATCGCAGTGATCCCGCCTTCCGGTTCGAGCACATCGCCGTTGCCGGTCAGCACCAGCATGGTGTCCGCATCGGCCACGATCATCAGTGCTTCGAGATTGCGCAGATACTTGTCGGTGCGCCAGTCCTTGGCGAGTTCGACGGCCGCGCGCATGAGCTGGCCGCGATACTGCTCCAGCTTGCGCTCAAGGCGTTCGAACAGGGTGAAGGCATCGGCCGTCGCTCCTGCGAAACCGGCAATCACCTTCCCGCCTTCACCGATCCGGCGCACTTTGCGCGCGTTCGGCTTCATCACGGTATTGCCCATGGAAACCTGGCCGTCGCCGGCAATGACGGTCTTGCCGCCCTTCTTCACGCCGACGATCGTCGTACCGTGCCACTGGATCAGGCCGTGGCTCGCCCCATTGCTATCCATGCCGGGGATATATGCCCGGTGCCGCGAGGTTCAAGCGGCTGGGACGAAGCTGTCCGCAAACGCGAAAAGAAAAGCGCTCAGCTGCCGTTCGGTCCGGGGCCGCTCGGCCCGGCCTGGCCACCCATACCGCCGGCGCCAACGGCACCGATGTTGCCGAACAGATCTTCCAGCAGACCGCGGTGACGGCCCAGCGTCGGGGTCTTGTCACCGTTCGGGCTGATGCGGGCGACCTGCTCGACGCCGCGGCGATCGACGGCAACGACATTGCCTTTGGGATCGAAGCGCACGCGCAGGACCGTCTGCTCGGTCGTACGCGGACGGCCGAAGGGCGGCGTCTTCACGAACTGCGAAACGTAGTACCAGTCCTTCTCGCCGAACTGGCTGACGAAAGTCGGGCGACCGAGGGTCTTTTCCACCGAAAGGCGATTGTCCACGCCCGGCTGAACCGAATCGACCAGCGTCTGGTCGACGATATAGCCGCGATGATCCCGGATCGAAGTGCATCCGCCCGCCAGTGCAGCCAGGGCCATCACCAGGCCTGCCGCTGCGATCTTGGGACCAAAACTGCGCATTTTCACACTCCAATCGTCCGGTTCGTCCATGCCAGGCATTGCCAGCAGGCGCCCCGCCCATATATCGGCCGGATTAACGGCATCGAGCCTTAAGGCCCTCCATCGCCTCGTGCAATGGGCGTTGGGGCAGCTGCGTTGAATTGCCGATGAACGAAAGGCCAGTTACCCACGTGTCCCTCCTCTCACGCATTTTCGGCAAGGGCTCCGACAGCCGCGCGGCTGTCCGCCCCCTCTGGCATCGCACGGTGGAAATCGCGCGCGAGAAGGAGTGGTACGCGCAGTGCGGCGTGGCCGACACCGTTCCCGGTCGCTTCGATGCAGTGACGCTGGTGACCTCGCTGGTGATGCTGCGCATGGAGCGGGACAAGACCCTGATCGAACCCTCGGTGCGCCTGACCGAGCTTTTCGTCGACGACATGGACGGCCAGCTGCGCCAGTCCGGCGTCGGCGACCTTGTCGTCGGCAAGCGCATGGGCAAGCTGATGAGCGTGTTCGGCGGACGCCTCGGCGCACTGCGCGAAGCCTTCGCCGCGGGTGACGCCGAGCAGGTCGGGGCCGCACTCGTCCCGGTGCTGGAGCGAAACGTGACGCTGACCGAAGGCGCGAACACCCAAGCGCTGGCCGCTCGCCTGCAGGCCCTCGCCGCCCAGCTCGACGCCATTCCCGACGAGGACATCATGGCCGCAAGGATTGCGCGATGAGCAACATCGAATTCTCCCGCGAGATCGACATCCGCCAGGTTGAAGGCAAGGCAATCCACGTCGAGGCCAACGAAGCGGAACGCGCCGCTTTGGCGACGCGTTTCAGCCTGGTGCGGATTTCGAAGCTCGAAGCCGATCTCGAACTCCACCGGTCCGGCGAGCGCGATGCCGAAGCGCGCGGCACGCTCAAGGCCAGCTTCGTCCAGTCCTGCGCCGTTTCGGCCGAGGACATCCCGGTCGAAGTGGAGGAGCCGCTGTTCTTCCGCTTCGTCCCGCAGGCGACGCACTACAATCCCGACGAGGAAATCGAACTCGATGCCGACGACTGCGACGAGATCGAGTATTCCGGTACGCACATCGACCTTGGCGAAGCCGTCGCGCAGAGTCTTGCCCTGGCAATCGACCCGTTCCTGACCGGCCCCGAAGCGGAGGCTGCCCGCAAGGCCGCAGGGATCGGCTCGCCCGAAGATCAGGGGCCCTTCGCCGCGCTAAAGGGTCTCAACGTCAAGGGCTGACCCGGCACCTTCGCGCCTCCGCTAGCCAAGGCCGCAATGAAAAAGGGGGCCGAAGCCCCCTTTCCTGTCGACCTTGCGAGGTCGATCAGAACGGAATGTCGTCGTCGAGATCGTCGCCGAAGCCGCCGCCGCTGCTGCTGCTGCCGCCCGACGAACCGCCGGAGCGACCCCAATCGTCACCGCCACCGCCCGAACGACCCCAGTCATCGCCGCCGCGCGAGCCACCGCCCGAACGGCCACCGCCGCCGAAGCCACCCGACGAACCGCCTTCATTGAAGCCACCGGAGCGGCCGCCGCCGCTACCGCCGCCCTGCGCGCCGTCGAGCATGGTCATAACCGCGCCCGGGCCCTGCAGCACGACTTCGGTCGAGTAGCGGTCGTTGCCCTGCTGGTCCTGCCACTTGCGGGTGCGCAGCTGCCCTTCGATGTAGACCTTGCTGCCCTTTTTCAGGAAGCGCTCGGCCACGCCGGCCAGACCTTCGGAAAAGATCGCGACCGTATGCCATTCGGTACGCTCCTGGCGTTCGCCGGTATTGCGGTCCTTCCACGATTCACTGGTGGCGATGCGCAGGTTGCAAACCTTGCCACCGTTCTGGAACGAACGGACTTCCGGGTCGGCCCCGAGATTGCCGACGAGAATGACCTTGTTGACGCTGCCTGCCATGGAATCGCTTTCCTATCGTGTGTGGCCGGTTGGGTAGCCAATCGCGGCGCCTGACGCCAACCCCGCAGGCGCCCCTTTCCCACAACCGAGGTAGAAGGATCGCTAGAGGCCGATGGCGCTCGCGACCCAGAATGTCAGACCCGCAGCAATATAGGCCAGGCCGAACAGGTAGGCGAGCATGAAGACGGGCCACTTCCAGCCGTTCGTCTCACGCCGGGTGACAGCGATCGTCGACATGCACTGCGGCGCGAAAACGAACCAGGCGAGGAAGGCCAGTGCCATCGGCAGGGTCCAGCGCGACTTGAGCTGGTCGCCCAGTTCCATCGCCTGCTGGTCCTCGTCCGTGGCATCGACCGCATAGGTGGTAGCCAGCGAGCTGACTGCCACTTCGCGCGCGGCCATGGCCGGGATCAGCGCCAGAGCCATGTCGCGGTTGAAGCCGATCGGTTCGACCACGAACGCGAGGCCATTGGCAACCTTGCCCGCAACCGAGGCATCGACCTGGCTCTCACCCGGGCGAGCCTGCGGAAAATTGAGCATGAGCCACAAGACGACGGTGACGGTAAAGATGATCGTGCCGGCGCGGCGCAGGAAGATCCAGGCGCGCTGCCACAGCCCGATCGCCATGTCCTTGAGGCGGGGAAGCTGGTACTTGGGCAGTTCCATGATGAAGCCCGAGGCCTCGCCCTTGGTCACCGAACGGCGCAGCACCAGTGCGACTACCATCGCGCCGATCACACCCGCGACATAGAGGGCGAAGAGCACCAGCCCCTGCAGGCCGACGCCCCAACCAACGGACCGGTTGGGAATGAAGGCAGCGATGATCACCGCGTAGACCGGCAGGCGCGCCGAGCAGGTCATCAGCGGTGCGATGAGGATCGTCGTCAGCCGGTCCTTGGGATCGCTGATCGAGCGCGTCGCCATGATGCCGGGAATGGCGCAGGCGAAGCTCGAGAGCAGCGGAATGAAGCTGCGGCCCGAAAGGCCCACCGAAGACATCAGCCGGTCCATCAGGAATGCCGCGCGCGCCATGTAGCCGGAGGCTTCCATCGCGAGGATGAACGCAAAGAGGATGACAATCTGCGGCAGGAAGACGACCACCGAACCGACGCCGGCAAGAATGCCGTCGGTCACCAGATCGCGCACCAGTCCGGCAGGCATGAACTTTATGGTCAGGTCGGTGAGCCAGCCCACGCCCGCCTCCAGCCCGTCGGCGAACGGGGTCGCCCACGCGAAGACCGCCTGGAAGACCACGAAAAGCAGCGCGCACAGGACGAACGGGCCGATCCACGGATTGAGCAGCAGGCGATCGAGCCGCGCGTGCATGCGATGGCGACGGGTCTCGGAGAGAATCGCGCCTTCGGCCATGGCATGGGCGGCAACGCGCCGCTCGGTCAGCGAAAGGTCGGTGATGCCGGGGCCGGGATGGCCCATTTCGGCCGAAGCGATGGCCTCGGCGAGATCGGACAGGCCGCGGCGGCGCACCGCCACCGTCGGAACGACGCGCACGCCCAGTTCCTGCTCGAGCAGCGTGGCATCGAGGACGAGGCCGTCGCGCTCGGCAAGGTCGACCATATTGAGGGCGATGACGGTAGGCTTGCCCAGCGCGAGGATTTCCTGCGCAAAGACGAGGTGCTGTTCCAGGTTCGAGGCATCGAGGACGATCACCAGCACGTCCGGCACGGCTTCGCCGGGGAAATGGCCGCGCACGACCTTGGAGGTAACTTCCTCGTCCGGGCTCGTCGCATCGAGGCTGTAGGCGCCGGGAAGGTCGGTCATCTCCACCGGTTCTCCGGTCGGCAGAACGAAACGGCCCGACTTGCGCTCGACAGTGACGCCCGGATAATTCGCGATCTTCTGGCGCGCGCCGGTCAGGGCATTGAACAGCGCGCTCTTGCCCGCATTGGGATTGCCGACCAGCGCGACCTTGCGTTGCCGGCTCACAGGACTTCCACTTCCATGGCTGCAGCGTGGGCGCGGCGCACGGCCACGATCATGCGGCCCACCGAAATCGCGATGGGATCGCGGCCGCCGAAGACGCCGCGATGGGAAACGGAAACCTTGGCTCCCTCATCGATGCCGAGCGCACGCAGGCGGTGCGCCTCCTCGTCGACGAGGCAATTCCAGTCGACCGCCGTGATGCGGGCGCCCTGGCCTACGGGAAGCAAGTCTAAAGTCATGGGGCTGCGCTGCCAGATTAGTTCGTTATTTGCAACTGGTTCGCAATAGCCAGCCCCACTTGTCATTGTTCGCGATCAAACCGGGAGGGGCGTCCGGAGAAAAATTCAACGCGCCGGGTAGCGCAAGCGGCCCAGCAGCCGGGTCACGCTGAACCGGTCGTCAGGAGCACGAAAGACTTTCGCCTTGGTCTTCTCGAAGCGGATGATGCCGTCGATCCGGCGATCCAGAAAAGCGCGGGTTTCAGCCTTGTTCTCGCTCTTGTCGCGGGCATAGACCTGCAGCGTCGCAGCATAGATCGCTCCGAGGATCGCGCGCTTGGTATAGTGGTTGTAGTCCGTCGCGCTATCGCCCGCGAGGCGCCACATCACATCCGCGCTATGCCATCCCAGCTTCGTCGCGGCCACGACGTTTTGCGGCATGGCCATGATCGAAAGCGCCCGGGTCAGGGCTTCCTCACGCCCGGCGACCGCGTCGAGTCGCGCCATGACGAGGCGGCGGATACGCTCACGAATCGGAAGGTTCGCCAGCGATTCGGCCGGCGTCGTGGCCGCCATGCGTTCATCGACGTGACCGATCCAGGCGGCGATCATCGCCATCGCCCCGCCCTGGAAGGCGAACTGTGCCAGTTCGTTGTCGACGCCAGCCATGGCCGCGGCCTGCGCCACCGCTTCCTCGCTCCAGCCGTCGAACGCGACGGCATCGGCAATTGCCGGGGCGAGCTGACGGCGCAGCGCTTCGAGGGTCTGCGGTTCTTCCATCACCTTGCCTGCCACCTGATCACATCACCGGGCCGTAAACGGCCTGGGCCTTCTTCTTGTTCTTCGCCGCATACTCGTCGAGCACAGACGTCATCGGGCCGGTCTTGCTGTCGAGCGCCGCATAATCGCGCGCCGAACGGCCCGAATTGTCGGCACGGTTAGGATCGGCTCCAGCCTGGAGCAGCGCCTTGACGAGCTGCAGGTCCTTGCGATGCACCGCATAGATCAGCGGCGTTTCACCGGCGTCGTTCGATGGGTCCGGAGAGGCCTTCTGCTCCAGCAGGAATTCCGCGCCTTCGCGCCAGCCCAGATTGACCGCCATTTCCAGCGGCGTGCGGCCGTGATCGTCCGCGGCATTGACGTTGGCGCCATGCGAGACGAGGTAGTTGAGCCAGGTCAGGTCGCGGCGCGCGGTGACGATGTGCAGTGCGGTCTCGCCGGTGGTCACGTCGCGCGAATTGATGATCTGCGAGGAGGGCTCGAGCAGGGCTTCCTCAACCTTGGCTCCATCCTTCTTCTTCACCGCTTCGAGAAACTTGTACCCTTCGGAGAAGCCAGCCTGGGCCATCGCCGGCGAGGATACCGCAAGACCCGCGGCGAGCGCCGGCAAGGCTGCCATCAGGATCGCCCGAGAGATCCGCGCACCGTACCCCAAGTTGTTCCTGGACACTTCGTATTTCCTCCGACTTAGTCGATTCTTCCGGCGCTTGCCGCTGCCCGACCCAGGCATCGCACCTTGCATGGCGCGGCTTAGCAGAGCATGAAGCGACGCGCCATGACCTACCTGAATCGCTGGATAGCACCCCTTGCCCTCGGCCTTGCCGCGAGCCTGTCCCTCACCGCCTGCTCGCAGCAGGACCAGCCCGAGCGACCACCGCTGGAAGGCGCCGCGATCGGCGGTCCCTTCACGCTGGTGGACAAGGACGGCAAGACCGTTACCTGGGACCAGTTCAAGGGCAAGTGGCGCATCGTCTACTTCGGCTATACCTTCTGCCCGGATGCCTGCCCGCTTGACGTCCAGGCGATGATGCGCGGCTTCAACGCGTTCGACAAGGCACACCCCGCAGAAGCGGCGAAAGTGCAGCCGATCTTCATCTCGATCGATCCCGAGCGCGATACGCCCGAGGTGGTCGGCCAGTGGACTGCCGCCTTCGGGCCCCGGCTACTGGGCCTGACCGGCACGCCCGATCAGGTAAGAGTGGCCGCCGACGCCTTTGTCGCCTATTACAAGAAGGGTGAGGAAACCCCCGGCGGATACCTGATGGACCACAGCCGCATTGCCTACCTGATGGACCCGGACGGCAAGCCCATTGCCATGCTTCCGGTAGACAAGGGCCCGGACGCCGTTGCCGCAGAACTTGCCAAGTGGGTGAAGTGAGCAGCGCGACGCCTTTCTGGGAGCGTCCGCTCGAAACGCTCGACCGCGCGCAGTGGGAAGCCCTGTGCGACGGTTGCGGGCAATGCTGCCTGCACAAGGTGGAAGACGCCGACACCGGAGAGATCTTCCATACCAACGTCGCGTGCAAGCTGCTCGACCTCAAGACCGCGCGCTGCAGCGACTATGCCAATCGCCGCAGCTTCGTGCCCGATTGCCTGAGCCTGAGCCTGAAGACCGCAGGCAGCCTCGACTGGTTGCCGCCGAGCTGCGCCTATCGCCTGCGCTCGGAAGGCCAGCCCCTGCCCGAATGGCACTACCTCGTCAGCGGGGATCGCAATGCCGTGCTCGAGGCGGGAATGTCGATCGTCGGCAAGGTGATCAGCGAGACCGTCGCCGGGCCGCTGGAGCATCACATCGTCTGGCCCTACGGCGAAGACGAGTTCGACGAGGATGCCTGCGAAGAGGAGGAAGGCTGAGGCCGTGCTCGACTGGCTGCGCCGCAATCCCCGCGAAGAGCCCGTCATCGACCTTGACGGCAAGGACGTTCCGATAGTCATTCGCCGCCATGACCGGGCGCGCCGCCTCACCATGCGGTTGGCCCCCGATGGCAGCGAAGTGCGCATCACGATCCCGACCTGGACGCGCACTGCAGAGGCTATCGCCTTCGCCGGATCGCGGCGGGACTGGCTGGCCCGCCAGCTCGCCTCCCTGCCTGTCGCCGAGCCCCTGGCCCATGGCGCGCAGATCCGCTTTCGCGGTGAGATCCTGGTCATCCGTCACGATCCGCTGGCCCCGCGCCGCGCCGTCCATGGCGCAGGCGCGGTTTCCCTCGGCGGTCCCGAATCCTCGCTGCAGTCCCGCCTCAGGCGTTGGCTGGAGGGCGAAGCGCGTGCGCTCATGGCCGACGACCTGCTAGAGTACTGCACGCGTGCGCAAGTCGATGCGCCCAAGCTGGCGCTTTCCAGCGCGAAACGGCGCTGGGGCAGCTGCGCCCCCGACGGCTCCATCCGCATAAACTGGCGCCTGATCATGGCCCCGGACTTCGTGCGCCGCTCGGTCGTCGCCCACGAAGTGGCCCACCTCATCCATTTCGACCATTCGCCCGCATTCCATGCCTGCCTCGATGCGCTGTTCGAAGGCGATATTCGGGCCGCGAATGCCTGGCTCAAGGCCCACGGGCGAGAGCTTTACCTCCCCTTCGGCTAGCGTTTGCTGCCCGAAGCGCCTAAGTAGGGCCCCATGTCGTTGTTCAAACGCTCAGGATACTGGAAGGACGTCAGCCCCACGGGGATGGTCGCCGATTTCAAGGCAGTCTGGAAACAGGCCGGCAGCAACCGCTGGCGCATTGCCGCGCTTTCGGCCGCCTGCACTTTCGGCGTGTTCTTCACGATGTACCAGCAGGAGGCGAAAGGCCCGCAGCCGCCGCCCAAGATCACCTATATCTCGACGTTCTCCGGCCATCGCACCGAGGCCGAGATCATCGCGTCCAACATCGCGAACCAGAAGCGCAAGGAAGCGGTCGCCCGCGAACTGGCCAGGCGCGACGAGGAAGTGCGCAACATCTACAAGACGATCGGCCGCATGTCCGGCATGGATGTAGAGAAGATCGCCCGCGAAGCCGAGGCCGAGCAGGCCGCTCAGCAAGCCGCGCAGCAGAAGAAACAGGGCAAGCTGCCCGAGGGCGTGACATCGGTCGACCAGATCGACGCCCAGCAGGACGAAGCCACCCGGTGACGGCCGATAGCCGCGAGGACGCGCGCTGGCTGGCCGCAGCCGCCAGTCTGGCCACTCGCGCCCGGCCGATCAGCCGGCCCAATCCCGGCGTCGGCGCGATCATCGTCAAGCAGGGCAAGGTCGTCGCCCGCGGCTGGACCCGCGCGACGGGGCGCCCTCATGCCGAAGCCGTCGCGCTCGATGCCGCCGGTAAGGCGGCCCGCGGCGGCACGCTCTACGTAACTCTTGAACCCTGCGCCCACGAATCGCCGCGCGGCCCTGCCTGCGCCGATCTCGTCAGTGCATCGGGACTTTCCCGCGTCGTGATCGGCTGCATGGACCCCGATCCGCGCACCGCAGGCTTAGGGCTGGAGCGTATCCGCGCTGCCGGGATCGCGGCCGATCACCTGCCCTCCCCCGCCTGCGAGGAAAGCCTCTCCGGCTATCTGGTATCGAAGCGGCTGGGGCGGCCTGAAGTGACGCTCAAGCTCGCCATGTCGCTCGACGGCTGCATTGCGCTCCAGTCGGGCGAAAGCCAGTGGATCACGGGTGCGCAGGCGCGTGCGCATACCCATGCGATGCGCGCCAGGGCCGATGCGATCCTCGTCGGCGGCGGCACCCTGCGCGCCGATGCCCCGCGTCTCGACGTGCGCCTGCCCGGCCTCGAACTGCGCAGCCCCGAGCGTTGGGTACTGACCGGCGGCAAGGCTCCCGCAGGCTGGTACGCCCTGCCCTCGCCCGAAGCGATCGCAGGCATGGACGGCGTGCAATACCTCTTCGTCGAAGGCGGCGCTGGTGCCGCTTCGTCCTTCCTGCGCGCGGGACTGGTCGACCGGCTACTGATCTACCGCGCGCCGATCCTGGTGGGCGGGCAGCCCGCCGTCCGGGATTTCGGCCTCGCATCGCTCGCCTCGGCGCATGGCCAGTGGCGGATTACCGAACGACGGCAGCTTGGCAGCGACACACTCGAAGTCTACAGCCGCATCCCATGTTCACAGGAATAGTCACCGCCGTCGGCCAGATCCGCGAAACCCGCAAGACCGGGGACCTTCGCGCCGTCATCACCTGCCCCTTCGATCCCGCCGGGATAGCGATGGGCGCTTCCATCGCCTGTTCGGGCGTGTGTCTGACTGTCGTCGACAAGGGCGGCGTGGCCGGCGATGCCTGGTTCGCGGTCGACATTTCGGCGGAATCCGTGGCGCGCACCGTGCCCGGGCGCTGGGAACAGGGCACCAGCCTCAACCTCGAGCCCGCACTCAAGCTGGGCGACGAACTGGGCGGCCACATCGTCACCGGCCATGTCGACGGGGTCGGCAAGATCGTCTCGGTGACACCGGAAGGCGATTCGCGCCGTTTCGTGATCGAGGCCTCCGCCGACCTTGCCCCCTTCATCGCGCCCAAGGGCTCGATCACCGTCGACGGCATTTCGCTGACGGTAAACGACGTGACCGACCAGCCCGGCGGCACCTGCCACTTCGCTCTCAACATCATCCCGCATACCGCGCAGGTCACCACCATCGGTGCTGCCAAGGCGGGGGATAGCGTGAATCTGGAGATCGACGTGCTCGCCCGCTACCTCAAGCGGATGCAGAGCCTGCGGGGCTAGGTCTCAGGCCGAGAGCGGCCCGAGTGCAAAACTCTCGCGCGTGATTTCAAAGATCACGTGATCGACCATGACACCGCAGCGTTCGAAGGAACGGCTGCGGCCGGGCACGAGCCTGCCGCCGATGTTGGCCATAGCCTTGCGCGAGATCGCGTTGTCGGCACCAACCTGGAAGATGGCGCGATCATAATGCGCGAGGGCGTGGGCGAGCATCAGTGCCTTGAACTCGGCATTGTAGCCCAGCCCCCAATAGGCGCGGGCAAGGAACGACCAGCCGATCTCGATCTCGCCCGGCGCTTCTGCCTCGGCCTCGCCGAAACGGGTCGATCCGATGATTGTCTCGCCGTCCGGCGCCAGCCTGTCGACGATCGCAAGGGCGCCGCCGCCGGCAAGGGCTTCGTCGAAGTAGGCCCGGAACACGGGTTCCTGCCAGCGGTCATGCGATGGATGCCCGGCCCAGATCTCACGATCCGAGGCCACGGCGAACAGCGCGTCCCAGTCGCCGGGGCGCAAGGGACGCAGCGTCAGCCGATCCCCATGGAGGACCGGCTGACGATCCATTGTCAGGCCGTCACGTCCGCGACAGCTGCGATGAACTTTTCGATATTGCCCTCGGTCAGGCCGGCCACGTTGATGCGGCCCGAACCGGCGAAGTAAACGCCATGCTTGTCGCGCATCGCCTGCACCTGTTCAGGGGTGAAGGGGATGATCGAGAACAGGCCGTTCTGCCCGCCGATCGGCGTGAGGTCGACACCGCCGGTCTTGCCGGCCGCGGCGAGCTTCTCTCGCATCAGGCGCATGCGATCGCGCATGTCGTCAAGCTCGGCGAGCCACTGTTTGGTCAGGGCCTCGTCCTCGAGGATCAGGCGAACCGCGGCGCCGCCGTGATCCGGCGGCTGCGACCAGTTGGCGCGGGCCAGGGCGTGGGCGTTCGACATGATCTTGGGAAGACCGTCCTTCTCGGCCGCCAGCACATAGAGTGCGCCGACGCGGTCACGATAGAGGCCGAAGTTCTTGTCGCACGAATAGCACACGATCGCCTCGGGCACCGATGCGATGACGCGGCGCAGGCCGTAGGCGTCTTCTTCCATGCCGTTGCCAAGACCCTGGTAGGCAAGGTCGATGATCGGCAGGATGCCCTTGTCGGCGATGAGGCCGGCGATCTCGTCCCACTCGGCGTTCGAGTAGTCGATGCCGGTCGGGTTGTGGCAGCAGCCATGCAGCAGGATCGCGTCGCCCGGCTGGGCCTGCGCGATTGCACCGCGCACCGCGTCCATGTCGGTCTTGCCATCGGCATTGGCATGGCCGAATTCGAAGACTTCAAGGCCGAGATCGGCGCAGATCTGGTTGTGGTTGGGCCAGCTGGGCTTGCCGACGATCAGGCGGGTCACGCCGGCGCGCTTGGCCATCGCGATGGCAAGGCGCAGCGAACCGGTACCGCCCGGGGTCTGCATGCCTTCGATGCGGCCGTCCTGGGTCGGGTTCGCCTGGCCGAAGACATAGGGCATCAGCGCTTCGACGAAGCCCATGTCGCCCTCGGGGCCGAGGTAGGCCTTGGAGTCCTGCGTCTCGACGAGTTTCTTCTCTGCCGCCTTGATCGCACCGAAAACCGGGGTTTCCCCGTCACCGGTCCGGTAAACACCGACACCGAGGTCGATCTTGTCGGCGCGCGGGTCCGAATTGTGGAGCTTGATCAGCGCAAGAAGCGCGTCGGCGGGCTGTTGCTGAAGATTGTTTAGCATGGCGGGCGCGGCCTTACTCTCGCCCGGGAGCGGAAGCAACAGGCGATCTGTGCGAAGCCGCGCCAGCAACGCAACAACGATACAAAAAAGAAAGCCGGTGCGGCAAAAGTGTTACCTTCTGCCGCACCGGCTCCAGCCCACTCCCCATTCCAGCCCCTTCGCGGGCGCCCTGCCTTTCAGTCTTGAAGGGGCTCGGATGGGGAGCGGACCGATCCAGTGATAACTTGCTGACCCGGCCCGGTCAGAAAGGCAGCCAGCGCTGCTTGTGCGAGAACTTCATGTAACCGACGTTGGCGCCAAGGCGCAGGCCGGCGCCGGCCCGAACCGGGATCAGGACGACATCGCCGCGGCGCAGGTAGCTGACGGTGAAGCCGCCGATCAGGTAGGCCTGACCCTCGCCCGCACCGAAGCGGTGATAGAGGTCTTCGGTATCGTAGAGGTTGTAAACCAGGACGAAGGCGTTACCCGCATTGGCTCCGGCATCGAAGCCGATCGAAGGCCCGGTCCAGTAAACGGGCTTTTCGCCTTCCACCTTGTGATAGAGAGTGCCCGAACCGTAGCGTAGGCCGATTGCGATGGCGCCTCCGGCTTCACGCCCGACGATGTAGCCATTGGGCTCTCCCTGCTTGGCCAGCAGGTCCTTGATGACATCGGCAAGGCCCTTGGCGCCCTTGCCGAACACGCCCTCTGCCGCCCCGATCAGGTCGTCCTCGTGATAAGTGGTGGAATTGTCCGCCGCAGTGGTCGCTGGAGCAGCCGGCGCTGCCATCTGGTCGGCATTCCAGTCAGAAACACTGCTGCTCGGCTCCATCGGGGTGCCATTGCCCGCCGCAGCTGCAGAACTGTCCTCGGCAGGCAGCTCACCTGCAGGCGTCTGCGAAAATGACGTGTCTCCACCCGAGAGGTCCCCGTCGATCGCCGCGTCGGGGTCGACGGTCGTCACTTGCGCCATGGCAGGCGCGAGCGGCGAGACGATGGCGAGAAAGGCCGCTGCGAGCGTGATCAGCGATCGTGATGCACGCGCGCCAGCCCGCTTAGGAGCCCTTGTCCGGCTCTTTTCGGTGATTGGCTTGCAGACTGACATGACTTTCCGATCCTCCCTCGCGGTACGGCGGTAGAACTAGCGCCGAAGCGCGGCAACATTGCGACATCGAACAAGAATCCACTGTTGGGGCGCCTGCAATGAACGGGCGATGGACCGAGTCGGTTTTGCGGCAGACCGAATCGACAAGCCCTCGAATCAGCCCCCGCAAACTAATTTCACCTTCGGCGCTCATCCCCCCTTGATGCCCCTCATCCCCCCAGCTATAGGGCCCGCCTGCGCCGCATCCGGAGACGTGGGTGAGTGGCTGAAACCAGTTCCCTGCTAAGGAACCGTACTCTATCAGGGTACCGAGGGTTCGAATCCCTCCGTCTCCGCCACCTTCCATAGATTACTGTGTAAAATCAGTATGATATTGGAAATTCGGCAATTCAGTCCAACATTACGACAACACTTCCCCGCTCATGGACCTGAGTGACCGCGCTCGGGCTTCGACAGCAAGATCAGGGGCCGGTCACCGCTCGCGGTGCGAACACGCGTGGATCGGCCGAAGCAACCCACCGTTGTCCATTACATCCTGAATTCCTGGCACTCCTGCGCCATGAAGATGCAGGATGGCTCCACAGTCTGACGTCAGGGCTTCGGCACACAAGCAAAGGCGGCGCAGACGTAAAGCCTGCGCCGCCCCAAATATCCGGCGATTATGCCATGGCAACGCCAGCCCGGCCCCTCTGAAGGCACCGGGCGCGCGTCTATCAGGCAGCCTGCGGCGGAGCGAACTTGGTCAGGTCGATGCCCTGCACCGCGCTCTTGTACTCGTCCATGTTCGGCGTGCGGCCAAGAATCGTGGAGAGCACCACGAGCGGGGTCGAGGCCAGCAGCGATTCACCCTTCTTCTCGGCAGCGTCTTCCACGACGCGGCCCTGGAACAGGCGGGTCGAGGTCGCGAGGACGGTGTCGCCCTTGGCAGCCTTTTCCTGGTTGCCCATGCACAGGTTGCAGCCCGGACGCTCAAGATACAGGGTGTTCTCGTATTCGGTGCGGGCAGCCTGCTTGGGCGCGACGTCGTCGAACTCGAAACCGGCGTACTTCTTGAGCACGTCCCAGTCGCCTTCGGCCTTCAGCTCGTCGACGATGTTATAGGTCGGCGGAGCGACGACCAGCGGCGCCTTGAACTCGACCTTGCCTTGCGCAGCTTCGATGTTCTTGAGCATCTGCGCCAGGATCTTCATGTCGCCCTTGTGCACCATGCACGAGCCGATGAAGCCCAGGTCCACCTTCTTGGTGCCGCCGTAGTAAGAGACCGGGCGGATGGTGTCGTGGGTGTAGCGCTTGGACACGTCCGGGTTGTTCACGTCCGGGTCGGCGATCATCGGTTCGTCGATCAGGTCGAGATCGACGACGACTTCGGCGAAGTACTTCGCGTTGGAGTCTGGTCCCAGAGCCGGCTTCTCGCCCGAACGGATTTCCGCGATGCGGGCGTCAGCCTTGTCGATCAGGCCCTGCAGGGTCCGGGCGGCGTTGTCCATGCCCTTGTCGATCATGATCTGGATGCGCGACTTGGCGATTTCCAGCGACTCGATCAGGGTCTCGTCCTGCGAGATGCAGATCGAGGCCTTGGCCTTCATTTCGGCCGTCCAGTCGGTGAAAGTGAAGGCCTGGTCGGCCAGCAGCGTGCCGATATGGACTTCGATGACGCGGCCCTGGAAGACGTTCTCGCCTCCGAACTGCGCCAGCATCTGCGCCTGGGTTGCGTGCACCACGTCGCGGAAGTCCATGTAGGGCTGCATCTTGCCCTTGAAAGTCACCTTGACCGACTGCGGGATCGGCATGGTCGCCTCGCCCGTGGCCAGCGCCAGGGCGACGGTGCCCGAGTCCGCACCGAAGGCAACGCCCTTGGACATGCGGGTGTGGCTGTCGCCGCCGATGATGATCGCCCAGTCGTCCACGGTGATGTCGTTCAGCACCTTGTGGATGACGTCGGTCATCGCGTGATAGACGCCCTTGGGGTCACGCGCGGTGATCAAGCCGAAGTTGTTCATGAAGGACATGAGCTTCGGGATGTTCGCCTGCGCCTTCTTGTCCCACACCGATGCGGTGTGGCAGCCCGACTGGTAGGCGCCATCAACAATCGGCGAAATGACGGTGGCCGCCATGGCTTCCAGTTCCTGCGCGGTCATCAGGCCGGTGGTATCCTGCGAACCGACGATGTTCACGCGCACGCGCACGTCGGAACCGGCGTGCAGCACCTTGCCCGGCGTCACGCCCACGGCATTGCGGTTGAAGATCTTCTCGACCGCGGTCAGGCCCTGACCCTCGACGGAGATTTCCTTGTTCGGCGCGAAGACCGGGGTCGCCTCGACGCCCAGCGTCTCGGCCGCGAAAGTCTGGAGCTTCTTGCCGAAGACAATGGCATAGGAGCTGCCCGCCTTCATGAATTCCATCTTCTGCGGCGTGAACGAACTGGCGACGTCGACCAACTCGTTGCCATCTTCGTCGCGCAGGACCTTGTCCTTGACGTCGATCTTGAGGATCGTGCCGGTCTCGACCGAGAACTTCTGTTCCAGGACGGGGTTGCCGTCGTTGTTGAGGATTACCTTGCCGTCTTCATCGACCTTCTTGACCCAGTTCTTCAGGTTGAGGCCGATGCCGCCGGTCACGTCGACGGTGGTCGCGAAGATCGGCGAGATGCCGTTGGTGCCCGCGACGACCGGTGCGTAGTTCACGAAAGGAACGTAGGGGCTGGACTGCTTGCCGGTCCACAGCGCCACGTTGTTCACGCCCGACATGCGCGAGGAGCCCACGCCCATCGTGCCCTTTTCGGCGATCATCATCACGCGTGCGTCGGGGTGCTGCTCCTTGAGCGCAACGATCTGCGCTTGCGCCTCGGGCGAGATCATGCACTGGCCGTGCAGTTCGCGGTCGGAACGCGAGTGGGCCTGATTGCCCGGCGAAAGAAGGTCGGTCGAAATATCGCCTTCGCCGGCGATGAAAGTGACGACCTTGATCTCGTCCTCGACGTCGGGAAGCTTGGTGAAGAACTCGGCCTTGGCGTAGCTTTCCAGAACGTCCCTGGCGATGGCGCTACCGGCCTTGTAGGCATCGGCGAGGCGAGCCATGTCGGCGTCGTAGAGGAAGACCTGGGTCTTGAGCACATCGGCAGCCTGCGCGGCAACCGCAGCATCGTCGCCCAGCGCGATGTCGAGCAGCACCTCGACCGAGGGGCCGCCCTTCATGTGCGAGAGCAGTTCGAGCGCGAAGGCGACCGGGATTTCCGGAACGATGGCTTCGCCCAGTACGATCTGCTTCAGAAACGCCGCCTTGACGGCCGCGGCGCTCGTGGTGCCGGGCAGGGTGTTATAGATGAAGAACTTGAGAGCATCGGCGCGGTGCTCGCTGCCGGCATCCTTGATCAGGACGATAATCTCCTCGATGAGCTTGCCATCATCGATCGGCTTGGGCGCGAGGCCTTGCGTGGCTCTGCTGTCGATTTCGGTCAGATAATCCGAGTAGATGCTCATCGTAATCCCAAGATCTTGAGTGAATGGAGCCAAAAAAGTGCCGCGTGACGGCCTTATTCGGTTGCCCGAAGGCATGCGCGGATCCCGCTACGCCAACCGAAATCAACTGGCAAGGCATCACATTCCGGCAAAACCCCCTGCGGACAAGGATCCGTGAAAGATCCGCAGGATAGATCAGGCCCATGATTTGCCGGATCCGGGATCGAGCACACAGCTCGCGCCGATACTGACGATCTGCGCGACCGGCGAGTGATCCGATTGCGGTTTTCGAATGGATCCGGACTGCGCCCGGCCCGGCACCGTCAGTCCAGATCATCCACCGGGACGCGCATGCGCAGCGAAGTGGAGCCCGGGTGCGATACGATCTCAATCGTGCCGCCGCGTTCACTTAGGCGTTCGCGGATCGAGCGAGGAAAGATCGGCTCGTTGCTCTCGCCGAACCCGTGGCCGTTATCCGTCACCTCGATTTCGATGCCCACCGCACGCATTCGGCACTTGATGGTCACCAGCGACGCTTCTCCGTGGCGCACGCTATTGGCAACAGCTTCGCGCACGATCTGCTGGATTTCCAGCGACAGCCAGACCGGAACCGGCACCCGGTAGTCGGATTCGATGATGTCGACAGTGATCTGCCAGCGCAAGGCCAGTGCGTCCGCAGTCCCTTCGAGATCGTCGATCAGGTTGCGCACCCGGGCATCGGAATTCGTCTCGCGCAACTGCTCGATCAGGCGGCGCACGTGTATGTGCTCGGCCGCCAGGGCGTCCTTGATCGCGTCGATTTCCCCGACGATCTCGGGGTCGGCGCCAGCCTTAGAACGCAAGGCGACAAGCAGGAACTTTGCGCCGACAAGCGACTGCGCAACACTATCGTGAAGGTCGCAGGCAACCGATTTGCGCAGCCTGCTGAGCGCCCGGTCGAGTGCATTGACCGCGCTCACCTGCCAGGCCACGCCCTGCGCCACTTCGGAAGCAATGGCGTGGGCGAGATAGAGGTGCCCCCAACCCAGCATCGGAATGCCGGTGAGGATAAGGCAAGTGGCGCCGTCTTCCCCGTTTGCCGGAATGCACAGCCCCCGCTCCACGCCGAGTTCCTTCAGCAGCTGAAATCCCGGCAGCGCCGAGGCCTTGCAGGCGCTCAGCTGGCCTCGTGCCGATACGATCGCACGATTGCGCGCAAGATCGAACAGCATCGGCTCCAACTGCCGCAGACGATCCGCGGCGCCAAAGCTCAACTTTCTGGGTGCAAGCCGCTGCTCAAGCGCAGAGGGTGTACAAGAGAAGCATCCGAGATTCTCGCGATCGATCCAGCACAGCACCGCATCCGCCGCATCGGCGGCACCCATCGCGTAACTCATCGCCGACGCAGTAATCGGATAGCCCGGCCCCGGAGTCTCGCCTGCGAAACGGGGCAGGTTCGACTTGATCATCTGGCTGCTCACCCAGACGATCACCAGCGACCCGAGCGGGACAAACAGGCCCCAACGCGCCAGGCTCGCCCACGCCACCGTGCCGCGGGGGACTTCGACAATCAGGATATCGCCAATCCAAACGGCATTCAGGAAAGCGGCGATGGCCAGGACCAGACCAAGCCGCCAGCGCAGAACGCTGCTGAACAGGATGTGCGCGATAAGACAAAGCGAGAGCAAGACCCAGGTCAAGCCATCATCCATCGGCGGAACGGTCAGCGCCAGGAAGGCCAGCACGTCGAGGCCGATGAACGCCTCGGACATGATGAAATCGAGATACCAGTCGTTGAAGGCAATGATCAGCGCGAAAAAAGCAAAGACGGCGTAGGTCAGCGCAAACAAGTCGACGTAACCGCCTTGCAAGCCGAACCCGGTCGCCTTGGTGAAGGCAAACAGCACCAGCACGAAGGCGCAGAGCCCACGGCTCACTGCAACGATGTGGTTGGAATGCGCACCGCAGGTCAATTCCGACAGGAAACGCAGCAATTGCGAACCGGCTCCAGATGGCAACTCCGCCTCGGGCTTGAACGGCTCCTCTTGCGCCTTGTCGAAGTCATGGACCACGCCGTTCATTCCGCCACCTTTCGATGGGACAAGCACCTCATGCAGTCGAGGCTCGAGGCGCCACCCGGGGCATGCCGCATCACGAACCGCTGCACTGGAACTTGCAGCAATGGGCCTGGGACCGCGAAAGCCATCCGAACGCTATCTTCCCTTATGTGAGCCTGCGTCTGGAGCAGTGGCTGAGGGGCGTATGCGCCCCGGAGGCTCAACTTTCGCAACCTGAAATACACTCCCCGGACAAGAAGCAGAGACCACAATTACCTGCACCTGCAGGGATCTGTTACTTCTTTGCCTCGATTGACCGAAATTAAGTATCTATCGTTAGTTAGTCAAGTTTCTTAACCGAGGTAGCTGACGCAGTACTTAAGGGCCGATCCTGCCGCATCCCAGCCTGCGGCCGGAGAACCTGTCGCTGGCCTGCCCAACGGCGCCAACGCGGCGCCAGCAGGGTCGCCCCAGCATCGCAAGGGCTATTCGCCGGCGTCTTTCAGGCTGTTTGCCAGCTCGGTCCGATTCGAAATTCCCAGCTTGGTATAGATGTTGTGGAGGTAGACCTTCACCGTCCCCTCAGTCGTACCAAGGCGCGCCGCAACCTCGCGGTTGCGAAGTCCGCGAGCGACATGCTGGGCAACATCCAGCTCCTTGGGAGTAAGGCCCGCCAGGCGGGAGGAAGGACTTGCGGAACTGGCGTGGGCTATCGCCTTGTCGATCAGATCGCCATCCAGGTAGCGCATGCCGTTCATCACTGAATCGATGGCCTTGAGCAGGCAGTGCTCGGCATCGTGCTTGAAGACGATCCCGTTTACCTGCGAACGGATCACCGAAAGCAGCTGTTCGTCGTTCATTTCCACGGTCAGGATGATGACAGGCCGCGTATCGCCTCGCCTGCGCAGCTCGGCAAGCGTAGATACGCCATCTCGGCAAGGCATGCGCACGTCGAGCAGGACGATGTCCGGGTTCTCGCGCTCGATCGCGGCGAGCGTTTCATCCCCGTCGCCCGTCATCGCGACGACATCGTGCCCCCCCATTCGGAGTACGGCCTCGACGCCCAGTCGAAAAAAGGGATGATCGTCGGCAACTAGAATTCGCGACACAGCTTATGTTCCCCACCCGACTGCTGCCTTTCGGCAGCTTGAGGCCCCCAACCCGAAGGTAACGCCCGATCATTACCTATTCGTCGATTTTGCAAGGCCATGCCAACAAGGTCAATAAAATAGCACCCTGCCGCCAGGCACTTTTCGCAATCGATTTAGCGCTCCCTGCCCCGCACCGCAGCCTTAACCAGATAGTATGACTTGCGCAGCGAGCCCGACTGCTCGCTGCATTATCTTGCGTTAGAAGGATTGACTAACGGTCTATATCTTTGGATATTAAACGCGTCTTTCGGTAAAATGACCAATCATGGATAACGGCTCAAGACGCGGAGTTGTCAGATGACAGTGATGGCCAAGATCAATCTGCGCAGCCGGACGGGCTACCTGCACGGACAGCCCACCCGCAAGCTCAGCCTTGAAGGCACCGCCGCCAGCTTCAAGGGCGATCGGGAATCCGTTTCCATCACCAACCTGTCGAAGTCCGGCATGTTGCTGGAAACGTCGGCCCCACTTTCAGTCGGTGAACCGCTGATGGTCCTCTTCCCCGAAGGAGAGACGCGCAACGCCAGCATCGTCTGGGCAGCAGAGACGATCTTTGCCTGCGAATTTGACAAGGCATTGTCGATAGCCACGATCCGCAAGGTCCAGTTGCAGAGCCCGCCCGAACCGCGCAGCGCCGAGGAAACGGCATCTTCAGAGGCGCTTGGCGCCCGCATCAAGCGCCTGCGCCGCGAGCGAGGCTTCGGAGTGGACCACTTCGCCAGCCACATTGGCGTAAGCCGTCCTACTCTGTGGAAGTGGGAAAAGGGCACTGTGTCGCCAAGGCAGAACATGGTCCAGGCGATTGCCAGAGCCCTGGGCGTACCGGAAACGGAATTGCTCTACGGCTCAAAACCGGCCCCTGTCCGGCAGGACAGCCCCGCTGCGACCGCTTTCGAGGCTTCAAGCTCGGTGATCGCCAGCAAGAAAGTCGAAATCGCGAAGCTGATCGGCGTGGATCCCAACCGCGTGCGCATCCTGATCGAGACCTGATCCCGAGGGGAAATCGCAGTCTCTCTGCCGCGAAGAGCGCAAGTAGACGTCTCGTCCGCCCTAGCGGCGAGTGCTGTCCCGTATCACGAGCTTGCCCGGAACCGGGCTCGTATCGATCGCCTCGCCCGAAGACACCCCGATGAAGTTCGACACCAGACGCCTGGCGATGGCCGGCATGTCCTGCTCGACGGTCGTGATCGAGGGATTGGTCAAACGCGTGGCATAGATGCCATCGAACCCGCAGAGCGCCAATTGCCCCGGTACGCTGACCCCGCGCTCATGCAAGGCCCGCAGCGCCCCTATGGCCATGAGATCGCAGGTCGCAAAGATGCCGTCGAGTTGCCGCCCTTCATCGAGCACTTCACGCATGAGGTTCACCCCCTGCTCCAATCGATCGGTAGGCACATCGCAATAGCGCACCGTTTCCTCCATCCCGCGGCGGGTCATGACCGAGCGGTAGCCCTCGACGCGGTCAGCGAACTGGCGCTGGTCGCCCGGCCGGGGCGAGAGACAGGCGATCGCGCGGCATCCGACATCCACGAGATGTTCGACTGCGCCGGCCGCCGCCTCGACATTGGCCGCCGAGATCGCCGATAGCCGCTGCGAGGCGATGCCCCAGCCGACCACCGGCACACCGTCGTCGGCCAAGGCCCGGAACCTGTCCCAGCAGACCTTGTCCCGGCCGCTGCCGATGACGATGTAACCATCGGCCAGGCCGCGCATGACAAGGCCCACGTCTCCCATCTTCTCGCTCATCCACGAAGTAAGGACGGCATAGCCTTCGGCATTGGCAGCAACCGAAATATGGCCTTGCAACGTAGTATAGAAGGGATTGAGCGAGCCGATGCCTTCCTGATCGTCATAAAGCACGACAAGGGCAATCGTGCGCGTCGTGTTGCGTCGCAAGTTGGAGGCGGTCGCATTGGCGATATAGCCCAGCTTGCGAGCCGCTTCCTCGACGCGCACGCGGATGTCCGGCCGGACCGAAGTCTTGCCATTGAGAACGCGCGATACCGTCGACTGCGATACGCCCGCCAGACCTGCAACATCATATGCCGTGACGCGGCCCGAATTCACGCCTTCCCCTCCTGCACGACCCAATCGGAACAGTGAAAGTCCGATCCGACCTTCTATCGGGCCAAGCCCATAGCAGCGCAAGCCCGGTGTAGGAACGGCCCTTGCCACTTCCTGCACCCGACCAGCACATCGCCTGCCCGGCGATGAAAAAAAGGGGCCGCGTTGCCGCGGCCCCTTCTTCCGGATTTCGAATTGTCGAAAGCCTGTCAGTCTTCCTTGAGGAAGGCCGGCATGTGGTTGGGATCGCCACCGCCGTTGTCGTCACGATCGCGGCGCGGGCCACGGTCGCGGCCGCGGCCACCACCGCCTTCGCGACGCGGACCACGGCGATCGCCACCACGGCCGCCGCCTTCACGGTCGCCGCGCGGTTCGCGGGGCGGACGGGTGTCCTCCAGCTCTTCACCGGTTTCCTGGTCGACGACGCGCATCGACAGGCGGACCTTGCCGCGGTTGTCGATCTCGAGGACCTTGACCTTCACTTCCTGGCCTTCCGACACGACGTCGGTCGGCTTCTCCACGCGCTCGTTCTTCATTTCGGAAACGTGGACGAGGCCGTCCTTGCCACCCATGAAGTTCACGAAAGCGCCAAAGTCGACGATGTTGACGACCTTGCCGGTGTAGATCTTGCCGACTTCCGCTTCCTCGACGATGCCGAGGATCCAGTTCTTGGCGGCCTCGATCTGGTCGAGATCCGAGGACGAGATCTTGATCACGCCTTCGTCGTCGATGTCGACCTTGGCGCAGGTTTCGGCGACGATCTCGCGGATGACCTTGCCGCCGGTGCCGATGACGTCGCGGATCTTCGACTTGTCGATCTGGATCGTCTCGATGCGCGGCGCGTGGGCCGACAGCTCGGTGCGGGCCGAGCCGAGAGCCTTGGTCATTTCACCCAGGATGTGCGCGCGGCCGGCCTTCGCCTGCTCCAGCGCCTTGCCCATGATTTCCTTGGTGATGCCGGCGATCTTGATGTCCATCTGCATCGTGGTGATGCCGTTCTCGGTGCCGGCCACCTTGAAGTCCATGTCGCCGAGGTGATCCTCGTCGCCCAGAATGTCCGAAAGGACAGCGAACTCATCGCCTTCCAGGATGAGGCCCATCGCGATACCCGAGACCGGGCGCTCGATCGGAACGCCGGCGTCCATCATCGAGAGACAGCCGCCACAGACGGTCGCCATCGAAGACGAGCCGTTCGACTCGGTCACGTCCGAAAGCACGCGGATGGTGTAGGGGAAGTCCTCCTTGGCGGGCAGGACCGGGTGCAGCGCACGCCACGCCAGCTTGCCGTGGCCGACTTCGCGGCGGCCCGGGGCGCCGAAGCGGCCGACTTCGCCGACCGAATAGGGCGGGAAGTTGTAGTGCAGCATGAACGCCGAGTACGACAGGCCTTCGAGGCCGTCGATCATCTGCTCGGAATCCTTGGTACCCAGGGTGGTGGTGCAGATGGTCTGCGTTTCACCGCGGGTGAACAGGGCCGAACCATGGGTGCGCGGCAGGAAGCCGACCATCGATTCGATCGGGCGGACCTGGTCGAGCTTGCGTCCGTCGATACGCTGGCCGTCCTTGAGGATGGCGCCGCGAACGATTTCGGCTTCGACCTTCTTCATGGTCTTGATCGCGACCATCTGGGTCTGCGGCTCGGCGTCGGCGAAAGCTTCCTTCGCCTTGGCGCGCGCTGCGTTGAGCGCGTTCGAGCGGGCCGACTTGTCGGTCAGCTTGTAGGCGGCGGCAACGTCCTTGCCGACGACTTCCTTGAGCTTCGCCTTGATGTCGGCCGTGTTGTCCGACAGGTCGATTTCCCAAGGCTCCTTGGCGGCCTGTTCGGCGAGGTCGATGATGAGGTTCACGACCTTCTTGCACTCGTCATGCGCGAACATGACGGCGCCGAGCATTTCTTCCTCGTTCAGCTCCTTGGCTTCCGATTCCACCATCATCACGGCATCGCCGGTAGCGGCAACGACGAGGTCGAGGCGGCCATCGGCCAGCGCAGCTTCCTGCTTCGGGTTCAGCGTGTACTGGCCATCGACGAAGCCGACGCGGCAGGCGCCGATCGGACCCATGAAGGGCACGCCCGAAATGGTGAGCGCGGCCGAAGCGGCGATCATCGCAACGACGTCGGGCTCGGTCTCGCCATCATAGCTGAGGACCTGCGCGATGCAGTTGATCTCGTTGTAAAAGCCTTCGGGGAACAGCGGGCGAACCGGGCGGTCGATCAGACGGCTGGTCAGCGTTTCCTTTTCGGTCGCGCCGCGCTCACGCTTGAAGAAGCCGCCCGGGATACGACCGGCGGCGGAGAACTTTTCCTGGTAGTGCACGGTCAGCGGGAAGAAGTCCTGGCCTTCCTTCACCGACTTGGCGGCAGTGACCGCGCAGAGCACAACAGTTTCGCCATAAGTGGCGAGGACCGCGCCGTCGGCCTGACGGGCAATACGGCCGGTTTCCAGAGTGAGGGTCTTTCCGCCCCACTCCATCGATACGGTTTTGACGTCGAACATAGAGTTTTCCTCAACCCACCGGCCCTATTGCCTGGCGGGGTTTACTGCCGGGGATTCCGTCCCGGTCCGGTGCGGGGCCTTTCTCGGCCCCAAGGCCCCTCGCCGAATTGCGAGGATACCCAGAAAGGGTGGCCCAGATGCAAGAAGCGGCCCGCTCAGGGGCCGCCTCCGCGTCAGTCTTACTTGCGCAGACCGAGCTTCTGGATCAGTGCGTTGTACCGCGCGACATCCTTCTTCTTGAGGTAGTCGAGCAGCGAGCGGCGCTTGTTGACCATGGCCAGCAGACCGCGACGCGAATGGTTGTCCTTGTGGTGCGACTTGAAGTGTTCGGTCAGGTTGACGATGCGCTCGGTGAGGATCGCGACCTGAACTTCCGGGCTGCCCGTGTCGCCAGAGGCGCGAGCGTTGTCCGAAATAATTTCCTGCTTCTTCTCAGCGGTAACCGACATTCATTCTACTCCGCGACATCCGAAAGATTGAACCCCCTGACGACGCGGGCTTCACCGCCCGAAAGCTCCATCAACGCGACCGGAACAATTCCTTCTCGCGCCCAATGCAGCCCGTCTTCATGGGGCAGCCCGGTCAGAACGCGGCCCTGTCGGACCGCCCTTGCCTGCTCCGGACCGAGGTCGATGGCCGGGATGTCGTCCAGCCCCACCTCCAGTGGCAAGAGTATCTGTTCAAGAGGGGCGCCCTTACCGATTTCGTTCAATTTGTCCAGCGAAATCGCGTGAGACAGGTCGAACGGGCCGGCCTTGACGCGGCGCAGCATGGTCACCGTGCCGCAGCTACCCAGAGCCCGGGCAATGTCGCGCGCCAGCGACCGGATGTAGGTCCCCTTGGATACGTGGGCCAGAAATGTCGCCTCATTCGCCGCTTCGCCCTCGGGATCGCACAGCGACAGCGCATGGATCGTCACTGCACGGGACTTGAGCGCGACGTCCTGCCCGGCACGGGCAAGGTCATAGGCGCGCTCACCGTCGACCTTCAGCGCCGAATAGGCCGGAGGCACCTGCTCGATCGGGCCGGTGAAGCGCGGCAGCACCGCTGCCACCAGATCGCGCGTGGGCACGACATCGCTGCGCGAGACGACTTCGCCTTCGAGATCGAGCGTCGTGGTCTCCTCACCGAAGCGGACGGTGAAGGCATATGTCTTGCTGGCGTCGAGCATGCGCCCGGTCAGCTTGGTCGCCTCGCCAACGGCGATCGGCAGGATGCCGGTCGCCAGCGGATCGAGGGTGCCGCCGTGGCCGACCTTGACCTTCTTGCCATAGCCTGCCTCGCGCAAGTTACGCTTGACGGCGGCCACGCCCTGGGTCGAGCCGAGCCCATGCGGCTTGTCGAGAATGATCCAGCCGTGCGGCATCACGAAACGGTAACGGGAAGCTTCATTGCGCCTCCCAAGGCCGCCGGCACCGATTTGTCAATCGCGCCGGCCCTTGGAGCTACTTTGCGGGCTTCGCCTTGGGTGCGTCGATCCGGTGCTGTCCCTTGCCACTTTTCTTGGGCGGAGCGTCGACCCGCTCGAACGAGGTGATCTGATAGCGCTGCCCCTTGACGACAACAGCGCCGAACTTGTCGAGCGTGCCGGTCGGACCCGCATCGATGCCGATATGCTCTACATAAGGCAGATCGAAAGCAGGCGACATCAACGTGGCACGATACCATTGCCGGTGACTGTCCCGAAAATAGATCGTCCGGCTGTCGCCCGCGCGCCAGTCATCGACACCGCCGTGGTCGGCAAAGGGAATGGAGGCCTGGCCCTGGTGCTGGGCGGTCGCGGTTGGCGCCGGTTCGGCCATGGCCGGAACCGCGACAAGCAAACCGAGCGGGATGAGCAATGCGGACATCTTCATGGTGACTTCCTTTCGAACTCTCGAACGGTTTCACCCCCTTGCCTTCCCATTTCGGGCCCGGCGCGGGTCACTTCAAGGGCAACGACACTTTGTTACAAGCTCGCGCCGAAGCGGATCAGCCTCCCGCGACAGCTGCGGCCAGGGCATAGTAGTGATCGCTGGCCCAGATCACCGGCGGCAGCACCAGCCGGCGCACAATGCCCCAGTCCGGGAACAGGTAGGGGATCACCAGCAGGACAAGAAACAGCAGCGGCAGTCCGTAGGGGCGCATCCGCGCATAGACCCGCGCCGCATGGCGCGGCAGCGCGCCCTCGACGATGTGCGAACCGTCGAATGGCGGGATCGGCAGCAGGTTGAACAGCGCCAGGAAGACGTTGATCAGGATGAAGTTGTTGAAGTTCATCGCCGCGAACCTCTCGACCGGTCCCAGCTCCGCTCCGGCGAAACGCACCAGCAGGCCCAACATGACTGCGCCCACCGCGGCGAGCACGAGATTGGTTCCCGGCCCTGCCGCAGCCACGGCCATCATTCCCTTGCGCGGATCGCGCAGGCGGTGGTGGTTGACCGGCACCGGCTTGGCCCAACCGAATATCGGCATGCCGGTAAGCGCAAGAAAGCCCGGCAGAACGACCGTGCCGATCGGATCGACGTGGCGGAACGGGTTCAGGCTGAGGCGGCGCTGCTCATAGGCCGTCGGATCGCCCAGCGCCCTCGCGGTCCAGCCATGCGCCACTTCGTGGAACACGATGGCGAAAATGAGGGGGATGATGAGCGCTGCGGCCTGCAGCAGTGTATCGTTCATGCCTACCATCTAGGCACGGAGCGACTGACCCGCAATCTCGGCCGGAAGATATGTCCGGCAGCGCGGGACCTGCGGGCATCACACCGGGTAGCCGAGTTCCTCCAGCGGCAGGTCGCGCAGCGCCATCAGCCGGCGATTACTGTCAGGATAATGCTCGGCGATGCGGCTGCGCAGCCGGGGCGAGAGCTGCGCCGGCCTGCGGTTGATCACGGGAACCTGCCCGAGCAGCCACTTGGCACCGTGCCGCAGGGCCTGCCCTCCCGGCAGGTCGACAATGCGGTCCTTGTTGACCACCGACTGGCGCGTGAACAGGTTGACCGCGCGCATCGCCGTAAGCCCCGCCGCGCCCAGCGAGCGGTTGGAGCGCGATCCTTCCGGCGGCAGCGCCTCGAGCGAGAGGCCAAGGTCACCCTCCAGTCGGGCAATCAGGGCAGAGCGATCCTTGAGCCACTCATAAGGATAGACGTGCACCCGGTCGGCCCCGAAGAGACCGTCGTAGTGCGCCACGAGACGGTCGTACTCGAAATGCTCGAACTGGAAGACCGGGGCCTTCCAGGGACGGGTCAGCGCGCCGCGCACGAAGTTCGCCGTTTCGAAATAGCGCCGCTGCCCCCAGGTTCCGCCGCCCGAGACATATTGTGCATAAGTGGCGCGGCAGATGTCGAACTGGTTGCGGATGAAGATGACGATGCGGGCATCGGGCAGCACCGACTTGACCCGGCGTGCCACTTCGGGGGCGAGGAACCCGTGCAGGCCGCCATTGTGCAGATAGCCGGAGAGGTTTTCCTCGCTCAGCAGCACCGGTCGGTTGCGACCCTTGAGCGCAAGAACCTCGCGCGCGCGATCCGGGCAGAAATGCATCCCGCAAGGCGCAAGGAAAGCCTCCTGGACCGTCTTGCGCGGCAGGAAGTCGTGACTGCTGGCCATCGGGAAGAGCTGCTTTTGCAGCCATGTCGTGGCGGTCTTGTGATAGCCCAGATGGACAATTGCGTTCTGCATGGCGGACCCGTTTTCTGCCGTCGTTGTCGCGGCGGAGTATCGAATGCCCGTGTTGCATGAATTTTTCAGGTCCGTGCGCCCTCTTTTGCAATCGAATGCGGGGGAGCGCCCCGGATATGCGGCAGCGCGAGTGCGCAGCCCGTTATCGCAGCCTCAGGCAGAACCCAGCGCCTCTCCGAAATGCCGGCGGCACAGCGCGACGTAGCGATCGTTGCCGCCGATCTCTGTCTGCGCACCATGGCTGACCGCCGCGCCTTCGGCATCCACGCGCAAGTTCATCGTCGCCTTCCGGCCGCAATGGCAGACTGCCTTGAGCTCGACGAGCGCATCGGCAATGCCCAGCAGCACCGCAGAGCCGGGGAACAACTCGCCCCTGAAATCGGTCCGCAAACCGTAACACAGAACCGGGATGTTCTCGCCATCGGCAAGGCGCGCCAGCTGCCAGACCTGCTCCGCACTGAGGAACTGCGCCTCGTCCACGAGGACGCAGGACAGCGGCCGCGAGCGGTGCAACGCCTGGACGCTTCCATGCAGATCGGTATCTGCAGCGAAGCGATGGGCATCGGCGTGCAGGCCTATGCGGCTCTCGATCGCGCCGGCCCCGCCGCGGTTGTCGATAGCCGCAGTCCAAAGCATCGTGCGCATCCCGCGTTCGATATAGTTGAAGTTCGCCTGCAATAGCGTCGCCGACTTACCGGCATTCATGCTGGCATAGTAGAAGTAGAGCTTGGCCATCGTGACAGTGGATAACACGGTCAATTCGGCCCCGCACGAGGACATCGACAGTTCTCCCCGCTTGAATGAATTCGTTTGAAGTACTCTAAGATGAACGACGCAGGCCGTGGGAGTTCGCAATGAAGAAATTGCTCGCCATGTTCGCTGTCTTCGGGTTGGTCGCACTCGTCGCCGCCTATGTGGCGCTGGCTCCGCTATCGACTTCCGGCCCCGGAGCCGTGCAGACCGCGCTCGCCTTTCTGGACGAAGGTGCAGCGCGCATTTCCGCCATTGCCGGGCGCAGCGAAGCCGTCCTTGCCCTGCTCGGCTTGGGCATGGTGCTTGGGCTCATTGCGGCCCTGGCCGTGGGCAAAAGCTCCGCCCCCCCTCAAGACGAGGACGTAACGCCCGCGCCCGGCCCGGTCTGGCGTCCCGAACCGCATTCGCACGAAGACCGCATCGCCGGTCTGCGTCGGCGGGCAAGCGGCACGACTGCTTCCGAACCGGATTATGAAAGCCCCGTGATCACCGCGCTTGTCGACGAAACGGAGTATGGCCAGTCGGACTATGGCCAGACGGCCGATGCGCAGGCCTGCGAAGCGGCAGAACCGGAAGTCATTGCTGCAGAGCGTCCCCGGCCGGTTATCCTCGTGCGCAAGGCGCGCGAACGCAATCGCGACTGGACCTGGGACCTGAGCTGGCTGGGCGGGTTGCCGCGGCTGGGCTCGGCGCCATGGCCGCGCGATTCTCACGGCACGCCCCTGCCCTTCGCAGCGCAGGTCAATCTTTCCGAGCTGGCCGGGGCCTGCGCTGAAAGCCCATTGCCCCATTCCGGGTCGCTGGCCTTCTTTCTGGGCGAAGGCGCGGTCGTCGCGGTCTCGCCGGGCGAACACGATTTCACCGATCCACCCGCCGACCTGCCGCCCGCCTACGAGGAAGACGGCACGCCGCTGCCGTCAACGCCGACACGGCTCAGCCGCTACCTGTTCCCGTTCTGGCCGGTCGAACCGGTGGCCGAGCCTGGCGACGAGGAGCCGGGCCCATCCACCCTGCAAGAACACGGCATGACTTCGGCGGCGCTGGCCGAGGTCGGCGAGGACAACTTGTGGTGGTACGGCGTCTTCCATCTGACCGACCAGCTGCGTGAGGCACTGGACGGCGCGCAACGCGACTACGATGCCGAACTGTCGCAGGAAGGGAAAGCAAAGGACGCCCTGGCAGCCCTCGAAGCGCGCGGCGACGCGCTTCCTGAGGCGGTCGCCGGGGCGCGTCGGAAGATCCACGATATCGATGCCCGGCTGCGCGAGATCGAGGAGCAGGCAAGCGAGATGCCGGCCATGATCGAGGCGCTGGAGGGGTTCAGTTCAGGCCGCGGCCCCTGGGAACCGATGACCGAGGAAGAACGCGGCCTCGTTACGGAGATCCTTGGAGAAATTCACGCCCGCCACGGCAAGCTGGTCGAAGCGCGCCTGCCGCACGCGCTGGCGCCGCTGCGGGCCCTGTGCATCCGCGCCATGGCGACCGGCGCGCCCAAGGCCTTTGCCGCCCTGCCCGACGACCTGCTGGAGAAGATCGGCAAGGACTTCACGGCCCCGCCGCGCGACCACCACCGGATCTTCACCGACCCAGCTCAAGGCCCGCAGGACGACGACCTGCTGCTGCTGCAGCTGGCCAGCGACGACATGATGGAATGGCGCTGGGACAACCTCGGCCGCTACCAGTTCCGCATCGACCGCAAGGACGCGCTGGGCGGAAACTGGCAGAACGCAAGGCTGATCTTCGAACCGGCGTGAGCCGGCTCGGCGGCGATCAGTCTTCCTGGTCGAGATCGCGCTTCACGCGCGGATCGGACAGGAGCGCGTCGATGCGGCTTGCCTCGTCGAAAGTCTCGTCGGCGCGGAACCGGATCTTGGCCGCGAACTTGAGCTTCAGGCGCTGTGCCACTTCGCGCTGGAAATAGGCCGTGTTGGTCCGCAGCGCCTTGAGCACCGCTTCCTCGTCCATGCCGAGCAGCGGCTTCACATAAACGGTGGCCTGCCGCAGGTCCGGCGTCATGCGCACTTCGGTGACCGACACCGAATGCCCGCTCAAGGTGTCATCGTGCACCTGCTGACGGGTCAGAACTTCACTGATCACATGACGCACCTGTTCGCCCACCTTCAGGAGGCGGACAGAATGCTGTTCGGGGGTAACTTGCTGGCGTGCCATCGTCTGCGTCCATTTGGGTGCCCGGCGGCAATTTGCAACACGTGAGAACGGCCCGCAGCCATCCTCTGGCGGTGTCCCTCATGAGATCGCCTCACAAGGGAAATGGGGCAGCGATTTGCGATCGCCACCCCATCAATCCATCGATCCGACCGGTACCGCACCGCGGCACCGGGGAACGCGCGAAGGGCCTCAGCCGATCGTGCGTTCGCGCTCGCTGACCTCAAAGACTTCGAGGTGGTCGCCCGGCTTGATGTCGTTGGTATCGGCCAGAACCACACCGCACTCGAGACCGGTGCGCACTTCGTCGACGTCGTCCTTGAAGCGACGCAGCGAAGCGATGGTCGTTGCCGAAACGATGACGTCGTTGCGGGTAAGACGGGCATGGAGACCCTTGCGGATGACGCCTTCGACGACCAGCAGACCTGCCGCCTTGTCCTTCTTGCCGGCCGGGAAGACCTGCTTGACCTCGGCGCGACCGACGACCGTTTCGACCTTTTCCGGCCCCCAGATGCCGGCCATCTGCTTGGCGACTTCCTCGGTCAGTTCGTAGATGACGTCGTAGTACATCATCTCGGTCTTGGTCTTCTCGATCTGTTCGCGCGCCTTGGCGTTGGGACGGACGTTGAAGCCGACGATCGGCGCGCCCGAGGCCGAAGCCAGGGTCACGTCGGTCTCGGTAATCGCGCCCACGCCCGAATGCAGGATGCGGACCTTGATCTCGTCGTTCGAGAGGTTGTGAAGCGCGTTGTTGATCGCCTCCACCGAACCCTGGACGTCGGCCTTGATAACCACCGGGTACTCGATGACGTTCTGCTTGGCGGCCAGCGCCGAGAACATCGTGTCGAGGCTCGCCGGCGCCGTTGCCGTGCGCTTGGCGGTCGCCTGCTCCTGACGATAGGACGAGACTTCACGGGCACGCTGCTCGCTCTCGACCACGGTCAGCACATCGCCGGCCATCGGCACGCCGCCGAGACCGAGGACCTCGACCGGCATCGACGGTCCGGCTTCCTTGACCTGGCGACCCTTGTCGTCGTTCATCGCGCGGACACGGCCGCTCTCGGTGCCGACCACGAAGATGTCGCCGCGCTTGAGCGTGCCGCGGTTGACGAGGACGGTCGCGACCGGACCTTTGCCCTTGTCGAGCTTGGCTTCGATGACGGTCGCTTCGGCGGCGCGGTCCGGATTGGACTTGAGCTCCATGAACTCGGCCTGGAGCAGGATCTTCTCGATCAGCTCGTCGAGACCCTTGCCGGTCTTCGCCGAGACTTCGACGTCCTGAACGTCACCCGACATTTGCTCGACGATGATCTCGTGCTCGAGCAGTCGCTCACGCACCTTCTGCGGGTTGGCGTCTTCCTTGTCGCACTTGTTGATCGCCACGATCATCGGAACGCCAGCGGCCTTCGTGTGATTGATGGCCTCGATCGTCTGCGGCATGATCCCGTCATCGGCCGCTACCACCAGGATGACGATGTCGGTGACATTGGCACCGCGCATGCGCATCTGGGTGAAGGCCGCGTGACCCGGCGTGTCGAGCACGGTGAGCTGGGCGCCGTTCTTGGTCTTGATCTGGTAAGCGCCGATGTGCTGCGTGATGCCGCCGGCTTCGCCGCGCACCACGTCCGTGCCGCGCAGGGCGTCGAGCAGGCTGGTCTTGCCGTGGTCGACGTGACCCATGATCGCCACGACCGGAGGACGCGCCTTCAGCGTCTCATCGGCATCGACGTCGCCAGTGGTGTCGATGTCGACATCGCTTTCCGAAACGCGCTCGATGTTGTGGCCGAACTCGGTGACGAGCAGTTCCGCGGTATCCTGGTCGATCGTCTGGTTGACAGTGACCATCATGCCCATGTTGAACAGCGCCTTCACGAGGTCGGCGCCCTTCTCGGCCATGCGGTTGGCGAGTTCCTGAACGGTGATCGCCTCGGGGACGATGACGTCGCGAACCTGCTTCTCACGCTGCTGGCTCTGGCCCGAGAAGTGCGCACGGCGTTCCTTCTCGCGGGCGCGCTTGAGCGCAGCGAGCGAACGTGCACGTGCACCTTCGTCCTCGTTCAGCGCGCGGCTGACGGTCAGCTTGCCGGACTGGCGGCGATGATCGGAAGCCTTGCGGTCGCCGCCACGCGGGGCAGGCGCACCCTTCTTGGCACCGGCCGGCCCCTTGCTGGCTCCGCCGCCGGCAGTACCGCCACCCGATGCGCCGCCTTCCGGCTTGCGGGCCGCAGGCTCGGGACGCTTGACCGGGGTGAAGCGACGCGGTGCGGGCGCCGGGGCAGCAGATTCCTTGGCCTTGGGCGCGGGATCAGCAGCAGCCTTGGGGGCTTCCTGCGCGGCTTCCGCAGCCTGCTCGGGCTCCTTGGCCTGCTCAGGTTCGGCAGCCGATTCGGCCTTGGCTTCGGGCTGCGGCTCAGGAGCGGCCTTGGCCTCTTCCTGTTCGGCTTCCTTGGCCTTGGCGGCTTCTTCCTCGGCGCGGCGATTATCTTCGGCGCGGCGCTTTTCTTCCTCGATGGCGCGCAGCTTTTCTTCCTGCTCGCGGCGATTGGCTTCCTCCAGCGCGGTGAGTCGGGCTTCCTCGGCCTCGCGCAGCAGGCGCGCCTGCATCTCCTGACGGGTCTCACCCGCAGGGGCAGCCGGCTTCTTGGGCGCGGGGGCCGGAGCCGGCGCAGGCTTCTGGGGCACGGCCTTGGCTTCGGGCGCCGGAGCTTCCTCGGGCTTGGTTTCCACGACGTCGCCCGCCCCCGGCTTGCCGAGGATCTTGCGGCGCTTGACCTCGACCACCACCTTGTTGGTGCGGCCGTGGCTGAAGGTCTGCTTGACCTCACCCGCTTCCACCGAGCGCTTAAGCCCAAGCGGCTTGCGGCCCAGGGTCGGTTTGTTGTCGGTCTCGCTCATATCTCTCGTCGTGCCCTTCAATCTCAATTCGTCGTGACGGGTGCGGCGCCAGCCTGCCCGTTATCTTCATCCATACCGGCCGCGTGCCCTTCGGACGTGGCCTGCCCCTGGAAATGCAGGAGGCGCTGCAGCAGCGATGCGACTCGATTGGCCGCGCCGCGATCGGTCAGCGCCAGGTGAACGACGTTGTCGCGGCCCAATGCCACAGACAGTGTCTCCCGGTCCAGTGGCAAGCGCGTCCCTTGCAGGCCGCTTCCCTCCGCCTCGCTACCGACCCTCCAGGCCTGGTCGAGCTTTCGCGAGCCGTCCTGGCTCGCATCGGCGGAATGACCAAGCCACTCGACCCGGCCCTCACGCGCGTTTTGCGCAATGCGGTCCGAGCCCATGAGCAGCTTGCCCGATTTCAGTTCGAGGCCCAGCCTTTCGGTCAGCGCGCGAATCAGCGCCTGCTCGATCCGATCTGCCAGGTCGTCGGGAACGGACAGTGGCGCACCCTTGAAGGCGCGAGCCAGCGCTCCCTTAAGTTTGCCCTTCGCGACCGCTTTTTCAAGGGCCTCGCGCGACACGCCGATCCACGCGCCGCGCCCGGGGGCACGCGCGTGGACGTCCGGAAGGACGAGGCCGTCGGGCGAGATCGCAAGGCGCAGGAGTTCGTCCCGCGCAGCCGTCCCACCGGAAAGGATGCAGGTCCTTTCCGGGCTGGCACTATCGATGTCGGAGCTTACGCGCTCATTGCGAGGATTCCGCATCGGCGGCCTCCTCGGTTTCAGGCGCTTCGTCCGCCGGTTCGTCGTCGAACCAGTGGGCGCGAGCGGCCATGATGATTTCGTTGCCCTGCTCTTCGGTCAGGCCGTACTCGCCGAGTACGCCGCCCTTGTCCTCTTCGCGGGCGCGGCGGTTGACCGAGCCGTCGCGGCGACGCTGCTCGGAACGCTTCTTGGCGATGAGCTCGTCGGTAGCAAGGTCGGCAACGTCGTCGAGCGTCTTGATCCCGCCCTTGCCGAGCGTGACCAGCATCGCTTCGGTGAGGTGCGGCAGCTCGGCCACGGCATCCTCGACGCCCAGCGCGCGGCGTTCCTCGCGGGCAGCCTCCTCGCGGCGCTCGAGCGCTTCATGGGCGCGGCTCTGGAGCTCTTCGGCGAGTTCCTCGTCGAAGCCCTCGATCGCGGCCAGTTCGGCCATGTCGATGTAAGCGACTTCCTCCAGTTCGGTGAAGCCTTCGGCCACCAGCAGCTGCGAGAGGGTCTCGTCGACGTCGAGCTCTTCCTCGAACATCTTGGAGCGCTCGGTGAATTCCTTCTGGCGCTTCTCCGAAGCCTCGGCCTCGGTCATGATGTCGATCTGCGAACCGGTAAGCTGCGAAGCGAGACGCACGTTCTGGCCGCGGCGACCGATCGCCAGCGAAAGCTGGTCATCGGGCACGACGACTTCGATGCGGCTTTCTTCCTCGTCGATGACGACGCGGCTGACGGTCGCGGGCTGGAGCGCGTTGACGACGAAAGTCGCGGTGTCCTCGCTCCAGGGAATGATGTCGATCTTCTCGCCCTGCAGTTCCTGCACGACGGCCTGGACGCGGCTGCCCTTCATGCCGACGCAGGCACCGACGGGATCGATCGAGTGGTCGTGGCTGATCACGCCGATCTTGGCGCGCGAGCCCGGGTCGCGGGCGGCGGCCTTGATCTCGATGATGCCGTCGTAGATCTCGGGCACTTCCTGCGCGAAGAGCTTCTTCATGAACTCGGGGTGCGCGCGGGACAGGAAGATCTGCGGACCGCGGTTCTGGCGCTCGACACGCAGGACCAGCGCACGCACGCGCTCGCCGACGCGGGCCGCTTCGCGCGGGATCTGCTGGTCGCGGCGGATAACGCCTTCGGCGCGGCCGAGGTTGACGATCACGTGGCCGAATTCGACCGACTTGATCACGCCGGTGATGACTTCACCCGCACGATCCTTGAATTCCTCGTACTGGCGGTCGCGTTCGGCATCGCGGACCTTCTGGAAGATCACCTGCTTGGCCGACTGCGCATCGATGCGGCCGAGATCGACCGGCGGCAGCGGATCGACGATGAAGTCACCGATCTTGGCGTCCTTCTGCAGCTTTTCGGCCTGCTTGAGATCGACCTGCTTGAAATAGTCTTCGACGTGCTCGACCACTTCGACGACGCGCCACAGGCGCAGGTCGCCGGTACGCGGATCGAGCTTCGCACGGATGTCGTTCTCCGCACCGTAACGGTTGCGGGCCGACTTCTGGATGGCTTCTTCCATCGCCTCGATGACGATCGACTTGTCGATCATCTTCTCCGATGCGACGGAGTTCGCGATCGCAAGCAGCTCGGCGCGGTTGGCGGAAATCGCACTGGCCATGGCTTAGTCTTCCTGTTCCTCGAGAATCTCGTCGGCGCCGCTCGTATCCAGCGGGCGGGTTGCAGCAATCAGCTTGTCGGTAAGGACCAGCCGCGCGGAATGAACGTCGGAAAGCGGGAAAGTCACCCGGCCCGATTTCCTATCTTCGAACTCGACCGTTTCACCGTCGAGGCCGACAAGCTCGCCATTCAGCGTCTTGCGATTGCCCTCGATGGGAGCGGTCAGATTGATCCGCGCCTCGTGGCCGGCCCAGTTTACGTAATCCTTGGGACGCGTGAGCGGACGATCGATACCCGGCGAGCTGACTTCGAGGCGGTAGGCCTCGTCGATCAGGACTTCGCCCGCCTCTTCAAGAGCGTCCATGCGGTCGGAGATGCGATGCGAAAGCTTCACACAGTCGTCGAGGACGAGCTGCCCGCTCTTCGGGTTCTCGGCCATGATCTGCAGCGCATGCTCATCGTCGCCGACTTCCGAACGGCCGAAGAGCTTCACGCGCACGAGATCGAATCCCAAGGCTTTGACCTCAGGTTCGATGACTTCGACGAGGCGCGCGATATCGACCAAACGAAACTCCACGTTAAATCACTGGCTTCCCGGCAGCACTGGCATGCAACGCGGTTCCGCGCCGGCCCCTTCCGGCGCCAGCCCGAACCTTGTTTCACCAATGTCGGGATGAGGCGCAAATAAGCGCATTCCCCTCAAAACGCAAGGCCCGATGAAGGCGGCGGCAATCGGGCCGCATACCGGCGAAACCCGAAGCGCGACCTGCCGTACCGGACGCTGACCACTCCGGTAACGACAGGCCGCTACTCCCCCATGCAGCTCTTGCCCGGACATTCCCTGCCCTTCCGGCGCGCGATTCGCGTCGGACGAAGGGAGGACGTCCGCTAAGGTCTGGACCTGCCTGTACGGCCGGTCATAAGCCCCGCCCGGCGCATGCTGAGAGCCATGCGTCCGGCAATGACGAGGTGATCGAAAAAGTCGACTTCAACGACCCGCGCGATAGCGCCAAGCCGGCGTGTGGCCGCAATGTCCGCCGCACTTGGACTGGGATCGCCGGATGGATGATTGTGAACGAGGACCAGCCCGGAAGCATCGACATCGAATATCTGCTTGAGCAGCGGCCGGTAACGCCCGCTTACCGAGGCCCTCGCGCCTTCGCTACCCGACAGGCTGGACAGGAGTATTCCGCGGCCATCGAACAGGAGGGCGACCACCACTTCATGGCGCAGCCCGCCGATCTGGCTCACCAGCGATTCGAGGATCCTGCCTGATAGGGGCCGGACGACGCTGACCCCCGGGACCAGTTCTGCCATGAGGGATCGGCTCCATGTCGCTTCAGCCTGACAATGTGCAGGATCGTCCCCACCAGCAGCGCCGCCAGCGCTAAGAATGTAGGAGAGCCGCGCATCAGCGCGTAGACGAACGGCGGCACGCCGATGTCCGCCCACCGTGCGAAGTGCGCGCTCACACTGAGAAGTTGTAGGGACGCTGCCCATATCGGCCAGATTCTCCGGGCTTGAACAGCAAGTGTTCCAAAACCCGCCAGCCCGACGAAATCCGTCACAAGGGCCGCCGGGTCGACACTGACGAAATGGCTGGGAACGAAAACGATGGCGATCCGCTGGATCACGGCCATCGCGACGATCACCAGGGCCCCGTAACGCTCCGGCGCTCCGCCCTTCCATACCGCCAGGAGGAGCGAGAGGGGCAGCAACAGGAAGAATGCCAGTTGTTCACCTTCCAAATCTGCCCCTCCTCAATTCCTCAGGCGACGGCGCGCTCCAGATCGAGGTCGCGCAATTCCCCGCGATTATCCGGGCACTCGTAAGGAATGTCCATGCGTTCCGCGAGCTTGGACAGATCGGAATGCGCTCGAACCAGTTCCGAACGCGCTTCCATCAGGTTCCGCTGCATGTTCGCAACCCGCATCATCGGTCGCTGCCCTTCATAGGCATCTTCGGTCGTGGCGATGCGCCCACGAGCGATTTCGGCAAGAAGTTCTCCGGCCATCGCGAGCAGTTCGTCCATGCCCGTTTCCACCGACTTGATGCTGCGGGAAATCCGCATTCCAGCAATTTCAGGAGTCATGCTCTTCGTCTCCGCTGGCGCCCCCGGCGCTCATTCAGGTTCGAAGGCAATCGGCGCTGATCCGGGCCGGTTCGCCCTGTCACGGCCGACCGTCAGATCAGCCTGCCCAGGGCATCGGCAATGGCCAGCGAGGACGCGAGCGTCATCGCCATGATCATGGCCAGAACGAGAATGGCCACCAGCCGCCCCGCCCTGCCGAATTTCGCATCGAAAGCCTCCAGGCCCGCCGGTCGCCGTCCCTTGTCCTCGTACCACTCGCGATGCATCGCCAACGGCCTTGCATCGGAGAGGACGAAGACCGGATCGACCGGCAAGTCCTGATCAGCGTCATCCCCGCCGCCGGGCTCATCGTCGACACGTGAAAAATCACATGTGGTTTTGTCACATAACTCCAGCAACTCGACGTAGCGCCGCGTGGTGTCCTTGCGGTTGGTGGTTCCCCACTTGTCGCGAACCGCGGATATCCGCTGGTCAACCGTGTTTGGCGCGATGTTCAGTTCGCGCGCGATTTCCTTGGTGGTGCGATGCATTGCAAGCAGGTCCAGCACTTCGACCTGCTTGGCCGTCAGGCTGTCCAGCAGTGACCTGGCTTCATCTTCGTCGAACACCGGAATACGACTCGCCCGCCTATTGTATGCCTACCCTACACGACAAATCGGAACGCCATATACGGCGCCGACCTTATCCTAAGCTGTCAGTTAATTGCATGGCAAAACGACTTCTTCGTGGCAAGATCGCGCGCCGTTTATTCCGACTCCATGATCCTGTGCTTGCGGATGCAATGCCTTATCTGGTCATACGTAAGCCCCAACGCCGCTGCCGCACGGCGCTGGTTCCAGCGATGGCGTTCGAGCGCCGACCGCACCAAGCCGCTTTCGTAGGCGTCGACTGCCCCGCGCAGGTCTTCGACGCTCTCGTGGCCTGGAACCGTCGCCGGTGATGCCGCCTGCGCTGCAGACGCATCTTCCCGCTCAGCATTGCGCGGCTGCGGCGACAGAGCCGGTCGATGCCATGGGCTTTCGAAGGGATCGAACACGATTTCGGCAATCGGCTCGTCTTCCAGTCCCCAGCGATAGACCGCCCGCTCCACGACATTGCGCAATTCGCGAACATTGCCGGGCCAGGCATGGGCGTCGAGCGCATCCAGCGCGGCCGCGCTGAAACCGGGCCAGTCCTGCCACTCCAGTTCGGCTGCCATGCGCCGCCCGTAGTAGTCCGCCAGTTCGAAGACATCCCCTTCCCTCGCCCGCAGCGGAGGAAGATTGATGACTTCGAAACTCAGCCGGTCGAGCAGGTCGGCGCGGAACCTGCCTTCTTCGGCAAGGCGCGGGAGGTCGGCATTGGTGGCGGCCACGATGCGCACATCGACCATAGAGGGCCGCGAAGATCCGATCCGGGCGATCTCGCCATACTCGATCGCGCGCAGCAGCCGCTCCTGCGCGGCCATGGACAATGTTCCCAGTTCGTCGAGAAACAGGGTGCCGCGATCCGCTTCCTCGAAGCGCCCGACCCGTGCCTTGACCGCGCCCGTGAAGGCGCCCGCTTCATGACCGAACAGCTCGGCCTCGATCAGCGTTTCGGGAAGTGCCGCGCAGTTCATCGTCACGAGCGCCTCGTCCCAGCGGGGGGACAGGCGATGAAGGCGCTGGGCGATCAGTTCCTTGCCGGTCCCGCGCTCCCCGATGACGAGAACCGGCCGGCTGACCGCGGCGGCACGGCTGGCCCGCTCCACCGCATCGAGGAAGGCCGTCGACTGGCCGATGAACTGCACGTCGCGATCCATTGCCAATAATTAGCGAAATTTCCCATTCATTGGCAATTCATCTTTTCCGTGGATGCTCAGTTTTGGATGAACCGCAGGAATTCCGCCATTTCCGACAATTGGCACGCCCTTTGCAATTCATGGGGCGTAGTGAACGCAAGACCGGAAACTGAGGGAATTCACGTCATGTCGACCAGCATCGCCAGCACCGAACGCCAGCCGGAACGTCCCTGCGTGCGCAGCAAACTCGACTGGGCGATCATCGCCAGCGTCCTCGCCATGGGCACTCTCAATATCCTCGCCCTTTCCGACCAGGTCGGCCCGGCCAAGGCCTATGCCGCTGCGCCGGTTTGCGGCGTGCCGCTGCAATGAGCAGGCTCGACGCGGAAATCGAAATCCTCCAGAATCCGGTCAAGCATTCCGGCACCGAGGAGGCCCGCTTCAGCGCCGCAACCACCGACGCCCAGACCCAGAACTTCGGCCCGACCTACATCAAAGGAAACATCAGGATGGGTATCTTCTCCCGCACGCGCGACATCATCGCCGCGAACTTCAACGACATGCTCGACAAGGCCGAAGATCCCGCCAAGATGATCCGGCTGATCATCCTCGAGATGGAGGAGACCCTCGTCGAGGTCCGCACTTCGAGCGCGCGCACGATCGCCGACCAGAAGGAACTGCGCCGCCATGTCGCCAAGCTGGAAAAGCTGCAGGACGACTGGGCGGAAAAAGCCCAGCTGGCCCTCAGCAAGAACCGTGAGGACCTTGCCCGCGCCGCGCTGATCGAACGCAAGAAGGCAGCGGACATGGCGGCCCAGCTGCGCGAGGAAGTCCTCGTCCTGGACGATGCGCTGCGCGCCTACGAGGAAGATATCGAAAAGCTGCAGAGCCGCCTTCGCGAGGCCCGCAGCCGCCAGAGCTCCATCGCCGCACGCTTGCAGAGCGCCGAAAATAGGGTCAAACTGCGCACGCTGCTTTCGAGCGAGCGCGTGGACGAGGCGATGGCACGCTTCGACCAGCTTGAGCGACGCGTCGATTATGCCGAAGGTCGGGCCGAGGCGCTGGGCCTCGCCGACAGGCGCCAGCCGACGCTCGCCGAGGAGATCGCCGCGCTCGCCGATGGCGACAAGATCGAGGCCGAGCTTGCCGAGATGAAGCGCAGCATGGGCCATGCCCCCGAGAAGTCGAGCGACGCATCGGGCAAGCGCGCCGAAGATCAACCGGAATAATTGCGGCGCGCGCCAGGCTCCCGGAAGCGCGCTCCGCCCGCGATGGGCCAGGACCGGGAAACAGGGACAGCGCACGCCCATTCGCAAACAGGGGCGCGCGCAAACAAGGGAAGGAACACCAGTGTCACGCGGACAATTCTATCTCGACAAGTCGAATGCCAAGCTCGCAGGCGTATGCGCCGGCATCGCCGACTATACGGGCGTCGATGCGCTCTGGATCCGTCTGGCCGCCGTTCTGCTGACTTTCTTCGGCTTCTACCTTACCATTCCGATCTACATCGCGGTCATGGTGCTGGCCGACAAGCGCCCCAACTACCTCTACAGCGAGGAAGAGGAAGAGCGCCTGCTGCGCCGCATGGAGCGCCGCCGCTCCAGGCAGGGCCGCTCGACGCGCCTGCGCTCGGAAATCTCCGACATCGACCGCCGCGTGGCGGACATGGAAGCCCACTACACCAGCAGCAATTCGCGGCTCGCCGCCGAGATCGAGAGCCTGCGCTGAGCGCAGGCCTCACGAAAGGACCGCTTCTCATGTTCAACTTTGCGGAACTCATCCCCATCGTGGCGCTGTCGATCCCGATCGTAGCGATCTGGACCCGGCACCAGCGCAAGATGGCGGAGCTCCAGGTTAAGGCGACCGCCGAAAAGGCCGCTCAGTACGCAACCAGCAACGCCGAACTCGAGGAACGCGTGCGGGTACTCGAGCGAATCATCACCGATGGCGGTTACGACACCGCCCTGCAGATCGAGGCCCTGCGCGATACGCGCGACGGCGACGCGCTGCGCAAGTCCGAAAGGGACACATCCGTCAACTGAGAGCCGCTTGCGGCCGGGTTACAGGGGCAGAATACGATGGGTTTCGGTGATGTCGTTGCCTTTGCCGCGCTCATGGGCGCACTGATCGCCATGGTCGCGCTCGTATCGGGCGCCTACAAGCGCCGGCTTGACTTCCAGCAGCGGAAGTTGGAACTCCTTGCCGGCAGGGAAACGCAGCATGCAAAGCAGCTTGAGGTGCATTGCGCCGAGCTGGAGCAGCGCCTGCGCGTCCTGGAAAGAATTGTCACCGATGCCGAGAGCAAGAACCCGATCGCCATGCAGATCGAGGCCTTGCGCGACAGCGATGCACAAGAGGTTGTCACGCAATGAGTTTCTGGACTGCCGTTGTCGTTCTTTTCGCCATCGCGTCGATTACCTGGCTGCGCTCGCAAAAATACCGCGCCATCGGCGACCGTCGCGGGCCGGGCCACAGCGCCCGCGAGGAAAAACTCGAGCACGAGGTGGAAGCCCTGCGCAAACGCATCTCGGTGCTCGAACGCATTGCCACCGACGATCGGCGCAGCTCCGATCTCTCGCGCGAGATCGAATCGCTGCGCGACTGATCAGGGCAGCCGCGCTTCCAGTTCCGCCAGCCAGACCGCCGCGCTTGCATCGGACGGTGCACGCCAGTCCCCGCGCGGGCTCAGCGCCCCGCCAGAAGACACCTTGGGCCCGTTGGGGATCGCCGAGCGCTTGAACTGGCTGAAGGCGAAGAAGCGGCCCAGGAATTTCTCGAGCCAGCTGCGGATGGTCTCCAGGTCGTAGGCATTCTTGCGCTCGTCCGGGAACCCGGCCGGCCAGGTGCCCGCCGCCGTGTCATGCCAGGCATGCCAGGCAAGGAACGCCACTTTCGAAGGCTTCTGCCCGAACCGCATCACGTGGTGCAGGAAGAAATCGTTGAGTTCGTATGGCCCGATCTTGGCCTCGGTGCTCTGGATCGCGCCGTCGGCCCCGGCCGGGACCAGTTCGGGAGAGATCTCGGTAGCCAGAATCGCCAGCAGGATCTTCGCGGTCGGCTTGTCGAAGTCGCCAGTCGTCGCACACCAGCGGATCAGGTACTGGATCAGCGTCTTGGGCACGCCGGAATTGACCGCGTAATGGCTCATCTGGTCGCCCACGCCATATGTGCACCAGCCCAGCGCCAGTTCGGACAGGTCGCCGGTGCCGATCACGAAACCGCTGTTCTGGCTGGCCAGACGGAAGAGATAGTCGGTGCGCAGGCCCGCCTGCACGTTCTCGAACGTCACGTCGTAAACCGGCTCACCGTCGGCGAAGGCATGGCCGATGTCCTCCAGCATCCGGGTCGAGGCGGGAATGATGTCGATTTCGTCGGCGGTAATGCCCAGGGCCTTCATCAGCTTCCAGGCATTGGACTTGGTGCCCTCGCTCGTGCCGAAGCCGGGCATCGTATAGCCGCGGATGAAAGTGCGCGGCAGGCCCAGCCGGTCGCAGGCCCGGGCGGCGACGATCAGCGCATGGGTCGAATCGAGGCCGCCCGAAACGCCGATGACCATCGACTTCGCGCCGGTCGATTCGATGCGGCGCATGAGGCCGTCGACCTGGATGTTGAACGCCTCGTAGCAGTCCGCATCGAGCCGCTCTGCGCGGTCGGGAACGAAGGGAAAGCGACTCACCTGCCGGATCAGGCCTATATCGCGCCCCGCGGGCGCGTGTCGGAACGAAACGGTGCGGAACGTCTCGTCCGGCCGCCCGGCCACTTCGCCGGAATCGTTGAAGGTCGGCAGGCGCATCCGGTCGTTGAGGATACGGTCGCAGTCGACGTCGGCGATGCACAGCTCGGGATCGAGCGAGAAACGCTCGGATTCGGCAAGCAGGTCACCCAGTTCGTAGATGACGCCCTGCCCGTCCCAGGCAAGGTCGGTCGTGCTCTCGCCGTGCCCGGCGGCGCAATAGACATAGGCCGCGGTCGCGCGGGCCGATTGCGAGCGGCAGAGCATGTGCCGCTCGTCCGACTTGCCGATCACGATGTTGGAAGCCGAAAGGTTGCACAGGATCGTCGCCCCGGCGAGCGCGCCAAGCGAACTGGGCGGGGTCGCGGCCCAGAAATCCTCGCAGATCTCGGCGAAGAAGCGGAAGCCCGGCAGGACTTCGGAGGCAAAGACGAGGTCCGTGCCGAAAGGCACATCGTGCCCATTGACCCGGATCGACTGGCCGCGAATGTCCTTCCCGCTGGCGAACCAGCGCTTTTCGTAGAATTCGCGATAGTTGGGCAGGTAGGACTTGGGAACCGCGCCCAGAAGCTTGCCATGAGCGATTGCCAAAGCGCAGTTGTAGAGCCGGCCGTTCTTGCGCAGCGCAGCGCCGATCAGAAGCACAGGCGTCAATTGCGCGCTTGCCTTGACGATTTCGCCGATCGCCGCCTCGACTGCCTCGATCATGGCCTGCTGAAGGTGCAGGTCGTCGATCGCGTAGGAGGACAGGCACAGTTCGGGATAGACCAGCAGATCGACATGCGCCTCGTGCGCGCGGCGCGCCTCGGCCAGGATCGCGTCGCGATTGAAGGCGACGTCTGCCGTGCGCACGTGCGGCGTGGAGGTCGCGACGCGCACGAAACCGTGCTCGTGCATGGCGTAGAACGGGTGGCTGTGCGTGGCGTTCAAGGTTGCGGGGCTCCGTACGTCTCTTTAGTGACTCCACTGACAGCAAGACGCTGGCGAGGCAAGGAATCCCCTTGCCCTTGCCCATTCGGCGCTTAAATGGCCTAGCATGCGCAGCCTCGACGATATCCGCGAAGAGTACGAATTCCTCGATGGCGACGAACGCTATCGCCTGCTGATCGAACTCGGCCGCGAACTGGACGCCATGCCCGATGCGCTCAAGACCGATGCGACCAGGGTGCGCGGCTGCTCGGCCAGCGTCTGGGTCTATCCGATGGCGCAGGACGACGGCAGACTGCACTTCCTGGCCGACAGCAACGCGGCCATCACCAAGGGCATCGTCGCACTGGTGATCTCTGCCGTGCAGGACAGGCCCGCCGCCGATGTCGCTGCAACCGACATCGCCGCCGCGCTCGAACCTTTCGACCTGAAGAACCAGCTGTCGTCCAACCGCACTCAGGGCGTGCCCAACATGATCACCCTGATTCGCGAAACAGCAGCCCGGTATGCGGCAAGTTAAACGCGGGGTCTGGCTGGCGGCGGGGATCTTCTTCGTCGCGCTGGGGACCATCGGCATCTTCCTGCCGATCATGCCGACCGTGGTGTTCTACCTGCTGGCGGCCTGGTGCTTTTCCAAGAGCCATCCCGAATGGGCGGAAAAGCTTCACAACCATCCCATCCACGGCCATCACCTGCGCGCCTGGCGCGATCGCCGGGCGATCAGCCGCAAGGGCAAGGTCTCCGCGATCCTCGCTATGACCGCCTCGATTCCCTTCACATGGCTGCTGACCGGCTGGCCCTGGTTCCTGATCCCGGTCGCGGTGCTGGCGATTCTGGGCCCCTGGATATGGACGCGGCCCGAATAGGGCCGGAAGCCTGGCTCAGTCCTCGACCGCCTCGCGCAGGACAGCGATGCCGGCCTGGCGCTGCTCGCGCAGTTCGCGCTTGAGCACTGCCGGATCGCGGGCGACCACGAAGCCGAAGCTCACTCCGCCTTCCTTGCCGATCGTTGCGTGGTGCAGCTTGTGCGCCTGCACCAGCCGCTTGGCATAGCCGCGCTTGGGCACCCAGCGGAAATACCGCTGGTGGACGAGGCCATCGTGAATCAGGGTGTAGATCACACCATAGACGAGGATGCCGAGGCCGATCCACGTAGCCGGCGCCCAGGCGCTCTCTCCGAGGACAAGCGGAGAGCCGAGCGCGAACATCGAAATGCTCATCCCTGCGCCGACGAGCGCGAAGAGGTCGTTCTTCTCCAGCAGGTTGTCGTGCGGTTCGTGATGATCGCGGTGCCAGGCCCAGCCGAACCCGTGCATGACGTACTTGTGGCTCGACCATGCGACGAATTCCATCACGGCCACGGTGGCAAGGACGATCAGGCTGGCAACAACTGCGGACATGCGGATCGCTATAGCACTGCAATCGCGCCCTGCGACACTCTCTTACAAATACGCATGAATTTGCGACGGGTTATATTCCTGCCGTTCATCTTCGCAGTCATATTTCTGAATGCACGGAACGCCGAGCAGCACCCCCGAGTTGCCCCGCCGTTTCCGGACAGATGCAAACAAGGAAATGACATCATGCGCACCCTGACCAAGATCGTCGCCCCCGCCCTCGTCGCCGTGCTGGGCATCGCCACCATCGCCCCGGCATCGGCCCACGAAGCCGCGCGCTACGACAATGTCCGCCATGACGCGGCGCGCCACACCCCGGCCCGCAACGCATCGATCCGCAGCGACATCAACGACCTGCGCCGCGACATTGACCGTGCAGCCGCCCGCCGGACGATCAGCCAGCGCGAAGCCAAGGGCCTGCGCCGCGACGCTGCCGGGATCCAGCGCCTCTACGCCAGCTATGCCCGCAACGGCCTCTCGGCCCGGGAGATGCAGATCCTCCAGCGCAAGGTCGATCGCGTCCACATTGCCCTGCGCATGGAACGCCATGACCGCGACAACCGCCGCGGCTGACACAAGGCACCGGGCCGAAGCTCAACATCCGCCCTACGAAAAGTCGCGCTCGTTCCGCTTGAATTGCGGGGCGAGCGCGCCTAATCGCCCCTGATCATGAGCACGAAACCGCGTACACTCTACCAGAAGATCTGGGACGCCCACGTCGTCGACCAGCGCGACGACGGTACCTGCCTCGTCTATATAGACAGGCACATCATCCACGAGGTGACCAGCCCGCAGGCCTTCGAAAGCCTTCGCGCCGCCGGACGCCCGGTGCGCCGCCCAGACCTTACGCTCGCGGTTCCCGACCACAACCTGCCGACTACGGCGCGCAAGGACGCTGCAGGCAATGTCCTGCCCATCGCCGATGAGCAGAGCGCCCAGCAGCTCGCCGCGCTTCAGAAGAATGCGCCCGAGTTCGGCATCCGCTACATCGATTCGACCGACCCGGAACAGGGCATCGTCCACGTCGTCGGCCCCGAGCAGGGCTTCTCGCTGCCTGGCGCGACGATCGTGTGCGGCGACAGCCACACCGCCTGCCACGGCGGCCTGGGCGCCCTGGCATTCGGCATCGGCACCAGCGAGGTCGAGCACGTTCTCGCTACGCAGACCCTGCTGCTCAAGCAGTCCAAGACCATGGAAGTGCGCGTCGAGGGCACGCTGGGTGCCGGCGTCACGCCCAAGGACGTAATTCTCCACATCATCGGCCAGATCGGTACTGCCGGCGGCACCGGCCACGTGATCGAGTACCGCGGCAACGTCTTCGAGGAAATGTCGATCGAGGGCCGCCTGACGGTCTGCAACATGTCGATCGAAGGGGGCGCGCGCGCCGGCCTGGTCGCTCCCGATGAGACCACTTTCGCATACATCAAGGGACGCCCCTACGCGCCCAAGGGCGAGGAATGGGACAAGGCAGTGGCCTGGTGGAAGAGCCTTGCCACCGATGAAGGCGCAACTTTCGACAAGACCGTCCTGATCCGCGCCGAAGACATCCAGCCGACCGTGACCTGGGGCACCAGCCCCGAGGATACGTCCGCGATCGGCGGCGTCGTTCCGGCGCCGGAAGACTTCGCCGACCCTTCGAAGCAGAGCGCAGTGAAGGTCAGTCTCGAGTACATGGGCCTGACGCCCGGCACGAAGCTGACCGACATCGAAGTGCAAAACGTCTTCATCGGCTCATGCACCAACAGCCGCATCGAGGACATCCGCGCTGCCGCCGAAGTGCTCAAGGGCCGCCACAAGGCCGACAACGTCAAGTGGGCGATCATCGTCCCCGGCTCGGGCCTCGTCAAACAGCAGGCCGAGGCCGAAGGGCTCGACAAGATCATCATCGAGGCCGGTCTCGAATGGCGCGAACCGGGCTGCTCGGCCTGCCTTGCGATGAACCCGGACAAGGTTCCCGCCGGAGAGCGATGCGCCTCGACCAGCAACCGCAATTTCACCGGGCGCCAGGGCCCCGGTGCACGCACCCACCTGATGAGCCCGGCCATGGCCGCAGCGGCTGCCGTCACCGGCAAGCTGACAGACGTGCGCGATCTGGTAGGATAAGAAGATGTCCGAGGAATCCGAAAGCAATCTGGCCAGCAAGGCCGCCATTGCCGCCGGCGCCGCCATTGGCTCTGCCGCCATCGCCGCCGCCCTGCTCTTCGTGAAGCGCCGCAAGGCCCGCAATGAGGAAAAGCCGCTCCACCCCGAAGAGGCGCCGGAGACCGACTGATGGAACCCATTTCGCACGTAACCGGCCGCGCCATTCCGTTCGGCCGCAAGAACGTCGACACCGACGTCATCATCCCGGCCGCCTGGCTCAAGACGATCACCCGCGAAGGGCTTGGCCAGGGTGCCTTCGAGGCGGTCAAGCAGGAACCGGGCAACGTCTTCACCGACCCGGAATATGCCGGTGCGCCGATCCTGATTGCAGGCGACAACTTCGGCTGCGGCTCCAGCCGTGAACACGCCGCCTGGGCCCTGCTAGACATGGGCGTGACCTGCGTGATCGCGCCCAGCTTCTCCGACATCTTCGCCAGCAATGCTTTCAAGAACGGCATCCTTACCGTGGCGCTGCCGCAGGATGCGGTCGACCGCCTGCTGGAAGTGGCGAAAAGCGACGATATCGACGTCGACCTGGCAACACAGTCCGTAACGACGCCGTTCCAGGACCGCTTCACCTTCGAAATCGATCCTTTCCGCAAGCACTGCCTGCTCGAAGGTCTCGACGAAGTGGGCCTGACCATGGCGCAGGGCGATGCCATCAAGGCTCACGAAACGCGCGCGAAAGAGGAAATGCCTTTCCTTGCCCGCACCATCTCGACGGTCGACTGAAAAAACCTTCGCCATGACGAAGGAATAAGGGCAATCGGCGAATCTGGATTGAACCAAGTCAATCCGGGCCTTATCCGCTTCTGGTAAATAACAGGGGCCCTATTCCCGTGGGCATTATTTTCGAGGTTGTCATATGACGAGTTTTGAAGACCGCGAACGCGCCGAAGAAGCCAAGTTCGCACATGATGCCGATACGCAGTTCCGCATTCAGGCGCGCCGCAACCGCCTCCTCGGGGAATGGGCCGCAGAACGCATGGGCCTTTCGCAGGCCGAAACCGAAGCCTATGCCAAGGCCGTCGTCCAGGCCGACTTCGAGGAAGCCGGCGACGAAGACGTCATCCGCAAGCTGCTCGGCGACATCACCGCCGCCGGCGTCGAGACCACCGAGGCCGAAGTGCGCACCGCGCTTGAGGCCAAGCAGGTCGAGGCCCGCCGCGCCTTTCTCGGCGAAGTCTGAGAAGCGCAGGGCACAGGAAACTCAGGGAACCCAACTATGGCAATGTCCGCAGAACAGATCGAAACCCTCATCCGGGCTTCGCTGCCCGATGCGCAAGTGACGATCACGGACCTTGCCGGTGACGGCGACCATTATTCCGCGCACGTGGTTTCCGCCGCATTCACCGGCAAGCCGCGCGTTGCGCAGCACAAGATGGTCTACGAAGCACTGGGCGGTCGCATGGGCGGCGAACTCCATGCCTTGCAACTGACGACCGCCGTTCCCAACTGAGCTTGCGTAGAAGATTAAAAGGTCAGCCTTCACCATGTCCGAAGTCAACGCCCGCATCGGCGAGATTGTAAACAAGAACGACATCGTCCTGTTCATGAAAGGGACGCCGCTATTCCCCCAGTGCGGCTTTTCGAGCCGGGCGGTGGCGATCCTCGATCACCTCGGCGCTCCCTATGAGAGCGTCGACGTGCTGCAGGACATGGAAATACGCCAGGGCATCAAGACCTACTCGGATTGGCCGACGATCCCCCAGCTCTATGTAAAGGGCGAATTCGTCGGCGGCAGCGACATCATGATGGAAATGTACGAGGCCGGCGAGCTTCACCAGCTTTTCATCGATTCAGGCCTCGCCACGCAGGGCTGATCCCTCAAGGCGCTTGCGCACCAGGCATGATTCAGGCGCCCGGAAGGAAGCTTCCGGGCGTTTCGCCGTGCCTTGGAGATGCTGGAAACGAGGCATTGCCGGGCGGCGCATCCATGTCGGAGCGCTGCTGTGCCAAATTGCCGATTTCGAAAAAGACGCCTCGGGGAGACGGGGCCGTGGAGACTGGTCGGCCCCGCCTCTATTCGAGACTACTCGGGGGTACCAAGCTATAAGCATGGACCGTGCCAGTTTGCATTTTCTCTTTGTTTTCAGATCATTTGCTTCAATACTTCATGGCTGGTTAGCCCACTTTGTAAAGCTGCCCGACACCAGCTCCCGGCCAAACTCTCACAAATATGACTTGCCTGCGCTCGCCCGCCGCGCGAGAGCATGCCCATGTTCAAGTTCCCGCCGACCGACGAGCCCATGGCCGCAGATGGCCCGAATGTCATCCCGGCCGCAACCGTGCTCATCTTCCGCAAGTCGCAAACCGGCAATGCACCGGAGTTGCTGATGCTGCAGCGGGCGAAGGAAATGCGCTTTGCCGGCGGGGCAGCCGTCTGGCCCGGCGGGCGGATAGATCCTGCCGACCGCGATCTTGCGAAAGTACTGCTTCCCCAGGTCCCGATCGAAAGGGCCGCAGCCAAGATCGCCGGTATCCGTGAGACACTCGAGGAAACCGGCCTCATGATCGCCACGCGCGAGCCGGTCAGTGCGGCGCAAGCAGCGGCAGCCCGCGCGATGTTGTTCGAACAGGGCAGGCTTGCCCCGGTACTCGATCACTTCGGCTGGCAACTCGACCCCGACAGTCTGACGCTCTATGCCCACTGGTGCCCGCCATGGGAGCGTGCCTTCGATACCCGCTTTTTCATTCACAACCTCGGAACCGGCTCGGTCGAGGTCGAAGTCGATGCGACGGAGAACACGCGCCTGTTCTGGACCAGCGCCGCCGATGCCCTGGCCATGGCGGATCGCGGCGAGATCACGGTCATCTTCCCGACCCGGCGCAACCTGGAAAGGTTGGCCCAGTTCAGTTCCTTCGAGCAAGTGCTTGAAGATATTGCCCGCTATCCGGTGTGCCGCATCACCGGCGCGTTCGTCGAACAGGACGGCGAGAAATGGCTGATGCTGCCCGAGGGCGCGGGATACCCCGTGCTGGGTGAACCCAAGACCACCCTCTTGCGCGGTTAGCCTGTCCCCGCGACCAAAGCGAATCAGGCTTCGGGGCCGTGCCTCAGAACCAGGTAATCGACGACAGGACCATACATAGGCCGGTCGAATTCGATCCCGGCCACATCGTCCTTGTTCCACCGCACTACGCCGGTGAGGACTTCCATGCCTTCGGGTCGGATCATCACCCGCGTGCCGACCTTGAAGAAAAGGCTTCGCGGTCGGATGCAGCACCCTTCGATCGAAATGTCGGAAATCACGCCCCGATCGCGCATGCCTGTGTGCGTGCGGCACTGCACGGACATAGATACAGGCCGACGGATGTACCGGCGAGGCAACATGGGACGAGTCATAACGGCTCATCGTGACCGAAACTGGTTGATCAATATTTAAGACAACTTGCCGCCCTCGAAAGGCAAACAGTACTCAACCAATATAATGCAGTCTTTATAGATAGTTGAAACAGGCCTTTCAGAAAATCCAACAAGCGGATCCACTTCCCATTGCCTGCAAGGAACTTCGCGACACGTCAGGCGAAAAGCCCGGCGAAACGCTCTCGCAGAAGCTTTTTCTGTATCTTGCCCATCGTGTTGCGGGGCAAGACGTCGAGCGTCAGGATCGCCTTGGGGACCTTGAACGCAGCCAGCTGCTTGCGCAGGTCCTCTCGCACCGCCTCGGGATCGAACGCCCCCGATGGCTGGACCACTGCAACGACTGCTTCGCCGAAATCGGGATGCGGCACACCGATCACCGCCGCCTCGGCCACGTCATCGCGATCGTCCAGCAGTGCCTCGACTTCGGCGGGGTAAACGTTGAGGCCGCCAGAGATGATCAGGTCCTTCTCGCGCCCGACCAGCTGGACGTAACCATCGGCATCGATCACCCCCATGTCGCCGGTGATGAACCAGCCATCGCCGCGGAACTCGGCCGCGGTCTTCTCAGGCATCTGCCAATAGCCCTTGAAGATGTTGCGTCCCTTGACTTCGACTATGCCGACTTCCCCCCGAGGCAGCACCTTGCCGGTTTCAAACTCGGCAATGCGCAGCGAAACCCCGGGCAGCGGCGGGCCCACATAGCCAGCACGGCGCTCACCCTCATATGGGTTGGAGGTGAGCATCCCGGTTTCGGTCATGCCGTAGCGCTCCAGCACCCGGTGGCCGCAGCGCGCCTCGAACGCGCGGTGGATGTCGGCCGACAGCGGGGCCGAGCCGGAGATGAACAGGCGCATGTCGGCAGCTGTCTCGCGGGTGAAGCCGGGATCGGCAAGCAGGCGGGTGTAGAACGTGGGCACACCCATCAAGACCGTCGAATCCGCCATCAGTTCGATCACGCGCGCGCTCTCGAACCTGGGCAGGAAGACCATCGACGCGCCCGAGAAAAGCACGCAGTGCACCGCAACGAACAGGCCATGGACGTGGAATATCGGCAAGGCATGAATGAGCCGATCCTCATGCGTGAATCGCCAGAAGTCGATCAGCATCTCGCCATTGGACGCGAGGTTGTCCTGCGTGAGCATGGCCCCCTTGGGCTTGCCGGTCGTGCCGGAAGTATAAAGGATCGCTGCGATATCGTCGCTCCGGCGCGGCACGGGCGCGGCCCCCTCTTCCGGCAAGTCGGCGAAGAGGCGCTCAAGCGTCGTCACCTGCATCGCGCCGCCGCCGATGCGGGCGAAGAGTTCGGTGCTCCGTTCTCGGCAGACAGCCAGAACCGGCGTCGCGTCGGCCGCGAAATAAGTCAGTTCGGACTCGGTATAGTCGATGTTGAGCGGCAGGTAGATCGCCCCGGCCCGGATCGTCGCGATGTAGAGCAAGAGCGTCTCGACGTTCTTGTCGGTCTGCACGAGAACCCGTTCGCCCGGCGCCACGCCGAGCGCCTGAAGTCGCCCGGCCAGACGCCCCGCCTCCACCTCGATTTCGCGGTAGGTCCAGCGCCGCGCCCCATCCTCGACAAGAACTCGATCGGCAAACGCCTCGAAGCTGCGCGCAAAGCGAGAATGAAGATCGCCCGACATTTCCTGCCTCTTTCCCAAAGTCGTGTTCGTGCTCGCCGAATGGGGGAGGTGCACGCGATGCGCAAGCCCTGCCATCCGGCCGGTGGGTGCGTCCGGCAGAGCCGCGCTCCCGTGTGGAAACCACCTCAACTTACCGGAATATATAAAGAATATTACACAGCCAAATGGCACGGCCGGAAGTTTCCTTGCCATGCCGCATTTTCCTTCGGCGCCATGACGTCAAAAACATGACGCCGTCATGAGCTCAACTGAGGCGATACATGTCACACGCCGGTAACTGCTGCGGTACATGCCCAGCGCAACTCGTCGCCAAGCTTTAAAAAATGCGTCGCAATAGCGTCAGTATGATCGCTGTTGCCCTTGCCCGGAAGCGCTGGGCCTGCGAAAACCCTGGCGATCAGCACCTCGCACCGCCCTTGCTCAAACAAACTCCAATACATTATCGAAAAAATAACCAAATAATTTCAAGAGCGTAAATTAAAGCACCAAAAAGAATTCGGATCGTCGCGCGCAAGGAATACCAGAACATAATGCCCCCCATTCCACCGAATGACGCAGAGCGGGTCGCTGCGCTCAGACAACTGGCTTTGCTCGACAGCCCCGGGCATTCGTCCTTCGACGATATCGTGCGCCTTGTCAGCCTGGCGCTCGACTCCTCGATAGCGATGATCTCGCTGATGGACGAACGGCGGCAGTGGTTCCTTGCCTCGCGCGGAATCGACGTCAAGGAAACGCCGCGCGAGCTGGCCTTCTGCAATTACCCGGTCGCCTTCGGCAAACCCCTGCTGGTCCGGGACACCCGCAAGGACACCCGCTTTGCCGATAGCATATTGGCGAACTCGGGCCCGCAAATCCGGTCATACATCGGCTATCCCGTGCGCTCTCCGGATGGGCATGTCCTGGGTACCGTCTGCGCAGCCGACAGGGCAAAGGACAAGTTCAACGACGCGCACGTCGAACTCCTCGAAAATCTCTCGGCGCTGGTCGAGCAGCTCATTGCCGCCCATGCCCTCAATCTCGAGCTGGACAGGATGCACCGCAATCTGGCAGCGGAGAAGGACAGGCTCGAGCAGGTCAACCTCACCTTTCGCCAGATGGAAAAGATCGCCCGGATCGGCGCCTGGGAATTCGACGTCCAGAACGCCCGCCTCATCTGGTCGGACAGCATTCACGCCATCCACGGCCATCCCAAGGACATGCCGATCGATGGCGAAATGGCGATTGGCTATATCGTGCCCCATCACCGGCCAAAGGTTCGCGAAGCGATCCGGGCCATGATCGCCGGCGCCGCCGAAATCGACACCGAAGTCGACATCATCACACGAACCGGCGAAGCGAAGCGGGCGCACATCATCGGCCAGAGGCGAGAGGTCGCCGACGGCGGGGCGCGGATCATCGGCGTTCTCATGGACGTGACGGACCGGCATAACGCGCACCTTGCCCTGAAGCGCGCAGCCGAGATCGACGACCTGACGGGCTTGCTTAACCGCAATGCCTTCGTGGCGCATCTCGACGAAACCATCCGTTCGAGCGGCGCGGCAGAAAAACCGCGACACCTGATGATGTTCGACCTCGACGGCCTCAAGGACACCAACGAGATCTACGGGCATACCGCGGGGGACCTGGCGCTGCGCGAAGTGAGTGCGCGCATCGCGTCCCTTGCAAAGGATCCCTACTCGCTTGCGCGATGGGGCGGCGACGAGTTTGCCGTGACGATACCCGGGGATGCGTCGACCAAGGCCGTCTACGAGTTCGCCCGCAGGGTGATCGACGCCATTGCCGTCCCGATCGAGCAGACCCACCGCACGATCTACCTGCGGGCCACGTGCGGCGTTGCGGAGTGCGAACCCGGGATATCCGGCAAGGAGCTGGTCCGGCGCGCCAATCAGGCGCTCCACCTGGGCAAGACCACCGGGATGGGTCTCGTCCACTTCTACGACCGGTCTTTTGAAGAGCGGAAACAGGCACGCAAGGCCATCGAGCTGGAAATTCGCGCAGCCCTGGAACATGGCCGCATCTTCGCCCGCTACCAGCCAATCGTCGACCTTCGCACAGGTCGGACGCAAGGCTACGAGGCGCTGCTGCGCCTGACGAACGCCGCAGGCGAGGAAATGACTGCCGCGCAATTGCTTCCCGCGCTTGTCGAACCGGAATTGTCCCGTCTCGTCGCCTCGCGCATGATGACCCTCGTCGCCGCCGACTTCGCCGAGATTTCGCGTTCACCCCAGGCCCCGGACTTCGTCAGCATCAATGCAACCGAGGCCGACCTGCTGGGGAGCAACTACGTCGACATGCTGCTGTCCACCCTGGCGGCCCATGACATTCCCACGCATCGCGTCACTCTGGAAGTTACCGAGACGATGCTGCTGGTGAACGATCTCGAACGCATGCGCGCCGTCCTCGAGCGGTTGAAGGCTGCAGGCGTCTCCATCGCACTGGATGATTTCGGCACCGGGTTTTCCTCGCTGACGCACCTCAAGGTCTTCCCGATCGACAAGGTGAAGATCGACCGCAGTTTCGTGTGCGACATCGCACAGGACCGCGATGCCCATTCGATCGTGGCGGGTGTCATCGCCATGGCCCGAAGCCTGTCCATCGACATCATAGCCGAAGGGATCGAAACCCCCGAGCAACTGACAATGTTGTGCGAGATGGGCTGCCATCTGGGCCAGGGCTTCCTTCTGTCCAGACCTCTACTTGCACGCGACTGCCGATCCGAAACGGCGATCATGCCCGTTGCCGATAGCGATCGGCCCGCAAGCGAGCGTTTACGACAAGGCTAATCTTTGTCGTTTAAGGAGGAGAACGTCGCGCTGCGGCCAAGAGCCGGCAAGCTGGGAAGGAAACAAGCGTGCCATTGAGTTCGACAGAACCGCTTAACGACCGAGTCTATGTTGAGCTCGTCCGCAGCCTTTTCGCAAACATCACGCCCGCCGTGATCATGATGTTCGCCTTCATCCTTGCATTCGGCATCGTCTGGTTCGAAGCCCATGAGAGCGATCCGCTTCTGGTTGTCCTCGGCATTTGCAGTGCGCTTGTAAGTCTGGCCCGGGTCGCCGTGACGATCGCCTATCGCGCCATGGCGCTCACCGCGGCATTGGACCGCCGGCTCGCGCGAAGGCTGGAACTGACCTTCGCATGTCCCTACCTCGCATTCGCGGCTCTGCTGGGGCTTTACGGCGCCTATGTATTCTGGATGCCGGTGAGCGAGGCGCACACACTCATCATCGCCTTGCTCGTCGGCTATTGCGCCGGCGTCGCGACCGGAACGGGTCTGCGTCCCAACATCGCCGTCCCCAGCATGTGCATGGCGATCGGGCCGACGATCCTGGTTTGCGCCATTCGCGCCGACGCGGTGCACATCGGCCTGGGGATCATCACCATCGCCTTTCTGTTCGGCGGCTCGCAAACGGTCCTCATGCGGCATGACACAATGCGCGCGGAAATCGCCAAGCGACTGGCATCGGTATCGCTCGCCCGCCATGACACGCTGACCGCCCTGCCAAACCGGCTCGCGCTTCAGGAATATTACGAGGAAAACGCAGCGACGATCTCTCCCAATGGGCTCATCGCCGTGCATTATCTCGATCTCGATGGCTTCAAGCCGGTCAACGATACTTATGGCCACGGGGTCGGCGATGCCCTGCTTACGTCCGTGGCCAGCCGCCTGCGCGGTGCGATCCGCAGCGGCGATATCGTCGCGCGGCTGGGCGGAGACGAATTCGCGGTCATCCAGTTCGGACTGCAGCGCGCCGACGAAGCGGACCTGCTTGCCCGCCGCATCGGCGCGACGATCGCGCAGCCCTTCGAAATCGGCGACCACGACGTTTCGATCAGCACCTGCATCGGAACCGCGGTCAGCACCGACCGCGGCCAGCGGCTCGACATGCTGCTGCAGGAGGCCGACGAGAAGCTCTACGCCCGCAAACGGGCCCGCAACGAGACCGCGGCACTGCGCGACTTCGCCTGAACCGCACCGCGGCGAAGCCCCGGGGGCATCTTCGCGGTTGTCTTGGGCACCCGTCCTGACTTAGGTGCGCGGCCTTCAATCATGGAGAGAGACGCATGTTGCTCAAGCTTGAAGGAATCATGTCCCCCGATGAAGTCGCCGCCTGCCGCGCGCTGATCGACAGCGGGGAATGGGTCGACGGCAACGAGACGTCCGGCCACCAGTCGCGTCTGGCCAAGAACAACCTGCAACTGCGCAGCGGCAGCGCCAAGGAGCGTCAGGCCGGGGAGATGGTCGCCGCCGCGCTGGGCCGCACACCGCGGTTCGTGGCGGCCGCCCTGCCGCTCAAGGTCTTTCCCCCCCTGTTCAACCGCTACGGCGGCGGGCAGGCGTTCGGCGCCCACGTCGACAATGCGATCCGGCAGGTCCAGGGCACCGAATTCCGCATCCGCAGCGACTTGTCCTGCACCCTGTTCCTGACCGAGCCCGAGGACTACGACGGCGGCGAGCTGGTGATCGAGGATCTTTACGGCGAACAACGGGTCAAGCTGCGCGCCGGAGACATGGTGCTCTACCCCGCGTCCAGCCTGCACCACGTGACGCCGGTCACGCGCGGTGAGCGCATCTCCAGCTTCTTCTGGCTGCAGAGCATGGTTCGCGACCACGGCGAGCGCGAACAGCTCTATCGCCTCGACTGTTCGATCCAGACGCTTTCGGCCGAACGCGGCGGGCAGGATCCGGTCGTTCTGGAACTGACCAACCTCTACCACAACCTGCTGCGTCGCTGGGCGGACACCTGATTGTTAATGAAAATAATTCGCATTAAGCATTGACTCATTGCGACTGACTCGCAATAGCCCCTGTCGAGATTCAACAGGGGATTTTATGACGCGTACCCGCATTACTGGCGGCCAGGCGGCCGCCAGCTTCGTCGCTCTGAGCTGCGTTGGTTTCATTGCGACGGCTCCGGTTCAGGCCACGGCCCAGGAAACCAAGAACCAGCCGGTCCGCCTCGAGGGCGTCTCCGTCACCGAAAGCGCCATTGAAGAGGATTACGGCGCCGATCACGTCCAGAGTCCCAAGTCCACGGCTCCGCTGATCGACACCCCGCGCACCGTCAACGTCATCACGACCGACGTGCTCAAGGACACCGCATCATTTGATTTCGCCGATGCGCTGCGCACCGTCCCCGGCATCACGCTGGGAGCCGGCGAAGGCGGTACCGCCAGCGCCGACATCCCGCTGATCCGCGGCGTCGACGCAACCTCGGACACTTACGTCGACGGCGCCCGCGACGTCGGCTCGCAGACCCGCGAGACTTTCGCGGTAGAGCGCATCGAGGTCTTCAAGGGCTCCACGGGCGCGTTCGGCGGCCGAGGCTCGGCCGGCGGCGCCATCAACATCGTCTCCAAGATGCCGCGCGACGGCAACTTCGCCAATGCCGACGTGACCGTGGGCACCGACGACTTCAAGCGCGTGACCGTGGACGTCAACCAGAAGCTGGCCGACAAGCTGGCCGTGCGCATCAACGGCCTGTGGCACGATGCCGATGTCGCCGGGCGCGATGCGGTCTTCAACAAGCGCTGGGGCATCGCTCCTTCCGTCACTTGGGGAATCGGCACCGAAACCACCGCGACGCTCTCGTACTACCACTACGAGACCGACGACATGCCGGACTACGGCATTCCGCTCACCTCGCGCGGCCAGCTCGACGGCGTGCTCCCCGAAGGATCGCGCCGCCCGGCCGACACCGACTACGACAACTTCTATGGCCTGAAGAACCGGGATTTCCAGAAGACCAAGGTCGACTCGGTCACCTTCCAGTTCCAGCATGACTTCGGCAGCGGCTGGGTTCTGTCGAACACGGCCCGCTGGTCGCGCGCGCGCAACGACTACATCGTCACCAACCCGGACGACAGCAAGGGCAACGTCGCCAACGGCCTCGTCTGGCGCGGGGTCAAGAGCCGCAATTCGCTCAACCAGAGCCTCGTCAACAACCTGAACCTGGCAGGCCGGTTCAAGACCGGCGGCATCGAACACAGCATCGCGATGGGCTTCGAGATGTCGGCTTCCGACACCGACCGTTATTCCTACTCGGTCGATACCGGCGACAGCACCTGCGCTTCGCTGGCGGACTACAACTGCACCACGCTCGACAATCCCAACCCCTCGGATCCGTGGGCCGGGACGATTGCTCTCAACACCGACAGCCCTGTCCTCACCCGCGCTGAAGACTACAGCTTCTACGCTTTCGACACGGTCACGATCATCCCGCAGCTGCTGGTCAACGGCGGCGTACGCTGGACCAGCTTCAATATCCGTGCGAGCGGTTCGAGCCGCGGCGTTCCTTACTCGGTCGACAAGAAGACCGACTTCTGGACCTGGCAGGGCGGCGTCGTCTTCAAGCCGGTCGAGAATGCCAGCATCTACTTCTCCTATGCGGACTCGGCCACGCCTCCGGGCGCGGACGTCGGCGAAGGCGCAAATGCCGTGAGCGGCACGAACGCCAATTACGAACCGCAAACCATGGAAAACTGGGAAGTGGGCGCCAAGGCCGATCTCTTCGGCGGTGCACTCAGCCTGACGGCAGCCGCATTCCAGATCGACCGCAGCAACATTCGCGACTTCAATCCGGAAACCGGGGATCAGATGATCATCGCCAACAAGGCGCGCATCAAGGGCTTCGAAGTCGGTGCGTCGGGCCGCGTCGGGCCGGTCTCGCTGCTTGCCGGGTATAGCTACACCGACAGCTCGTTGCGCGACAGCAGTGCGGACAACGGCAACGCCCTGCCCAACACGCCCAAGCACAACGTGGCGCTCACCTCGAGTGTCGACGTGACCGACCGGTTCAGCATCGGCGGCGGCGCCTATCACGCCTCCCAGCGCTATGCCGACACGGCGAACCTTATCGAGGCGAACGGCTACTGGCGCTTCGATGCCAATGCCGGCTTCCGCTTCAACGAGAACTTCTCGGTCAAACTGAACCTGCGCAACCTGACCGACAAGCGCTACGTCACGAAGCTGCGCAATCCGCACTTCGCGGTGCCGTCCGCCGGTCGCCAGGCCCTCGTCACGCTCAGCGCGAGCTACTGAGGCCAGCCTGACGCCGCCCCTTCCCTGCCCCCCGAAATTGCATGTTGAGGACGACCATGGAACTATCCATTACCGATACCCTTGACCCGATCGCATCCGGGCAGGCGAAGGGCGCGGCGCGCCCGAAGGAACGCGCGCCGAAGGACGAGACGACATGGATCGTCCCTTCCGCGCCCCCCCCGGTCGCCCGGGAACCTGAAATTGACCGAGTCCTTGAACCGTCCGGTGCGCGCTATGCCCCGGGCGGCTTCAACTATCGGGCCTTTGCGATCGTCGCCGCGATCCATGTCCTCGCCATTGCCGCCCTGCTCGGCATGGGCGTGGTCAAGGTTGCGAAGGCGCCGCAAAAGCACCTGACGGTCTTCGCCGTCTCCCCGCCGGCACCCCCGCCCGAGCCCGCACCTCAGCCCGAGATCGAGCCGCAACCGCTGGTCCGGGAAGCGCAGCCGACAGTCGTCAAGCCGATGATCGAGCTGCCCTCGAAGTCCCCGATGGTGATCGACGCGGCCCCGGTGCAGAGCGCGGTTGCCGTCAAGGTCGATGCGCCGCCAGCGCCCAAGGCCCCGCCCGCGCCACCGGCCCCGGTGACCCCGCCCGATTTTTCCGCCGCCCAGCTCAACAATCCCGGCCCCACCTATCCCTACGCCGCACGCCGCGCGCGGGAGCAAGGCACGGTGATGCTCAAGGTCCTGGTCACGCCCGAAGGCCGCGCCGGTGACATAGAGATCAACGAGTCCAGCGGCTTCGACCGGCTCGACAAGGCCGCGATCCAGACCGTGCGCAAGTGGCGCTTCGTTCCGGCCAAACAGGCCGGGAAGCCGGTTGCCGCCTGGGTGCTCGTGCCCGTCGGCTTCCACCTGAACTGATCCATGAACGAGACCGCCTTGCCCGATACGACCACGACCATGCGCGTTGGCGCCAATGCCACCCCCTCGGGTCGATCGGGCGGCACAGCCCGCCCGCGCAGGAAACTGACCCGCGGCTTCTGGCTGCGCCACCTGCACACCTGGCACTGGATCAGCTCGGCCATCTCGCTCGTCGGCCTGATGCTCTTTGTGTTGACCGGGTTCACTCTCAACCACGCCGCCGACATCAGCTCCCAACCGCAGGTCGTCGAGGGATCGGCAAACCTTCCGGCCGAGATGCGCGAAAGCCTCTCCGGCCTCGCCACCGAGGGCAAGGCCCCGCTTCCCGGCGACCTGCGAACCGCGCTGTCCAGCCAGACCGGCATGGCCATTTCAGATCGCCCCGCCGAACTGAGCGAGGATGAAATCTATCTCGCCATGCCACGCCCCGGCGGCGATGCCTGGGTAGCGATCGACCGCGCCAGTGGCGAAGTCACCTGGGAAATGACCGACCGCGGCTGGATCTCCTACCTCAACGACCTGCACAAGGGCCGCGACACCGGCAAGGCATGGCGCCTGTTCATCGACGTCTTCGTGCTGTCGGCCATGGTCTTCATCGGCACCGGCTTCGTGCTGCTCTGGCTCCATGGCCGAAACCGCCCGGCGACCTGGCCGCTTACCGGCCTCGGCTTCCTGGTTCCGTTCCTTCTCGCCCTCTTCTTCATTCACTGAGGACATCATGCGCAAGACTTCGCTTTTCGCCCTGACCGGCGCTGCCACCATCGCCAGCCCGGCGATGGCCGACACGATAACGCTCGACATTACGATCCCGCGCCTCTCGGTCGCCGAATACCATCGCCCATACGTCGCTGTCTGGCTGGAAGGCGATGGCGGCAAGGTGCGCACGCTGTCCGTGTGGTACGACAAGGACAAGCGCGGCGGCGAAGGCAAGAAGTGGCTCAACGAAATGCGCACCTGGTGGCGCAAGGCGGGCCGCAGCGCATCGATTGACGGCGTCTCGGGCGCAACGCGTGCCCCCGGCCCGCAGAAGCTTTCGATCCCGGCCGCCGCCCTGCGCGGCCTGCCCGCCGGGAATTACCAGCTCGTGGTCGAGGCCGCGCGCGAAGTCGGCGGCCGCGAAGTCGTCAAGCTGCCCGTCTCGCTGGGCGGCAAGAGCGCATCGACCGCCCGCGCCAGCGGCAAGACCGAACTCGGCAGCGTTGCCGCCACCATCAAGCCCTGAAAGGACTGACCTCATGAAAATGCGCAGCCGTCTTGGCGCCCGCGCCGCCTTCCTTGCCATCTCGCTGGCCGCCGTCCTGCCCGGATCGGCCCAGGCGCACCGAGCCTGGTTCCTCCCCTCCGAGACGATCCTGTCCGGCGAAGATGCCTGGATCACAGTGGACGGAGCGGTTTCGAACGACCTGTTCTATCCCAACCACTTCCCGCTCGGCACCGACGGCGTGAAGGTCGAGAAACCGGACGGTAGCGCCGGCTCGATCGAGAACGCGGCCAGCGGCAAGATCCGCTCCACCTTCGATCTGCACCTGGACCAACCAGGCACCTGGAAGATTGGCAACATGCGCAGCGGCGTGTTCGGCCGCTACAAGCTGAACGGCGAGCAGAAGCGCCTGCCGCGCGGCGCTCAGGCAAGCGAGATCGAGAACCTGATCCCGGCCGGCGCGACCGATGTCGAAGTCCGCGAAAACCTGATGCGCAACGAGTTCTTCGTGACGCTGGGAGCCCCGACCGACACCGTTTTCACGCCGAGCGGCAAGGGCTTGGAATTGGTACCCGTAACCCACCCCAACGATCTCGTCGCAAACGAGGAAGGCGTGTTCCGCTTCCTGATCGACGGCAAGCCTGCTGCCGGCATTGAACTGACCGCCATCCTCGGCGGCGGCCGCTATGCCAACCAGCCGGTCGAAGTGAAGGCGACCAGCGACGCTAAGGGCGAAGTCAGGCTCGCCTGGCCGCAGCCGGGCATGTACTGGCTCGAGGCCGAAACCAAGGACAAGAACACCAGCATCCCCGGCGCGACCGAGCGCGGCCTCGGCTACGTCACGACGCTGGAAGTCATGGCGCCCTGATCCGGCTACCCATGACCTGAAGGAGAGCCGCGATCCGCATCGCCATTCCGTCGGTCGACTGGCCTGAGGCACTGCTGACCCCGCCTGTGGGAGAAGTCGTTTCGTTCGGCGGACGGTCCATGGCCACGACATGGTCGGTGCGGCTCGTGGCAGAACCCAGCCTGGAAGTCGGCAGGTTGCGCCGCGATTGCCAGTCCGCGCTGGACCGCGTCGTCGCGCAGATGAGCCAGTGGGAACCGGACTCCGATCTCAGCCGCTTCAACCGCGCCGGTGCGGGCGAATGGCTTCCGCTTCCGCCCGAATTCGCAGCGGTCATGGCAGAAGCGCTCGACGTCGCGCAATTGACGGGCGGGGCCTTCGATCCCACGGTCGGCGCGGCGAGCGAGGCCTGGGGCTTCGGCGCCAGCCCGGCCACGCAAGCGCCAACCTGCGACGCGCTCGATACCCTTGCCTCGCCCCAAGGCTGGAAGCGGCTGGATTTCGCACCCGATCCGGCACGCCTGCGCCAACCGGGAGGGATCGCCCTCGACTTGTGCGCCATCGCCAAGGGCTACGGGGTCGACCTGCTCGCCGAAACAGTCACCGCCGCCGGCGCCTCATCCTTCCTCGTCGAAGTCGGCGGCGAATTGCGCGCGCAGGGCCTGAAGCCCGATTTCCAGCCATGGTGGGTGGATCTCGAGGAGACTGGCGGCGAGGGGCTCACGCCCTTGCGCATTGCGCTGAGCGGCTGCGCGGTCGCGACCAGCGGCCACACGCGCCGGTTCCATCAAGTGGACGGCATGCGGCTTGGCCATACCATCGACCCGGCAACCGGCGCGCCGCTGCGCAATGGCGCCCTAAGTGTGACGGTGCTGGCCGAGACCGCGATGCGCGCCGACGCGCTCGCGACGGCGCTGATGGTGATGGGTGAGGCCGCCGAGGACTTCGCAAGGCAGCACGGCATCGCCGCGCGCATCGTGGCCGAGACCGAGATACTCACCCCCGCACTGGCAGCAATGCTCGATTAGGCAATCGCCTCGCGGGTGGTCTGCGCGGCATAGCGACGCGCGAGAATGGCGCAGACCATCAACTGGATCTGGTGAAAGAACATCAGCGGCAGGATGATCGCGCCCACTTGCGCCTGTGTGAACAGCACGCCCGCCAGGGGAACGCCGGTCGCAAGACTCTTCTTCGAACCGCAGAAGACCAGGACGATCAGGTCCTCTCGCGAAAAGCGCATCGCCCGCCCAAGCATGTTCGCCGCCAGTAAGACGAGGGCGAGGATGGCAATCGATATTCCCGCGATCAGCGCCAGTTCGCCGATGGTCACGCGGCTCCACAGCCCGTCGATGACGGCAGCCCCGAAAGCGGTGTAGACGACCAGCAGGATCGAGCCGCGATCGGTGTAGCCCAGCACTTTCTTGTGCCGCGCCACAAACTCGCCGATCCAGGGGCGCAGGAAATGGCCTGCGAGGAACGGCAGCAGCAGTTGCATGGAAATCGTGATCACCGGATCGCTCGAGAAACCGCCCTGCTTCCCGGTGATCAGCACCGCAGTCAGCAAGGGCGTCACGAAGATGCCGGCAAGGTTGGAGAAGGAGGCACTGCACACCGCAGCGGCAACATTGCCCCCGGCAATCGCGGTAAAGGCGATAGATGACTGCACTGTGGAAGGCAGCAGTGTGAGGAACAGCACGCCGGTAGCCAATGCCGGGTCCAGACCGGGAATCGCAGAAACCGCCAGCCCGATCAGCGGGAACAGGACGAAGGTGAGCGATGCCACCGAGACATGCAGCTTCCAGGCCCGCGCGCCGTCCACGATCGCCTCGCGCGAGAGCTTGGCCCCGTGCAGGAAGAACAGCAGCGCAATGCCCGCGTCGGCAACTCCTCCGGCAATGTCGGCAAAGACCCCGCGCGCCGGCAGGACCGAGGCAAACGCAACGGTCGAGACCAGCAGCAGCAGGTAGGGGTCGATATTGAAGCGGGCGAGCAATCGGTTCATCGGGTATCCTGTCCGGCGCGGCCGCCTAGCACGGGAAACCGAGGCAAGCGACGCTACTTTTGCTTGAAACTGTCTCCACCGGCCTCGCTCAACCGATTACCGGTCCCTCGCCCGCTCCGGCGCTGCGGATGGCCTGCGCGATCTGCCCCAGATCCGTCGCGTCGAGTTCGAGCCCGGCCGCTGCGACCCAGCCATCGACCTGCGCCGGACTGCGCGCGCCGACTATGGCCCCGGTCACGCCCGGCATTGCCAGCGCCCAGGCCACCGCGACTGCCGCCTGCGAAACTCCGTGGCGCTCGGCCACCGGCTTCATCGCCTCCGCCACGGCAAGATTGCGCGCCAGGGCATCGCCTGTGAAGTCCGGGTGGCTCGAACGCCAGTCGTCAGAGGGCAGTCCGGCCACCCGCTCGGCAGAAAAGCCGCCGGAAAGAAGCCCCGACTGCATCGGACTATAAACGATCACCCCGGTATCGCAGGCCAGGCACCAGGGCAGTTCCCGCTCCAGCGCACCGCGCTTGATCGCCGACAGCGGCGGCTGGAGGGTGTCGACATGGCCAAGCGCTTCGGCTTGCTCGAGTTGGACGGCATCATGGTTCGAAAGGCCGACGGCCCGCACCTTGCCCTCGGCTTTCAGGTCCAGCAGAGCCTGCCAGTATTCATCCAGCTCGCTGCCGTCTTCCGCGGGCCAGTGCATCTGCAACAGGTCGATGACATCGACCCGAAGTCGGCGCAGCGAATCCTCGCATTCACGGCGGATGGAATCCTTGCGACCGACGCGCAGCTTGCTCTTGCGGTCCGCCGGATCCCAGACCTGCCCGCACTTGGTGAAGATATAAGGCCGCTCGGCCTGCGGAATTTCGGCAAGCGCGCGAGCGACCACTTCCTCGGAATGACCGAGACCGTATATCGCCGCAGTATCGATCCAGTTTACCCCGCGCTCGGCCGCATGACGGATCGCCCGCACCGAATCCGCATCGTCCTGCGCCCCCCATCCGACTGCCCAGTCCGGACCGCCGATGGCCCAGGCCCCGAAGCCGACGCGACTGATCTCCATTCCCGTGCGGCCCAGCGTGGCTTTGCGTAGTGTTGTAGGTGAAGCGGTCGCAGTCATGTGGCCTCCCGGGCATGTCCATCCATTCACATGCATTGGCCTTTGGCAGACGCGGGCCGTGCGGTCTTGATGCTGGGTACGCCCGCGCTTTGACCTGAGACGCCATCCGCGCACTTATTGCGCGGTGCAACCGGTAGCCGACCCTGTACCAGAGCCTCGTTCGCGACCTGAAATAAAGGGATATTCCCCCTCTTGCCGCATGGCTCCGGGGGGGCTCCAGTCAAGTACTTATTCGCAAGTGCACAAGACCCGTTGCCGCCGAACCGCCAGATTTCAGGACAAGCGGCCGACCCAGACAATGACGAGCCGCAGACCGGGAATGGGTTCTGTCGTCATGTTTCGGGGAGCTTTCATGAACACCAAATCTCACATCGCCTATGCCCTGGCCTGCAGCGTATCCATGCTCGCATTCGCATCGAATAGTGCCCATGCCGCCGAGGCCGAAGCCCAGGCACCGACGCCGGGGGAAACCGGCATCACCGACATCGTCGTCACGGCCGAGCGCCGCGAGGTGAGCCTTCAGGAGGCCCCGCTCTCGGTCAGCGCTGTCACTTCCGAAACGCTCAAGGCGGCAAACATCACCGACATCACCGGCCTCAACGGGTCGGTGCCCGGTCTCGTGGTTGCGCGCAGCGGTGGCGGCGAACGGATCATCACCATCCGCGGCATCGGCTCCGAAACGCCGGAGAACACCAACACGCAGCCGGGCGTCTCCTACCACATCGACGGCGTCTACATTTTCAACTCGATCGCCGCGAGCGCAGCCTTCATCGACGTTGCCCAGGTCGAAGTCCTGCGCGGCCCGCAGGGGACCCTGTTCGGCCAGGGTTCGACCGGCGGCACGATCAACGTCGTCTCGATCGAACCGAGCACCGATGCGCTGTCCGGCAACGTCAGCGCCGGGATCGGCAACTACAAGTACATGGAAGGCTCCGGCGCGCTCAACGTACCGCTGAGCGACACGCTCGCGATCCGCGGCGCGATCCAGTACACCAAGCACGACGGCTACGCCTATGCGACCAAGGTCCCCGGCGTCGACAAGTACGACCTCGACGATCAGGACGAGACCGGTTGGCGCATCGGCGCCAAGTGGTCGCCCGCGCCGAACTTCTCGATCACGCTGAACACGGTGCAGTACGACAGCAAGACCAACGGCCCGGCACAGAAGAACATCCTCGATCCCGATACCGATCCGCGCGTCCTGACGCAGGACTATCCCGGCAGGTCGGAGGTGAAGACCGAGCTTTATACCGGCGTGATCAAGTGGGAGACACCCTTCGCCACGATCAAGTCGATCACCGGCTACCAGAAGCTGCATTCCGAGCAGGCATGGGATGCGGACGGGCTCGATACCGAGCTCTTTTTTGCCAACACCTACAATCCGATCAGCTTCACCGGCGTCAGCTACGACCACGTTCCTCTCTGGGCTTCCGATACCGAGAGCTGGAGCCAGGAAATCAACATGACCTCGAACGGCAACGGTCCGTTCAATTGGGTCCTGGGCGGCGTCTACCTGCACTCGAAGAACAGCCAGTACATCAACGAGTACCGCAGCGACGACGACAACTTCCTGCAGCCCGCGCTGCCGGTCGATACGGCCTTCGACGATCCGCTGGTCGGCAATCTCACATACGCCGAGCTGTCGTCGATCAAGCGCGAGCTTTATGCCTTCTTCGCGCAGGGCACCTACGAAGTGACGAGCCAGCTCAAGCTCACGGCAGGCGTGCGCTACAACCACGACAAGGCCTCGGGAGCCTATGACAGCCTGTCGGGCGGGACGTCCAACCAGACTTCAGGCGCCTACATGCAGCCGGCATCCACTGGCAGCCGCAAGGCCGATGCCTGGACCGGCAAGGTTGCGCTGGATTACCAGATCACCCCGGAAAACATGGTCTATGCAAGCTGGACCCGCGGCTTCAAGCCGGGGGGCATCAACTCGGCTTCGGCTTCGGGCGGCAGCTTCTCGGTCCTGCCGACCTACAAGCAGGAGACCGTGGACTCCTTCGAGGCCGGCACCAAGAACCGCTTCATGGACGACACGCTGCAGATCAACGCTTCAGCCTTCCTCTACCAGTACAAGAACATGCAGTTCCTCGAGGAAGATCCGATCCTTTACGGCGAGGGCATCAGCAATGCGCCCAAGGCGCGGGTCTATGGCCTGGAACTGGAAAGCACTTACGTGCCAACCGACGGTCTGCGCTTCGACGCTTCGCTGTCCTGGCTGGAGGGCAAGTTCACCTCGCACTACGCAGCGCTCGATCCCACTGCGGCCACCGATGCGCAGAACGCGGCGGGCTATCCTGACTACCTGTTCTGGACCAACTTCTACGACGCGGTCCTTGCCCGCGATGCCGCGCGCGCCGACATCAAGGGCAACCGCATTCCCAAACTGCCGCGCTGGCAGGGCACCATTGCCGCAACCTACAATGCTGAGGTCGGCCCCGGAGAACTCACCACCCGCGCCCAGTTGATCTATCGCGGCAAGTACCAGTACCGCCTGTTCAACGACGGCGCCGTCGACCTCACCCCGTCCTACACGCAGGTCAACCTGATGGCGAAGTACGAGCCGGAGGGGACCAACACCGACATCACCCTGCGCGTGATCAACCTGTTCGACGAGGACGGCGTGAACTCGCGCTTCTCCGATCCCTATGGCAGCGCGCAGGTGTTCGACACCTACATCCCGCCACGGCAGGTGATCCTCTCGTTCGGGTATCGCTTCTGATCTGACTGGAAGCCCTCACCTCCAGCGCCGGGGCGCGTCGACCGAAAGGCCGGCGCGCCCCGCTTCGTCTCGGCACCTCTTCACCGGACGATCAAGTCTTCAGGCGCGCACCATCAAGAGTGTACGGCGGCACCGTGAGAGCTTCGAGCCTGTCGAATCCCGGAAAAGGTTTCCGGATCGCAATGCCTGCAGGAGCCCCCATGCCGCGTAACGTACAGGTCATGTTTGCCGCTTCGCTTGCCTTCTTCTTCGTCACGGCAACGACCTTCACGTCGCTGGGATACGTCCTTTACACCATGGTTGCAGAACTGGGCTGGTCCAAGGCCGCGGCAGGCCTCAGCTTCTCTCTGCTCGGCCTGGCCTGCGGGATCGCCAGTCCCCTGCCGCCAGTGATGATGAAGACGGTCGGCACGCGCGTGACCATGTTCCTGGGCTGCCTGGTGCTTGCCGCCGGTTTCCTGATCGCCTCGATGATCAGCGACCTGACCTACTTCTTCATCGCCACCTCGCTCATGGGCATCGGCTTCACCCTCGCCGCGCCTTCGCCCGCGGTGTACCTGCTGGCGACGTGGTTCCCGCGCACCTCGGCGCGGATGATCGGCTTCTACTTCATGATCGGATCGTCGGGCGGCATCGCCGGTCCGCTGATCGTCGGCACCATCGTCGGCCTGACCGGCGACTGGCGCCTGCACTGGATGGTCATGGCCATCTGCGCTGCACTCGTCGGCCTCGTCTGCCTGATATGCGTGCGCGACGCGGTGAAGGTCGAAAGCGTCGAACAGGTCAAAGGCCCGGGCGACAAGCGCGATGGCGCCGCCGCCCAACCCCGGAACTGGACTGTACGCGAGGCCCTGTTCAACCCGACCTTCGTGACCCTTGCGGTGATCATGACGGTCGTGCAACTGGTCGTTACTTCGACCCATTCGATCCTCGTCGCCCACATCGCCACCCTCGGCGACGGCGCCGCACCCGGCGCAATCGCCATGAGCCTGCTGGCCTTTGCCGGAACCGGGGCCAAGGGCGTGACAGGCGCCGTGTGCGAACGCTACGACCCGCGCCGCATCCTGATCGCCGGGCTCATCCTCCAGGCCGCGGCCATGGCGGTACTGTGGTCCTCGCCCCATGTCCTCGTTGCTTGCGGAGCCGCCGCGCTGTTCGGCACCGGCTGGGGCATGACCTGGCTCTCCGCCCATGTGCTGATCCTGCGCTACTTCGGTGCGGCCATCGCCGGCGACATGACCGCGATGGCAACCACGGCGACCACGCTCGCGGTACTGGGCCCGGTCGGCGCTGGGACCATCGCCGACCTGACCGGCAGCTACGCCCCGGCCATGCTGGTCTTCTCGATCCTTCTAGTCGGCGCGATCGCCGTCGCCGTGCTGTTCCTGCGTGCGCCGCAGCAGCGCCCGCAAGGTGACGAGGCACAAGGCGGGACGGACGGCGTCGGAGATCTCGTTCCGGCCGAATGAGCCCGAGCGTGGCGGGGCCCAATGCCAAAAATCACTACGCCCAGCGCAAAGCCGCCCCCCTGCGAAGCGGCTAACCTCCCAATATCGTCGGAAAGCGCACGAGGCGCATTCCACCGGTTCGCCCAAAACGGAAACAGGCCAGAATGACTCTCCTCAACGACCAGTTTTTCGACAGTCTCGCGAGTTCCAAGCTCGACACGCTCGAGGCCGACACCCTGCCGCCGGCCTGCTATACGAGCGAGGAATTCTTCCACTTCGAGATGGACGCCATCTTCCAGCATGAATGGCTGTGCGTCGGCCGCGAGGAATGGCTCGGCGAGCCGGGTGACTTCTTCACGGTGACCCGCGCGGACGAGCCGATCATCGTATCGAAGACCCGCGACGGATCGGTCAAGGCCCTGTCGGCGGTGTGCCAGCACCGCGCGATGCTGGTTGCCGAAGGGCAAGGCAACGCACGTGCCTTCGTCTGCCCCTACCATCACTGGACATACGATCTCGACGGCACCCTCGTCGGCGCGCCGGCCATGAGCAGGACCTGCAACTTCGACAAGAAGGCCGCGGCCCTGCCCGAGATCCGTCACGAGACCTGGCACGGCTTCATCTTCGTCAACCTCGATCCCGAGGCAGAACCGCTGACCCCGCGCCTTGCCGCGTTGGAGCCAGTCGTCGCCAATTACGACTTCGCCTCGCTGCGCGGCCCGCGCCCTGAGGAGCCGACCGTGTTCCCGTGGAACTGGAAGGTCATGCTGGAGAACAACAACGACGGCTATCACGCCAGCCGTCTGCATGCCGGCCCGCTGCACGACTTCATTCCCAGCGGCCTCGCCAGCTTTCCGGAAGTTCCCGAGAACTCGGCGGGCTACTACCGGCTCAACGGGACGCTTCACAGGAACGCCGCATTCAACGCCACCCAGCGCTCGGTCTTCCCGGTCTTCCCAAAGCTGACCGAAGAAGAGCAGAACCGGCTGCTTTTCGTGAACCTGCCGCCGAGCCTCTCGCTCGTCGTGCTCAACGATACTGTCCTCTACCTCATCATGGACCCGCGCTCGGCCGGATCGCACGCGCTGACGATCGGCACGCTCTTGGTTCCCGAGGCAATGGACGATCCGCTATTCGACCTGAAAATGAAGATGAACGACCAGGCGGTCGAGGAAATCGTGGCGCAGGACTTCCACGTCGACGAACTCGTCCAGCAAGGGCTGCGATCCAAGCACGCCCCACGCGGCCGCTATTCCTGGCAGGAAGGGGCCCAACGCCTTCTCAACGTCTGGCTCGTCGACCGCTACTGGGCTGAGTGGGACCGCCGTCGCGGCCCCTCGGCTCCGGTTACCGAGATCAAGCGCTCCGGCGCTGCCTGATCTCACTTATTGCACTGTCCATTCCCGACGGCTGCGGCGTCCGACTCCGGTCGGGCGCCGCCTTTTTGCATGGGCCGTCGCCGCGCCGAAAATCGTCGCGCGAGATCAAGGAATTGTGCGCGTGGCGCCGAGCAAAGTTCCCGCGCCACACTAGGCCTTGTTCCCAGCACAAGGGAGCTATCGATGACCAACAGCTTGATTTTCTTCGACTTCGCCACTGACAATCCGGACAATGCCGGAAAATTCTACGCCGAAGTCTTCGGTTGGGAAGACGATGCGCGCATGGGCGGGCTCTATCACCGCATGGTCCCTGGCGGCTTCTTCAAGAACAAGGACGGGTCGGACAGCCAGATCGGCAATCTCCACTTCGGCGTATTCGACGCCAGGAACGCTCGCCCCAATCCCAATCCCGGCGGCGCGGAGCCGCGCACGCTTTCGACTGAAGGGCGCAAGGCGCGGATCTGGGTCCTGGTGAGTGATGACGACACCCCGGAGCGCATCCTAGACACCGCAGAAAAGCTCGGCGCCAAGATCCTGTGGCGCAACCACTACTGGAAGGAATTCAACGGGTTCAACCACTGCTTCGCCGACCCCTGGGGCAACGAGATCCTGCTCTGGGTGAAGGCCGGCGAAAACCCGCAGATCCCGGAGGGCTATACCTGCGAATAAGGCCCTCCCCTTCCCGGTCCTGCGGCAGCGCGACAAGTTCTTGTGCGCCGCGCCGCAAGACCGGGAACACGGCCCCGGCCTAGCCTTCCCCCAACAGCACAAGATCTACGGCGCCCATCGGGTCGGTCGCCGCGGGAACTCAACGGAGCACACGACAATGAGCCGCCTCCCCATCGTCTTCTTCGGACATGGCAGCCCCATGATCGCCCTGGAAAAGAGCGACGTGACGAAGACCTGGAACGAGATGGCCACGCGGATCGGCAAGCCCAGGGCGATCCTGTGCATTTCCGCGCACTGGCAGACCCGCGGCACGGCCGTGACAGCAATGGCCCAGCCGCGCACGATCCATGACTTCGGAGCCTTCCCGCAGGCGCTTTTCGATGTCCAGTACCCCGCCCCCGGCGATCCCGAGCTGGCCGCCCGCGTCAAGGAACTGCTGGCGCCCATGCCCGTCGGCCTCGATGCCAACTGGGGCCTCGACCATGGCACCTGGTCGGTCCTCGTCCACGCCTATCCCGAAGCCGATGTGCCGGTGATCCAACTCGGCATGGACATTGCCAAGACCCCGGCGGAGCACTGGCTGGTGGGGCGTATGCTGCGCCCCCTGCGCGATGAAGGCGTGCTGATCATGGGCACCGGCAATATCGTCCACAACCTGCCCGCGATGGACTGGGCCAATCCCGCCGCCGCGCCATACCCTTGGGCCGAGCAGTTCAACACCGCGATGTGCCAAGCCATTGCCGGCGACGATCCCAGGACCGTCATCGATTACGAGGCGCTTGGCGAGGCCGCGCGCCTGTCGGTGCCCAGTTCGGACCACTTCCTGCCGCTGCTCTATGTCCTGGGCGCCAGGCACGAGGGCGAAAACGCCCGGTTCGACCCGCATTTCATCCAGCACAAGTCGCTCAGCATGACGAGCGTCCTGATCGACGAGGCCTGAGCCGCCCCTTCCCGTTTCCACCTGTGTCACAGGAGTTTAGATGGCACTGATCGACCTGAAGCCCGAGTTCGCCAAGCAGACCGCCGCGCCCAGCGCCCTGCACCATCTCAGGGCCACGCCAGAGACGGTGCACTGGGGTTACTTCTCTCCCGAAATCAAGCCCGCCCTGACCGTCAGGAGCGGCGACCTGATCTCCGCGCAGGCCGTCACCCACCATGCCGGCGACGATCCCGAACTGATGTTCGACGACGATATCCGCCGCATCTTTACCGAGATCGATCCCAGCACCCGCGCACCGGGCTGCCACATCATGACCGGCCCGATCTACGTCGAGGGCGCGGAGCCGGGCGACATGCTGGAAGTGCGCTATTTCCAGATGAAACCGCGCATGAACTACGGCTCGAACCTGCAGGCGAACTGGGGCCACCTCTACGAGGAATTCGGCGAGACCGAGCGCGTGACGATCTACAAGATCGATCCCAACGCCAATACCGCCAGCGCTCTCTATGCCTATGACGTGGCGGAAAAGTACGTCGAACCCGGTCGCATTACCCATTGCCCGGAATGCGACCGCTCGCCCGCCCTGCCCGGCATCACCCTCCCTGCCCGTCCGCACCTTGGCACTGCCGGCGTAGCGCCCGCCGTCAACGACCCGGTCAGCACGATCCCGCCCGGCCTGCACGGCGGAAACATCGACAACTGGCGCATCGGCGCGGGTTCGACGATGTACTACCCGGTGCAGGTCAAGGGCGGCCTGTTCTCGATCGGCGATCCCCACATCAGCCAGGGCGACGGCGAGATAAGCGGCACTGCCATCGAAGCATCGCTCGACGTCCTGTTCCAGATCGTCCTGCGCAAGGACTTCTCGTTCCCCTCGCCCCTGCTCGAGACGCCGGACTGCTGGATCGTCCACGGCTTCGGCGAGGATCTCGACCAGGCCATGAAGGGCGCCTCGCTGGATATGCTCCACCTGCTCACCGAGCATCAGGGCCTCTCGCGCCATGACGGCTATTCGCTGATGAGCGTCGCGGCAGACTTCGGCGTGACCCAGGTGGTCGATGGCACCCAGGGCATCCACTGCCGCATCGAAAGGCGCATCTTCCCCGAGAAGGGCACCGTGATCGATCCCGAATGAACATGCCGATTACCGAGAGTGTGCCGGGCGTTCCCAACCGTCCGGCACACGCCTGTTGCTTCTGATGACGAAGGAAAGTGGACGATGGGGTATGAAATGATCGAGGTGCGTCCGATGACCAAGCGGATCGGCGCCGAGATCTTCGGCATCGACTTGCGAGAACCGCTGGGCAACCAGGCCTTCGCGGAAATCCACGATGCCCTGATGAAGCATCAGGTCGTCTTCTTCCGCGACCAGCGGATCGACCACGAAGCGCAAAAGGCCTTCGGCCGCGCCTTCGGCAAGCTGCACATGCATTCTGCCGTGAAAGGGCTGGACGATCACCCCGAAGTGGTCGCCATCCATGCCGACGAAAACAGCAAGTTCGTCGCCGGCGAGAAGTGGCATTCCGACCTCTCGTGCGATCCCGAACCGCCGATGGGCTCGATCCTCTACATGCACACCCTGCCCGAGACCGGGGGCGATACCCTTTTCGCCAGCATGTACGCCGCCTACGAAGGCCTGTCAGAACCGATGAAGGCGTTTCTCGAACCGCTGAGCGCGGTCCACGATGCGAACCCGGTCTACAAGGCGCTGTTTCCGGACATCCAGAAAACCTACGAATGCAACAGCCACCCGGTCATCCGCACCCATCCCGTGACAGGGCGCAAGCTGCTCTTCGTGAACTCCTCCTACACCACGCGCATCAACGGGCTTTCGCTGGAGGAAAGCGATGCGGTGCTCCGCTTCCTGTACGAGCACATCAAGAACGCCAACTTCCATGTGCGCTTCCGGTGGGAGCCTCACTCGATCGCGTTCTGGGATAACCGCTGCACCCAGCATTTCGCGGTGTGGGACTACTTTCCCGAAGTGCGCTCAGGCTTCCGCGTTACGGTCGCAGGCGACCGCCCCTTCTGATCCACTTCCGTCACTCCGTCGCCAATGCCGACGGGGTGACGAGCGACCTCAGCTGGTGAACAGTGCCTTGCGGATCACCGCATGTACGCCGAAGTTTCCGTTTACCACCTGGCTCACACCGAAATCGACACCTACCGACAGCAGCGATATCGCCTCGTCCTCGCTGAGCTGCTTGGCCGTCATCAGGAAACGGCGGGCCTTGCGGAATGCGTCGCGCATCGCGGAATCGATCGAGGACTGCTTGTACACCTCGCTCTGCGCGTCTTCGCCCAGTTCCTTGAGGTAATCTGGGTGGCTGAAGCCCATGACCACCCACTCGGTCTCGGTCTCGATCAGCGGGTAATCGACATCCTTCAATTGCTCGATAAGGCCCGAGGCCTTGTGGTGGACGACCTGGATCAATCCGGTCATCGAGCATTCGATAGCCGTGCCGCACAGTTCGCTATCGCCCTGCGAGGCATGCGGATCGCCAAGCGAGAGCAATGCCCCGGCTACCTGTACCGGCAGGAAGACGCGCGCACCCGGGCCGGTGCGCCAGTTATCGAGATTGCCTCCGAATGAAGCCGGAGGGACCGAATCCACCAGTCCACCATAGGCAGGTGCGACCGCGATCACGCCGAAGTGCGGGCGGATCGGGATCTCGACATTTCGCAGGACGTCGTAATTGCGCTCGATCGTCGTGGGATCGACCGGGACGCCCGGATAGTCATAGCGGCTATGGGCAATGCCGGAGGGATCGACCTGTTCGGTCCAGCGATACTGGTAGACGGCGTGGGCTGTGGGCGTGCGCGCGCCGGTCGCCTCGACTTCGTAGATCGTGATGACTTCGCGCTTCTTCGGCTCGGTCAGCAGGTCCTGGTAGTGGAAGCCCCAGTAAGTCGCGGCATTGCTGCCGAAGCACTTGCCGGCAAAGCGCGGGTTGCCGCTGGGACGGGGCTTGAGATCGAGGATGCGCACTTCCACGAGGTCGCCCGGCATGGCACCCTCGATCGCAATGGGACCGGTGCAGATGTGAACGCCGAACCCCTCGCCCGGCCCGCGGCCGAAGGCGCTGGCATCCATCGGGCCTGCGCCGCGCCGGTCAACCGCCTTGCCGTGCTCATCCCAATGGTAGACGCTTTCCGCGCCCGGATCGCCGTGAACCATGCGCTCGGGATCGTCGTTGGCGTGATGGGTCAACGTCTCGATAGTGATGAAATCGCCCGAGCGCACGTGAAGCGCTGGCTTCAGGTCCTTGCTGAGATAACCCCAATGCACTGTCTCGGGCGAGGCCGGAAGATGGTGATGGCGGACCGGCTGGCCGTCGGGCAGGAACTGCGCGGCATCGAGCGCGGGAGCTGACGCCCCCTCCTCCTCGCCGTCCGCGTCCTTGTCGGGCTCGCGTCGGGGGTCCGGCTCCTCGGCAGCATCGACCAGCTTTTCTTCGCCGGAACTGTCCTGCTTTGCCGCACTGCGTTCACCACGGGCCGGACGGCCGCGCCGAAGCAGCTCTACCGCCTCCTGCTCCTGCGGCTGAGCCTTGCGATATTCGCGCGGCGAGATGCCGTACTGCTCACGAAAGGCGCGGCTGAACGAGGCGGAATCGTTGAAACCCCACTCGAACAGAATGTCGGAAATCGACTTCTGCACATGAAGCGGGCTGCGCAAGTCGAGACGGCAGCGTTCGAGGCGCCGCACCTTCACGTAGTGGCCGAAGGAATCGTTGATCGATTCGAACAGCTTCTGGAGGTAACGCGGCGAAATCCCGTGCTCTGCCGCGACCTGCTGATAATTGAGATCGGGGTCGGACAGGCGGATCTCGATCGTCTGGAAAATGCGTTCCAGCAGCGCCGCACGCATGCCCGCCGCGCCGCCCAATGCCTTTGCCGGCGCGTTGTCTAGCAGGCTGGTGACGAGGAATTCGGGGAACGCCAGTTCAATCGGCCGTGCCTGGTCGGTGGTGATGTCCGAGATCGTGTCCGCAAGCGAACGAAGCATCCCGGCAAAGACGCGCGCAGTGCCGGTATCCGTCGCGATCTTGCGCGGTGCGCCGCCGATTGGCGTCTTCAACCGCATTGACAACTCGCTGTGCGGCACCTGCACGATCAGGCTGCGGTTATCGCCCGCGAATGACAGATGCACCGGTGAATCGCCCCTGCCGCAGATCATCTCGCCGTCGCCGAGCCGGATTTCCTGCTGCGCGTCGCGCATCGTCGCGCTGCCGTCGAGAATGATCGCCAGCCAGTAGGTCTGCGGCTGTTCGCGAAAGTCGATCGACCAGGACTGCGGCGTTCCGGTCACACGAGTGAAGTCGATATTGGTGCTCGAGCGAAAATGGATCAGCTCGCCGTAAAGCGTCGCCTCGTCCACTTCGTCGAGCGTGAGCGACAGGCGCTTGAGCGCAAAGCGCCATGCGTCGCGGCGCTGTTCCTTGGGATAGACATTCGTTGTAATTCGCAAAGCGAGGACCACCCGATAAGCTGGTGGCACCCTGTCCCGGGCGATGAACGCTTCTTAACTCTGGCGACCTTTCTGCAAGGTCTATCCAGCGTTCAGGCTACCGGCAAGGGGCATTTCACCCGGTCAGAAAGGCGTATCGTTACCGTACACGCTGGATATCCCGGCAATCTGTCCAGGCGTATCGCCACGGCCGCAAACCGCCAGCATCGTCAGCGCATAAACGAGCGCGCTGGAGGCCATGTCCTCGCGCGTCGGCCGCCAGCGCGGCATGCCGGTGGTGACTGCCGGAACGCGGTGCATGTTGAACACATTGTGATCGCGCCACATGCTCGAATAGACCGGATGTGCGGGCTTCAGCGGCGCTCCGCGGGCCAGCCTGGTGGCGGCATCGACCGCACCGACAAGCGGAGCGACTTCGTCCGGGCGGGCCTCGAAACCATGGCGCACGACAACCGGCTCGACATCGAAGTCCTGGACCGCGACCCCGCGCATGGCCTCGACGATGCCGTGATAGGCGTCCGCCGCCTTCTGCCTGGGGTTGAGCGAGACATCGATATAGAGCGCGCAGACTTCGGTGCCTGCCCCGAAGTCGATTGGCATTCCGCCGCGCACCGACGCGATCTGGACCTTGGGCGCGATGGCACCGCTTTCGGTCTCCAACCGGCTGCTGCGTTCGAAGTCCAGCCCCCAAGCATGGAGCGCATCGATTACAGGGCCAAGGCGGTAGATCGGGTTGGGATGAGCCCGCGCATCCTCAGGCGCATCGAGAATCGGCGAAAACACACCCTGGCCGAATATGCGGACCCGGAACAGCGCATAGCCGCAGCCCTGCCAGGTCAGGCCGAAATCGGTGCCTTCAGCGGCAATCGCATAGTCGGGCGCTACGCCGCCATGATGGAACAGGTAATGCGCGCCGATGTCCTTGCCGTTCCAGTCGATGCCTGAGAATTCCTCGATCGGTTCAGGACCGATCTCACCCGGACAGGCCGTAAGCCAGGTCTTCCCGGCCAGCCCGATACCCGCCTTGCGCAGCGCCTTGGCGGCGATGAGGAAGCAGGACATCGGCCCGCGATCGTTGGAGATCGGATATCCGCGCAGCCGCCCTTCCTCATCGACCCAGCACTTCGTCCATTCCGGATCGGCCAGCGTACTCTCGCGGTAGCGGAACTTGTCGTGTTCGCGCATTCCGCTGGGACTCTCGGTATCGAGATGCGCCGTGAACAGCAGGTTCGCCCCGCGCCCGTTGCCGCCGTATTCACCGATGACGTTCGGCCGCTCAGGCGTTGCGCCGACCTTGCGCGGGCGAAAGCCCTCCTGCGCCATCCAGTCGTGCACGAATTCGGCTGCCGCCAGTTCCTCGCGCGAGCGACTGGGAATATTGCCGAGGGTCAGGGCTAGTTCGACGAGTTCGTCCGCATCGATGGCAGCGGCGACCGCGGCGCGCTCTTCTTCGCTCACCGCATAAGGCGCGCTGGCGGGATCGGCGAAGGCCCCTGCGGCAACCGGTTCGTTCTCGCAATAGTCAGCCAAACTGGCCTCCCCAGATCCATGTTTCGTGCAAGATCAATGCCCCGCGACCATCAGGCCCTCTGCCGTCTGCGCCGAGCGGCTGTAGCGCGGCAGCAAGGTGAGCAACAGCGCGCCAGCGACGAGCGCGCCGCCGACCCCGATAAGCGCGATGCGATAGGAATGCTGTGCATCGTAAACGGCATCGAGCAGGATCGGCGTCGTACCCTGCGCCGCGATTACCGCCGAGTACATAGCCCCGATGATCGAGCCGAAATGGCGCACGCCGAAATAGCGGGCGATGAAGTAGGGCAAGGCGCCAAACTGTCCGCCTAGCCCGACCCCCAGCAGCGCCCCGCCCAGGATCAGCTGCGGCATCCCCTGCCCGGTCTCGAGCAGGACGAGACCGACTACCGCCATCAGGTACATCGGCACGGCCACACGCGGCGTCTGGATCATGTCCATGATCCGCCCGGTCGCAATCTGCCAGCCCGAGGTTACGAGAGCGAAGACGCTGACGACCGCCGTTCCTGTGCCTATCGAAAAGCCGCGATCGCTCAGAATCGGCACGACGTGGCTGAATACCGCCGTCGTGCCCCCTGCTCCGGCCGCCAGCGCGATCAGGACAAGCCAGAAAGCCGGGGTATGCGTCGCCTCAGCCAGAGTCAGGCCCTCGCGCTCTGGCATCTGCTCGGTATCGTCGCTGACGCTGCGGTCGCGCAGCAGCAGCCAAAGCAGCGGAAAGGCGATGACAAGCATGAAGCCGCTGATGCCCATGTAACCGGCACGCCAGCCCCAAGCCTGCACGAGCACGGCGCCCAGCACCGGCAGGACCACCGAACCGAGCCCGCAGCCCCCTCCCGCGCTTACGCCCAACGCCGTGCCGCGGTTCTGTTCGAACCAGTCGGCGATCACTTTCTGGAAGATCGGCGTTCCTGCCATGGCGCCGAATACAGCGAGGACCGCGAATGTCGCGTAAAACTGGATGAGGCTACCACCGGTAAGGGAAAGCGCAGCGATGGAAAGCGCCAGGCCGAAGATCCCGATCAACAATGTCCGCCGTGCGCCGTGCTGATCGACGTAGCGACCGATCATCGGATAGCTCACCGCGCCGACCAGGGCGAGAACTCCAAGGACACCGGAAATACTGGCGCGCGCCCAGCCAAATTCCGCGGCGAGCGGCATCAGGAAGAGCCCGAAGACCGCGTGAACGGCGGGAGTCACGCTAACGGCATTGCCAAGGGTACAGGCAGCCAGAACACCGGCCGGCGAGCCTTTACCGAAGGCCCGCCCACGATGGCCGGGGCGGTTCAAGACCACGCCTCCATTACGTCCTGAGCAGTAGTCAGCAGCGCCAGGTTCTTCTGTAGCGCAAGGAGCGAGCCTGTGTGCAGACCCGGTTCGTAGGCGGCGCAGGCGTCGGATACGACGAAGACATTGTAGCCGCGATGGAATGCACCGCGGGCCGTGGAATCGACGCAACACTCCGTGGTGATTCCCGTCATCACCACTGTATCGATCTTTCGCGCCTTGAGCTGGTCGTCAAGGTCGGTTCCATGGAAACTATCGAACAGCAGTTTCTCGATCTCGATATCGCCGGATTCCGGAAAGAGCCGGTAATAATCGGCGCCCGGCTGACCCGCGCGGCAGATCGCCTCGCCTCCGCCACTGCCCCGGCGGGCCATCAAGGTCTTCAAAGCGGTTGAATCGGTCTCGGGCCGGGTCACCACGCGCATGAACGCAATCGTCACTCCCACCTTGCGCGCAGCAGCGATCATGGCCTCGATCCGGTCGATGACTGCCTCGATGGGATCGAGATCGACCCCGAATCTGCCAACCAGCCCTTCAGCTGCGGCAAAGTCGTTCTGAATGTCCACCACGACGAGCGCCGTGCTTGCGGGAGGCAGCATCTCCTCGAGATCCCGCGCAGCGACATGCGGCAGGTCGAGCACTTCAGCCATGACTCCCGACCTTCACCTTGCCGGGAAATCGCTCACGCAGGACGGGCAGCACCTCCTGGCCGAATTTGGGAATGCCGGTCATGTAATCGGGGAAGATCAGCATCAGGCCATCGGTCTGCGACACTTCGAAAAGCTCGGTAAGCCGTTCGATCACGGTCTGCGACGAACCCGCGACATGCGCGGACATGAAGCTGGAGCGGGCCTTTTTGGTAAAGGCGTTTTCCTTGCCGATCTCCGCATCGAGGAAGCCGTAGGCGCGCATCATGCCGTGCAGTGCCCCTTCATCCAGGCCGGCGGCATAATGCCTTGCGGTCGCTTCGGCCTGCGCGTCGGTATCGGCGAGCAGGACCGTCATCATCGAATAGGTGCGCACATAACGTCCCATGGCCGCCGCGTCCGCCTTGGCCGCGTGGCTCGCTTCGGCGAGTTCCACAGGATCGCCACCGCTGAGAAAGATCGCGTCCATCTCCTCGGACGTGAAATGCATGCCCTTCTTCGAAGAGCCCGCACAGACCAGAAAAGGCCGCTTTTCCGGCTTGGGCCAGGACTCGCAATCCTCGAGCTGGAAATACTTGCCGTCCATCGTCACCGAGTCCTCGCGCCAGAGGCGCTTGATCGCAGTGACCCATTCCTTGGCGAGATCGTAGCGCCCGTCATGGTCGACGCCTTCGGGCCATGCCCCCATCTGCGCAAACTCGTCCTTGTAGGAGCCGGTGACGACGTTAAGGCCGCCGCGCCCCCTGGACACCTGGTCGAGCGTCGCCATCATCTTGGCAACGACCGCAGGGTTCTGCAGGATCGTGTGAACCGTCGTCCAGACCTTCACCTTGCTGGTCACTTCCGCCAGCGCTGCCATCAGCACCACCGGATCGAGCGAGCTGTTCCAGTGGCTGGTCTCACCGCCGTAACCGCGGAACTTCGACATCGACATGACGAAGTCCAACCCCGCTTCCTCGGCCAGGATCGCACACTTGCGGTTGTAGGCGTAAGAGCCGTCGAGTTCGGGCTTGTTCTTAGAGAGGATCCACCCGCCATTCGCGATCGGCAGGAAAATGCCGAGGTCCTTGCCGCCGCTGTCGGACGGAATATCGAAGGGCGTGGGCTCGAACTGTGTCATACTCAAGGACTCCCGATCCGCGTCTGGTCGATGTTGGATCAGCTTAGGGAAGCGGCCGCCGGGTTCTTGATTGGCAGCGCATGTTCTGTTGCCGAACCGGAAAGCAGGTCGAACACCGCCCCGCGCGCAGGCATCGAAGGGACCGCGCCGCGGCCGAGAGTGCACAGGGCCGCCGCCGCGCTGGCGATGGGCAAGGCTTCTTCGAGGCGCCGGCCTTCATCGAGCAGCGCCGCCAGTGCGCCGCAGAAGCAGTCGCCCGCGCCGATGGTGTCGACGGAAATGACCGGCACGGCCGGAATGTGGCGATACGAATCCCGCCGTATCGCAAGCGCGCCGTTGGCCCCCAGCGTAACGACGATCGCCTGATCTGCCCGCGCCAGCAAATCCCGGGCCCGCGCGGCGAGGTCCTCGTGTGAAAACGGCGCTTCCCAGGGCGGGACATAGACGCCCAGCTCATGTTCGTTGAGGACAATGATATCGACGAAGTCGAACAGGCATCGCGCTTCGAGCAGGGCTGGTGCCGTGTTGAGAATGCGAATCGCCCGAGACTGCGCGAAGACCGGCGCCAGGGCGGCAACCGGCACTTCCAGCTGCGAAAGCAGGACACCTTCTTCCACCGGCGCAGGTGCCTTGAGCCTCGCATTGGCGCCGGAGACGACGATGATCTGGTTTTCACCTTCACCATCCACCGCAATATAGGCGGTTCCGGTCTCCTCACCCGCTATGACTTCGACATCGGAAATATCGATGCCTTCCGCCGCGAGCCGGTCCTTCATCCAGCGCCCGGCATCGCCTTCACCCACGGCCCCGATCATGCGCGTGACCGCACCCATCCGGGCGGCCGCCACGGCCTGGTTCGCGCCCTTTCCCCCGGGCAGGCGTGCGGTCGCCCCGGCCAGGACCGTCTCGCCTGGCATGGGCAGGCGTTCGAGCGATGTAATGATGTCGATGTTGATCGAACCGACGATGTGAACAGCCAAGTCTGCGCCCCGTCTTCTTTGCATGTGCAGCGAAGGTGCAGCATGGGACCTGCCCCCGGTCAAGCGCGAGGAGCCCGCGTGCGCCCAGGCACAAGATTTGCGGTCGCCAGCGCAAAGAGCGCGACTCCTGCGGGCCATTAGGTTCCTCGTCTGCAACAGGAAGGTGACGAAGATGACGAATTGGCTGATCACGGGAATCGGTGGCGGTCTGGGCCGGGAACTCGCCAGGGCAGCGCTTGCCCGCGGAGACACTGTAGTGGGCACCAGCCGCAGGGCCGAGGACGCTGAATTCACCAGCTTCGCTCCGGACCGCGCCCACCTGCTGTGCGTCGACCTGCGCGACGAGGCTTCGGTGCATGAAGCCGTGGCCCGCGCCGAGGCGCTGACTGGCGGGATCGACCGTCTCGTGAACAACGCCGGCTATGGATTGATCGGCGCCATCGAGGAAGTGTCCATCGATGAAGCCCGCGACCTGTTCGAGATCAATGTCTTCGGCGCCATGCGCATGATCCAGGCCATGCTGCCGCACATGCGCGGCCGGCGCGCAGGGCATGTGGTCAACATCACATCGGTCAGCGGCCATGCGCCCTGGGCAGGCACGGCCATCTACGGCGCGAGCAAGTATGCGCTCGAATGCCTGGGCCAGACGCTGGCGCAGGAAGTCGCCCCGATGAACATTCGCGTCACCAATGTCGCCCCGGGCGGGATGCGCACCGAATTTGCCGCATCGGGCCTGCGCATCGCCGGCGCGGACATTGCCGACTACGACGAGGTTGCCCACTTCGCGCGGCGCAGCCTTACCGAGAATGCCGGCAAGGAAAAAGGCGATCCCCGGCGCGCGGCGGCGGCGATCCTCGAAGCGCTGGATGCGCCCGAACCGCCGCTGCACCTGTTCCTGGGCGAAGACGCCTTGCACTATGCGACCGATCAGCACGCCTTCGTCGCCGCGCAGATCAGGGACTGGGAAAGGCTTTCGCTTTCGATCGCCTTCGAGGAAGCCTGGTGCACAGGATAGAACTGCCCGACTGGGCAGTCGAGCGTGGGCGCGGGTACAATAGTTTCGACGCGATCGACCCGGAGCGCACGGCGCTTGTGGTAATCGACATGCAAACAGCTTTCGTTGCCGAGGAAGGTGTGTTCGGCAAGGAAAGCGCCCGCGCCATCGTCGAGCCGATCAATACCCTGGTGCGCGCCATGCGCGACGCCGGAGCCTGCGTAATCTGGACGCGCCAGACAGTGAGCGATGCACCGCACCTGGCCGTGCCCGCCTGGCAGTACGACCTCGCCGACCCGTTCGTCGCCCGGGCAGTGGCGTCGCTGCGCAGCGGTACCGCTGCTCATGAAATATATCCACCGATGGCCTGCGGACGCGACGACCTGGTCCTGGACAAGTTTCGTTACGGTGCCTTCTCATGCCCTGCCGGCGCCCTTGCCCGGGTTCTGCACATGCGCGGGATCGAACTCATCGTCCTTGTCGGCACGCTTACCAATGTCTGCGTCGAATCCACCGCCCGAGAGGCCAACATGCGCGGGCACAAGGTGATCGTGGTCGCGGATGCCTGCGCTGCCGCCACCGACGCCGAGCACAACGCCGCACTGCTCAACCTGCGTCTGAACTTCGCCGACGTGCAATGGACACGGGACATCCTGGCCTTGTTGCAGGAGCCCGATCGGCATCTCCCGCTCCTTGGGTAGGCGGCGCCGGTTCCGTGCCGAACCGACGCCGCCATCTCCCAATCCACAGGTGCCGTACGCTCAGGAAAGCAGGCGCGGCACCGCCACGGAAAATATGTCGAAATGCCCGTCCGGGTGCTCCTCGGCTCCACCGCGAGGGGCTGCTCGGTGTTGGACGACGCCATTCTTGCCGAACCCTGGAACCACTGGCCGCCCGGCGTCGCGGCTCAGCCAGAGGCGCAGGAGGTGGCGCTTGCGCTGCGGCTCGGGCCAATCCCGGAAGGTCGTCCGGGCGTGAAGCGCTGCATAGTTCGACAGCCACTGAATATCGCCTGGCCGGAAGTCCATCGCGATCGCCATGCCTTCCTCGTAAGTGATCTTGTCGAAGAGCTCGAGTACCTCGATCTGTTCGGGCGTCAGCTTGGGCACGCCATCGTATTCCTGCGCAGTGAGGATGTAGAGCGAGCCTGCGTACATGGAGAACACGCCATCGACGAGACTGACGATGGGCGAGGTATAGGTGTCCGCCGGCGCATTGTGGTCCTGGCGCCGCCAGTCCCAATGGAACGGCTCGAGCAGCAGAGGCGCAAGATCGGGTCGGCGCTCGAGAATCTCGTTGTAGATCTGCGCGCCCGAGACCAGACAGGACAGCCCGCCCTCCTTGGCCGGGCGCAGGCACATCAGCGCCACGATGTCCGAACTGTCGGAGTGATAGACGAGCTTGTCGCGCACCTTCGATGACAGCGCGGTCGGATCGTCCATGGTCTTGTCCGAAGTCGCATAGACATGGTCGATCAGGTCGCCCATCTCGTTCTGGCGTATCGGATCGCCCATGTGCAGGCCGAGGATGTAGTAAATCGCGCTCGAAAGCGCGTCGGAATAGAGCTGGGTTCGCAGGCCCCGCACCAGGACGAAGCCGCGGCCGTAATCGACATCGCCACCCCATTCCTTCACCGCGTCGGCGCAGGCTACAAGCGGGTAGTCCTGGGCCCTGACCGTGCGCAGGTCCGGATTTTCAGCCAGGAAGCGCGCACCGAGAATTTCCAGCTCGTCCACCTGCGCATCCGACAGCATGTAGATCCACTCGCCGCTCTGCTCCAGCGCATCGCCGCGCCAGGCGGCGGCGGTCGTCACCGGGGGGACCGTTTCCAGCGATATGTTCGGATTGCTGGCCATGCGCTGTTCCTTTGCTCCGCCATTCGATAATGATCCTGCTAGCTTAGAGCGACGCGGTCACGGCGACTTGTCGCGCCATGTCCGAAAGGTTTTCCGGACGCGAACAGGACGGCTCAGTCGCTTCCGAGGAATTCCAGCACGTTGGTGCGAACGCCCCGCTGATACCGTTGCGATCCACATTCCCTACCCTTTGGAGTAAGCCCGAGGGCCTACTTGTGTGCTTGTGGTCACAATGAGACGATGGGGGCTTCGGGGGAGTACGATTCCTACCAGTGCGACAGTCTCCCGGCGCCGAGGGTCATTTGCATGGTCTATCCTTCCGAACTGTCAGACTGGCGAGCGGAGCAGCCGTTCGACGAGGGGGCAATGATGGACGGCCAGGATGAAGGCATAGCGGAACGGTTCAACAAGATTGCCGCATTGGCCTATGCCCGCTGGGAAGCCCTTCGCGATGATGAAGAACTGCCCTCGATCGCCCACAGCACGATTGAGGAAACACGCCTGTTCACGTCCAACTGCGTGCAGGTGGCATGGGATCCGGAAATCACCCTGCCGACGATTTCCTACCTGGGCGAGAGTCTTGCGCCGCAATTGGCCGAGATCTCGGGTGATCACTGGCCAAACCTTCCTATCGAAAGCCCCATAGTGACGCTGCTGCACCGCATCTCTCAGCAGGCTGTCGAAGAAAGGGACGCCACGGAGTTCAAGGAATGCGTGACGGACAGCAATGGCATGACAAGGGAATGCCGAGGACTGGCTCTGCCATTTCTCGGACGCGAGCGAGGGACGTTCCTCGTCGATGTCATGTTTGATCTGGACCAGCCCATGGAGCCGCTTGCACAGGCCGAAGAACTTGGCGAACTGCTGCTCGAGCAGGAACTGGACCCGGAGGAGATGCCGAACCTGGCAACCAAGCCGCCTCCGCCGCCGGTACTCTTCGTCTGCGTTTCCGGCGATCGCGACGACGCTGCCAGACCGCGCTCGCCCCGCTCGTCCGATGTGCAGGCAAAGCCCTACCTCCTGCCGATCAGCGCCGAGATCCCGGCCGAAGACGACATCGCGCAAGACGAACCGCTTCTGCTGACCGAATCTTTCGAGGCACCGTCCGCGGATGAGGGCCTCCTGATCAACTACGACGAGTTCCTGATGTCGCTGGAAGAAGCGCGACACCAGGTCGAGGCGGCGAGTTCGAGCGAGGAACGCTCCCACGTCGCGCTCTACAGGGCGATCGGTGCAGCCTACGACTTCTCCATCTATGCGCTCGACGCGCCGGACCGGTTGGAGCGCATGATCGTGGAAGCCGGCCTGACGATGCAGGCCCGTGCGCCGATGACGCCCATCGTCAAACTCGTCTTCGGCGCCCACTACGACCGTCCACGCCTTGCCGAATATGCAACGGCCTTGGCCCATGGCCGGCGCAAGGGCGTTGCGGCAGGGGCCTTCGTCGATTACCTGCTCACTTACGAGGGCGGGCTCAAGGGCATCGTCAAGGCCGAAAGGGCACGCAAGCGCAAGATCAGGTCGCCGCGCCATTCGAAGCTGGAACTGATCGAGAGCAAGCTGCGGCAGCTTCCCGCAGTGCCCGCCCAGACGATTACACCAAAAGGCGAGGAGTTCGCCCTGGTTCTCGCCCGGCGCATGCCCGACGGTACGATTGCGCTGCTCGGCGAAGTCCCGAAGGACGAGAGGCTGCTCTGCTCCGCTGCGCAGAAGTTCCTGAAGACTTAGGCTTTCATTGCGCCTGACCTGATTTGGTTAACCACGCCCCGGCGCGCTTACCCCTTTCGCGTAGCCGCTACCGAATCCGGTTATTCGCCGCCATGGCGGCACGTCCCTCATGGCGCGAAAATGGGGCATGCCCCATGAACTATCCCCACTCCTGCGGCACTTATCGATCACTACTCGAACGCTCCGCCGCCTACTCCGAAAGCTCGCTGGCAAGCCAATCCGATCAACAGCATCCTCCCGCTCGTGAAGTTTTCCGCCCCCCCCGATCTCGCCCGTTCGCGCATGGCGGCAACGCCGGCGAAACACGTGAAGCAGATGCTCGTCGATCGCGAGACGAAGTACGCGGTCGCAGGGGTCGTTCCCGTTTTCGTGATGGTGATGCTCCTCGCCCATAGCGCCAGCCCTGCGCCGACACGCCACGAGGCGATACCCCGCCTCGGCGACGCGGTCGCCCCGGTGTCGGCCAGACAGGTGAAGATGATAGAAGCTTCGCCGTCGACGACGAACTGGGGCGGCGCCCGGCAACAGCCGGCAATGCTGGTTGTAACCCCGACCAGGCCCAGGAGCGCGGCCCCGTTCTTCTACAAGGGAACGACCAGCGACCGCGAACGGGCAGTCAATTGCCTTGCCGCGGCCGCCTGGTACGAAGCCGGAAACGATCCGGAAGGACAAAGGTCGGTGATGCAGGTCGTCCTCAATCGCGTCCGCCATCCCACTTTTCCCAGCTCCGTTTGCGGTGTCGTGTTCGAAGGCAGCGAACGCACGACCGGATGCCAGTTCACATTCACTTGCGACGGATCGATGCAGCGCCGTTTCCCCTCGCCGCGGCAATGGACGCTGGCGCAGACCCTGGCAGATAAGGCGCTGACCGGTTCGGTCGACGATACCGTCGGGCAGGCCACGCATTACCATGCGGACTATGTCTCGCCCTGGTGGAGCGGCGCGCTGCAGCAGGTCAGCCAGATCGGGGCGCACATTTTCTATCGCTGGCCGGGCGGCCGCGGTCATCTTGCCAGAAGCCGCAATTCGGGTAGCGAAGCCGACGAGGCTGAACTCGCGCAAGGCCGGCCACGGCCGGAGACACAAGGTGAGGCCGCTGCGCTTCTCGCCCCGCAGATCGCATCGCTCGATGCGGCTGCAAGCGCGCCGGTGATCCCGGTCGGCGTCAGTCAGGCCCAGCTCATCGGGCTCGACCCCAAGTCGCCCAGCGGACCCTGGGCCGTGACCGCGCTGACCCAGTGCCTCAACAAACCGGCCTGTACGGTCCTGGGGTATGGTCAGGGCGTCGAGCTGAGCCGGAACACGAACCTCGTGCCCGCACAGATGGATCGGCCGCTCTTCCTGTTCGTGCGCGATCGCGCCTCGGGGATGGAAGTGGTGCTCTGGGATTGCGACCGAACGGCCCGGCCCCGGGAGGATCAGTGCCTTCCCAGGGATCGCAAGTCGCTTGACCAGCTCATGCGCAATCGCTGAGGGCTCGGCCCAAGGTCGAGCGCGCGTTCACTCGCCGAGATGATCCGAAGTCCAGCGCCGTCATAGCAGCGGGACCTTCCCAGGACTGAACAGGAAAAGGCGGGCCGTTTTGGCCCGCCTGTTCAAGAGCCGGTCACGGGCCGCCCAAGACGCGCCCGCAACTTGTCCTCAGGCATGCATTTCCATATCGGACAGCCCGCGTGAGCTGGCCCAGATCGCAGCCTGCGTCCGGTTGTGGACATTCAGCTTGCGCAGAATGGCCTTCACATGAACCTTTACTGTCGCTTCGCAAACCGTAAGTTCGCGAGCGATCACCTTGTTCGAATAGCCTGCCATCAGGCAGCAGAGCACATCGAGCTCGCGCGGCGAAAGTCGCGCGCGATTTACTTCCTCGTCCGGCTTTTCCGCGGTACGCAGCACCGGCGTGAAAGTCTGCTGCTCGAAAACGTCAACGAGATCGGGCGGCAGTACGCGTTCACCCATTGCGGCAAGCCGCATGGATGTCATCATCGGCAATGCCTTCATGGAGCGCACGATGTAACCCTGTGCGCCGGCCTGGAAGCATTCCAGCATCGTATTGAAGTCGAATCGCTCCGACAGGATGACGACCGGAACGGTATCGAACCGATCCTTGAGCTTCTGCACCGCGTCAGATTGGCCTTCTGCGGCGATTCCATCGAGAACGAAGAAAAATTCTGATCCGAAATCCTGTTTTTCGAGGTCCTTTATCGCCCCGTAGGATCCGATGATGTTGAAGCCCTCGGACTTCAGAATATTACCGAGGCCTTCCCTGGTTATCTCGCATTCACTTACTAGACAAACGTCGCTGTACATGTGCAGTCCCCCCGATTGACCCCGCAGGGTAGTGCGACGGTCCAGCAGCATGCCGGACCGATCGGAAGCGCGACTCCATTTTTCTTATGCTGAGACGATGCGGCAACCTGATATGGGAATCAACTATCAGCTAACATGCTTAGTCGCTTTATGGGACAAGCGAGCCGAAGAGCCGCAGTAAAACCACGCTTTAACATATACTTGATACACACATAACTCTTTATGGGTATACCCGATCGAGGGGGTGCCGAGTCCAGTTTTGGATCAGAATACAGTCGGCGGTTAACAATCTCGGGGCCTAGAAGAACGACTCCTGAATGATGATCGTATCTCCCGGCGCAATTTTCAGGGGCGTCCCGTCCAGTTTGATTCGCGTGGCGATCTTCGAGGACTGTCGCTGCAGCTTGATCACGCGCTTGTTCGCCCGCGCCGTGAATCCACCTGCCTTCGCCACTGCCTGGTTGAGAGTCAGTTCACCGCTATAGGGATACTCTCCCGGCTTGGTGACTTCGCCTAGAATATAGAAAGGCCGGTGCTCGGTCACTTCGACGGCCACCTTGGGGACGAGAACATAGCCTCCTTTCTGCAACCTGCTGGAGATCGCACTGGCGAGTTCGCTGGTGGTCAATCCGTTCACGTCGACCGGATCGATCAAGGGGAACGCGACGGCGCCATCGTCACCCACTTCATAATCCCCGGTCAGCGTCGGTTCGTCGAAGACGGTAATGCGCAGCTTGTCGCCGGTCGAAACCTGATAGCCAGCGACCAGTCCGGCATTGACCTCCTGCGCCGATTTGAGCGGAAGACCCGCCTGGGCCGGCACCGCAAGGGCAAGAGTGCCCAAAACGATTCCCGAAAGCAGCAGGTGAGGCATTTTGCCAAGTCTGCGATCCTGGGGGCGCATCTACGATCTCCTCAATCCCGATATGTAACAAACGGGGACGCGGACTCGGTTATCGAGCCCCGCACCTCGCCATCCTAACCGGCAATTAAACGGCCCGAAACGACCATTTAGAGCAAATGGGGACACCACTCGGACGACCGGTTTAGCCTCATTGGGTAGAAAGGCGCTACACCGGATGCCCGGTTGTGCGGCACCCCAATCTGGGAAATCGTCAGGGTGCGGTCTGCGATCATTTTTGAACGCAGGCGGGTGGCAGGAATGACAGGTCGAATAGATCGAGAGATGCACACAACAAGCAAAGACATGTCACGCAAGGGGAGCGAGGGGGATGAAGCATATGGCTCCTGCATTGCCGTGTCATCGTCCAGCGCCGCCGAGGCGGCGCTGATCTCGAAGCCTCGATTCGAAGCCGTGCGCAGCGCCGCCGGAACTGCAGACACTGTGGTCCGGTCCAGGATGGTCACCTCGCAGAGCGGAGATCCTCCCCGCTTCGGGCTGTGCCGGATACGCGACATCGTCTGCGCCCTCGCCCTCATCATCGTGCTCTTGCCTGTATTCGTGGTATTGATCGCGGTCATCCTCATAAATGACCCCGGTCCACCGATATTCGCGCATCAACGGGTGGGCAAGAACGGCCGCCCTTTCAAATGCTTCAAGCTGCGTTCCATGTACTGCGATGCGCAGGAGCGTCTCGTCGTCCTGCTGGCCAACAACCCGCAGATGCGGCGCGAATGGGAAGCCATGCACAAACTGGCCGAAGATCCGCGCGTCACACCGCTCGGCGACTTCCTGCGCCGGACCAGCCTGGATGAACTGCCGCAGTTGTTCAATGTGCTGATGGGATCGATGACGCTCGTCGGCCCGCGGCCCATCGTCTATGACGAACTGCGGCATTACGGGCGCCATGCCTCGTGCTACCTGACCTCGAAGCCGGGCCTCACCGGCCTGTGGCAGGTGACCGGACGCAGCGAGGTTTCCTATCGTCGGCGGGTGGCAACCGACCGTCTCTATGCGCGGCGCAAGTCTTTCAAGCTCGACCTGCGCATTCTGCTCGCGACGGTTCCGGCCGTGCTGGCTCGCAAGGGCGCTTGTTAATGGGGGAACGAAATCAGGTGAGCAGGCAGAAGACCAGAGCCCACAGAACAACCGCAGCGGGCAATGCAATCGCAAGGCCCCGCGCGAAACTGCGCCGTGGGCCACGCGAAGGCGCTTGCGAGGCGGATCGCTCCTCCGTGGTCGGTTTGGTCATGGCAATTACGCTATCCATCACAAGTCGCGCTCTACTCCTTTTGGGCAGCTTGATCCAGCCAATCTTAATCATTCCGGCTATCAAGCACCGAATCAACGCACAAAGCGGCTTCGGGTTGCGCAAATCCGTGGGTTTCACGGCGAATCGGGCTAGCCTGTCGACGTCTCGAACCGTCGGCCTGTTGGAGACGATCCCGCTGATCCTGCGCCTGGCCTTCTCGAAGGGGGAACAGCGTGAAAGGCTGGTCCAGCAGGTGATCTACGTGGGCACCCCGGGCAGCGACAGGCGCAGGCCCTCGCTTGCGGCACGCGGCGCCATTTTCCTGGCTCTGCTTGCGATGCCCCGCCTCGCCTCGGCGCAAGCGGTCGACGTTGTCGAGACTCCCACCGACATCTTCGAACCGGAAAGAGGGGCCGGCATACCGCTTTCCGGAAGCGTGCTGCTCTACAACACCTCGGTCCTTCAGGGCGTGTACGATTCCAACATCTACAACGTCGATCGGAACCGGACCAACGACACCAGCGCCCTCATCCAGTCCGAATTCCACCTGACCACGAACCTCGCGCGTCACGAACTAGGGGTGCGCGCCGGGGTTACGGCCCGCAAATATTCGGACACATCCGCCGAGAATTCCACGACCTATCATGTCGACGGGCACGCCCATCTCGACCTGGGCGATCGTATCGACGTCTATGCGCGCGGCGGATATCTGCGCGGAATCGAGATTCGCGGCACCGCCGGGGACCAGTTCCTGACCGACCGCCCGGTCCGCTTCGACGACAAGTACGTCGAAGGCAGCATCGAACGCACCGGCGGCATTCTGGAAGCCGGTCTCGCCGGCTCCTTCACCCGCCGCAAGTACCTCAACGCGAGCGTCAACGACACGAGCATCGACCTGAGCTTTCGCGACGCCGAGATCAAGAAGGCCACGCTCAAGGCAAGCTATCGCCTGTCGCCGGTCATGCGGCTGTACAGCGAATTCTCGGTCAACGATGTCACTTACGACCAGAACCCGGGCGTCTCACGCGATTCCAGCGGTTATTCGGCGCTTGCCGGCATCCACTACGAAGTCAGCAAGCTGGTCGATGTAATCGCTGCCGTCGGCTATATTCACCAGAAGTTCGACGCACCAGGCACCAAGGCCGCAACCGGCCTGAACTACCGGGTCGAGGCGACCTGGACGCCGACACCGAAATGGAAGCTCACGGCCAGCGGCGAGCGGTTCGTCGACTCCAGCCCCTTGAGCGACATTCCCGCGATCGTGCGCAGCGACTTCCGGCTCAAGGTGCAACGTGCGCTGGGCGACCGGATGCTCGTCGAGGCGGGGGCCGTCTACACCGGCGAGGATTACCGCGGACTGTCCGGAACCGATCGCCGATACACCGGCTACGGCAACGTCCAGTACCGCATTACCAGGAATATCTCGGCCGTAGTCGAAGGTGGCTACCGCAAGCAGTCGGGCGGCGCGAGCGGCCGCAGCTACAGCGGTGCATCGGTCTCGGCCGGCATAAGGGTCGCCCTGTGACGAACCAGACCGGCCTTATGCGCGCGAACGAAAATCCGCACGCTGGAGAATTGCAATGAGCGGATCACGAGAACTTGTAGCCTCCGGCGCCGAACCCGGTTCATCGGCACTGGAAAGAACCACGGGGCGGTCGCTGGCTTCGGCGGACCGGCTCGATCTCAGCGGGAGCATCAGCTTCTTCCGCAGGCGCCTGAAGATCATCATCGGCTTCGCGCTCCTCGGTTTGCTCGCCGGGCTGGCCATCAGCCTGCTCTCGAAGAAAGTCTATCGCGCCGAAGCCACGGTGATGTTGGTTGAGCAGTCCAGCGGCCTGCCGAGCGCGGACGACACGCCGCCGGCGCCGGTCGTGCCCCTGACCAGCCAGCTCGTCGACACCCAGGTGGAGATCATCAAGTCCCGCCAGATGGCGCGCCGCGTTGCCGATGCGCTGAAGATCGACCAGGGCATGGATACGGGCGAACGGCGCACACTGTTCGATCTCATGCAGGAAAAGGTGAATGCCCAGCGCACCGGCACCAGCTTCGCGCTGACGATTTCCTATGATGCCGCCGTGCCCAGCGATGCGCGCCAGATCGTCAACGAATACGCCCACCAGTTCGCGAACTGGCAGACCTCGCAGGACGAAGAGCGCAATTCGCAGATCCGCAAGCAAGTTGAGGAGCGCCTCGTCAGCCTGCGCGAACAGGCGCAGGCCGATACCAGCGCCCTGCAACAGTACCGCATCGCCAACAATCTGCTCAGCACCTCGGGCGCATCGCTCACCGAACAGGAAATCTCCAACTACAACCTCGAAATGACGCGTGCCCGTGCCGAGGCTGCCGAGGCCAGTGCGCGCCTGCAGACCGCACTGGGGCAATTGCGTTCGGGCTCCTCCGGCGACGACGTCGGCGAGGCGCTGGATTCGCCGGTCGTCTCCTCGCTGCGCACGCAGGAAGGCACGCTGGCCGGCGAAGTGGCAAGCCTCGAGGCTCGCTACGGCCCCAATCACCCGCAGCTGATCCGCACGCGCAACCAGCTCGCGCAGGTTCGCCAACAGATCCAGGACGAGATCGGCCGGGTCATCTCCAACTTGCGCGCCAAGAAGGACGTATCGGAAGATCGCCTCGCCTCGATCGCCGGCAGCCTGTCGAACGCGCGCTCCAAGCTCGCCTCGAACAATGCGGCGATGGTCGGCCTCAGCGAGCTTGAGCGTTCCGCCGAAGCGTCGCAGGGCATCTACGAGACCTATCTCAACAGCTACAAGCAGCTGCTCGCGGCCGAGGGCACCTCGAAGCCGATGGCCCGGATCCTGTCACTCGCCAACGATCCGATGAAGCCGATCTCCCCGAACCTGAAGCTGAACCTCGCGCTCGCACTGGTCATCGGCCTCGGGCTTGGCGTGATTGCAGCCTATATCGCCGATGCGCTGTTCCACGGCATCAAGTCGGCGCATGAGGTCGAACACGATCTCGGCGAGAACTGCCTCGCCTCGATCCCGCTCCTGGCCTCGGTCCACGAAGGCAAGCCGCATGCCATTTCGGCGATCCGCGACAACCCCAAGTCGGTATTCACCGAATCCTTCCGGGTCCTGAGCACGGCCATCGACCAGGCGACGATGAACCGGGCGCAGGTCATCGCCATCACCTCGGCGCTTCCCGGCGAAGGCAAGACGGTCATGTCGTGCTGTCTTTCACACGTTTTGGCCGCCGATGGCGAGCGCACGATGCTGATCGACTGCGACTTGCGGCGACGCGGGATAAGCCGCCTGCTGGACGTCGGCCCCGATCAACCCGGCCTGATCGAGGTTCTTAACGGCACCTCACCGCTCGATGTCGAGGAGCTCGTGCGCGACCGCGTGTTGTGCGTACTACCGCTCGGCCCCATGTCCGACGCGCCGGACAAGCTCCTGACCGGCCAGCCCTTCATCGACCTGCTGGAGAAACTGCGGCCGCATTTCGATCGCATCATCCTTGACCTGCCGCCGATCCTGCCGATCGCAGCCACCCGCTCGATTGCCTGTCAGGCCGATGCGGTCGTCCTCGCCGCGCACTGGTGCAAGACCTCCAGCTTCGCGATCCGCACCGCCCGCGCACGCCTGCCCAAGAAGCTGGTCAACGTCGTGGGCGTCGCACTCAACCAGGTGGACCTGCGCAAGAAGGCCTACTTCGACCGCGAAGACGTTTCGTTCTATTACAACAAGTACAGCGAGTACTATTCGTGAACGTCGTCGTCAGCCGCAGCGACTGGAAAGCGTCGGCGGGCACCGCGCCTTTCTCGCAGCCCCGCGTGGCGATCGTCCATTACTGGCTGGTTTCCATGCGCGGCGGCGAGCGGGTGCTGGAGCAGATGCTCGACCTCTATCCGCAGGCGGACATCTTCACCCACGTTTACGATCCCGATGCAGTCTCCGCGAAAATTCGCGCGGCCAAAGTGACGACCAGCTTCATCGACCGCATGCCGCTCTCGAAGAAGCTCTACCAGTATTACCTGCCGCTGATGCCCATGGCTCTGGAGGAACTGGACCTGAGCGGCTACGACCTCGTCATCAGCAGCGAGGCAGGCCCGTCCAAGGGGGTGATTACCGCACCGACCGCTCTTCACGCCTGCTATTGCCATTCGCCGATGCGCTATTTGTGGGACCATTACCATCGCTACAAGAAGGAGGCGAACTGGTTGGCCCGCGGCGCCATGCCGATGATGTACCACCGGCTGCGCGCCTGGGATGTCAGTTCCAGCGCGCGAGTTGACCGTTTCGCCGCCAATTCCCGGTTCATCCGTCAGCGCATCCGCAAGGTCTGGCGGCGCGAGGCGGAAGTCATCCATCCCCCGGTCGAGACGGGCCTCTTCACGCCATCGACCGAGATCGACGATTACTATCTCTGGGTCGGCCAGATGGTGCCCTACAAGCGCCCCGACCTTGCCGTGGACGCGTTCAATGCGAACGGGTTACCCCTGCTCATGATCGGCACCGGCGGCCTGTCGAAAGCGCTCAAGGCGAAGGCCGGACCCAATATTCGCATCATCGACCGCCTCGACTTTGCCGGCCTTGTCAAAGCCTATGCCCGTTGCCGAGCACTGATCATGACCGCGGAGGAAGATTTCGGCCTGACTCCTGTCGAAGCCATGGCCTCGGGTCGCCCGGTCGTCGGCTACGCGCGCGGCGGGTTGCTCGACACGGTCGAACATGGCCGAACCGGTATCTACTTCGACAGTCATGAAGCCGAATCCCTGGTGGACGCGGTGGAAGCCATGGAGGCATTCCTCCCCGCGTTCGATCCGCGTCACGCCGTCCAGCGAGCGGCACAATTTTCGCCGCACAGTTTTGGTGAGAAATTCAGGAAATTCACGCAGTTGGAGTGCATGGCAAACTGAACAGTTGCATCTTTCGCATGATTATTCGGCAGATGATAATGTATGACTGAACACCACATCGAAAACGACATGTCGATTTCGAGGCGTCTTGTCGCATGAAAAAATAATCGCAGGGCCTATCACTCAAGTTAATAAGAGAAGGATCAGCACGTTAGTCGGCAAAACGGGACTTATCCACGAGTCTTAGCCCATATACCCGTTCCGCCAATGCGCCGGTCGATGCTAAGAGTATTGCCTATAACAACTCAAGGGTAGTTTCGGATAACGGGCGCGAAAGCGGTAGAGGCATCTATCTACCAGCACTGCACAATTACCGTTTACCCGGTTGGAGCCGACGTCGAGTTGGGGGCCTCGGCATAATGTACATGTGCTGCAAGGATGCGCTTGCAGCAGCAGTTGGATGAGCGCCGATGACATCGTCTGACGATCGATCTGCAAAAATCATGAGAGGACTACAACGCTTGCTCGCAGATCAAAGTTCTACGGATTTCGTTGACTTCGTCGAAGTGGCGGAGTCCCTGATGGACGGGTATGCCAAGCTGATAAGGAATGGCTCTCCCGCATCCACGGTTGCACTCGCCATGTTGGGCGCCACGCTCAACATGTACGAAATGCTCGGGATGCGCTCGGAGCTGCCCTCGCTACTGCGCACGGTGGCAGACCAGATCGAGTCCGAAAATCGCATGAACTGAAGCGCGGGCGGCGCTGGGAACGATCGCATGAGCGCGGCCGTCCTCTTGACGCGCCGAGCGGTAGCGATCGTCCCTTTCAGGATCAGTAGAGGACCGAGGCCAGTCGGGCGGAACAGTGCCGCAACTCGTTCCGGCGGCGCATGTCCCAAGAGCGGAAGCGATAAAGCGCCCTTCTCGCCAGCGATATGCTTTTACGGAAGCGCCGAAGCTGCGGGTATGTCCTGAGATAGTCGCGATAGACATCATGCTCGCGCCGGCTCCAGGGAAAGAACACGCCGTCCCAGGGCTTGGGGTGCGACATGTAATGGATGATCGCCGGCGCCTCCTCGTCGACGAGGTGCATGAACTGGCGCGGGAAATTCCACTTGTTGGAAATCGGGATCCACGCGTCCCCCTTCACCGCATTGAGCGCTCCCTGATCGTGATAGGCGCCGCCGTTCTCGATGAAGAAGTCGAAAGCCTTGCGCCCGATCCATCCGTTACGATTGAACTTGATCACGCCGGAATTGAAATAGTCCTCGTGGCTTGCTCCATTGAGAACCGACAGCACCGGAACGTAGTCCAGCGCGGCAAGGAACTTCCCCTCAGGGACCCTGTAATTCTCTAGGTAATCGAGAGGCCCCACGACCTGGACGTCACCGTCCAGATAGATGATCTGCTCATAGCTCTCGGGAAGGACTGAAGGGAGCAGCAGGCGCCCCATGGCGGCAATGCTGATCCGGCCTGCGAACTTCGACTTGTCCAGCACCGACAGCTGCTCGGTAAAGAAGGCACTGGTGTCCTTGAAGACGATATCCTCACGCGCGCAGAGGTCCCGGGCAATGGGGACGCCGGCAGAGGCTTCCGTGAAGGTGATCACGACATCGGTGTTTCGCGAACAGTGCTTCTTGGCCAGAATGGCCGCGACGAATGTCGGCAGGAAGAAATTCTCGTCGGTGACGAATGCAATGCACTGCGTGTTCAAGCTGTCTTCCTTGCTACCTGGCCCCGATCGGCAAGCTAGATCTTCGCGTCACGGATCCATTCGCACTCCGCCCGCGTCAGTTCGGGGTGCGGAAAGTCGACCAGCAGAACGATCCGCGGGTCGGCAGAGCAGTTCTGCGCCTCGTGCGCATAAGACGAATCGAAGATCAGTGGCTCGCCGTAGCGCCACTCCCGCCGAATGCCGCCCACTTCAAGGTGACCACCGGGTGGAACGATCAGCGGCAGATGCAGGGTGAGAAAGACGTTCGACACGTCGCGGTGCGGGCGGATGAAACCATGTGGGCCGAGGATCGAGAACATCGCGTCGCGGAAAGCCGGATATCCGGGGATCGTCTTCAGAAGGCCGCCCACTACCGGGCACAGGGCAAGGTTCTCGGGCACTTCCTCGTGGCGCTTGACGAAGCTGAAGTTGCGCCAGAAGTCGCCGTCGAGGCCGACGTAGTGATAATGTTCGATCCGCGTCTCGTGATTGAGCAAAACCGCCTCTGCTTCCGCTCGCAGCTCATCCACGGCATCGACAAATGCGGGCAGCCAGGCAAAGTCTTTCGGATCGTGCCATGGCTTTGATGTCAGACCGGCAAACGTGAAACCCTGCGGATTGGCGCGCACCGAAACCGCGGAGGCGCTGCCCTCCCAGTCGATCGAGGCCCTCACACGGCCCAGTTCCACCGAGGATCCGGTGCGCTCAAGAGCCCCGCGCATGATCGCTATGCCGGAATTGATCGCCTGCCAGCGCCGGACCGCCGAAACCAGCAGCAACGCAGTCACGGCGGTCGGCACAAGCAGCAAGGTGAAGGATACCAGCGAGAATTCGATCCCTCTCGGCGAGGCGCGGTCCGTTATCATGGCGATGGCAGCAGCGAGGGCAGCAGCGAGGGCGATCAGGCAGGCGATGGCAAGAAGCACAGGGAGCATCCACTTGCGCATGCGAACCTTGGCGCTGGTGCCCCAATAGATCTCCACCGGCTCCAGCAGCGCGGACCACGCGAACCAAAGGAGCGCAAGGATGCCCGAAACCAGCAGCAGGTGTTCGGCCATCCCCAAGGGTCCGGCGAAGGAGAAGGCTTCGCCGATAGACAGGCTGATGTCGGTCAGTTCCAGCAGCAGGAGCAACAGGAACTGCAGCACCAGGAAGGCAAAGATGCCGTTGAAGGATTTAACCGTTCCCATCTTGCGATCTTTCTTTCTTGCGACCTTCGACGAACTGGCTGATCCTCTTTCGTCCCATCGCGGCCACGTCCTTTGCCAGGGCTGCCGCTCCCACGAGGTTCCGGGGGTAATAATTGAGCTTCATCCGCGGTCGCTCGCATGACGCCCAGAAGGCGGTCCAGCCCGCCGCCTTGCCTAGAAATTCATAGCGCCTCAGGCCCTGGGTCGCGGCGCGTTGTATGCTCTCGAGCATCAGGAGCTGGCCCGGGGAACAACGGGCGAAGCGTTCATCGTAACCGATCTTGAACAGCCAGTAGCTGCCATCGCATTCGGCGCAGATCTGGGCTGCGGCGATATCTGTCCCGATCTTCATGAAGGCAATACGAAAAATGCCTTCCTGCGCGGCAAGCTCGGCGTAACGCCGGAAGAAATCCAGCTGGACCTTATTGTCGGCGATTGCAGTGCGGGTCCGCGATTTCCAGCTTCTTGCCTCGACTTCTATCGCCTGCTCCAGAAGCGCCACAGCTTCATGCGCTTCGGGCTGGTGGAACCCGAATGTAACTTCGCCGTCTTCCTCGGCGCGGCGGCGCATCCGGCGAAAATCGGCGCGGCGGCGCGACGAGAAGCGTGCGAGGCCGTCCTTCCAGCTCTCGTCGAGTTCGATATAGGGAGACCCTTCGGTGGGCGCCTTGACCAGTAACCCGCGCCGCTTCGCCTTGGCCACGAAGACGTCCGAAAAGACCGTGCCCGCCGGCGGCTGGCCCAGCTTCACCGGCAGGCGATGGTCGAGAATGGCATCGACAAGCCGTTCGGCAGCCCCGGCATCGGCACAGGCTGGCTCTGTCGGTTCGGCCAGTTCCTCCGCGCCTGCCAGGTACAGGGTCGGCACCAGCCCTTTGCGGACGAAGGCGGCAATGCCCCCGTTGGTGGTAAGCAGAACGGCCTTGCGGTTGCGGTACATCGTCGCAAAGCAGGCCTCGTTCCAGATGAAGTGCTTCATCGGGGTGGGGTCGAGTGCGTCCAGCCCTTCCCAGATCGAACGTGGCAGCAGCGCCTCTAGAGGGGAGGCATCGCTTGCAGGCACGATGGAACCGATCTTCATATGGCAACCAGCTTCTCTGAATTTGATCCAGTCTGAATAGCTTGCGCGAAACCCGTCCTCCGGAACGCCGGCGCCCGTCTTCGGCGCATGCAAGCGAACCGGACGGATTGCATGATGGCCCAGGGCGTTGGACGGAGCACTTGCTGATAAGGATTAGTCCGCTTTTTCAGAGCGCTTCCCGATTGGAAGAGGCTGCCGAAAACGCCGTTCTGCAAGGGCGCGCGCCGAGCCGCAAAAGGCGGATCGCCAGCGCCGCTAACCCGAATGCGCATTGGCGGCGCGCTCGTTCGCGGTGTTAGGTTCCCTCCCATGTTCGGCTGCCCGAAGGCATCGAGAGCAGCGCACCAGCCGAGGCCCGAACAGGCTTCGGGGTCAGTCGCGCCCGAATTGGGCAAGGTGCTCTTCGCCCAATCGCACGGCCGCTGAACGACGCGGGATCATGGGGAACTATCTTTGGAACTCACCTTCATCGGATTGATCCAGATAGTGGTCGGCGGAGCGATCGTGCTTTTCGGCGGCCCCGGCAGCGCTTTCATTTTCCTTATTATCAGCGGTCTGTTCGACGGATCGGCGGCGATCCTGCTGCCCTCACTCGGCGGCTCCTCGATCCCGCCCGTCCAGTTCGCCCTGCTCTTTGTCTACCTGCGCATCTTCGCGCCGAAGGGTGGCCTCTACGGTTACTTTCCCGATGCCGTGCGCGCGAATGCCTGGCTCGTGCTGTTCTGTTTCTACGGCATCGCCAACTCGTACATCGGCCCGCGCCTGTTCGGCGGTGCAATCGAGGTGTACCCGATGCGCCCGATACCCGGCTCGGGCCTGTTCGACGTCATTCCGCTGGGCCCCACCTCCCAGAACCTCACGGCAGCCACTTACCTTGTCGGGACGCTGCTGCTGGCCATTGCCGCCTACATCTTCTGCCAGGCACGTGGATCGAAGAAGGTCCTCATCGACACCGCGATCTGGAGCGGCTGGTTCTTCATCGTTACCGGCCTGCTCGATATCGCCGCGCGCGGAACGCCGCTGGAGGACGTCCTCGCGATCTTCCGCAACGGCGACTATGTGCAGATGAACGTGGAAGTGGACGGCTTCGTGCGGATCCGCGGCCTCCTGCCGGAAGCATCGTCCTATGCCGGCTCGTGCTTCATCGCCCTCGTGGTCAATGCCGAGCTTTGGTACCGCTCGATCCGAACGCGGCAAACGGGACTGCTGGCGACAATCCTGACGGTGATGCTGGTCATCAGCACCTCCTCGACGGCCTACGTCGCGCTTGCAGGCTATGCCCTGATCTTTCTCGGACGCACCCTTGCCTTCCCCAACCTTGCGCCGCAGGGAAAGATCCAGCGCCTCGCCCTTGTCGGATTCATGATCGTAGTCCTGATCGCGATCCTCGTGGCGCTGTTCCCCGAGGTAGCAACCGCGATCTGGGATCTCGTGCTGGAGATGACGGTCGCGAAATCGTCGACCGACTCCGGTCAGCAGCGCCTGTTCTGGGCCATGCAGGGGATCCATGGCCTGATCGATTCCTACGGACTTGGCATCGGCCCGGGCAGCTTCCGTTCCTCGAGCATGCTCACAGCAATCGTCGGCGCCATGGGGGTTATCGGCATCGTCTCCTTCGTCATGTACCTGCTGGCGATCTTCCAGCCCTCGCGCCGCTCAAGCTGGGGCATCGGCGCCGATTCATCTCAGACGCTGGGCGGTGCCTTCGCCAGTGCGGCGGTATTCAGCCTCATTCCGGCAGCAATTGCCTCACCGCTCGCCAATCCGGTGGCGATCTTCTCGATCCTCTCCGGAGCCGCCCTTGCCCTGCGGCCAGTCCGCGACGCAGCGGACGCCACGCACAATCCCGTCAATACAAGGACCGGCGAGCGCAGCCGCACGGCCATCGACCAGGCATGACCACCGACCACCTCCTCGCCCACTGCAGGATCCGACATTCCAAACCAGCACGGGAAGTCACGGCATGAAGGGGCACGTTCTCAGGCTCGCACAGCTCGACCGCGATCTGATCGGCCGCTGGAGCCAGATCTGCGATACCAATCCGCTGTACCAGAGCCCATTCTACCGGCCTCAGTTCTCCCGGGCAGTGGCCGCAGCCCGGCCGGACGCGCGCGTTGCGGTTCTGGAACGAGGCGGCGATGTCGTGGGCTTCTTCCCCTTCCACCTGACACGCGGTGATGTCAGCAAACCGATCGGCGGGCACATCAACGACTATCACGGCCCCATCCTGGCACACGGGGTAGCCGTCACCGCCCCGGCCCTTCTGCGCGCCGCGGGCCTTTCCGCCTACGACTACAACCACCTTCCGGCCGCCTTCTCGACGCTGGCCGAAGGTGCACATACGTTCTCCTACTCGCCGCGCATGGATCTCTCGGATGGCTACGATGCCTACGTCGCACGCAAGGATTCGCGCTGGACCAAGGCGCAGCGCGAAGTCCGCCGCCGCCAACGCAAGACCGAGACGGAGATCGGCCCGCTGCGCTTCGCCTTCCACGATCCTTCCGAGGCCGTTCACGAACGGCATGTCGAGATGAAGAACGCCCAGTACGCACGCATGGGTCTCAGGGCCATGCTGGGCAGCGGCTGGGTCGGCGATGTCCTCGACAGGCTCAGGACCGTAGACGAGCCCGACTTCGCCGGCGTCATGAGCACACTGCACGCAGGCGACCGCCTGATCGCCGCCCACTTCGGCATCCGTGCAAAAGGCGTGCTGCACTGGTGGTTCCCGTCTTACGACCTTGCGCTCTACAAGCTGGGTCCGGGGATCAACCTCATCAACCAGTGCGCGATGACGGCCAACGAACACGGCGTGACCCTGATCGACTTCGGCAAGGGCGACGAGGACTTCAAGCTCCACTTCGCCGACCACCGGGTCGACTTGTGCGAGGGATCGATCTGCCGGGCCCGCAGCATGGCAGCCTCCCTGCGCCAGGGCACGCAGGCACTGGTGGGTCTCGCCGAACGACTACCGCTGGGCCAGTACCGCACCGTCCCGCGCCGCGCCGTCGCCCGGTTGATTTCAGGTGTCACGCTGCCCGAAAAGGTCGGATAGGAGACCAGCCGATGAGGCAATGTCCATATTCACCGGCCGATTTCGGGGTAGGCCGAATTATTCACCCTTCGCACGGCCCGCCCGGACCGTGACTAAGGCGGGTTACCGCGATTACGAGGTCGCTCAAGTGCCTGAAATCGGCAAGAGTTTAGCGAACCACAAGCGCAAAAGGATCGGCATTTGAAGGACCGCGAAGACCGAATACCGGGTACCCTCAAGCCAGCCGATCGGCATAAATTGTAATGGTGACGTAGGTTTATGACAGCTGCCAACCTCAACATCGCTAGACAGAATTGCAGCTCCCCGCTTCGGATTCATGTCATCATCGCCACTTATGGCCGGCCCGATTCCGTGCGCAAGTTGCTCAAGCACCTCGAAAACCAGACCCGACCAGCGGACGGTATCGTCGTCATCGGCACTTGTCCTGCGGACATAGCCGGTCTCGACAATGTCTCAGCGAACACGCGGGTGATTGTCGGTCCCCGCGGCACGTGCTGCCAGCGCAATTCCGGCATCGAGATGGTCAAGGACGAAGCAGACGTCGTGATCTTCTTCGATGACGATTTCGTTCCGGCCAACGATTACCTCGCTGCGACCGAAGCCCTCATGGTCGCCGATCCGGAAATTGCCGGGTTGACCGGGATGCTGGTTGACGACGGCGTCTCGCACGAGCCCATTCCCTTCGACGTGGCAGTGCGCCGCCTCGAAATCGATGGTGAGCGCCCACCGCAGACGGAGCATCTACCGCGACAGGCGCTTTATGGCTGCAACATGGTGATGCGTCTCGACGTGCTGGGCGACTTGCGCTTCGACGAAAACCTGCCGCTCTACGGCTGGCTGGAAGACGTCGACCTGACGTATCAACTCGGCAAGCGCGGCAAGCTGATTTCCGGCCCGGAGATCACCGGCATTCACCTCGGCGACCGTGGCGGAAGGCAGCCGGGCAAGCGCCTGGGCTATTCGCAGGTCGCCAACGTGATCTACCTCTATCGCAAGGGAACGATGCAGCCCGATATCGGCTGGCGCCAGCTGCTGAAGAACATCTCGGCCAACCTGGTGCACAGCATCTCTCCCGAACCGCACATCGACCGGCGCGGCCGGTTGGCCGGCAACCTGCTGGCGATTGCCGATTTCCTGCGCGGAAAGCTGGATCCGCGCAAGATCGTCTCACTTTGAAGACTCGCGTGATCGCGGCGGGACCCGCACCACTTTCACGCCGGGCACGCGCAACCCGGCAGTCGGGATAGGACCATGAACCTCAGGCTCGGCATGATGCACGGGGTTATCTCGCTCGGCAGCGCGCGCCTGACCGGCAACCTGCTGGGCGCGGTCGCCCTTGTCGTGCTGGCGCATCTGCTGACGCCCGAAGACTTCGGCATCGTCGCCATCGCCAGCTCGGTGCTCAGCGTCGTCCAGTCATGCACCGAACTCTCCTTGTCGAATGCCCTGATCCGCAAGGACAAGATCGATGCGAGCCATGTCGACACGGCATGGACGATGGCGCTGCTGCGATCGCTTGCCCTTTGCGTCTTCTTCGTGCTGCTCGCCTGGCCGTTGTCGCTCGTCTATTCGGTTCCGGGCCTGATCCCGGTCCTGCTGGTCTCCGGACTGACCGGCGCCCTGATGGGCCTCCAGAACCCGATGGTGACCGTCGTCACCAAGGAAATGCGTTTCTGGCCCCTCGCCATTTCGCAGCTCAGTCTCAAGCTGATGAGCCTGGGCGTGGCCATTGTCCTCGCCATCCTGCTCCAGTCCTATTGGGCGATCATCGCGGGCAATGCTATCGGCGCCCTCGTCGCCACTGTCCTCACTTACGCGCTGGTGCCCTATCGCCCTCGATTCTCGCTGGTTCACCTTCGGGAGATCTGGTCCTTCTCGGGCTGGATGTTCTTCAAGCAGCTTTGCGAAACGCTCAACTGGCGGGTCGACCAGCTGATCATCGGCGCGCTGGTCCCGAGGGCGCAATTGGGCATCTATGCCATGGCGGACAGTCTTGCCGTCGTGCCCGCGCGCGAGATGGTCCAGCCGATCCGCATGGCGCTGTTTCCGGGCCTCGCCAACCTCAACGGAGACCTCAACCGGCTGCGCAATGCCTGCCTGCGCGCACAGTCCACCCTGGCCATGATCACCGCACCGCTCGGCATCGGCCTCGCACTCGTGGCGGAACCGGCAGTAAAAGTGGCACTGGGGCCGCAATGGATCGCGGCAGTACCGTTCGTGCAGATCAGTGCGGTCTTCTACACAATCAGCCTGTTCAGCACCGGTCTGCAGCCGGTGGCCATGGCGCTCGGCAGGACGAAGATCCTGTTCGTGCAGCAGGCCCTCGTCCTGGTGCTAAAGGTTCCCCTGGTGGTGATCGGCTTCCTGCTTGGCGGCATGATCGGCGCGGCGCTCGGCCGATGCGTGTGCGAGTTCATCTCGATGGTCTTCGAACTGATCGTCGCCCGGATGCTGACCGGCGTGACCGTCGCCGCGCAGGCCGCATCCCATTCGGTCACTCTCGTGGGGCTCGGGGCCATGGCTGTCGGCACATACTTCGTGCATGGCGCGCTTTCGCCGCTGCAGGCCAGCAACCTCGTCCAGCTGGCCATCGAGGTCTGCGCCGGCGGCGCAGTCTATGTCGTCGCGGTGGCAGCCAGCTGGCTGGTGATGGGCCGCCCGGACGGCCCCGTGCGCGAAATCGTTCAGCTCGTCCGGCGCCCGGGCGCGGCCGTCTGGCAGATGCCCACCGCGCAACCGAATTCCGGGCCGGTCGTCCCCTGAGGACGGGGACGCGCCGATGTACATGACGAATTCAGGTACGGTGCGCCAATGCGCGCGAACCGTGGATGATTGAGGCAACCTTGCGACGTCTGACCCGAGCCAACTATTTCTGCCTGCTGCTCGCTTCCTCGTTCGGCTTTCTGATCGCGGGCATGTTCACGCGCCTGCACCTGCGACACATCGAGAGCCGGTTGCAGATCGCCGCCTTCTGGATCATCGCCATCACCTTTCAGATCATCGTCCACAGGACGCTGAAAGTGCGCTCGGGCAAGTTCGCAATTCTTGTGAGCGGCGTTTCCGCAACCATTGGCATCGTCGCCATCAAGTGGCTGATCGAAGGCCCGCCCCCGCTGTCACGTTGGGCCGAGATTCTCCTCTAGGCGCGCTTGGCCGGATTACCGGGAATAAGCAGCACCGGAAGGCGATGGCGTATTGGGCCGTGCATGGAAGCCGTTCAGACCGATCGGCGAACCGCTGCCGTATCCATCGAGAACCGCTTCGGGCGGACGGATCTCTCCACGCTCGCCCCGCGCTTCGGCGACGAGAGCCATCGCCATGTCCTCAACGTCCTTGCTGTTGCGCGGCGCCCAGGGCAGTTCCTCTTCGTCGGTCCGCTGGCGCGGCACGTGCAGCGCATCGAGGACGAAAGGCGCATGGACCGCAAGGGCATCGCGGATCTTCGGATTGTAGCGGAACTTGAGAAAGTCGATCCGGGCATTGAGCCTGTCGACGCTCGACTGTTCGGGAATGAAATCGGCCCAGACCGTGTCCGCCAGCTCGCTGCGGTACCAGCGCGCCGCATCCTGCCAGCGCGCGGGCCGCCGCTTCGACCACGGCTTGGTCGAGGTGTAGTGTTCCAGATTGGGTGTCAGCGCACCGCCGAACTCCAGATAGGTCTCGTGCAGGTTCCAGCGCGGATCGAGGGGCAGCCACTGCCCCTCCAGCGCAAAGTTGAGCGCATCCTGGTCCGGGGCTTCCTGGCAGCTTTCCGGGTGATCGACGAGGAACTGGCGGGCCCGGTCAAGCACCCCTTCCGACAGCATGCGCGGCCAGTCGAAGACCATGACGCCGGACTGCAGGTAAGGCGCATCGTCGGCAAGGAACAGGTCCTTGCGCCGACGGCGAATATTGCCGGTCAGGTAATAGACGAAATCGTGCACAGCGCCGGCGATCCTGCCCTTGAGATCGAGCGACAGCAGCGGAGCGAGCGAAGTCATGATCCGCGTGTCCGCATCGAAATAGATCAGTCGTTCGATGTCCGAACCGAAGATCCGGTCGAAATACAGGCGCAAATAGGCGGCACGCGGCCAACGGGTATTGATCGGCCGGATCGCCTGCTCGACCTCTTTCGATGCGAAGATCCGCACCATCATCTGTCTCGCCGCGAAGAACTTGCGCGCGGCCTCGAGTTCCGCCTCGTCGACGTCGCAGCACACCAGATTGAGCTCGACGTCACACCCCGGCGGAAGATGGTCCACTACCGACTTCAATTGGCAACAAGCCGCGGGCAGATACCCGCGATCGGAGGCCGTTGTAATTGAAGTCTTCATAATGCCAATTTCCACGACTTGAACCTGAGACGCACGAACCGGCGCGCCGAATACGGATTTTCAGAGGAAAGTCACCTCGCACGATATGCCGAGGCTGCTGACGTAGTCCTCGATTTCGTCCTTGTAGATCCTGTTCATGATCACGATCAGGCCCGGCTTGATCTCGGCCAGTTCCTCCGGCGCGACGATCGGATGACCGGTGCCGGGCATGAAGTGACCGTGACGGTTGGGATTGATGTCCGTGACGCAGGTCACTTCCTCATCGAGATCGAGCGAGGTCAGGAACGACACCGCCTTGGAGCCCGACCCCCACAGCACCACCGACTTGCCTTCCGCCGCGGCGGCCTTGACCCTGTCGCGCCAGTGCGCCTTGTGGGCCGCCACCCGCTCGGGGAAGCTGGCGACAAGTTGCGCGAGGTCCGCCAGCGAGGATCCGTCATCGCCTTCCTGCTTGCCCGAAGCCGTGGCCTCGATCGTCAGGTACTGGTCGTCGTATTCGATGGCAGTACGCGAAACCGCGAAGTCGCAGTCCTCGAACAGGCGGCGCAGCGAAGTCTCGGTGAAGTACGAGCAATGCTCGTGATAAATGTCCTCGAACGCGCAATGCTCCAGGATGCGGTAGGTCTCGGGCACCTGGAAGAAGACGACGGTGCCCTTGTCCTCGGTCAGTCCGGCCCGGATCGTCGAAATGAAGCTCGCCGTGTCCGGGATGTGCTCCAGGGTCATCTTGCAGCACAGGAAGTCCGGCTCGCTGGCGCAGTGATCGGGTCGGAAGTATTCCGGGATCAAGGTCACCCGCTCGGCGCCCTCGACGCCTTCAAGCCGTTCCGGCAGCGCGCCGGGATCGACTCCGACGCCGGTATTTTCCCCCAGTTGCGAGAGCAGGACGAGGAATTCGCCCTTGCCGCAGCCGATCTCCATGACCTCGCGCCCACGCAAGCCGTGCCGCTCGATCAGTTCCGCCGCAAGATTGCGGTGGAAGCGCGAAAACGTCGGAGAGAACCCTTGCGTCTCCTCGTAGCGTCCCGAGTATTCGGTTAGGAACTGGTCGAAGCTCGCATTGAATATGAAGCCGCAGTCGCTGCAGAAATGCAGCGCAACTTCACCGCGCAGACACCCAAGCGCTTCCTCGCGCGTTGCGAACAGGATGCAGGAGTTCGTCGGGACGTTCTCCACCTTGTAAAACAGCTGCGTCTGAGCCGCTGCGCAACTGGGGCAGGCCACCGGCGTCCCTTCACGCGTGAGCGCGTCTTGGGTCCGCGCCGAAAGGGCTGGATCGACCAGGTTCATTCGACAATCCTCGGTTCGGGGACGGGGACAATGAAGCGGCCGCCGGCATTGCGGTATTCCTGCTGCTGGGCCAGGATCTCGTCCGCGAAATTCCAGGCCAGCATGAGCACGAAATCGGGCTTGCGGGCGACCAGTTCCTCGGGCGCCAGAATGGGCAGGTGCGCGCCGGGCATCAGCATGCCCTGCTTGTTCACGTTGCGGTCCACCACGAAATCGAGCTGACGGGTGTCGAGGCCGCAGTAATTGAGCATCGTCGCGCCCTTGGCCGCCGCGCCGTAGGCGGCGATCGAGCGGCCTTCACCTTTCAACTTGTAGACGAGGCCGAGCAGCTTTTCCTTGAGGGTATCCACCCGCGCCGAAAACTCGGCGAAAAAGTCCAGCGTATCGAGCCCGATGGCCTTTTCGTGGGCCATGAGCTTTTCGACGCTCTCGCCGGTAGCCTCGAAGGGTTCGACGAAGATGCGCAGCGAGCCGCCGTGGATCGCCAGTTCCTCGACCCGGTTGAGGAACAGCCCGTGCCGCCGGAACAGGTTGTCCAGCGCCGTGACCGAGAAATAGCACAAGTGTTCGTGATAGATCGTGTCGAATTCGACATGCTCGATCAGTCGCAGCAGATAGGGCATCTCGATCACGGCCACGCCATTGGGCTTGAGCAGGTTGCGGATGCCGGCGACAAAGCCGTTGGTATCCGCCACGTGGGCCAGCACGTTGTTGGCGTGGACGATGTCGGCCTTGCCGTGCTCGCCCACGAACTTGCTTGCGAATTCCTCGGTGAAGAAGTCGCAGAGCGTTGGAACGCCCACCTTGCGGGCGGCGGCGGCGGGACCGTCGGCCGGATCGATGCCGCAGACCGGCACGCCGTGCTCGACATAGTTCTTGAGCAGGTAGCCGTCATTGCTGGCCAGTTCCACGACCAGGCTCGATGGACCGAGTTCCCTCTCGTCCAGCCGCTGCAGGACGTTCGCGCGCGAGTGCTCGAGCAGCGCCGGCGAGAAGGACGAGTAGTAGGGATAGGCGTCTGCGAAAAGGATTTCGGGCGCGACCGTCTCCAGGATCTGGACCAGCGCACAATCGGGGCAGAACGCGACCACGAGCGGGAAGGTCAGCTCGGGCGTATCGCCATCCTCGGGCCGGATCAGCCGGTCGGCCAGCGGCGTGAAGCCGAGGTCGAGAAACGGATGGAGCGACTGGCCGCCGCAGCAGCGGCAGGCGGTTTCGGTCTGCGATGCAACGCCGGGTTGATGCAGGAGAATCTGGTTCATGTAGTCCCCCTCAGGCTACGGCAAACTGTTGGACCGGGAAGAGGTCTTCGTTGAGCGACCCTTCACGGATACGCTGCTGGATGTGCGCGATGCGCTTGAAGCGCGGCCCTTCGAACTGCTCGACGTTCAGCCCGCTGGACGTGAAGGCCGCGAACAGCTGCTCGACGCCGCGCCGGCAGGTCCATTGCGGCTTGAAGGCGTGGAGCCGGCGCGCGATGTAGTTACAGTCCACGCGGTAATTGCGCAGGTCCGGGCTGGCATCGTCGGCAAAGGCGATTTTCGATCCCGGCACGACATCGCGCACAATCTCGGCAATCTCGCGGATCTGGTAGTTCTCGCTCGTCTGCCCGACGTTGAACACCTCGCAGTGGACGTCTTCGCGCGGGGCTTCGACCGAGGCGATGTAGGCGAGAGCAATGTCCTCTACATGGACGATGGGCCGCCACGGCGATCCGTCGCTCTTGAGATGGACGTCGCCGGTCGTCGTCGCCCACGCCGTCAGGTTGTTGACCACGAGGTCGAAACGCAACCTGGGCGAGAGCCCATAGGCCGTCGAAGCGCGCAGGAAGGTGGGGCTGAAGGTTTCGTCGGCAAGAGCGAGGATCCCCTTCTCCGATTCCACCTTCGACACGCCATAGGGCGTTACCGGATTTAGCGCGCCGTCCTCGGTGATGAAATTGTCGTCCGAGGCCCCGTAATTGGAACAGGACGAGGCATAGACGAAGCGCGAAACTCCTGCCGCCTTGGCAAGGCGTGCGAGGTCCACCGAGGCCCCGGTATTGATTTCCTGCGTCAGTCCGGGGCGATAGTCGCCAAGCGGATCGTTCGACAATCCGGCCAGGTGAATGACCGCGTCGAAACCGCGCAGCCGGTCGATGGCATCGGGTTCGAGAACGAAGCTGCGAACGTCCTGACCGATCGAGGCGATGTTCGGAATCGCACCTGAAAAGGTGCACTCGGCGAAGAGATCGCTGTCGAGACCGACTACTTCATGCGCTCGCTCTAGCAAGCGGGGAGCCAGCACTGTCCCGATGTACCCCAGATGCCCAGTCAGCAGGACTTTCATGAACCGTATCCCTCCAGAGTTTCCAGGGCGCCTGGCCCGACATCCAGTAATCGTTGAGAATCTGCTTTTCACGCATGGTATCCATGCACTGCCAGAACGAGGTGTGGCGGTAGGCCATGAGCTGGCCGTCCTGCGCCAGACGGGAGAGCGGGTTCTGCTCGAACATCTCCTCCTCGCTGTCGATGTAATCCATCACGCCCGGCTCCAGCACGAAGAACGCGCCGTTGATCCAGCCTTCGCCAAGCTGCGGCTTCTCGGCAAAGCAGGTGATCCTGTCGCCGTCGAATTCGAGGTGGCCGTAGCGTGCCGGCGGGCGGACCGCGGTCAGCGTGGCGAGCTTGCCGTGCGACTTGTGGAACGCCAGCAGCTTGGGAATATCGATGTCCGCCACGCCGTCGCCCCAGGTGACCATCATCGTGTTGTCGCCCAGCCAGGGCGCCAGCTTCTTGATGCGTCCGCCGGTGCCGGCCTTCATGCCGGTTTCAACGAGGTCGACGTTCCAGTTGGGTGCGCAGTCGGGCGAATGGCGCACCAGTTCACCAGTCCGCGTGCTCAACGAGACCGATCCGGAGACCGAGAAATGCTCGTGGAACCAGCGCTTGATGAATTCGCCCTTGTAGCCCAGCGCAACGCTGAAGTCGTTGAAGCCATAGTGGCTGTAGATCATCATGATGTGCCAGAGCATCGGCATGCCGCCGATCTCGACCATCGGCTTGGGCCGGGTTTCGGTCTCTTCCGACAGTCGCGAACCCAAGCCGCCGGCCAGGATGCCTACTCTCACCTTGGAGAAATCATGCATAGTCATTTGAACACCACCTGTTTGAGCTGGCGGGGGCCGATCTGCCCGGCGAAATTGCGCTTGAGGAATGCGGCCATCTTCGGCGAGATCATGCCGGCCAGTTCCAGCGAATAACGGCCCAGTTCCACCGGCGTCAGGCTGCGGCGAATCAGGCCCGCCCAGAGCCGGTAGGGCGCCACGACATCGCCGTGCCGCGATGCGATCCGGAACAGATGGGACGCCAGCTGGATGTGCTCGGCCGCGGCGCTGCGGCTCTTGCGCCCTGTCTGCCAGAGACTGCGCTGCAGCTTGTCGTCGATGTTGATCGAGCGTTCTTCGTGTTCGCGGTTGTAGAACACCGCATCCTCGACCAGCAGGAACTTGCCCAGGATTGCCATTTCGGCCAGCAGCGCGCGGTCCGACCCGTAATAGGAGCGATGAAGCATCGAACGCTCCAGCAGCTCGGGCCGAAACACCCCGAAGATCGGGAAGCAGGTCTTCGACAGGGCTATCGTCTGCCTGAAACGCTGCGCCGGATCGTCATTGTCGATCGAGGGCGTCTCGTATTCCGGAATCTCGAAAATCTCGTCCTTGGGGCTGATCTGCAGGGTCCTGCCGTAAGCCAGACCTACGTCGGGGCGCGCTTCCAGTGCATCCACGCAGGCTTCGAGATAGTTGGGGCTGAGGCGATCGTCGTGCGCGCACCACTTGAAGTACTTCCCGGCCCGGTAGGTGAAACCCAAGTTGTAGTTCGCGGCAGCGCCGATGTTTTCCTTATTGCTCACCAGAACGACGCGGCTGTCCTTGCGGGCGTAGGACGAGACAATCTCCGGTGTGTCGTCGTGGGAGGCGTTGTCTGTAACGTACAACCTGAAATCGGTGAGCGTCTGACCGAGAATAGATTCTATAGCGTCGGCTATGTAATCTGAACCATTAAATACTGGCAGAGATAATGTTACTTTTTCAGCTCTATCAGTCATGCTTTCACCAAACCGGAATAAAATAAAACGGACACGACGCCCTCAAGCAAAGTTGAACTTCAGGACCGGAAATCGCATCCAATTCACGACTCATATTGGCATGTTCGGTCTGGGGCAGGAATCACGCACTGTGGTTAGACCGAAGGAGCAGAACCCTAGCCCAAAGGGGCAAAGGGATCGGAAAATCGTTGCGATTGCGTGATTTACCTGGAGACGTGCGGCAGCCCAGAAATCCAAGCGCAGCGCTTTGCAAGCTGCGGAAACGCCCCGCGAGGAGCGCCCTGCGGCAGATCGTACGATCACGCAAAGGATTGCCGCAGGGCCGGTTCGCGCACGCGCCCTGACTGTTGCAGCTTTTCCTCGAAGATATCGATGAACGCGCCGATCCAGCTGTCGGGCGTGTGACAGAGCGAATGGGCATCTGCAAAGCCCGCCCGGCTCATGCTTTCGACCAGTTCGTCGTCGGTCGCCAGCCCTCCCATCAGGTTCGCCAGCTTGTCGAAGCGATCGATGTTGAAGGTCCTGGCAAAGCCCAGCCGGACCGCATCGTCGGCAAGGTAGGCATGCGATGCCAGAATGACCGGAAGCCCGCTCATCGCCGCTTCGAGAATCACGAGCCCGAAAGGTTCGGTGACCCTGCTCGGTACGATGATCGCGCGGCATTGCCTGGCTATTTCGGCGATGCCTTCCCGGTCCTGCCAGCCGATGACGCGCGCGTACTTGCTCCTGCGCGCTTCTGTGGTCCCGAGTTGGCCGCTGCCGATCAGGGTGATCTTCTGTCCGGCAGCAACCGCCGCCTTGATCGCAAGGTCGGCGCCCTTGTCGTGGCCAAGCCGGCCGACGAAGAGAAAGCCCTCGTTGCGCTCCGCCGCCACCCGCTCCTCGGTCCAGGCCTGCGCGGGATTGGGGATCGCGATCCTGTTCGGGGCCCGAAATCCACTGCTGGCGAATTTCTCCAGCATCCGGTCATGCAGGAAAGTGAAGGTCGCGCGATTTTCGGCAAAACGCGCGACACTGTTCAAACGCATGTGCCGCAATGCGCGCCAATACTTGCGCGCGCTGCTGATCCGGTCGCACTGGCTCGCGAGGCATTGCGCCGAGAGCGAGCGGTGCTGGCATGGCGTTGCGCTCGGGAAATGCGTGAAACCGCCGTTGGGGCAGATGTTGAAGAAGTCGTGGCAGGTCACGATCAGCCGGTCTTCCACCCCGCGCAATGCACGGAAGATGGAAGGGGACAGGATCTGCGACCAGTTGTTCAGGTGATAGACCGTGCCATGGGTATCGTTGTCGCGGATCCAGTCGGCAACCATGCGCTCGGCAGCGGGATTGTGCAGTCCCTGCATCAGCGCATGGCGCGCCGGGAGGTCGAGCAATGCGTCCGATCCCAAGGTCACCTGCGCCACGCCCATGTCGCTCAGCCGCGATGTCGGCGCATCGCCGCAGATATAGGTTACCGGGTATCCCAGCCGGCGATAGAGCCTGACCGCCTCCAACGCGATAACGGTTGCGCCTCCGCGCGATGCAGAGGCAAAGTCGTTGATGACGACCACTTGATCGATCGAAGTCATCGAGTCATTCGCTCCCCCTGAGATATTGCGAGCGGGCCGACCGCATGCCGAGCGCCGCAGACACCTTGCCCTCGGCCGTGCCCACGCGCGGTACGGCGCCTGTCGCGGATCGTGAGTCCGGACGGCCGCGCGCAAGGCCAGCAAAGCCGCCGACGCGCCTGCGCACGTCCATCACTACCCGCCCGGCCCGCACGTCGAAGTGATGGCAGCCGGTTATGCCGGGCTCGAAATCCGGCTCGATCGCATAGGCGAGGCTTTCCCGGTAATTGTCGAGGGACAGGTCCTCTATTTCCATAAGCCGCACGCCATAGCCGTACGTGCCGTGCGAATTGTCCTGCGCGGGGCGATAGAGCCTGCCGTCCAGATCCAGGATACGCCCGGCATTGCGGGCCTCACGCGCGTCGACGACGACGGGATTGAGGGCGTGGGGTTCCAGCTTCGCAAGATCGGGCCCGTCGGCGCGGAAGATGTGCAACTGCGTGTTCATGTCGAGAAAAGCGTCGTCGGAGATATTGGTGAAAAGCCACCAGTTGCCGTCGATCAGGTTCAGCGTCGAATCGGCCGCCACAACGCCCTCCAGCGCAGTGGCGTGCAGTTCCCAGTCATGCGGAAACGCGCGGCACTTCCAAACTTCGAGCCGCCGAACCTCGCAGCATTCGGGCATCATGTAGAGCTCGCCCTCGTGCTCGAAGAGATGGGGAAACGACAGGTGGTAATCCCGGCGCAGCGCGACCTGAATGTCGGTGAGCTGTCCGTCCTCGAAGCGCCCCACGCTGATGTGCCCGCGCCCGGTGCGGTAGTCGAACTCCTCGAAGAAGCAGTACAGCGCCCCCGCCCGCTCCCACAGGAAGGGATCCGCGAAATAGCTGTTCCTCGCCGAGACATGCGGCGTTGCCCTCGCGGGATCGAACTCGGACCACGCTGCGGCGTATGACTTGAGAAAGAACATGCCCGGGCGTGCGCCCAGATTCTCACCGACTTTCTCAACCACTTTGGCCGCCCCGTCACCCCCAAGACGAGCCAGATAGGTACAAAGACCAGATCCTCCCGGCTGCAGCGGCTCTGCGGACCTGGGCAAGGAAGGCAGTTCGGATGCTTGCGACTGATGCGCCCGCTTCAAGGCGTTGACGATCAGCGGCACCGCCTTTTCGAGCATGAAGTCCTCGTTGCGCGTGGCCAAGAACTTGGTGTTGAGCCGCCCCGTCGCGATCGTGATCTCCTCCTTGTCCGCAGCGCCGCGCAGTAGCGAAATCGCTATGACCGGATCACGCGCGAGAATCGCGGCCATCGCCGTAATCCCGGCAGGGCGCCGCAGGAAATCGGGGTACCAGATCCCCAGCCGTGCAGCCTCTGACGGAAAGATCCCGACGGCACGGCCGGACAGATCGACGATCACGTCGAGGTCCATGCCCACAATCGCAAGGTGATCGTCACTGGCAACGATCGGGAATTTGCCAGGCCGGTCAGCCCCATCGAGAGGGTCTGAGCCCTGCAGCTTGCCCACGACCCTGCGCTCGAACGCGTACCATGTGCGGATCAGGCCGTTACCCGATGATAGCTCCATGCCCGAAGGACAGGCGATGAGGGCCCGCAGGTCGAAACGCGGCTCGGCCTCGATCTGCTCCACCAGACGCGTGCACCATCCGGCGGGCCGATCGGGCGTTGGCAGAACGATCGCAATGCGCAGAGCTTGCATCCTCATCAACCGGCTGCGTGTGGGGGCGCGTCGAAAGGCAATCGGGGCCCACCCCGACAGCGCCTGATACCTAACGATAGGTCGCGACCGCGATGCTTCCCATGCCCTATTAGGCGGTAGCTACAATGGGCTGCGCGCACGAAACGGGCAGCAGCGCTAATCCATTCGGATTGTTCGGAATCCCTCGCCCGAGACTGGACCGGTCAGTTCGCGACCGGCGCTGCGGGCATCTGCGCCGGGTCCAGCGACGGCAGCACGAAGTTCCTGCCGCCGATCAGGTCACGGCCCAGCCAGTAAAGCGTCTTCGGGCTCTTGATCGCGCGCTTGAGCGAATAGGGCAGCCAGGCTTCGCCATAGGGAATGTACAGCCGTGCCCCGGCCCCGTAAGGCGCGCCTTCGCGCAGGGCAGCCTCGATAGGCAGCGGATAGACGAACTCCTGCTCGAACGGCGTTCCCGCCTCGGCAAGGATGCGCATGGCCTCTCGCGCAAGCGGCGCATCGTGGGTGGCGACGCCCACGAAGGCGGCCTTTCCGGCAAGACGCCTGATGATGCCGAGGTACCCTTCGCGCAAGTCGATACCGGGATGGTCGGGATCGATCCACTCGCCCTTGACCACCCGCACGCGCACGCCCAGCTCGATAGCGCGGTCGGCATCGCGCAGGCTGCGCTTCCAGCGACCGGGGATGGCAAGGCCGACACCCTCGCGCGGATAGCGCTCGAGAGCCTTGAGCGTGTCGTCCGTCTGCGGCGGCGCGTGGGCATCGAATATGACCGGAGCACCGACCTCGCGGGCCTGCGCGACGACTTGTTCGACCAAGTCCTCCCGCTCCTTGAGCGCGGGCAGTTTGGCGGCGAGCGCGCCATTGATGCGGCCCTCGCCGACCAGCGAGAGGATCCTCGAATATTCGCGCACGACAATTTCGGGGTCTTCGGTTCCGTCGTTCCAGTAACACAAGGTGCAGCGCAGGTTCTGCTGGCCGGCACGCAAGGCCAGCTCGGCAGCATCTTCCAGAGTTTCGCCGGCCACGTACTTGCTGGTTGCCCGCTTCAGAACCGGACCGAGAATGGACTTGAGAGCTTCGCGCATCGTTCCCCGCAAATACATTTTCTCAATCGTTTCACGACGACCCTTTCAGGATTTCGGCGTGACTTCGCGAGACTTCCCCTATGCCCTGACAATAGTCGGACATGCGCGGGTGCAGGTATCGTCCATTGGCATTTAACCCGGAAGAGTAGTTCGCAGGGGCCCGGTCTATACTCTTGCGCGGCTGCTTGCCTTGCAGTCGCCGGTGCGGCGTGCAAACTGCAGGCAGTGGCCCGCCTGGTCTTCAGGCGCCTCCATCCCTTTCCTGTCGGCGACGCTGCGATGAAACCGTTCGGATACACGATCCTGTCACTGGTGGCGGTGATTGCCTGCCACGGCCCGGCGCTTGAAGGCGCAAGCCACAAGCAGGCCGACGTGACCGAAGGCGCAATCACCGAAGCGCAATTCGTCGACTCCATGGGGGTCAATGTCCACCTCAACTTCACCGACGGCGCCTATGCCCAGCTCGACCGGGTTCGCGACGACATGCGCTATCTGGGACTGGTCCACGTGCGGACCCACGACGGCGGCGACACCGTACCGCTCTCCGACTATGCCCGCCTCGCCTCCGAAGGCCTGCGCTTCAACCTGATCGCGACGGCGGACCAGATGGACCGGAACGTCAATTTCGCGGCAAACCTCATGGCCCAGGCCCCCGGGGCGGTCGTGAGTATCGAGGGCTTCAACGAGATCAACAACTGGCCCGTCAGCTATCGCGGCCTACACAAGGACGAAGCGGGGCGCGCCGCGCAGCGCGATCTCTATGCCAAGGTCAAGGCGCATGCCGACCTTTCGCACCTGCCCGTGCTCTATTTCACGGGCGGAGAAGCGGTTTCGGACCTGTCGGGAATGGCGGACTGGGCGAATGTCCATGCCTATAGCAACAATGCACAGCAGCCCGGACCGGCGATTCGAAGCGCGTTCGACAAATACACCGGCAAGGCAGCAAAGGCACCGCGCGCCAATACCGAATTCGGCAATTTCACGCTTCCCGAAGGCTGGCCCGAGGGCAAGCCGTACTGGGCCAACTACACGCAGCTCGGCATCGATGAAGTCGCCCAGGCCAAGCTGGTCCTCACCGCCTATTTCGAGGGCGCCGAGAGCGGCATCAGGCGTAGCTACATCTATGAACTGCTGGACGAGAAGCGCGATCCCAAGGGAACGGAGCCGGAATTTCACTTCGGCCTCTTCACTTTCGAACATCGGCCCAAGGCGGCGGCAAAGGCGCTTCACCGCCTGACCGGGTTCCTGGTCAAGACCCGCTCCGACAGGAACGACGGCCCGATCGGGGCCAGGCTGAAGACGGCGGACGGATCGATCGGCATACTTCCGCTCCAGCGCGAAGATGGCAGCCTGATCGTTGCGCTGTGGAGCCGGGCTCCGTTCTGGCGCTGGGACCAGACTTACGCGGGTCCGGCCCAGATGCCTACGAAGCAGGTGGATCTGGTTACATGGTTCGGCAGCGGGAAGATCAAGGCCGTGGCTTTCGACCCGCTGGAGGATACGACCGTAAAGATCAAGGTTCGGGGTGGACGCAACATCAGCGTTGCGGTGCCGAACTACCCGATCCTCATCTATCTCCAGAAGGGGTAGCAGGCTCCTTGCAGAATCGGGCGGCCCAGCGCCCCGCGGTCTGATTGACCTTCGGGACGCTGGGCCGCGGGACCTGAAAGAGCGGGGGGACGGGTTTCAGGCCCGTTTCGGTTCAGGCGCCGTCGGTCGTGCTGACGTTCACGCCCAAGCTGGCCGAACCGCTGGCGCCTTCCTTCGAGGCCGAGCCACTGCCCGAACCCGATGCGCTGGAGCTGGCATTACCGGCCGAAGCATTGGCCGAACCGCTGCCGTTACCGCTTGCCTGGGTGCTGGCAGCCGTGCTGGCGGCGTTGCCGGCCGCGTCACGAACCTGCGATCCCAGTGCGGTGGCCCGATCGCGCACGGCGCCGACCGCACTACCGGCGGCATCTGTCAGCTGCGAAGCCGATGGCGCCGAGCCGACCGGCAGGTCCGTAGAACCGGTCAGGGCCGAGTTCGCCGAACCGGAAGCCGAGCCGCTCGTGCCCGAGCCATTGGCGGAACCCGAAGCCGCCCCGGTCGCCGACCCCATGGCGTTGCCGCTGGCCGAACCGAGCGCACCCTTGGCGCCGCCCACCGCGTTGCCGGCGGTATCACGCGCGGTACCGACAAGGCCGGTGGCGCGGTCGCGGGCATTGGCGGCGGCACTAGTGGCCTTGCCGGTCAATGCGGAAGCGTCCGGCGCGGAAACATCGGGAGCCGTGACCGACTTGGAGGCCGACGCCTCGCCCGAGCCGTTGACGGTGGACGTCACGGTGCGGCCGGCGCGCGAAACCCCGATGTCGCCCATGGCGCTACCGGCGCCGCCAATGGTGCTGCCGACGCTCCCGACGCTCCCGCCAAGGGTTCCGCCGATCGAGCCGCCGAGGCCGCCCCCAAGGCTGCCCCCGCCAAGCAACTGGGCATTGGCTGCGCCCGGCAGGGCGACGAGTGCCAGGGTAGCGATTGCAGTTGCGAATGTGAGCTTCTTCATGATCTTGCTCCTTCCTTTGCTTTCCTTCCCTTCGGCGTGAACCTTGCCTCGGGGGTCTCTGGTGGAAGGAACGGATGGCACTTTGCCTTTCATCCGCGCGGGGGCCGATTTTTTTGAAAGTTTTTTGACTTTGTCGGTCAGGCGCCCTTACGGCAGGCCCCGCAGAGCACCCCGCGCCCGGTCCGGCCCGATCCATCGACCGCCTCTGAATCGACCGCTTTGAGCGCCGCTACGGAGCTGCCGAGGCGCGGATACCGGGCCGCAATGCGGGCCGCGGCAAGCGGCGCGGCAAAGGAGGTCCCGCGCAAGGGTATGCGCCCCCGGCCGGGCACCAGCGCAGACATGTCCGCTCCCGGAGCCGCGTAATCGAGATGCAGCGCCTTGCCGGCCTCGATCAGGACGCGGCCCTTGCCATCGACCCCGGTCACGGCAACGACGCCCGGGTAACTGGCCGGGTAGGCCGGGGGCGCCGCGGCGCCGTCATTGCCCACGGCCGCGACCACGACCATGCCGTGCGCACGCGCTGCGGCAATGGCTTTGGCGAGCAGCAGGTTTTTCGGGCCGACCAGGCTGATCGAGACCACCGGCACGGCGTTCTGACGCATCCAGCCGATTGCCTTGGCAATCGCCAGCGCATTGCCGCCAGCCGGGTCGTCTCCATAGACGTCCGCGCCATAGAGCCTTGCCGTTCCGGCACCGGCAAGGAGCGAGGCGATCGCCGAAGCATGTTCGCTGGCCTTGGGCGCCCCTTCGGCAAACCCGCGCTGGCTGGCCAACCGGTCGGACCCGGCGATCCCGCCGTCGATCACGCCAACGGTCCCGCCCAGTGGCAGGTCTGCCCTCGCGGCGGACGATGCGGCCACGCTCAACGCGCTGCCGGACGGAAAATGTATCTGGTCAGCCGTGATTTCGCGCTCGGGAAGCAGCTTGCGCAGGGACCGGATCGCCTTGCCCAGCGAGCGGCCGCCCGGCACCGACAACCGTGCATAGGCAAGGCCGAGACCTTCGATAGTTCCCTGTTCGATCACTCCATAACCCGCGCCTTCGGCCCGGGCGACGTCCTCGCCGGCCGGATCGATCAGGAGCACTTCCCCGCGCCGCGCGGGCGCGCCGGTGTCGTCGAGTTCCACCGTCTCCCGGTTGCTGCGGGCAAAGCGGGTCAGGCGCTGCACCCGTTCTCGCGCGAGGCTGCGGGCACTTCGCGCCACATCGCGCACCGGCTCCAGCGCGTCGCGGGCGATATCGCCCAGATCCTGCGTCACCTGCCCCAGGGTGCCCAGCGGATTGCCGGGCAACGGCAGGCCCAGCTGCGCGCGCGCCGGACCTGCGATCAGCAGGAGCACGGCCGATACAAGGGCGCATCGCTTGAGGTTCCGGGTCTTCATGGTCTTGTCCGATAACAAAAAAGATAGCACTCAGGGATGAAACGTTCCCGTCCATCCGTTTCATCCCCAGGCAAGGCAATTCGATGAGCACGACACGCTTCTGCGAGGAACTGACAGCGCTGCTGCCGCGATTGCGGCGGTTTGCGCGCGGATTGACACAGGACAGTGCCGATGCCGACGACTTGTGCCAACAGACGATCGAACGGGCGCTGAAGGCCCGCCAGCAGTGGCAGGAAGGCACGCGGCTCGATGCTTGGGTATACAGGATCATGCGGAACCAGTGGATAGACGAAGTCAGGGCAAGAACGCGCCGGTCGCAGACTTTCGTCCATGAGGACGAAGGCGCGAACGTGGGCGTGGCCGGCGACAGGGACGCGGAGAACCGTGTGGAACTCGGCAATGTCGACCGGGCCCTGCAGCGCCTGCCCGAAGAACAGCGCGAGGCGGTCGTTCTCGTGATGGTCGAAGGCTTCGGCTACAAGGAAGCTGCGCAGATTCTCGGCATTCCGCAAGGAACGCTGACCTCGCGGCTGGGACGCGGGCGCGAAGCCCTTTTGCGCGAACTGGGAGAAGCGGCATGAAGGTGACCGACGAAGAGCTGATGGCCTATGCCGACGGCGAGCTTTCGCCGGTCGACGCTGCGCGGATCGAAGCCGCGATCGCTTCCGATCCCGACCTCGCCTTGCGACTCGATGCCGAACGCAAGCTGCGGGCGGCCTTGCGCGGCCATCTCGATCCCGTTGCCGAGGAGCCCGTTCCGGACGCCTGGAAGGAAATGATCGCCGCCGCGGCCGAAGAGGACGCGCAGGCCGAGGAACGCAAGGTCGTGAGCCTTGCCGCCGCGAGGGCCGAAAAGGCGAAGAAAGCCGCGCAGGAAGCCAGGGGGACGGCCCGGGCGCGCCCGTTCATGCAGCGCTGGGGCACCGGCGTCGCCATTGCCGCTTCGCTGGCCCTGGGGGTGTTCATGGGCACCCAGCTTACGCTCAAGGGCCCGGTAACCGACCGCGATGGCACGCTTGTGGCCTCGGGCGCGCTGGAACGCGGGCTGGACACCCAACTGGCCGCTGCGAGCGACAAGGGATCGCTCCAGATCCTGACGAGCTTTCAGCGCGGCGACGGCGACTACTGTCGCGTCTTCGCTTCCGGCGGCACCTCCGGTATCGCCTGCAAGGACGATCACGGCTGGGTGCTCGAACGCACGATCAACGGCGGGGCGCGGCAGGGGACCGAATACCGGCAGGCGGGCTCGGCCAATTCCGAACTCATGGCCGCCGCGCAGGACATGGCCAAGGGCGCCCCGCTCGACGCGGAGCAGGAGAAGGCTGCGAAAGCGAATGGGTGGAAGGACTAGAGCCCGCGGGCTGCGCGTGCCCCTTCGGCAGGCTCAGGATGATCGGGCTTATCTCGTCACCCCCGCGCAGGCTGGGATGACGGTGTCTGAGAAAATGACGCTCTCTGGGTAAACCTTCAGATTGCCGTTCCGGCCTCCAGCACTGCCACCGCGGCGTCTTCGGGTCGGGCCATGGCCCGACCGATCAGCAGCAGCGCGGGCCCGTCTCCCAGCGCGGTGCGGGCGGCAAGAGGGAGCAGGTCGAGGCGGGTATGGAAATGGCGTTCCTGCGGCAGGCTGGCGCTTTCGACCAGGGCAACCGGTGTATCGGCGGGAAGACCGGCCTCGATCAGTCTGGCCGAGACTTGCGGGGCCGCCGCCTTGCCCATGTAGACAGCGAGCGTGCCTTCCGGATCGGCAAGTCGCGACCAGTCGAGCTGCAGCTCCTCTCCGGCGCGCGCATGAGCGGTCACGAAAGTCAGCTTGCGGGCAAGACCGCGCAAGGTCAGCGAGGCGCCAAGGCTGGCCGCCGCTGCGCTGGCGGCGGTCACGCCCGGGCAAATTCGCACGATAACGCCCGCTTCGCGGCAGGCGTCGAGTTCCTCGGTGGCGCGGCCGAAGATTGCCGGGTCTCCGCCTTTGAGACGCACGACTTTCTCTCCCTGCAGCGCGGCTTCGACAATCAGCCTGTCGATCGTGCCCTGGTCTTTCGAGTGGCGACCGGATCGCTTGCCGACATGGACGAGGCGTGCCGAGCGCGCGGCCATCTCGAGAATCTCGGGACCGACCAGGGCGTCATAGAAGACCACGCTGGCCTCGCCGATCAGGCGTTCGGCCTTGCGCGTCAGCAATTCGGCATCGCCCGGACCGGCACCGACCAGCCATACCGATCCGGCCGGGAAGTCCCCTTTGAACACATCGGTCATTCTGCAGCTTCCCTTTCAAGCGTCGAACAGACTTCCAGCAACCGGGCAATCGCCGGCCGGCACGATCCGCAGTTGGTGCCTGCGCGGGTGCAACCGCCCACTTCGGCCACTGTCGCCGCGCCCTCGTTGACCGCCAGTTCGATGTCCTTCTCGCCCACGCCGTGGCAGACGCAGACGATCGGACCGCGATCCGGCAAGGGCGTGCTGGGGCGTCCGGCAAGCAGTTCTGCCGTGCTAGCTTCGTCAAGGCCGAGCTGGTCGGCCACCCAGCCGCGCGAGGGAAGTTCGCCCGAGCGGGTGAGATAGGCTGCGGCAACGAGCGAGCCCCCTTCCCCGCGCACCGCGATGCGGCGCATGCCGCGCGCAATGTCGGCGACTTCCAGCCGTTCGCCGTCGGGCAGCAACGCGCTGATGTCGATCGCCCCTTCGCCCGCGAGTTCATAGAGCCAGCCCGCCTTGATGCGCGAACGGGTCCAGTACAGCAGTCCCTCGGGCGCGATGACGTCACCGCGCACGACGAAGGCCCGCCACGCGGGCGAAAGGGCGACGACACGCGCGGCGCCGTTCTTGAATCCGGGTTGGCCGGAAACGGGATCCACCGCCTGTGAGGGCAAACGGTTGGAGCGCCCTTCCCCGGCCATGGCGTCGGTCCAGTGCATCGGCACGCAGACTTCGCCGCGGCGTTGCCCCGTGGACACCTGAACCCGATAGACTGCCGATCCGCTTGCCGTCTCGACCCTGCCGAGGCCGCCATCGACAAGGCCGAAGGTTTCGGCATCGGCGGGATGCACTTCCAGCAGCGGCTCGGGACGGTGCTGCGAAAGCGTGGCCGACAGACCGGTGCGCGTCATCGTGTGCCATTGGTCGCGATAGCGCGCGGTGTTTAGACGCAGCGGGAAATCGGCGCTCGTCACCGGCGCCGGTGGCCGCACCGACACGAGCCGGGCCTTGCCGCTCTCCGTAGGGAAGCGCCAGGCCAGCGGCCGCTCGCCGCCCCACTGGAACGGCTCCATCGCTTCGTAATCATCGTCGCTCAGCCGGGCATGATGCGTCAGGTCGAGGACCTTTCCGCGCGCCTTGGAAAGCGACGTCATGAGCGCGTATTCACGGAAGATCTGCGCAGGCTTGTCCCAGGCGAAACTCTCCGCCCAGCCCATCCGCGCCGCGACGTCGGCCATGATCTTCCAGTCGGCGCGGGTCTGCCCCGGCGCAGCGAATAGGGCACGCTGGCGGCTGACGCAGCGTTCGGAATTGGTGACGGTGCCGTCCTTCTCTCCCCAGCCATGCGCAGGCAGGCGGACGTGGGCGAACCTGGCCGTGTCGGTATCGGCAATGATGTCGGAGACGACCACGGTCGGGCAACGCGAAAGTGCTTCGCGCACGAATTGGCTATCGGGCAGCGAGACGGCCGGATTGGTGGCCATGACCCAGAGGAACCTGATCTTGCCCTGATGAATGGCGCGGAACATGTCGACCGCCTTGAGGCCGGGCCCGGCGCATATGTTGGGCGCGGCCCAGAAGGCCGAGACATCGGCGCGTTCCTGCTCGGAAAATCCGAGATGGCACGCGAGCGTGTTGGCCAGTCCCCCCACCTCGCGACCACCCATTGCATTGGGCTGGCCGGTGATGCTGAACGGCCCCGCGCCAATCCGGTTGATCCGGCCTGTCGCGAGGTGGAAGTTGATGATCGCATTGCCCTTGTCGGTGCCGCCTACCGACTGGTTCGCCCCCTGGCTGAACAGGGTGACCATGCGCGGATGCTCGGCAACGATATTGCACAGCTTGGCAAAGAGTCCCGGGGTTACGCCGGGATCGCAGTCAAGCCCATCCCAGAAGCCGGCGTCGGCTTCGACCCGATCGCGCAGGAATGCAGGGTCCAGCTTGCCGCGCCGGTTCATCTCGGCCAGCAGGGCGTTGAACAGCGCGGTATCGCCATCGGGGGCGATCGGCACGTGCAGGTCGGCCTGTTCGGCTGTCTCGGTACGGCGCGGATCGATGACCACGATCTTGGTGCCGCGCCGCTCGCGCGTCTTCTCGATGCGCTGCCAGACGACCGGGTGGCACCAGGCGGTGTTCGAGCCGACCAGCAGGACAAGGTCGGTGGCGTCCAGATCCTCGTAAGAGCACGGCACGACATCCTCGCCGAAGGCGCGGTTATGGGCGGCCACTGCGCTCGCCATGCAAAGCCGCGAATTGGTGTCGATATTGCCGCTGCCGACGAAGCCCTTCATCAGCTTGTTGGCGACGTAATAGTCTTCGGTGAGCAATTGTCCCGAGACATAGAAGGCGACGCTTTCGGGCCCGTGCCGGGCGATGCAGTCGCTCATCCGGTCGGCGACGAGATCGAGCGCGTCGTCCCAGCTCGCCTCGCCCTGGCCGATCATCGGCCTGAGCAGGCGGCCCTCCAGCCCTACCGTCTCGGCAAGGTGGGTGCCCTTAGAGCATAGCCGGCCGCTGTTCGCCGGATGCTGCCGATCCCCGACGATGGCGACCCCCCGATCACCATCGCCGGAAACCTCGGCAGTGATGCCGCAGCCTACTCCGCAATAGGCGCAAGTCGTGCGGATCACCTTCATGGCGATCAGGCCGCCGCCCGGGTCTGGGCGGTATCCGTCTCGCCTGTGCCGATAACGGCGGAACGCAGCAGGTAGATGCGCCCGGCATCGACCTTGAGCGGAATGGTCGGGACGCAGCCCTCGTCATCGCCCAGCGCCTTGCCGCTGCGCAGCGAGATGTTCCAGTTGTGCAGCGGGCAGGTCACGACGTCACCGTGGACGATGCCCTGGCTGAGCGGCCCCTGCTTGTGCGGGCACTTGTTGCGCAGCGCGAAGAATTCGTTGCGCATCGTGTGGAACACCGCGATTTCCTCGCCCCCTTCCACCGGAAGGGTGCGCGCGGTGCCGGCTTCGATCTGCGAGATCGGTCCGATATCAAGCCAGTCGCCGATCATTATGCCTTCTCCAGTTCCAGGGCCATGTCCAGCGGACGCACGGTGGCGATGTGGGCGTGCAGGTCCTTTCGGTCTCCCGCGGCCCGCTTGGCCCAGGGATCGTCCTGCATGAATTGCTGCGAATAGAGGAACCGGGCGGCGTAGGTCCGGACGGCGCCATCCTCGGCCAGCTTGTCCTTCACGTATTCGAGCCCGACCCGTTCGACCCAGGGAGCTGTGCGCTCGAGATAATGTGCTTCCTCCCGGTAGAGCTGAATGAAGGCAGCGCACATCTCGAGCGCATCTTCCTCGCTATCGACCTTGCAGAGCAGGTCGGTCGCGCGGACCTTGATGCCGCCATTACCGGCGATGTGCAGTTCGTAGCCGGAGTCGACGCAGACGACCCCGAAGTCCTTGATCGTCGCCTCGGCGCAATTGCGCGGGCAACCGCTGACGGCGATCTTGAACTTGTGGGGCATCCACGAGCCCCAGGTCATCCTCTCGATCTTGACGCCAAGCCCGGTCGAATCCTGCGTACCGAAGCGGCACCATTCGGAACCGACGCAGGTTTTCACCGTGCGCAGCGACTTGCCGTAGGCGTGGCCCGAGACCATGCCGGCGGCATTGAGGTCGGCCCAGACGGCAGGCAGGTCTTCCTTCTTGATGCCGAAAATGTCGAGGCGTTGTCCGCCGGTCACCTTGACCATCGGCGCGTTGTACTTCTCGACGACATCGGCAATCGCACGCAGTTCGGTGGGGTTGGTAAGCCCGCCCCACATGCGCGGGACGACCGAGTAAGTGCCGTCCTTCTGGATATTGGCATGAAGGCGTTCATTGACGAAGCGGCTCTTCTGGTCGTCTTCGTATTCGCCCGGCCACGCGCAGAGCAGATAATAGTTGAGCGCGGGGCGGCACGAGGCGCAGCCATCCGGCGTCGTCCAGTGCAGTTCCTGCATGACCTCGGGAATGACCTTGAGCTGCTTCTCCACGATCAGCTTGCGTACGTCGTCATGGGTAAAACTGGTGCACTTGCACATCGTCTTCGGGCCGCTCTCGACTTCGCCGCCCAGCGTCACCGCCAGCAGGCTTTCGACGAGGCCCGTGCACGAACCGCAGGAGGCCGAGGCCTTGCAGCCGCTGCGCACGGCATCGAGCGAGTGTGCCCCGCCGGTGATGCACTGGACGACGGCGCCCTTGGAAACGCCGTTGCAGCCGCAGATCTCGGCATCGTCCGAGAGGGCAGCAACGGCGGCGTTAGGGTCCGCGAGCGCACCCCCGGACGCGAAGGCCTGGCCGAAGATCAGGGCCTCACGGATTTCGGAAACATCCTCGCCCTTCTTCATCAGGTCGAAGTACCAGGAGCCGTCGGCAGTATCGCCGTAAAGCACTGCGCCCAGGACCTTGTTGTCCTTGACGATGACGCGCTTGTACACCCCGCGCGAAGCATCGCGCATGACGATGTCCTCGCAGTCCTCGCCGCCGGAGAAATCCCCGGCCGAGAACAGGTCGATCCCCGAGACTTTCAGCTTGGTCGACGTGACCGAGCCTTCATAGCCGGTCGGGCTCTCGGTAACGAAGTCGGCCAGGGCACGGCACATGTCCCAGAGCGGCGCGACGAGGCCGTAGCACATGCCGCGGTGCTGGACGCATTCGCCCACGGAGAGGATCGCCGGATCGGACGTGACCATGTGGTCGTCGACCATGATGCCGCGCTCGACCTCGAGGCCGGCGGCGCGGGCAAGGCCGGTGGCCGGGCGGATGCCGACGGCCATGACGACGATGTCGGCCGGGATCTCGGTGCCGTCATCCAGCATGACCCCGGCGACCTTGCCGTCCTTGCCGAGGATTTCCCTGGTATTCGCGCCGGTCAGGATGGTCTGGCCACGGCGTTCCAGCTCGGTCTTGAGCAGCCAGCCGGCTGCCTCGTCGAGCTGGCGTTCCATCAGCGTGGGCATGAGGTGGATGACCGTGACCTTCATCCCGCGCAGCGAGAGGCCGTGGGCCGCTTCGAGGCCGAGCAGGCCGCCGCCGATGACGACGGCATTGCCGCCGCCCCTGGCGTTGCCGGCTTCGGCCGCACCGAGCATCTTGTCGACGTCATCGAGGTCGCGGAAAGTAACGACGCCATCGAGGTCCTTGCCCGGCACGGGAATGATGAAGGGATCGGAGCCGGTGGCGATCAGCAGCCGGTCGTAGGGTTCGGCGCGGCCGGACGCGGAAATCACCGTCATCGCCTCGCGGTCGATGTGATCGACCTTGTCGCCCGAGATCAGCGTGATGCCGTTATCATCGTACCATTGCTGGGTATTGATGACGATTTCGTCGAAGGTCTTCTCACCGGCCAGAACCGGAGAAAGCATGATGCGATTGTAGTTCACCCGCGGCTCGGCGCCGAAAATGGTGATGTCGAAGCGCTTCGGATCGCGCGCCAGGATTTCCTCGACGGCGCGGCAACCCGCCATGCCGTTGCCGATTACCACGAGCCTTTCCCGGCCCTGGCCGGGAAGGTCGCCCTTCTCGAAGTTCATCGGTGCATTCACGTCACGTCTCCGTTCGCAACGCGCACACAAAAAAACCGCCTCGTGCCTGTTCCCGATCGGGAAAGGTACGGGCGGCGTCGTTGCCACGCGTCTGTAAATCTGAAGGCGAGGCGCTCAATTCGTCCAACGGTGGACGGACGCTTTCTCGCTTGGGCTTGTTTAACCGATTCGCCGTGCGCGGCGCAAGACGGTTTTTTGCAGTGCAGCAGGAAAAGGTTGATTATACATATAAATCAGATGTTTATGATTACAGATCGGCCTTGCCCCGGATGGAATGGCGGTGGAAAGGCGAACAGTCTGAACCTGGCGACCGTCACCCTGAAACGAATTCAGCATGACGGCCGACCTGTGGTAGTTCCCCTTACCAGCTCTTGTAGGGAAGGAACTTGCCCGACATCTTCACTTCGATGCGATCGCCCTTCTCGTTGGGGATCTTCTCGACGGTCATGTCGAAGTCGATGGCGCTCATGATGCCATCGCCACCCTTTTCCTGAATCAGTTCCTTCAGCGTTTCGCCATAGACGCCGACAATCTCGTAGAAGCGGTAGATGCACGGATCGGTGGGGACGGTCGCCTCGAACATCTTCTTGGGATATTCGGCCAGCACGACCGCTGCCTCCTGCGGCAGGCCCAGGCCTTTAGCAACCTTGTCGGCGCTCTCGCGCGGAAGCGAATTCATGCCGAGGCATGCCGACGTCACGAAGACTTCCTGCATCCCGGCCATCTCGGCGATCTGCGCCCAGGTCACGCCGCCAGCGCGCTTCTTTTCATAGATCATGTCGGTGACATCGGCCTTGGTCATCATTCCGGGATCTCCTCGGTTCTGGGGGTGGAAACTCTATTGGCGCTGCCATGACTAGCGCCAGGCTCGCGCTCGTTGCCGCGTGTCGCGATGGACAGGGCAAGGGCCAGCGCCAGGGCGGCGCTGATCGCCTGCCACAAGCGTTCCGGTCGCCGAGCCAGCCAGGGACGCGGCGGCGGCGCGGCAAGCGCGGTATTGGGATGGGCAAAGTCGTACGTGAATTCGGACAGTTCTTCGTAGCGATCCGCCGGATCGAGCGCGAGTGCCCGTGCCAGTGCGGCATCCATCCAGTCGGGCACTTCGGGGTTGATCTCGCTCGCCGGGATATAGGCCAGCTTCCTCTGCGCCGCCCGTGTACGCGCGGCGCTGAGACGCACACCGTAGGGAAGGCTGCGGGTCAGCATGAAATAGGCGATTGCGCCAAGCGACCACAGATCGGACTTCCGGCTTGCGCCAGCGCCCAGCCATATTTCCGGCGCAGTGAACTGCATGGTCCCGGCGAACATCGCGTCCTCCGCCCGCGGCGCCAGCTCGTCGAGCCCGGCCACGAGTGCGGAGCCGAAGTCGATGATCCGGGCCGTCCCCTCACTGTCGACGATGACGTTGGCGGGTCGCAGGTCGCGATGGAGGATCTCTAGCCGATGAAGCGCCTGCAGGCCGGAGGCGACCTGCTTCACGATCGAACGTATGGCCACAAGGTCGGTGGTCCCGGACTGGAACCCGACCCAGTCTTCCAGGGTCGCGCCTTCGAGAAATTCGGTAACCGCATAGGCATGTCGGCGAGACGCTCGCGCAGCGGGCGCGCCCAGAACGTGCGTATTCCTGACGCGCCGCGCGATCCATTCCTCCAGCATCAGGCGGCGCAGCTCTGCCGGATCCGCACCATTTTCGGTGGAGGGCACCTTGATCGCCACCCGCTGCCAGGTCTCATCATCGCGCGCGAGATAGACGTGGCTGCGATGCCCGGCATGCAGCTCGCGCAGGACCGTGAAGCCTTCGAAATCCTGCCCGGCAATCAGATGCGGCGCAGGCGGCAGCGCCGCCTCTTCCCCCGCAAGATCGTCCAGGTCGCTTTGCGGCAAGTCCTCCACGCGAAGGATCTGGACCGTGAGATTGTCCTCGCTGCCTGCCGCCAGCGCGGCATCGGCGAGGAAGCGCGCCGCCGCGTCGAGGTCCTCTCCCCTCGCCGCCTCGAGGAAGGCAGTGTCGGGCAGCACGTCGTGGACGCCGTCGCTCGTCAGGATGAAGATGTCGCCCCTCGCCACCGGCACCTTGCGGCGGTCGATCTCGACGCGCCTGTCGATCCCGAGCGCGCGGGCAAGATAACTCTCCCCCCCGCCCAGATAGACGCGGTGCGGTTCGGTCAGCGGCTCGAGGACCGAGCCGGCGACCCGCGCCACGCGCGCATCGCCGACATGAAAGACGTAGGCCGAGCGCGACTTGAGAACCAGCGCCGAGAGCGTGCAGACCATGCCCCGCTCGCGCTCCCCGTCGGACAGGTTCGTGCCGCGCCCCTTGAGGTTCTGCGCGTGCATCCAGGAATTCGTCGCAGAGATCACGCGGGCCGCGCTGGTCTGGACCGACCAGGCTTCGGAGGTCGCGAAATAGTCTGTAAGGAAGGACTTTACCGCGGTCTCCGCCGCTGCCGCGCCCAGCGCGCTCGTGCTGATCCCGTCCGCCAGGGCAAGGGCCACGCCCTTGGTCCACAGTTCCTCGCCATCGGGAACCAAGGCGCCATGGAAGTCCTGGTTCGCCTCCTTGGTTCCGGCCGTCGAATACTGGCCGATGGTTACGGCAAGCTGGTTTCGCAAGGATCCGTCCTCGCCTGCGGCAGGCTCAGGTAATCGGGAAAGGGATCGGGAGGGTTTGCTGGGCCCCTCCCGATCGAATGCAGCCAGCAGGATAGCTCAGGCTGCCATCTTGACCACGCGCTTCGCGCCGGTACGAGCATGCGTGGTGTAGAGCATGAGACCGGTAAAGGTCAGGCCGCCGACCAGGTTGCCCAGGACGGTCGGGATCTCGTTCCACCAGAAGTAATCGCCTATGGTGAAGTTACCGCCGAGCATCAGCGCGGTCGGGAACAGGAACATGTTCACGATCGAGTGCTCGAAGACCATGTAGAAGAACAGCATGATCGGCATCCACATCGCGATCACCTTGCCCGATACGGTGGTCGAGATCTGGGCACCCACGACGCCGGTCGAGACCATCCAGTTGCACAGCATGCCGCGCACGAAGATCGTCAGCCAGCCGGCCATGCCGTATTCGGCATAGCCCACCGTGCGGGCGACACCGGTGCCCGCGAGTTTAACACCCACTTCGCTTGGCTCGGCGGCAAAACCATATGTGAAGTAGATGGCCATAAGCACGGCTGTCGTCAGGGCCCCGGCGAAGTTGCCGGTGAAAACGAGCCCCCAGTTGCGCAGGACACCGGACCAGTTGCAGCCCGGCCGCTTGTCCCATACCGCAAGCGGGGCCAGCACGAATACACCGGTCAGGAGGTCGTAGCCGAGCAGGTAGAGCATGCAGAAGCCGACCGGGAACAGGACGGCGCCCGCCAGCGGCTGACCGGTCTGGACGTTGATGGTAACGGCAAAAGCCGCAGCAAGGGCCAGCGTGGCACCGGCCATGTAGGCGCGAACCAGCGTGTCCTTGGTCGACATCATGATCTTCGATTCACCAGCATCGATCAGCTTGGTGACAAATTCTGAAGGCGCAAGATATGCCATCTACGAATACTCCCCGTTGCCAGATAAAAGGTTCAATGCGTACGCTAGACTTTTCCTTCGTTTGAAATCGTTCGGTTCCGGCTGCAGCCCGGGCATTGCTTCGGCATTTGCTCGGCCATGCCTGAACTGCAGCCAGTTCCCCTCCTCAAGTCGGTCAGTACTTGAATGCCAGTTGCAGCCAGAACTTCTCGGTATCGGTACCGAAGTTCTTGGCATCGTAATTCGCGTATTTGAGCAGAACGGCGTAGTTCCTGATCGAGAAGCCCAGGCTGGCATCCCATTCCTGGCCATAGTTCACGCTGCCGAAATCGCTTTCGAACTTGTGATAGACGACCGCGCCGTTCAGGCCCTTGAGCGGACCGGCGTCGCCGATCTTCTTGGTGAAGCCGCCGTAATAGTCACGCAGACCTGCCGCCGGCGTGGTCAGGAACAGGTCGGCCCAGCCGTTGAAGGCATGGGCGGTGGCCAGCGGGGTCTGGAAGGCGGCTACGCCGTCATCGCTGCCCAGTTCCTCATATCCGGCCTTGAGCCCGAAGCCCATGACCGATGCGCCCAGTTCGGCATTGATGTAATCCGCGGCATAGTTGACCGGATTGAGCTTGTAATCGCTCTGGCGTGCATAAGTCACCGAGAAGTTCAGCTTGAACGCATCGCCGAGCGGAATGGCGCCATTGGCGAGCACGCCGTAAGTCTGGCTCGAGTAGGCGAGACGGCTGTCGTAGTCGAGCAGGTAGGCGAAGCCCTTCACCTTGGCGACTTTCAGGTCCAGCCCGCCCTGGACGAGGAACATGTCTCCATCGAAGTATTCGTTCGGGCTGTCCGCACCGAAGATCGTGCGCTGGGAAATGGCGTAAGTGCCATCGAACATCACCGGACCGATCTTGGTCTCGGCGCGAATTGCATCGAAAGTCTGCTCGTTCTGGCGCCAGCCGACATTGCCGACGAAACGGGCATTGTCGAGAATTATGCGCTGGCGGCCGATGGTCACCTTGCTGCCCTTGGCCGCATAAGCCACCTGCAGACGGTTGAGTTCGACGTTCTGCGGATCGGCCACGACCGAATAGGGCTCTGCGCCCAGATATCCGTTATTGCCGGGAATAGTGTCGTTGTAATGGTCGACGATCGCCAGGGTGCCCTCGCCTTCGGCCAGCAGCGACAGGCCGTGGGTGGACACTTCGGCGCCCGCGCGCAGGCGCACGGTCACGGCATCTGCATCGAGATTGATATCGTCCTGGTCGACGTGTTCATAACGCAGGACACCGTCGATGATGGGGTCGATGGTTACATCGTCACTGACCTTGACCGGGTCCCCGACCTTGGCCTGTGCTGGCGCAGACAGGCCAAGCGTGGCGACAGTGGCGGCCAGAGCGGCAAGCGAGAGAGTCATTTTCATATGCGTAAGCCTCCACGGGCGCCATCCCCCGGCGCCCCTTCCGAACAGGAACGAAGGCAGACACCGTTGCCCGCCGCTATGACCCTCTCCCGGTGCGGACCGTGCGATCCGCTTGTGCGCGTCGGACGAACGGACTCCATTGCCCGTCGCCGCCCCTCATGAGCGCGCGCGTTCGCGGCCGCCGCGCTTTGCGCGCGTGCGGCCATCTTTGTATCAGGCGGCCTTGGCCGCCGGTCCGTGATCGTATTCGGCCAGGAAGTGCAGCACTTCCTGCCGGTATTGGTAGAACTTGGGATGATCGAGCAGCGCCTTGCGATCGCGCGGGCGCGGCAGGTCGACCTTCAGAACCTTGCCGATGGTGGCCTGCGGGCCATTGGTCATCATCACCACGCGGTCGGCCAGCAGGATCGCCTCGTCGACGTCGTGGGTGACCATGATCGCGGTGACCTTGGTGCGGTTCCAGGTCTCGACCAGCACGTCCTGCAGGTCCCAGCGCGTCAGGCTGTCGAGCATGCCGAAGGGCTCGTCGAGCAGCAGCAAGCGCGGCGAAAGCGCGAAGGCGCGGGCAATGCCGACACGCTGGCGCATGCCGTTGGACATCTCCGCCGCCATCTTCTCCTTGGCATCGGCGAGGCCCACGCGGTCGAGGTAATAGTCGACGATGTCGCGGCGCTCGGCCTTGGACGCATGCGGATAGACCCGCTCGACCCCCAGCGCGACGTTCTGGCGCGCGGTAAGCCAGGGCATCAGGCTCGGCGCCTGGAAAACCACCGCCTTGTCCGGCCCCGCAACGTCCACCTCGCGGTTATCGAGGATGATGCCGCCCTTGCTGATCTCGTTGAGGCCGGCCGCCATCGTCAGCACGGTCGACTTGCCGCAGCCCGAGTGTCCGATGAGCGAGATGAATTCGCCCTTGTCCATCAGGAGATTGAAGTCTTCGACGACGGTCAGCGGCCCCTTGGGCGTCGGGTAGACCTTGTGGAGCTTGTAGAACTCCATGTAGCGCCGCTCCACCGCGGTCTTCGCGGCTTCGGTATAGGCTGCGGGAAGCTCGGCTTCCTTGCCCGCGAACAGGTCCAGCGGCACCACTTCGGGCAGTTCGACAGAGCTTTCGCCCACGCTTGACCCCTGCTCGTTGAGCATGCCGAGGTAGGCGACGATCTGCTTGCGCAGCGACTGGAAGTGGTGATCGTCGTTCACCGCTTCGCGGTCGCGCGGGCGCGGCACGTCGACTTCGAAGATCCGCCCGATCGTGGCGGCAGGCGCAGGCGTCAGGATCGCGACCCGATCGGCCAGCAGGAGTGCCTCGTCGACATCGTTGGTGACGAGGATAATGGTGCGCTTTTCTTCCTTGCGGATACGCTCGATCTCATCCTGGAGCTTGGAGCGGGTCAGTGCGTCGAGCGCGGAAAGCGGTTCGTCGAGAAGCAGGATCTCCGGCTCCATCGCCAGTGCGCGGGCCACCGAGACGCGCTGGCGCATGCCGCCGGAAAGCTGGGCGGGCTTGCGGTCCATCGCGTGGCCCAGACCGACCAGTTCGATCTTCTGCTTCACCAGTGCCGCACGGTCCTGCTTGCTGCGGTCCTTGTGGACGGCATCGACGGCCAGCGCGACATTCTTTTCGACCGTCAGCCAGGGGAACAGCGAATAGGACTGGAAAACGAGGCCACGGTCCTTGTCGGGCCCCTCGATCTGCTTGCCGTGCAGCAGGATCTCGCCCGCGTCGGGCTCGATCAGTCCGGCGATCGAGGAGATCAGCGTCGTCTTGCCCGCGCCCGAGAAGCCGAGGATGGCGATAAATTCGCCCTCCTCGACATCGAGGTCGATACCCTCGAGCACTTGCGTGACGCCGCCATTCTGTCCGCCCTTCGCCTTGGACGAGTAGGACTTGGAGACACCCTTGAGCGAAAGGATCGTGGCCATTGTCTGTTTCCTTCGGCTGGTGGGGTTGACGATCAGATCGTGTGGTTACGGTTGGCGAGCGACTGGAGCATCATCATGATCCGGTCGAGCAGGAAGCCGATCAGGCCGATCACGATCACCGCGAACATGATCCGGGCAAGCGACTGGCTGGAACCGTTCTGGAACTCATCCCACACGAACTTGCCGAGGCCAGGGTTCTGGGCGAGCATTTCCGCGGCGATCAGCACCATCCAGCCCACGCCCAACGAGAGGCGCATGCCGGTGAAGATGTAGGGAAGCGAGCTGGGCAGGACGAGGCGGGTCAGCTTCGCGAACCAGCCGAGCTTGAGCACGCGGCCGACGTTAAGCAGGTCCTTGTCGATCGAGGCGGTGCCGATGGCGGTATTGATCAGCGTCGGCCACAGCGAGCAGAGCATAACGACGATGGCCGAGATGACGAAGCTCTTGGCCAGCATCGGGTCGGCGCTGGAAACCGTCGCCGAGACGACCATGGTCACGATCGGCAGCCAGGCGAGCGGGCTGACCGGCTTCATGATCTGCACCAGCGGATTGATCGCGGCGTTGAACATCGGCGAAAGGCCCGCGGCAAGGCCGATGGGCACGGCGAACACCGTGGCCAGGATGAACCCGAGCGCGACCGTCTTGAGCGAGGTCAGCACCTGGTCGAGAAAGGTCGGCGGACCGGCATAGTTAAAGGCCACCGCCTGGGTTCCCGCCGCGATGCGGCCGTCCTGCGCCTCGTAGAACTCGGCCTTGGCGACATTCGCTGCCTGCCATTCATCGTACAGGGCAACACCCTGCTCGGCGACTTCCAAGGGGCCAGGAAGCGCGCCGAGCGAGGTGTCGACCTGCGGGGCGAGAGCCGCCCAGATGGCAAGGAATGCCGCGATTCCGAGGATCGGGGCAATCAGCCCCTTGCCGAATTTCGCAATGACGTCCTGCACCTTGGCCAGGACTGCCGGCGGCGCGGCCTTTTCGGCCTTGCTTTCGGACGCAGCCGGCTCGGTTGCAGCTTGGGTCACGGGGTTCTCCGACTGGGCCTGAGCCATTCCCTTCGGCTCTACATCGGCAAAGGCGGTTGCCATCGAAATTCTCCTCGGATTAGCTTGGGTGTCAGCCGCCGGTCACGCCGGAAGCCGTCACCTTCTGGCCCTTCTTCAGACCGATCTTGAGCGACTGGATATAGGCATTCGGCTTGTGGCCATCGTAGGGGATGTGATCCATGAAGCCGTTGTCGACCGGCTTGAAACCGTCGGTTTCGGGGATCGCATCGGCAGGGATCACGCCCTTTTCGGCAAGGCCCTTGGCAGCTGCCAGATAGAGGTCGGGACGATAGACGGCCTTGGCCTGGTCGATGTACCACTGGTCATCGTGATCCTCGGGGATCTGGCCCCAGCGGCGCATCTGCGTCAGATACCAGATCGCGTCCGAATAGAACGGATAGCCGGCGTTCTTGTCGAAGAAGATGTTGAAGCCGGGCGCATCGCGGGTATCGCCCGGCTCGAACGTGAACTTGCCGGTCATCGATGCGGCAATCACCTTCTCGTCAGCGCCCACATAGTTGGGCTGCGAGAGGATCTTCACCGCCTCGGCGCGGTTCTTGCCGCCATCGGCATCGAGCCACTGCTGCGCCTTGATGATCGCACGCAGCATGGCTGCGGTCGTGCCCGGATACTTCTCGGCGAAGTCCTTGCGCAGGCCGAAGACCTTCTCGGGGTTGTCATGCCAGACTTCGTTGTCGGTGATGATCGGCACGCCGATCTTCTTCTGCACCGCCGCCTGGTTCCACGGCTCGCCCACGCAATAGCCTTCGATGGTGCCGGCCTCGAGCGTGGCAGGCATCTGCGGCGGCGGGGTAACCGAGAGCTGGACGTCCGCGTCGACCGTGCCGCCGACATCGCCGGGCGTGTAAAAACCCGGGTTCAGGCCGCCGGCGGCAAGCCAGTAGCGCAGCTCGTAGTTGTGGGTCGAAACCGGGAAGACCATGCCCATGTTGAAGGGCTTGCCCTGCTGCTTGAAGCTGGCGACGACCGGCTGGAGGACCGAAGCCGAAATCGGGTGCTTTGGCTTGCCGCCTTCCATCGGAAGGCTCGGCTTGACCATGTCCCAGACCTTGTTGGAAACCGTAATGGCATTGCCGTTGAGATCGAGGCTGAGGGGGGCGATCAGGTCGGCCTTGGTGCCGTATCCGATGGTGGCGGCGATAGGCTGACCGGCCAGCATGTGGGCGCCGTCAAGCTGTCCGCCGATCACACCGTCGAGCAGAACCTTCCAGTTCGCCTGCGGCTCGAGCGTGACGTTGAGGCCTTCCTCGGCGAAGAAGCCCTTCTCCTTGGCGATGGCGAGCGGGGCCATGTCGGTGAGCTTGATGAAGCCGAGCTTGAGCACCGGCTTCTCGATGCCGCCCGGTGCCGCTGCAGCCTTCACCGCATCGCCCGACGGAGCCTCGCTCTTGCTGCCGCAACCGGCCAGCGCGACGCTGGCCATCAGCGCGACAACTGCAGCGCGACGTGTAAACCCGAACCCCCGCTTCATGCTCATTCGAACAAATCCCCAAGTTCATCAGGCAAACGCAAAAAAAACCGCCTCGACGCGAACCCAAGCAGGGTTACATCGGGCGGCTGCGTTGCCACTGATTTCTGATACCCGCAGTCCGATCTTGCGTTGCTCCCGTCCTTGGGAGCCGACCGTTCTGCGTGACTTGATGTTTAAGCGATTCGCCCCGCTCGCGTAAAGGCCTTTTTGCACCGCACAACGAATTTTCGCTCAGGGCAGCCGGGACAGATAGCCCTCGATGTCGCTGGGATCGAACACCTCTCCGTCGAAAAACGTGTTCGGTTCCAACTGGATAGCACCCTGCTGGGTGCTTACGACCATGGACGTCTCGATGCTGCCCTCGACCTTCGAACTGGCTCCCGGCAGCGGCTCGCCCGTGCCCAAGAGTGCACTGCGGTAAACGTCGGGGCGGAACACGCGGGCCGCCCTTTGCGCATCCTGCGCATCGAAAGGCACGTTATCCCAGCGAACCATCTGGGTGTAGAGCCACTCCGCCTGGCTGACCCAGGGGAAGTTCGCCGCCTCGCGGTACTGGAACATGAAATCGGGATAGTGGATCAGGGCGCCCCCGCGCGCGATCAGCAACTGGTCCGAGATCGCGCGGCGGATCAGTTCGGCCGATCCGTCGAGATATTCCGGACGCGCGAGAATCTCGGCATTGAGTTCCCAGTTGACCGGATCCACGAAGTGCGCTCCGGCCTTGCACAAGGCGCGGATCAGGCGCTGCACGCCCTCGCGCTTCTCGTCGAGAACCTGCTCGCGCAGGGCCAGCACCTTCTCCACGCCCCGCCGCCAGATCTGCGCGGTAGATAGCACGATCTCGCCGGCGCCCTGTTCGACCGCAACCGAATTCCACGGCTCGCCGACGCAAATTCCGTCGACTTCCCCCTGCTTGAGCGCATCGGCACAGAAGGGCGGCGGAACCGTTGTGATGTCGACGTCGATGTCGGGCCGGATACCGCAGCCCGCCAGCCAGTAACGCAGCATGTAGTTATGGCTCGAATAGCGATGGACGACACCGAAAGTCAGCGGCTTGCCGGCGGCCTTGCGTTCCTGGGCGATTGTCTTGAGCGCCGCGCCCACTTCGGCCGCATCGCCGATCTGCCCTTCAGGCCGGACCATCCGGGCGATCTCGGGCCGCAAGGTCACGGCATTGCCGTTGAGGCCGAGGACAAAGGGCACCGAAAGCGATTGCGCCGGACGCCCGCGGCCCAGCGTGGCGGCAATCGCCAGCGGAGCGACGAGATGCGCGGCATCGCTGTGGCCATAAAGCAGGCGGTCGAGCACGGTCGCCCAGCTCATGTCCTTCACCAGCGAGAGCGTGACGCCCTCTTCCTCGGCAAAGCCATGTTCCTTCGCCAGAATAGGCAGGCACGCATCCACCAGAGGCAAAAAGCCGACGGTCAGCTCGGTACTCACGTCAATGATCCCCCATCAGCCGGTCGGCCGTCACAATGGCCTCGGCGATATCGACTATGCGCTTGCCCTGGTTCATCGCCGCCTTGCGCAGTTCTGCATAGGCCTTCGGTTCGGGCAAGCCCTTGCTGTTCATCAGAATGCGCTTCGCCGCATCGATGGTTTCGCGTTCGGCCAGCTTGCCCTTGGCCGCGGCGAGGTCGTTCTGAAGGCGCGAAAAGGCATTGAAGCGCGTGATTGCCAGATCGAGGATCGGCCGAATACGGTTGGGCGCCAGGCCGTCGACGACGTAGGACGAGACGCCTGCCTCCACCGAAGCGGCAATGGATTCGTCGTCCGACTCGTCGACGAACATCGCGATCGGCCGGTCGAGCGCCCTGCTCACCGAGAAATACTCTTCCAGCACGTCGCGCGAGGGGTTGCCGAGGTCCATGAGGACGATGTCGGGATTGATCTCGCCGATCCGCGCCAGCAGGCCCCGGCGCTCCGTCAGGACAAAGATCTCGCAATCATCCAGGGCGACCAGCCCCTCCTGGATGATCGAGGCGCGCGCGGCGCTTTCGTCGATGACGGCAATTCGCATGATCACCCCATTGTGCAGCGCAGCAGCGCCGTTTGGCAAGTAGCCAGATGCTCGATGCCCCCCCGGGCGGATGCGGCTCATTGCGGCAAAGCGCCCGAATGGCAAGCGTAGAGTGCCGATCAGGCCGATTCAGATCGCGGCGAGGCGCACTTCGCGATCATGGCGGCGCACCTCCACGCGAATGCCGCCGTCCTGTTCGCGCGCTTCGTAGACGAACCCTTCGCTATGCGGGTTCTCCCAGTCGGCCACGGACTTGGGCTCGCCGTCGAGCCTGTGCCATGCGACGGTATCGGGAAAGCGCGCAAACCATGCGCGCCGCTTCGCCCGGACCAGCGAGAGCCGGGCGACATGGTCCTCCAGAGCGAGATCGCGGCTTTCCCAGTCGATCCAGCCGATTTCGTTGTCCTGGCAATAGGCGTTATTGTTGCCCTGCTGGGTGCGGCCGAATTCGTCGCCCGCCGTCAGCATGATCGTCCCGGTCGAGGCGAACAGCGTACCGAGAAGCGCGCGCAGGTCATGGGCGCGCCTTGCCAGCACGTGGGGATCGTCCGTCGGTCCTTCGGCGCCGTTGTTCCAGCTGTAGTTCTCGCCGTGCCCGTCCCGGTTCTCCTCGCCGTTGGCCTCATTGTGGCGGTGCGCGTAGGAAACCGTGTCCGCCAGCGTGAAGCCGTCGTGCGCGGCAAGAAAGTTGACCGAGCGGCAATCGGCATGGGGCCAGTGCGGCCCGAAGATGTCGGAAGACCCTGCCAGCCGGGTGGCCAGCTTGCCCACGCCCTCCTCCTCGCGCCAGAACCGGCGGACGTCGTCGCGAAAACGGTCGTTCCATTCCAGCCAATGCGCCGGAAAATTGGCGAGCTGGTAGCCGCCCGGGCCGATATCCCAGGGCTCGGCGATCAGCACCCGGCTCGACAGCAGCGGGTCGTCCTCGATCTCGGCGAAGATCGGCGCGGCGGGATCGAAGCCCGGCCCGCGCGCAAGGATGGGAGCGAGATCGAAGCGAAAACCGTCGACGCCGCACTGACTGACGAAATGGCGCATGGCATCGAGCGCGATCCGGCGCACGGCGGGATTGCCGCAGTCGAGCGTATTGCCGCAGCCGGAATCGTTGATCAGCGCGCCGTCCGGTGCGCGGCCATAGACCGCATCGTCGAGACCACGCAGCGAGATCACCCCGCCCTCGACATCGCTTTCGCCGGTATGGTTGAAGACCAGATCGAGCAGGACGCCGATCCCCTCGGCATGAAGCGCCGCGACTGTCTTACGCAGTTCGGCCACGCCGCCGGGACACAGGCCGGGATCGAGCGCCATCATGGCTACGGGGTTGTAGCCCCAGGCGTTCACGAGGCCGAGCGGCGGCAAGTGCCGCTCGTCGATCCACGCCACTACCGGCATCAGTTCGACAGCCGTGACATGGAGCTTTTTCAGGTGTGCCACTACCGCCGGATGCGCCAGCGCCGCCACGGTCCCGCGCAGGCGCCGGGGTACGTCGGGATGGCGCATCGTGAAGGCGCGCACATTGATTTCGTAAACCAGTCCGCCGGCGGCGAAGCGCGGCGCCTCGACCGGCACGGATGGCTGGCTCGCGGGAACGCGCGCCTTGGGAACGATGGCGGCGGTATCCTTGCCGAAAGCAGCCAGACGCGGATCCTGACGGAAGCGGCGATCCAGTTCCACGGCATAAGGATCGACCAGCAGCTTGGCAGGATCGAACCAGCAGCCCTGCTCCGGCGCCCACTTTCCTGCGGCACGGTAGCCATAACGCGCGCCGGACAGGTCTTCCGGCAATTCGAGCGTCCAGACTTCGCCATCGCGCGCCATTTCATGGCGGGTTTCCCTGCGGCCTGTGAACAGGCACAACCAGACACGTTCGGCCCTCGGAGAGCGCACCGCAAAACGCGTGGTGCCTTCCCGAACCCTCGCGCCGAGCGGGATCATGCGATCAGCGAACGATAGAGGTCGGCATAGGCCTTGCCGCTTGCCTTCCAGGAAAAGTCGCACTTCATCGCATTCTTCTGGATCTTCTGCCAGACCTCGGGCTGGCGATAGAGATCGACCGTTCGGGTCAGCGCGGCGGCCAGGGCATCGTAGGTCACGCCGTCATGCTGGATGCCGGTGGCGCAGCCCGCGGCAAGCGCGGCCGGGTTGGCATCGATCACCGTGTCGGCCAGACCGCCGGTGCGCGAGACAACCGGGATGCAGCCATAAGCCAGGCCATAAAGCTGCGTCAGCCCGCAAGGCTCGAAGCGCGAAGGCACAAGGATCGCATCGCCCCCGCCCTGCATCCGGTGCGACAGGTCCTCGTCGTAACCGATGCGAATGCCGATCCGGCCGGGGTGACGCGCGGCGCCTTCGAACAGCTGATGTTCGATATGGGGATCGGCCGAGCCGAGCAGCGCCAACCTGCCGCCGATGCCGACGAGATGGTCGAGCACTTCGGGCAGGACGTCCATGCCCTTTTGCCAGGTCAGGCGACTGACGACGATGAACAGCGGGCCATCGTCCTCGTCGAGATCGAAATCGGCTTCCAGCGCGCGCTTGTTCGCCATGCGCCGCTCCAGCGTGCGCGCCGTGAAGGAAGAGGCCAGCGCCTTGTCGGTGGCGGGATTCCACACATCGGTGTCGATGCCGTTGAGGATGCCCGAAACCGCATTGCCGCGCGCGATGATCAGGCCCTCCAGCCCCATGCCGAACGTCCCGGAGCGGATCTCACGCGCGTAAGTGGGGCTGACCGTGGTCACTGCATCGGCCGAGGCGAGCCCCGCCTTCAACATGCCGACGCCGCCGTGATACTCCACGCCGTCCATCGTCCAGGCCCTGGGCGGCAGGCCGAGCTGCGCGAAGATCTCCCGGCCGAACCAGCCTTGGAAGGCCATGTTGTGGATTGTCACCACCGATGGGATGCGCGCACCGCCATAGGGCGCGAAACGAAGGTAGGCGCAGGCCATCGCAGCCTGCCAGTCGTGCGCATGGACGAGGTCAAAGCCTTGCGGCTTGCCGCGCCTTACCATGGCGCCCCCGGCAATATCGGCTGCAGCGCGGCCAAGCGCTGCAAAACGCCGCCAGTTGTCGTTCCAGTCCTTGCCCGAAACGTCGCTGTACGGTGTCCCGTCCCGCGTGAAGAGTTCGGGCGCATCGAGCACCAGCAGCGGATGCTCTGCGCCCTTGGCGCCGATCTTGCCCGACAACAGCCGCGCCGGCGAACCGAGCAGCGAATCCCACTGGTGCACCGCCCTGGCCCGGGCCATGGCCTTGAGCACGGAAGGGTAACCGGGAAGCAGGGTCGTCATCGCCACATCGTGATCGGCCACGGCACCCGGCAGCGCCCCGGCTACGTCGGCCAGACCGCCCGTCTTGATCAACGGAACCGCTTCGGAAGCGACGCTCAGGACTTTCAACGTCACGCCTTTACTGCCCCAGTCGATCGATCATCGGCTTGGTGATGAGGCACACCCCGTTCTCGGTCCGGCGGAAGCGTCGGCCATCGAGAACCGGGTCCTCGCCCACGACGAGACCCTCAGGGATACGCACGCCGGAATCAATGATGACCCGGCTTAGCCGCGCCTTGCGGCCGATATTGCAGTACGGCAGGATCACCGCTTCATCGACGCTGGAAAAGCTGCCCATCTTGACCCCGGTGAACAACAGAGACCGGCGCGCGGTCGAGCCCGAGACGATGCAGTCGTTGGAGATCAGCGAGGAGATCGCCATGCCGCGCCGCCCTTCCTCGTCATGGACGAACTTGGCCGGCGCGGCGACCACCGCATCCGACCAGATCGGCCAGTCGCGATCGTACATGTCGAGCTTTGGCACAGTATCGGTAAGGTCGAGGTTGGCCTCGAAATAGGCATCCACCGTACCGACGTCGCGCCAGTACTCCTCGATCTCTTCGGCCGCGCGAATGCACGAATTCGTGAAACGGTGGGCCTGCGCCTTCCCGTGCTTGACGATGTAGGGAATGATGTCCCCGCCGAAATCGCGCTTGGAATTGGGATCGTCGGCATCGCGGCGCAGCTGTTCGAAGAGGAATTCGGTCTCGAAGACGTAGATGCCCATCGAAGCGAGCGCCATGTCCTCCTGCCCGGGAATGCCCGGCGGGTCGGCTGGTTTCTCGACGAAGGCGGTGATGCGATCGTCCTTGTCCACGTGCATGACGCCGAAACCGGTCGCCTCCATGCGCGGCACGACAAGACAGCCGACGGTGACGTCCGCGCCCGAGTTGACGTGCTGCTGCAGCATCAGCTCGTAGTCCATCTTGTAGACGTGGTCCCCGGCGAGGATGACCATGTACTTCGGACCGTGGACGGCAATGATGTCGATGTTCTGGAACACCGCATCGGCCGTGCCTTCATACCACAGCATTTCGGAAATGCGCTGGCTGGCGGGCAGGATGTCGAAACTCTCGTTGCGTTCGGGGCGCATGAAGTTCCACGCCCGCTGCATGTGGCGGATCAGGCTGTGCGCCTTGTACTGCGTGGCGACGCCGATGCGGCGAATGCCCGAATTGATCGCATTGGAAAGGGCGAAGTCGATAATCCGCGTCTTCCCGCCGAAATAGACCGCAGGCTTGGCGCGATTGTCTGTCAGTTCCGCCAGACGGCTGCCCCGCCCACCGGCAAGGACATAGGCCATGGCATCGCGCGCAAGCGGCTGACCGATCGGACTTCTCATCACCCCTCTCCTGCTTCAGCCCGCATATTCGAGCATGATAGTACCCAGCGGCGGCAAGGTCACCGTCGCCGCGCCGCCTTCAGACTTCACCTGACCCAGGTTCCCCTTGCCCGATCCGCCGTAATGCGCGGAATCGCTGTTGAGGATCTCGTTCCACTTGCCCTCGTGCGGCAGGGGCACGCGGTATCCGCTGCGCAGCGCCGGGGTCATGTTGCATATCACCGCAACCGGCTTCGCGCCCCGCGCCTTGCGCAGCCACGCGAAGACCGAATTCTGGGCATCGTCGACAATGAGCCATTCAAAGCAGCCCGCGTCGCAATCGCCGGCATGAAGCGCGGGCTTCTGGCGGTAGAGGCGATTGAGATCCTTCACCAGATTGCGGATGCCTTCATGGGCGGGAGCATCGCACAAGTCCCAGTCGAGCGCGCGCTCCTCGCTCCATTCGCGGCGCTGGGCGAACTCCTGCCCCATGAACAGCAGTTTCTTGCCGGGATATCCCCACATGAGCGCATAATAAGCGCGCAAGTTGGCGAACTTCTGCCAGTCGTCGCCGCTCATCTTGGTCAGCAGCGACCCCTTGCCGTGGACCACCTCGTCATGGCTTAGCGGCAGCACGAAGTTCTCGCTGAAGGCGTACATCAGGCCGAAGGTGATATCATGGTGGTGATAGCGCCGGTGGACGGGATCACGGCTCATGTACTGCAACGTGTCGTGCATGAAGCCCATGTTCCACTTGAAGCCGAAGCCCAGCGCGGTCGGCCGTTCCCCGCCCTCGGCGTCATAGGCGGGTTGGGTAACGCCGGGCCACGCGGTGGATTCCTCGGCGAATGTCATGAAGCCGGGATGCGTTCCGTAAAGCGCACGGTTGGTGGCGCGCAGGAAGTCCACCGCTTCCCAGTTCTCGCGCCCGCCCTGCTGGTTCGGTATCCATTCGCCCGCCTTGCGCGAATAGTCGCGGTAGAGCATCGAGGCGACGGCATCCACGCGCAGCCCGTCGACATGGTAGTGCTCGGCCCAGAACAGCGCATTGTTGACAAGGAAGCTCGACACCTCGCGCCGGCCGAAGTTGTAGATCAGCGTGTTCCAGTCCGGATGATAGCCGAGCCTGGGGTCCTCGTGCTCGTAAAGCGCGGTGCCGTCGAAGCGGACCAGTCCGTGTTCGTCGGTGGGAAAGTGCGCCGGAACCCAGTCGAGAAGCACGCCGATCCCGGCGCGGTGCGCCCCGTCGACGAACCGCGCGAAGCCTGCCGGTTCGCCGAAGCGGGCGGTCGGCGCAAACAGGCCGGTCGTCTGGTAGCCCCACGAGGGATCGTAGGGATGCTCGCTGATCGGCAGGAATTCGATATGGGTAAAGCCCATGTCGACAACATAGGGGATGAGACGGTCGGCCAGTTCATCCCAGTTGAGAAACCAGTTCCACTGGTCGCGCTGCCAGGATCCGGCGTGAACTTCGTAGATCGAGATCGGCACCTTGCGCGGATCGACCGTGGCCCAGTGCGCACGATGCGCCTCGTCGCCCCAGTCCAGCTTGGCCGGGTGCGCCGTCATCGAGGCGCTCTTGGGGCGGATCTCGGCCATGAAGGCGAAGGGATCGGCCTTGAGCGGCTGCACCGCGCCGTCGGCCCCGACGATGCGGTATTTATAGGCGCGGTAGTCGCCGATGTCGGGAATGAAGATCTCCCAGACGCCGATGTCCTTGCGATGGCGCATGACATGGCGCGCACGGTCCCAATCGTTGAAATCGCCTACCACGCTGACGAGGCGGGCATTGGGCGCCCAGACCGCAAAGTGGACGCCGCTCGCCCCCTGGTGATCGATGATGTGAGCGCCCAGCTTGTCGAACAGGCGCTGGTGCGTTCCTTCCGCGATCAGCAGGTCATCGAGCGGGCCGAGCACAGGCCCGAAGCTGTAGGGGTCTGTGACGAGCCAGTCGTGCTCGCCGGCGCTGCAGCGGTAGCGCACCGGCTGCGGTTTGCCTGCCAGTTCCCCTTCGAACAGGCAGCGGTCATCGACCTTGTCGAGCGTGCCGAGAGCCTTGCCGTCGAGACTGAAGGCCTCGACCGTATCGGCCCCGGGCAGGATCGCCCGCGCGAAACTGCCAGTGGGACCGGAATACAGACCAAGCAACGAAAATGGATCGGCGTGAGAACCTAGAAGAAGGGATTCAAGGGCGCTCTTCGTTGGCTTCACATCACCTTCCAGATGTCTTTGGCATATTCCGAGATGGTCCGGTCAGAGGAAAACCAGCCGACATTGGCGATGTTGCGGATCGCCGCCGCACGCCAGCCGGCCTTGTCCTCCCAGCGCGCGTCGACCGAACGCTGGGCCGCAGCATAACTATCGAAGTCGGCCGCGCACATAAACCAGTCGTGGTCGTAGATGCCGCCGACAAGGCCTGTGTAGCGGTTCGGATCGTCGGGCGAAAACACGCCCGAGGCGATGGCGGAAAGCGCCTGCCCCAGTTCGCGCGACCCTTCGATGACTTCGCGCGGATTGTACCCATCGGCACGCTTTTCCGCCACATCTTCGGCAGTGAGACCGAAGATCACGATGTTTTCGTCGCCGACGTGGTCCCTGATCTCGACATTGGCGCCGTCGAGCGTGCCGATGGTCAGCGCGCCGTTGAGCGCGAACTTCATGTTGCCGGTGCCTGAGGCTTCCATGCCCGCAGTCGAGATCTGTTCCGACAGGTCGGCCGCGGGGATGATCCGTTCGGCCAGGCTGACGTTGTAGTTGGGCACGAACACAACCTTGAGCAGCCCGCCTACGGACGGGTCGGCGTTGACCCTGCGCGCGATGTCGTTGGCCAGTTTGATGACAAGCTTGGCGTTGTGATAGCTCGGCGCGGCCTTACCGCCGAAGATCTTCACGCGCGGAATCCAGTCGCGCTCGGGATGGCTGCGGATCTGGTCGTAGAGCGCCACCGTCTCGATCAGGTTCAGGAGCTGGCGCTTGTATTCGTGGATGCGCTTGATCTGGACGTCGAACAGGGCATCGGGATCGAGGCGGATACCCATGGTGCGCTTGATGTAGTCGGACAGCGCAACCTTGTTCGAGCGCTTCACTTCGGCGATCCGCTCACCCAGCGCGGCATCGCCGGCCAGGGCATTGAGGGCCGTCAGCTTCGCGGCATCGTCGAGGAATTCGTCGCCGATCGCGTCGCGGATGACCTTGGTCAGCCCGGGATTGCACTGCTGCAACCAGCGCCGCGGAGTGACGCCGTTGGTCTTGTTGTTGATCCGATCCGGATAAAGGCGGTGCAAGTCGGCAAAGACCGTCTCCTTCATCAGTTCGGTATGCAGTGCGGCCACGCCGTTGATCGAATGGGCCCCGGCAAAGGCGAGGTTGGCCATGCGCACGCGCCGCTCTCCGCCTTCGTCGATAAGCGAGATCGCCGCGATCTGCGCGTCGTCGCAGCCCGCCTTGCGCGCCTCGCGCAGGACCCGGCTGTTGATCGCATAAATGATCTGCATGTGGCGCGGCAGCAGCCGTTCGAACAGCGGCAGCGGCCAGGATTCCAGCGCTTCGGGCAGCAGGGTGTGATTGGTGTAGGAAACGGTCTTCTGGCACAGCGCCCAGGCCTCGTTGAACTCCAGCCCGTGTTCGTCGACGAACAGGCGCATCAGTTCGGCCACCGCGACCGAAGGGTGCGTATCGTTGAGCTGAATCGCGGCTTTTTCCGGCAGGGTCCGGATGTCGTTCTCGTATTGCATGTGCCGGCGCACGATGTCCTGCACCGATGCCGCAGTGAAGAAGTACTCCTGCCGCAGCCGCAGTTCCTGCCCGGCCGGGGTCTGGTCAGCCGGATAGAGCACGCGCACGAGGCTGTCGGCCCGCACCTGCTCTTCCAGCGCGCCGAAGTGGTCGCCCGCATTGAAGGCATCGAGCCGGATCGGATCGAGCGGGCTCGCGGTCCACAGGCGCAGGGTGTTCACCCGCTTGCCGCGCCAGCCGACGACCGGAGTATCGACGGCCGTCGCCTCGACCGCCTCGGCCGGATTCCAGGTCACGTGGTCGCCCTTGGCCACGACCTCGCCGCCGAAGCCGATCCGGTAGGAACATTCCATCCGGTCGAATTCCCAGGGGTTGCCGTGGGCCAGCCAGGTCTCGGGCAATTCGACCTGCCAGCCGTCGCTGATGCGCTGGCGGAACATGCCGTTCACGTAACGGATGCCATACCCGTAAGCGGGAATGTCCAGCGTCGCGAGGCTTTCCATGAAGCAGGCGGCAAGGCGCCCGAGCCCTCCGTTGCCGAGCGCCGCGTCGGGTTCCAGCTCTTCCAGCTCGGCAAGGTCGAGCCCATGGGCCCGCAGTGCCTGCTCCATCTGGCGGGTCATGCCCATGTTGGACAGCGCATCGCGCAGCAGCCGCCCGATCAGGAACTCCATCGAGAGATAGTACACCCGCTTGTCGCCGGCATCGTAAGTGCGGCGCGTCGATTCGATCCAGCGGTCGATAATGGCGTCGCGCAGGGCATAGATCGACGCATTGTACCAGTCGTGCTTCTTGGCCGCCTTCTCGTCCTTGCCGATGCGGTGACGCAGGACCCGGACGATATGTTCGTCGAATTCCGACTGGAAGGCGTTCTTGGAATCGAGCACAGGATCAGTAGCCACGGGCGCACTCCTGAACATGCCGTCCGGGCCGCCCGTTCAGGCGCCAGGATGCGGCACCGATTATCGCCGATACGGGGGCGACACCCTCCTCTCGATCCCAATCTTCCGATACATGGCTAGCACAGCCCCACCGCTCTACAAGAGCCATTGTGCAGTGCCGCAAAAAATTTGCGCGCAGCGTCAATCGGTGATCTATGTTCGCGCTGAGCCCCCAGCCGCGAAAGGTGCGCATGAGCCTGCCCGAGACCGCCCATTCGACGCCCTGGTGGAAGGGCGCCGTGATCTACCAGATCTACCCGCGCAGCTTTCAGGATTCGAATGGCGACGGCATCGGCGACCTGCCGGGAATCACCCGGCGGCTTGACCATGTCGCTGCGCTGGGCGTCGATGCCATCTGGATCTCGCCCTTCTTCACCTCGCCAATGCGCGATTTCGGCTACGACGTGGCCGACTATTGCGATGTCGACCCGATCTTCGGCACCCTCGCCGACTTCGACGCACTGGTCGCACGCGCGCACGAACTGGGCCTCAAGGTCATCATCGACCAGGTCTATGCCCATACCTCGGACCTGCACCCGTGGTTCACCGAGAGCCGCACCTCGCGCGAAGGCGACAAGGCCGACTGGTACGTCTGGCACGATCCCCGGCCCGACGGGGGACCGCCGAGCAACTGGCAATCCGTGTTCGGCGGCCCGGCATGGACCTGGGACGCCCGCCGCCGCCAGTACTACATGCACACGTTCCTCAAGGAGCAGCCGCAGCTCAACATGCATGAACCGGCGGTGCAGCAGGCCGTGCTGGACGTTGCGCGGTTCTGGCTGGACCGCGGAGTCGACGGTTTCCGCCTCGATGCGCTGAACCACGCGATGCACGACCCGCTGCTGCGCGACAATCCGCCTGCGCCAGAGGATGGCCGCGTCCGGACCCGGCCCTTCGATTTCCAGCTCAAGACCTACAGCCAGTCGCACCCAGACATGGTCCATTTCGTGCACAGGCTGCGCGCGCTTTGCGACGAATATGGCGCGGGCGCGATCCATACCGTGGCCGAGATCGGCGGCGACGAACCGCAGGCCGACCGGCGCGCCTATACCGCGGGCGAGAACCGCCTCAACAGCGCCTACGGCTTCGACTTCCTATATGCCCCGCTGCTGAGCGCCGATGTCGTTGCCGCGACGCTCGAGCGCTGGGCCGAAGGACCGGACGAAGCGGGCGGCTGGCCGAGCTGGGCTTTCGAGAACCACGACGCACCGCGCGCCGTCTCGCGCTGGTGCGCCGGAGGCGACATGGCCCGTTTCGCCCGTACCAAGCTGGCCCTGCTACTCGCCCTGCGCGGCAATGCAATCATCTACGAAGGCGAGGAACTGGGCCTCGAACAGGACACCATCCCCTACGATCTGCTGCAGGACCCGGAGGCAATCGCCAACTGGCCGCTGACACTGTCACGCGACGGGGCCCGCACGCCGATGCCCTGGGACGAAAGCGCGCAAGGCGGGTTCACCACCGGCACGCCCTGGCTGCCCCTCTCGCCGCAGAACCTCTCACGCGCGGTCTCGCGGCAGGAAGACGATGCGCAATCGCTCCTGCAATTCACGCGCAGGCTCCTGGCGCTGCGCAAGGCCCATCCCGCGCTGCGGCTTGGCGATCTCACCGATTGCCGGGCGCAAGGCAACCTGCTGTCGTTCAAGCGCACGCTGGGCGAAACGCGCATCCTGTGCCTCTTCAACCTTGGCGAAGAGCCGGTCGCACTGCCCGAAGCGGCGCAGGGCGAAGTGCTGCTGCTGGTGAACGGGGGCGGCGACGGCGCCCTTCCCGGCTTCGGCTCGATCTGGCTGGAACTGGGCTGACGCGGCGGCGCGTGAACGCTGGTGCCCGCCGTTTCTGTCCGGGCGAGCTAGGAAATCGTTGCAGGTCAGGCTAATGTCCCACCCATGCATGACCTGACCGCGTTCGACGCCGCCGCGATACTCATCGTCCTTGCTGCCGGGCTCGGTTACTTCAACTACCGCGTTCTCAAGCTCCCTTCGACCGTCGGACTGACGGTCATGGGCACGCTCGCCTCGCTGCTGATCGTCGCCTACGACAAGCTGGTGCCCAGCAGCAGCATGGCCGAGAAATTCGGGCGCTTCCTCAGCGATATCGACTTTAGCACCACCCTGATGGAAGGGATGCTCTCGTTCCTGCTGTTCGCCGGCGCGATGCACGTGAGCTGGTCGAACATGCGCAAGGGGCGCTGGCCGATCCTGGTGTTCAGCACCGTTGGCGTGGTCCTGTCGACGGCAATCGTCGGCTTTGCCTTCCACTACCTTACCATGCTGCTCGGCCTCACCGTGCCCCTGATGTGGAGCCTCGTCTTCGGCGCACTGATATCGCCGACCGACCCGGTTTCGGTCATGGCGGTGATGAAGCGCGCGGCGATGCCCGAAACCCTGCAGGCGACGGTTGCGGGCGAGAGCCTGTTCAACGACGGCATCGGCGTCGTCGTCTTCACCATCCTCGTCTCGCTGGCGACCGGCGCCGAGACCTTCAGCTGGTCCTTTGCCATCGGACATTTCGTGCAGGAGGCGCTGGGCGGCGCAGTGCTGGGCCTCGTGGTCGGCTGGATCGGTTACGTCGCGATGAAATCCATCGACGAGTACAACATCGAGGCAATGATCAGCCTTGCCGTCGTGATGGGCGGCTACAGTCTTGCCATGGCGCTCCATGTCAGCGGACCGGTAGCGATGGCGGTCGCCGGCCTGATCATCGGCAATGCCGGTGTCGCCCATGCCATGAGCGACGTGACGCGCGACTACATCATCAAGTTCTGGGCGCTGATCGACGAGATTCTCAACGCCGTCCTGTTCCTGCTGATCGGCCTCGAAGTCATCGCCCTCGAATTCGAAAACACGTATATCCTCGCCGGGCTCGGCGCGATCGTGATCGTGCTCATCGCCCGGATGATTGCGGTCGGCGTGCCGCTGGCAGCCATGAAGAGGATGATCGACATGGGCCCGCTCGCCTTTCCCACGCTGGTCTGGGGCGGACTGCGCGGCGGCATTTCGGTGGCGCTCGCGCTGGCCCTGCCCGCCTCGGTCATTCGTGACGAACTGCTGGTCGTCACCTACATCGTCGTCCTCTTCGCGGTCGTCGCGCAGGGCAGCACCATCTCCGGCCTGATCGCTCGCATCAGGAGCCGCCAGGCAACGGCCCCGGCACAGAAAGCCTGACCATGAACGACACCCCGACGGCCATGCCCGACGACCCATTGCCGGGTCAGTCGAACCCATCCGGCGCTGGCCGGTCTTCCCCGCACGACGCACGCGAACCCAACGCCGCATTCGCCAGCCGGGTCGAAGCCGCCTGGAAGAAGCGGCCCATGTGGATACGCCGCGCCGAGGCATTCGTGCACCTCATGCGCCTGCGCCTGGCCCACGCGGTGCTGTTGCCGCAATTGACGCCGGATCAGGCCTACGACTTGCGCCAGCACGTGCGCAAGGACGGGGAACTGACCAACGGCTATATCCTGATGTCCGCCCTCGCCGCAGGCATTGCCACGCTCGGCCTGCTGCAATCCTCGACTGCTGTCGTGATCGGCGCGATGCTCGTCTCGCCGCTGATGGCGCCGATCGCCTCGATGGGCTTCGGCTTCGCCTCGCTCGACGGCCATCGCATCCGCGACGCGGCCAAGGTGGTGGCGGTGGGCGCGGCCATTGGCATCCTTACCGGAATGCTGCTGACATGGCTTTCGCCGATCCGCAACGCCACGCCCGAGATCCTCGCGCGCACCGAACCCAACCTGCTCGACCTCGCCATCGCGCTGTTTTCGGGGATTGCCGGCGGCTACTCGACGGTGATCGGCAAGGGGGGTACTGCCATCGGCGTTGCCATCGCCACCGCGTTGATGCCGCCGCTGACCGTCATCGGCTACGGCATCGGCGTGTTCCAGCCGATGTTCGCGATGGGCGCGCTGCTCCTGTTCCTGACCAACCTTGCCGCGATCACTTTCGCATTCGCGCTCATCGCGCGGCTATCCGGGGCTGCCCGTCCCTTCGGCAAAGTCGAATGGACGCCGCGTTACGTGACCATCCTCGTCGCGGCCTTCCTCGCCCTCGGCACGCCGCTGTCGATGACGCTGATGAAGCTGTCGACCGAGGCCAAGATCCGCACCGCCGCGCGGGCCGCGATCCTGCAGGCTTGCGGCACCAAGGGCGTCACCATTGCCCAGCTCGACGTCAAATCCGGCGTGTTCAGCGCGCCCTCGGTCGACGCCCTCGTGATCGCCCGCAGCTATACGACCAATGCCGAAGCCTCCGCCGAGGAGCTGATCCGCAAGGCCCTGGGCGACGAGGTGACTATCAACCTGCAGCAGGTTCTGGCCGCCGACGTGCAGGCCCAGACCCGAGCCATGGTCGATGCGGCGATGGAGCGCACGGCGGCCGGCATCGCGGCAGACGTCCCGCCGTTCAATGCCATCCGCCAGAGCGTGGGCCTGCCCACGCGCTCGGTATGGAGCGACCGCGCCCAGCGGATGGTCTATGTCGAACCGATCCCCGCGCCCGGCTGGACCCTGGCGGACTATCGCACGACCGAACAGGCTGCGAGCAAGGAGACGCAGGGCTGGACAGTCCGGATCGTGCCGCCGGCACAGGCCGTCATGGACGTTGCCCTGTCAGGCGAGAACGGCAGGAAGCACCCGGAAGGCGCGATTTCCGCCGATCTGGCGCTATGGGCGCTCCAGCGCTGGGGCATGGCCAGGGTTTCGGTTTCAAGCGAAGATGAGGAACACCTAGGCGCCCTGGTGAAGTTCTTCTCGGACGCCGGGATCGAAGTGCAGGTCCAGCATCTCGTCCCGGCCCTCGCAGCCTCCGCAATGCCGAAGGAAACGGCGATGCCGAAGCAGGCAAAGGACAAGGAAGGCGAAGCACAGGTGCCCACGGCCACAGTCAGGGTCTATGGGCAAAGCCCTTCTCAGCAGGCCGCCGAAGCCGCGCGCGCTGCGGCGCAAAAGGCGGCGGAAGAAGCCGCGGCTGAGCAGGCCGCCGCCCAGCAGGCTCCGGCGCGATAGGCCGCCTTCAGGCAATCATCCGCAGCGGCGGCGATGCCGAATTGCGGACCGATGTCAGGAATGTTCGGTGATTGCGATGCAAGTGCTCGACGACCGGGGCGTAGAGCGGCTGGACAAAACGGATCCCGGCTTCCCGGCCATTGACCCAGCGCACTTCGCCGCCCAGCCCTTCGAGCATTTCCGGCCGAACGACGACGATGTCTCCCACGCGCAAGTTCACTGCGCAGCTCTTGATCCGGCAACCGCCGATGGAGATGTCATAGACCATCACATGGTCGCGGAACCCGTTGCGCAGGCGGCAGACGGCCGGGACCATGATGGACAACCGTTCTGCCTGACGCGATGCGCGGTGACTCTCTTGCATTCGTGAAACTCCGACGCGATTCTCTCGGCCGGTACGATGCAACCCCTCGTCCGGCTCATGCTCGACTAGGACGGCACCGGCGAAACAAGGTTAATAAGGGCAGCCCCTGAGTTCACCCTCAGGATTGCACGAATGTGGCAGACCTCCGGCGGACATTCCGGCCGTTCCGGTCAGCTTATGGCAAAAAGCGCGATCGCCAGGACAAGGCCGATCGTCGGCACCACAACGGTGAGCAGGCCCACGGCGGGATAGGCGTCGCGGTGGGTCTCGCCGCAGATCGCCCGGATCGTCGTTACCACGTAGCCGTTGTGCGGCAGACTATCGAGCGCGCCGCTGGCAATGGCGACGGTACGGTGAAGCTGCGAGGGATCCGCGCCCATGGCCAGATAGCCGGGTGCCAGCAAGGGCAGCGCGATCGACTGGCCGCCCGAAGCGGAGCCGGTAAGCCCCGCAATCACCGTCACCGCGATGGCTGCGCCGATAAGCGGATCGCCCGGCATGTGCTGGACGGCATCGAGCGCCGCCTGAAATGCGGGCGACAGCGATGCCACGGCCCCGAAGCCGACGACCGCGCAGGTATTGGTGATCGCGACGACCGCGCCGGTCGCCCCGCGCGAAAATGCGGCGGGCATCGCCCCGCGCGAGCGCAGCCCGATCAGGACCGCGATAGCCGTACCTGCGCCCAGCGCGACGATCAGCGCCCACTTGCCCAGCGACTCCCGGGGCAGAAGCGCCGCGAGGCCGGCGATGGCCTGCGGATACTGGAAGAGCATGAACACGCCGAGCACGGCGACAAGCGGCAGGATGCACAGCAGCGGATGCGGCAAGTGGCGGTCTGCCGAGCTGACATCGTCACCTGGCCTGCTTTCGAAGCGTTCGCCGCGCGCCACGGCCCGCTTCACCATGCGATCGAGCAGAAAATAGCCCAGCCCAGCCATCATGACTGCGACGACGAGGCTGACCTGCCAGCCGGCATAGGCGTCGGTGCCCAGGTACTGCATCGGGATCAGGTTCTGAATCTCGGGAGAACCCGCGCTCGTCATCGTGAAGGTCACCGAACCGAAGCACAGCGCACCGGGGATGAAGCGGCGCGGCATGTCTGCCTCGCGGAACAGGTGGACGGCCAGGGGATAGACCGCGAAGCCGACGATAAAGACCGACACGCCTCCATATGTGAGGATGGCACAGGCCGCGACGACCGCGAGCACGGCGTGGCAGATGCCGATTTTCCTGACGACCCAGTGCGCCACGCTGGCCGCCGCACCGCTGGCGCTCATGACTTCGCCGAAGATCGCGCCCAGCAGGAACATCAGGAACCAGTCGCCGAAAAAGCCAGTGAAGCCCTTCATGTAGGCGGTCGCAAAGTCCGGCGCGCCTTCGGTAGCGAGCGGGGGCAACCACGCCAGCCCGCTCGTCCACGCGACGATTGCGGCGGCAACGGGCCCGGCAAGGAGGATGTTCACGCCCCGTACTGTCATCCAGATCAGCAGAATCAGGGCTCCTGCAAGACCGATGGCACTGATCAAGACCTCATCCTCCCCCAAGCATTGCGCATCTTCGGCAAACACGCGCATCCCTTGCGGATTTATCGTGTGATGTCGTCATGTTGCAGGGCCTGGCGAGGCTTGTCCATGCAGCAATGTGTCGGTTGGTTAAACGACTGTTACCCAAAGAAACCGCAACCTCTTTTAACGCTATGACCCGTAACCTGCGGCTACTGACAAAACTTGGCGGTCGCATGGCGTTAAAGAAAATTTCCACCTCCCAGGTCGAACTGGGAATGTTCATTCACGGTTTTCAGGGCAACTGGCTGAGCCATCCCTTCTGGAAAGCCAGGTTCGTCGTGGCCGACGAGGACAGGCTGGAGACCCTGCGCGCGAGCAAGCTGGACGCCATCATCATCGACACCGATCGCGGAATCGACGTGCCTGCGAACGAGGACCAGGCCGCAGCGACCATCACCTCCGCGCCGCGCCCGAACGGCACCATGCAGGCCCGGCAGTTCGAACGGCGCACCATGCCGCGCCCGGCTCCGGCCCTTGCGCAGGCGGCAGGCGGCAATTCCGCGGCCTTCCGATCCGGCCCGGTCCCTGTGGCGCGCGAATTCGGCAAGGCACGCCAGACTGCAGGCAAGGCCCGCAAGGTCATTTCCAAGGTCTTCCTCGAGGCACGGCTCGGCAAGGCGCCGAGGGTCGCCGAAGTGGCTCCCGTCGTGGAGGACATCTACGCCTCTATCCAACGCAATCCCTACGCCTTTTCCGGGCTCATGCGGTGCAAGGCTGAAAGCGAGACGATCTACCAGCACATGCTTTCGGTCAGTGCGCTGATGATCTCGCTGGCCCGGCAGATGAAGCTTTCACCCAACGATACGCGCAATGCCGGGATGGCCGGGCTGCTGCTCGACGTCGGCGTGAGCCGGCTCTACGTCAACATCGATCCCCACGCGGGCGGCATCAGCGCGATCCCCAGCGACGTCTGGCATCGCCATCCCTACATCGGCAAGGACCTGCTCGAAGCGGCAGGAGAAGTTCCAGAGGACGTGCTGAACGCGGTGATGCGCCATCATGAACGGCTGGATGGAACCGGCTTTCCGCAAAACCTCTCCGGCTCGCAGGTCGACCTTCTCTCACGCATGGCTGCGGTCTGCGACACGTACGACCACATCGTCTCGGGCATGCTCAACGGGCATGCGGCGGACCCTGCCAATGCCATGCAGGAACTGATCGAGATGCGCGACGTGTTCGACGGTGAAGTGCTGGACCGCTTCGTCGAGGCGCTGGGCGTCTATCCGGTCGGCTCGTTCGTGCTGCTGCGCTCTGAACGGATCGCCATGGTCATCGACCAGAACCCGGAAGAGCCCGCCGCGCCGACGGTGCGCACTTTCTACTCGCTGGCGAACCGCAAGCGCATTGTGCCCAAGACGATCGTGCTGTCCAACTGCTTCGGCGAGGACGCGATCATCGGCGTGGAATCGCTGGACGGTCTGGGCCTGCCCCCGGTGGAGGAACTGCGCGAGCAGATCCTGACCGGAAAGGCCCCTCAGGGCTAGGACGCAGGCGCCGCGATTGCGCAACTGCCCGTCGCCCCGGCCCCGTCCGGGATAACAGGTAGCTCCGGGATGACAGGCAGTCAGGCGGTGTCTGGCGCCTAGATTCCGTACCAGTAAACCAGCGTCGTCGAGAGCGCGGCGACCATGATCAGCACCAGCGGGATGCCCGAGCGCAAGTAGTCCGCGAAACGGTAGTCGCCCTCGGTCAGGATCATCATGTTGGTCTGGTAGGCGACCGGGGTCGCGTAGCACAGGTTGCAGCCGAACAGCACCGCCAGCACCAGCGGCTCGGGCGGCAGGTTGAGCTGGCTGGCGATGTTGAAGGCGATTGGGGTGCCCACCGCCGCTGCCGCGGTGTTCGAGGCGAAGTTGGTGAGCATGGTGACGAAGACCATGATCGCGGCCAGAACGCCTGCGGGAGGCAAGTACTGCAGGCCGCTTGCCAGCAGTCCGCCCATCCATGCCGCGGCGCCCGAGACGAGGATGAACTTGCCGAGCGCAATCGAGGCGGCGACAAGGACGATGACCTGCGCCGACAGCGCCCGCCCCACCCTCTCGAAGCGTACGCACCCCGTCACGAACATCAGGATCGCACCGGCCAACGAGGAAATCGCGATGGGCACGAGACCGACGCTGGCAAGGCCGACAGCACCGGCCATGATCGCCAGCGCAACCGGTGCCTTGGTGGAACGGGTCACTTCCTGCCCGCCTTCCAGCTGCAGCAGGCCGTCGCTCTCCGCAAAGCGGCGCAGATCGCCGGCCATTCCCATGACGAGAAGAACGTCGCCTTCCATCATGGGTGCGTCGGGCGAATGCAGGCGGGTATCGCGGAACGGCTGGCGGGCATGGTGGATGCCCAGCAGCGCCACGCCGACGAAGCCTGCCGTCTTGGGCGTCAGGCCGATCAGGCGGCTGTCGGGCGCAATGATCATCTCGGCGACCATCAGATCGTCGCCGGTGCGGCTGGAATTGGCACGAATGCGCTCCAGCAGCCAGGTCGGCGCCAGCTTGGCGGAGAGCTTGCGGGCGGCTTCCTGCAAGTCTTCCAGCGTGCCCGAGGCCATGACCCGGCGGTCGACCGAGCCGTTCGCGCCGACCGGCAGCCAGACGCTCACCCCGGCAGGTACGTTGCCGCGCACTTCCTCGATGGTCTTGCCGCGCATCGGCGAATCGCCCTCGACCCGCAACTTGGCAAGAAACGTGCGGCTCTCGACCGCGACGGCCTTGGTGTTGTCGGGCAGCAACCGCGGCATCACCAGCCAGATGTAGGGCAGCGCGAAGACCATTGCGCACAGGACAATCGGGGTGAAGTGGAACACCGTAAGCGTCCTGAGCCCAAGGTCCTGCGCGATCGAGACGACCAGCAGGTTCGTCGAGGTGCCGATGGTCGTCGCCATGCCGCCGATCAGGATCGCGGCATTGACCGGGATCAGCGTCTTGGAGGCCGGCATTCCCCCGCGTCCCGCCATCTGGGCCAGGATCGGGATCATCAGCACCAGCACCGGAGTGTCGTTGATGATCATCGAGAGGAACATGCACATGACCACGGTCAGCAGCAGCCCCAGCGACTTGTTGTACTGCCAGATCCGGGCCAGTGCCCGCGCCGCGGGATCGAGAGAGCCGGTTACCACCAGCCCCCGCCCAAGGATCATCAGCGAACAGATCGTCACCAGCGCGTAGTGCCCGAACCCCTCGAAGGCGAGCGCCAGTCCTGCATACTTGTCCTGCCCCGGCATCGGCAGGACGTAGAGCAGGAGCGCGATCGAACCGATCGTCAGCAGCGAAACGATTTCCACGCGCAAGGTGCCGTTGGCAAAGCCGTAGAACATCCCCAGCGCGATGAACATCGCGCCGAAGGCGTGGAGGTCTGGCAAGGCCATTGCGGGTCCCCCGCCCTCAGGCCTGCTGCTGCGTCCACTCGACCCGGTAAAGGTCGAAGCGGCGGTCGCGCAGGTTCTGGACGGTTCCCGACTGACGCGCGGTCAGCAGGGAATCGAGCGATAGATCGGCAATTGCGATTGTCTCAGTGTTGGCGGGAGCATGGGCCGCCACGCCATCGCGCGAGAACGGAAAGTCCGAAGGTGTCAGGATCGCGCTCTCGGCATAGTGGACGTCCATGTTCTCGACGTTCGGCAGGTTGCCGACGACGCCCGAGGTCACGACGTAAACCTGGTTCTCGACCGCGCGGGCCTGGCAGCAGTAGTGCGCGCGCAGGAAGCCGCGCCGCTCGTCGGTGCAGAACGGCACGAAGAGCATGAGCGCGCCCTGATTGACGAGATGCCGCGCCAGTTCCGGGAACTCGCTGTCATAACAGATCATGACCCCGATCGGGCCGCAGTCGGTGGGAATGACATTGGCGCCGTAGCCGCCCTGGATGTTCCACCACCTGCGCTCCGAGGGCGTGGGATGGAGCTTTTCCGATTCGTGCACTGCACCGTCGCGCAGGAAGGTATAGCCGATATTGCGGATCTCGCTGCCACCGCCTGCGCGCTTCACCTTGGTCGGGTGCGAGCCGCCGACAATGTTGACGTTGTAGCTTACCGCCATGCGCGACATGAACTCGACGAAACGGTCCGTATAAGTAGCGACTTTCTCGATCGCCTGGGCCGGCTGCAGCTTCTTCTCCTCAATGGAGAGAAGTTCGAGCGTGAACAGCTCGGGGAAGACCACGAAGTCGGACTCGTAATCCGAAGCGACGTCGACCCAGTACTCGACCTGTTCCTCGAACTGGTCGATCGTCTCGATCTTGCGCATCATGAACTGGACGGTGGCAACCCGCACCGAACTGGGCACGCGCTCCTTCAGGCCAGGCAAGGCCTTGCCGGTATCGCGCGGTGCCAGCGGGTTGGTCCAGTACATCAGGACCGCGAAGCCACCCGATTCCTTGTCGTTGGGAATGTAGTCCGGCATGATTCCGCGCGGCTCGTACCCTTCGTTCATCTGGAACAGGATGACCTGGTCGCGGACCTTCTTCTCCCGCACGGCCTGCACGTAATCGGCCGGGTTGGGATACTGGCGGCGGCGGCGCGCGTAGCCGGGCATGCGCCCGGCAAAGGCGATGCCCTTCAGCTCGAAATGCTGACACAGTTCCTTGCGCTTGCGGTACAGGCGCTGGCCGATGCGCAGGCGGCGGAAGTCGGGATCGACGCAGACCTCGAAACCGTAGAGGACATCACCGTCCACGGCCGGCGGGCGGCCATAGCCGCCGTTGCTGATCTCTTCCCAGGTATGCGGCTTGAACGCGAGATCGGCACTGACGATCATCGTCGCGCAGTGGCCGACGATCTTGCCTTCGTACTCGGCGACGAACTGGCCTTCGGGAAAGTTGATGAGCTGGCCGCGGATTTCGGCGCGGGTGAAGGAGTCGGCCTTGCCATAGACCTTGATGGACAACCGCGCGATGGCCGGAGCATCGGCAACCGTCGCTGGGCGAATGATGAGTCTTGCTTTGGTATGATCCATGTGCCGCCTTCTTACGCGCAGCCGCGCGCCGGGTTCCAGTGTCTATTGCATCGAAAGGAAAAAATCCGCGGACCGCGCCATCGAGGCTCCCGCGGCAAGATGCAGTTGCGAGGTGTGGCATTTCTCACGCGCGACCATGGGGCATTGCCCACATCGCGGCCCGCAGTTCCCGCCTACAGATAGGATGCGCGTTGCAAGTTGCAATGCGCCCCCGGAACCAACGCCCTCAACGGCAATGTTTTTTCGGGGATCGCAATTTTCTTGCCCGGATCGGGATACTTTTACGCATCCGCTCCGTTATTTCTGATGAAAGGAGACATAGGCATGAGTGCTACACTGATCGCCCTCGCCCTGTTCGGCTGCAGCGACGACGGCAGCGCCTGCGAACGCCTCCGCATGCCGGTGGAAACCTATCAGACCCGCGCGCAATGCACGGCCAGGCTCGACGAAGCGCTGGGCAGCGACGCCGCCATGCGCGCCGAATATCCCACCGTCTACGCCCAGTGCCTGTCGAGCAGGCAGCTCTCGATGCTGGGTGGCGGCAAGGTTGACCTGCGCCGCGTCAACGGCGTGAATTTCGCCGCTGCGGGGCTTTAACCGCGCCCGCGGTAGCTCTGCACGCCCTGATCGGGAACCCAGAGGCCATCGGGTACCGCGCCCGACTGCCAGAAGACGTCGATGGGTATGCCGCCGCGCGGATACCAGTATCCGCCGATACGCAGCCAGCGCGGTTTCATCTCAGCGAACAGGCGCTGGCCGATCCCGACCGTGACGTCTTCGTGAAAGCCGCTGTGATTGCGGAAGGAGCCGAGAAAGAGCTTCAGGCTCTTCGATTCCACGATGGTCTCGCCAGGCGCATAGTCGATCACGAGATGTGCGAAATCGGGCTGACCGGTGACCGGACACAAGGAAGTGAATTCCGGCGCGGCAAAGCGGACCATGTACAGGGAACCGGCGCGCGGGTTGGGCACATAGTCCAGCACCGCTTCGGTCGGAGACGCGGGAAGCGCGCTCTGCTGGCCAAGGTGAAGGGGGTTCGCGGGTGTATCGCTCATGCCCCGGCCATGACCCGAACGCGCCGCGATGACAAGCCTGATATGGCAGCGACGGAAGCAAGCAAGCGCCGGTTTGGCGGCAGGCCGCAACGGCTCGGCGCGGAGAGCCCGCGCATTAACTTTCGGTTCAGCGAGAATCCTGTGATGGCTCGCGCATGAGGGGCTTGAACGGGACTCACACTCGCATCACTCTTGCGCTGCTGCTGGCGGGCACACCTGTCATCGGACATGCGCAGCCGGTCGGCTCGTGGAGCTTGCCCGAACCGGACTCGGCCTCCAGCGCACCTGCGCCGCAAGGGCCGGTCGACGCCCAGCATCCGATCCTTCGCCCGGAAACCGGTGAGACCGCTCCGTCGGCCAAACCTGCCGCCAGTCCGACGCCGGCTCCACTGGTCACCGCGCCGCCGCCTCCGCCTGCCGAGCCCACCGCACGCGCGGCGGCCAAGCCCGCCACGCCCAAGACGACCACGCCCTCCCGACCCTCACCCTCGCAGCGCCCGGCAGCGCAGGTCCCCGCCCCGGAGCCGACCGCAAGCGAAAGCGCCGTGCCCGTCGAGCCCTCTGCGCAGCCCGAACACCCCCCTGCCCCGCAGACAATCGAGCCCGAAGCCTTCGGCGCCGAGCCCCCGTCGTGGCCCGCATGGTGGTGGGCGCTTCCCGCAGGCATCGCCGCGATTGCCCTGGCGCTGTTCCTCCTGCGCCGACGTCGTCCGCAGGACCTGGAGTGGGAAGAAACCGGCGAGACCACTGCCGAGGCGCAGCCGGAGAGCCCCCCTGCCGCACCCCCGCTCGATGCCGCGCCGACGCCCGATTCCGCACCGAGGCGTCCGCTGCCCGAACCCGCCTTCACGCCGGCTCCGCGCAAACCGGTCGTACCGCCACGCCCGGCCCCTGCCGCGGGCAGCCCAGCGCAAATTGGCGTCGATCTCGAACCGGTCGCAATGCGCCTCTCGCTGTTCTACGCCACGCTGCAGTACCGCCTCACGCTCACTGCCGAGGAAGCGCGCGGGCCGGTCACGGTGTCGGGAGACATGATTTCCGCCCACGCCTCGCTCTCGCAGGATCAGCAGCTGGCCCCGCAAGTGCAGGACATGGCCCGGCTTCATGAACTGCGGGGCCTTGAAGCCGGCGGGACAGCGCAGCTCAAGGGCGAGATCCAGCTGCCGCTGGCCGAGATCCGCGCCATGCGCCAGGGCGGCGCGGCGCTTTTCGTGCCGCTGGTGCGCCTGTGCCTGACCGGTGCCGATGGACTGGCGCTGCGCCGTGTCTTCACACTTGGCATTCCGGGCAGCGGCACCGGCCTGTCACCCTTGCGCACCGACACCGGCCCGCGCACCTTCGAGCCGCTTGCAGCCCGCGAAATCGAGGCCGCACGGCAAATACCCTTGCAAACGGGGACCTTGCCTCTCGACCCTCAACGCGCAGCGGGCTAGGCTTCTCCGCGCGACAGCGGAGATGATCTTGAGCGATTCAACGGGGCTGAAAAACAAGGCACATGCCACGAAGCTGGTCGGAGCCGGCCGGCGCAGGGAATGGACCGGGGCGGTCGTCAACCCGCCGGTCTGGCGTGCCAGCACGCACTTGTACGTTAGCACGAAGGACCTCGCGGAAGGTCCGCGCCGCAACGAGGACGGTCGGTTTTTCTACGGCAGGCGCGGCGCGCCCACGCAGTGGGCCCTGTGCGATGCGCTGACCGAAATCGAACCGGGTGCCGCCGGTACGGTGCTCTACCCCTCCGGCGTGGCGGCCATCGCCGGCGTTCTCTTGACCCTGCTGCGGCCCGGAGACGTGCTGCTGATGACCGACAACGCCTATGACCCGAGCCGGGCCATGGGCAGGGGCCTGCTCCACGACCTTGGCGTCGAGACCCGCTTTTTCGACCCGCTCGACATGTCCGCCTACGAGGCCCTGTTCTGCCAGAAGACGCGCGCAGTCCTGCTGGAAGCGCCGGGCAGCCTCTCGATGGAAGTGTGCGACGTGCCCGCGCTCGCCCGCATCGCCCGCGAGAAAGGCGCGGTATCGGTGCTCGACAACACCTGGGCCGGACCGCTGGGCTTCGCCGCTCTCGACAAGGGCGTGGACATTAGCCTGATGGCCCTCACCAAGCATGTCGGCGGGCACTCGGACCTGATGATGGGCTGTGCCAGCGCGGGGCCGGAACTCTATGCGAAACTGCGCCAACGCGCGCAGCAGCTCGGCACCGTCGTCTCGCCCGACGACGCATCGCTGGCCCTGCGCGGCCTGCGCACGCTCAACTTGCGGCTCGGGCAGGAAACCGCCTCGGCTCTCGCCATTGCCGAATGGCTCTCGCGGCGGCCCGAAATCGCGCAGGTCCTGTGCCCGATGCTGCCCGGATCGACCGGCCATGAGTTCTGGAAGCGCGACTTCACCGGCGGCTGCGGCCTGTTCAGCTTCACCTTCAAGGGCGGCGACGGGGCAAGCCGCAACCGCTTCATCGATGCGCTGGAGCTGTTCGGGATCGGCTATTCCTGGGGCGGCTACGAAAGCCTTGCCCTGCCGATAGAGCCTTCGCACTATCGCACATGCATGGCCTGGCCGCCGCGCGGCGGCGATCCGCAGGACTGCCACGGCGTGCGCCTGTCGATCGGGCTGGAAGACCCGAACGACCTTATCGCCGACATCGAACAGGCGCTCGCGCGGATGCAGGGATCGTGAGCGCCCCGCTCGATCCCGCGGCGGCGGGCACGCCTCTGTCCGATTCGACCAGCGCGGTCGATCCCGGCGTGCTGGTCCCGGTCCCTACGCCCACCCCGATAGACGATCAGCCGATATCCGGGGCCGATGGGCTCAAGAACGCCGTTGCGTCAAAAAGCGGCACCATCGGCGACATCATCAACTCGCTCGATAGCCTGGCGTTGCAGGTCGGCGGGACGCGCATATCGGTGTGGGACCTGATCGTCATCATGCTGGTCCTTGCCCTCGTGATCACGGTCGCCTGGGCTGCCAGCAAGTTCGCCGCAAGGGTGATCGGCCGCATGAGCCGGCTCGACACGACCCAGCACCTCCTGGCCGAGAAGATGGTCAGCCTCGTCATCTGGGGCATCGCGATCCTCGTGGGCATCGATGTCCTGGGCATAGACCTGACAGCCTTCGCGGTCTTTTCCGGTGCTTTCGGTCTGGCCATCGGTTTCGGCCTGCAGAAGACCTTCGGCAACCTGATTGCGGGAATCATCCTGCTGATGGACAAGTCGATCAAGCCCGGAGACGTCATCGCCATCACCGACCAGGCGGGCAATTCCACCTTCGGCCAGATCCGCCGCATCGGCATTCGTGCGGTTTCGCTTACGACCCGCGACCAGAAGGAATACCTGATTCCCAATGAAAACCTGATGATCAATCAGGTGGAGAACTGGTCCTACTCATCCAAGAACGTGCGCATTCAGGTGCCGGTCGGCATCTCCTACAATGCCGATATCGTGAAGGCAGAGGAACTGATGCTGGAAGCGGCGCGCGGCGTGAAGCGCATCCTGGCAGCGCCGCCGCCCACCGCATGGCTGGATTCCTATGGCGACAGCTCGGTGAATTTCATCATCCACTGCTGGATCACCGATCCCGAGGAAGGCACCGGAAACGTGCGCTCGGCGGTGCTCAAGAACCTGTGGCACCTGTTCCACGAGCACGGCATCGAGATTCCGTTCCCGCAGCGCGACATCAACTTGCGCCAGAACGAGGCGCTTCGCGACCTGATCGAGGCCATGCGCGAGAGCAAGGCAAGCAACGGGAAGAACGCAGGACCCGGGCCCGAAGCCTGATCCGTCCGCCCCGAACGCGCAGCCCGAACGCTCAGTGCGTGGCTACGGGACGTTCCTTTTCCAGTTCGAGGCGGTTACGCCCCTTTGCCTTGGCGCAGAACAGCGCAAGCTCGGCCCGCTCGATGGTCCGGTCGAGGTTGTCGCCGATGTGGGCGATGCTGGCACTGGCGGTGATGGCAAGGCGGCTCTCGCCCACTTTCTGGCGCAGTTCGGCCAGCGTCGTCACCACGCGATGGCAGATCGCCTGCGCCTGCTCGGTAGAGGTCCGCGGCAACAGCACGGCAAAACGCTCGGAACCGATCCTTGAAATGATGTCCTCGGCCCGCAGCATCTCGCGAAGCAGATCGGCGAAGACCCGCAGGACCTCGTCCCCGGTCGACTGGCCGTACTTCATGTTGATGGTGCGGAAGAAATCGATGCTGAACAGCGCCAGGCACCCGTCCATATCCGATTCGATCATGTGCTCGAGCATCGAGATAAAGGCGGCGCGGTTGGTCAGGCCGGTGAGCGGATCGGTATAAGTCGCGGCGAAGAGCTGGTCCTTGAGCTGGCGGCGCTCATCAATGCTGCGCATGATGCTGAGAGCGCCGTAGATCTCGCCCTCGTCGTCGCGCAGGGCGCGCGCCTGGATCTCGAACCAGTGCTGGCGTTCGTCGGCGGTGACAGCCGGAAATTCGACCCACTTGCCCACGTCGCGCCCGTCGAGCGCATCAGAAAGTGCGCGACCGACGATATCGCGGTGCGAGGTTTCGACGATGTCGAGCAGGTTGGGTGAGATCAGCGAGCCGGGAATGCGGAAACCCATCCGCTCAAACGCCGGTGAGGCGTGAACGATGAAACCTTCCCGGTCCGTCTTCAGGATCACATCCGAGCTGCTTTCAGCCAGCAACCCGTAAAGTGCCGAAGTCTCCTGTACCGTGAAATTCATGCCCATCGTCATAAGCCCCGGACTCTCGCTTCCCTGTCGGACGGGAAGTGCGGCTGGGCCGCTGCAGCCCCTGTGCACTTTCCGCCGATAACTGACGGAAACATCCGTCGCGTTAGCCCTGTTACCTAACGAAACTAAATATTTCCTTAATATTCAGTTATTTAACATCGAAAAACGGAACGGAAAAGCGGGATTCTCAGGGGTTGGGCCGGTTAACCATCTTTTATGCACAAGGCTTACGGGGCCGATCCCTCCAAGCCTCTGAATCTTGGGAAAGATGCAGCTTCACAGCTCGATCATGATCTTGATCTTCTCCGGAGTCGTTTCGACCGCTTCGGCAATCTGGCTGCGGCAGCGCGCGATCAGCTCGGGCAGGCCGACGATCGTGCGAGTCGGCTTGAGATCGGACGCCGTGACGCCCAGAGCCTGTGCAATCGGCTCGATGCGATCCTCGATCGGCCGCGCACGGTCCTGTTCCCAGGCCCATACGGTCGGTTTGCTGACGCCCAGCTTCTCGGCGAGTTCGCCCTGGGTCATGCCGCGCAGCTTGCGCAGGCGGTGCAATCGTTCGCCCAGCGTTTCGCCGCCGATCGCGGCAACGCTCTGGACCTTGGCACCGCTGTCCGTCTCGGCACCCGGTTCAACCGCGCCGCGCAGCTGGGCCGCACTCAGCGCGAATGCGGACAGCGCCTTGTCGAAGCTGCAGCCGTAGAGCGCGCCGCTTGCCCATTCCACCGTCGCGTGGACCTGGCCCGCCTCGGGAAAATCGAGGTCGATGGCCTCGCCGATCTCCAGCTCGGTCTTGCTCTCCATGAGCATGCCCGATTCGGAAAGGTTATGAATGACGACAGAGGTCTCGGTGCCGGACTCCAGCGCGCCGCGCGCTTCCAGCCGCAGCTTGCGCCTGTGCGCGCGCGGTCGGGCCGCATCGACCGGTAGTTCATCGAATTGGGCGGCAATGGCCATGCACGTAACCTCCTGAAAGATCCCCAAATCGTCACCCCTTACGGTTAAGATTTGGTTAGGAGGCCCTCAGCAGTCCGGCCGGAGGTCCTTCAGTTGATTGACGAGGCATGTGAAACCGGCGGAATTGCGCCCGCCGGCAGCTTCAACGGTTCGTCGCAACCGGGCCCTAAAGCTCCCCTTACCCCCTCGAAAGCCATTATGGCTGGCAATGGCGGGCCATCGCGGCCACATGGCGCACCATGCAAGCGAATCCCGCCACTACCGGTCAGGAAGGCCGCATCGGCACCGTCTATCTCGTCGGCGCAGGCCCGGGCGATCCGGACCTGCTGACGCTGCGCGCCGCGCGGCTGCTGATGTCGGCCGGCCTCGTCGTGCACGATGGCCTTGTCGATCCGGCGATCCTCGCCATGGCCCGCTCGTCGGCGCGCCTGATCTCCGTCGCCAAGAGCCGCTCGCGCCACACCATGGAGCAGGAGGCGATCTGCGACCTGCTGGTGAAGGAAGCGCTTGCCGGCAACGACGTCGTGCGCCTCAAGGGCGGCGATCCCTTCGTCTTCGGGCGTGGCGGCGAAGAAGCCGAAGCCTGCCGCGCTGCCGGGGTCCCGGTAGAGGTCGTGCCCGGCATCTCCTCGGCGCTGGGCGCATCGGCGGCGGCACAGATCCCGCTGACCCACCGCGACCACGCCTCGATCGTCTCGTTCGTCGCCGGTCAGTGCAAGGGCCTTACCGATCAGGATTGGTCGGGCCTTGCCGGCAAGGGCCGCACCCTGGTGATCTTCATGGGCCTGGCCACCGCCGCCCAGATCTCGGAAAAGCTGATCGCCGACGGCCTGACGCCGGAGGTTCCGATCGCCGTCATCGAGAACGCGACCCGCAAGCAGATGCGCGTGCTGCGCGCCTCGCTGGCCGGCCTTGCCGACCTTGTTCGCGATGAGAGGGTGCAAAGTCCCGCCCTCATCGTTATCGGCGACGTCGCACGCGCCGAATCCGGCGATACCGACAATTCCATTCGCGCCCTGGCGCTTGAGGCCCAGAACATGGAGATAGGGCAGTGAAAATTCTTACGGGCAACGACCTGAAGACCGGAGCGGTCATCTGGTGGACCGGCGTGGGCTGGTCGCTGGACGTCAACGAATCGGCCGATGTCGGCGAGCATGGCGCGGCGGTCATCGCCCGCGAGGAAGGCGCGCAGAACGTCTTCGCCGCCTATATCATCGACGGCCAGAAGGACGCCGAGGGCGTTCGCCCCGCCCATATCAAGGACCGCATCCGCGCCCTGGGCCCCACCGTGCGCCCCGACCTGACGCTCAAGCCGTCCGAACCCGAAGCCGTGAACTGGGTGATCTGATGTACAAGTACGACCAATACGACCAGCAGATGGTCGACACGCGCGTCGCGGAATTCCGCGACCAGGTGAAGCGCCGCCTCGACGGCGACCTGACCGAGGACCAGTTCCGGCCGCTGCGCCTGCAGAACGGCCTGTACCTCCAGCTGCACGCCTACATGCTGCGCGTTGCGGTGCCCTACGGCACCCTCAACTCGACGCAGATGAAGATGCTGGGCGACATCGCGGACAAGTACGACCGCGGCTATGGCCACTTCACCACCCGCCAGAACATCCAGTACAACTGGATCAAGCTGGAAGACACGCCTGACATCCTCGCCGACCTCGCCTCGGTCGAGATGCATGCCATCCAGACCAGCGGCAACTGCATCCGCAACATCAGTTCGGACCAGTACGCCGGTGCGGCCGCGGACGAAGTGATCGACCCGCGCCCCTATGCCGAGCTGCTGCGCCAGTGGTCGAGCTTCCACCCGGAATTCCTCACCCTGCCGCGCAAGTTCAAGATCGCCGTCATTGCCAGCGAGACCGACCGCGCGGCGATGAAGCTGCACGACATCGGCATCAGGATGGTCAGGAACGACGCCGGCGAGATCGGCGCGCGCTTCTACGTCGGCGGCGGCATGGGCCGCACCCCGATGATCGCGCCGGTCATCCGCGAATTCGTGCCGCTCGACCAGCTGATCACGTACTCCGAGGCGTGCCTGCGCGTGTACAACCGCTATGGCCGCCGCGACAACAAGTACAAGGCGCGCATCAAGATCCTCGTCCATGAACTGGGCAAGGAAGAATACACGCGTCAGGTCGAGGAAGAGTTCGCACACCTGATGTCGCAGGGCATCGAGCCGCCGCTGGCCGAGCTTGAGCGCATCAAGCAGTACTTCGTCGACCCCGCCTACGAAACCGGCCTGTCCGACGAACTCGACCTGACCGATCCCGACTTCCGCCTCTGGGTGGAGCGCAACTGCCAGGAACACAAGCAGGCCGGCTACATCATCGCCACTGTCTCGCTGAAGCCGGTGGGCGGCATTCCGGGCGACGCTTCGGCCGACCAGATCCGCCTGATGGCCCAGCTCGCCAAGGACTACAGCTTCGACGAACTGCGCGTCACCCACGCCCAGAACATCGTCTTCCCGCACGTGAAGAAGGCCGACCTCTACACGCTGTGGCAGAAGCTCGACGAGGCCGGTCTCTCGACCGCCAACCTCGACACCGTGGGCGACATCATCGCCTGCCCGGGCCTCGACTACTGCAGCCTTGCAAATGCCCGCTCGATCCCGGTGGCGCAGAAGATTTCTGAGCGCTTCGGCAGCGCCGAGAAGCAGGCCGAGATCGGCGAGCTGAAGCTGAAGATCTCCGGCTGCATCAACGCCTGCGGCCACCACCACGCGGGCCACATCGGCATCCTCGGCGTCGACCGCAAGGGCGTGGAGAACTACCAGCTTCTGCTCGGCGGCTCGGAAGGCGCCGACACGTCACTGGGCAAGATCACCGGCCCGGGCTTCGACGAGGACGGTATCGTCGATGCCGTCGAAAAGGCCACGCAAGTCTATCTCTCCAACCGCGAGGACGGGGAACGCTTCCTCGACACGTACCGCCGGATCGGCATGGATCCGTTCAAGGAGGCTATCTATGGTTGATGTCCAGTTCCGCTTCCGTGACGATGAAGCGGTCAACGATCCCGCCGTCACGGTCGATGCTTTCACCGAGCAGAGCAATGCCTCGGCCGTGCGCATCGAGCCGGGCGACGACGCCCGCGACCTGCTGCCCCACCTCGACCGCATTGCGCTGGTCGAAGTGAATTTCCCGGCATGGACCGACGGGCGCGGCTATTCCTCGGCCCGGGTCCTGCGCGAAGCGGGATTTACCGGCGAGATCCGCGCCGTGGGCGATGTCGTGATCGACATGCTCAGTCATCTCAAGCGCTGCGGCTTCGACGCTTTCGCACCCGACAAGCCGCTCAACCCGACCGACGCGCAGAACGCGTTCGAGCGTTGGGACAACGTCTATCAGGCGACGGCTGACGGCCGCCAGCCTATCTGGGCGCTACGGCACCCGGCCTGAGGCCGGCGCCAGACCCGGAGCTTCACCGAGGATTTCCGATATGACCGAAGCGACACGCATCCGCGACCGCATTGACACCGGCCCCCGCTTTGCCGAGGCCGATGCCGTGCGCCTCAACCGCCTCTTCCGCGGTACCGACACGATCGAAATGCTCGAGACGGTGCTCAAGGAAGGCATGGCGGGCGATGTCGGGATCGTGTCCAGCTTCGGTGCGGAATCCGCGGTGCTGCTCCACCTCGTCTCGCAGGTCGACCCCGGCGTGCCGGTCCTGTTCCTGGAAACCGGCAAGCACTTCCCCGAGACACTCGCCTACCGTGACCTGCTGATCGAGCGCCTTGGCCTCAAGGACCTGCGCAACCTGACCCCGGATGCCGAGGAACTGGCCAAGAAGGACGAATCCGGCCTGCGCTGGTCCTACGATCCGGACGGCTGCTGCGACATCCGCAAGGTGAAGCCGCTGGCCAAGGCCCTGCTCGGCCTGGATGCCTCGATCACGGGACGCAAGGCTTTCCAGGCCTCGACCCGCGCGACGCTGCCGCGTTTCGAGATCGACACGACCGACGAACAGGGCCGCCTCAAGATCAATCCGTTGATCGACTGGTCGCCCGAACGGATTGCCGCCTATATCGAGGAGCACGACCTGCCGCCGCACCCGCTGGTGGCCGAAGGCTATCCCTCGATCGGCTGCATGCCGTGCACCAGCAAGGTCGCACCGGGCGAAGACCCGCGTTCGGGCCGCTGGCGCGGTTGGGACAAGACCGAGTGCGGCATCCACGTCGCGCATCACACCCCCGACCATACCGAGCAGGTTGCACCGGAATTCGACCCGGGCCTCTAAGGGCTCCCTAGCGACCCCACTGCCAACCCGGCTGCGTAACCGCGCCCTTGTGATTCCGCCCAAGGAAGGGGGCTTACCCGCCTGACGTCGGGTCCGGATCAGCTTGTCGCGGGCGCGGTGCCGCCGGGGTGCCTCCCTGCCCTTTGCGGCAGAACTGCAATCAGCAGGACGATGCCGAGGACCAGCACCGCCGTTGCGATCGGGCGGCTGAAATCGAGCCCGCCCTGCGCCAGCGGCTTGTCGAGGAAATCGCCAACGGTGGCGCCCAGCGGGCGAGTGAGCACGAATGCCGCCCAGAACAGCGCCACGCGGTTCGCCCGGGTAAAAGCCCAAAGCGCAACGAGCCCCAGCAGCAGGCCGCCGAAAAGGGCCGCGCCTCCCAGATAGCCCAGACCGCCGTCATCGGCGGCCCAGTCTCCCAGCGCGGTTCCAAGGGTCTGCGAAAATGTGATGGTCAGCCAGTAAAAGGCCTCCGTACGCGCCGAAACGACCGTATCGACCGACACCGAGCCATTCACGGCTTTCCAGACGAGCAGCGAGCCGATCACCAAGGCTCCCAGAACAAGCGTTCCGCCGGGATAACCGATACCAAGCGAGCGGGTGGCGAAGTCGGCCATTGTCGTGCCGGCCGTGGTCGAGGCCACGATCGTCGCCCAATAAAGCCAGGGGCGAAACTGCACAGCCCGCACCTGGGCCAGGATCAGGAGGACGAGCGGCACGAAAAATACCAGGGTGCTCAGCCAATAGCCAAGGTCGTAAGTCATCGACAGCGTATCGCCGCCGGTTTCGCCCAGCGTCGTCGCCAGAATCTTGATGATCCAGAAACCCAGCGTAATCGCCGGCACTTTCGTCGCCTTATGTCCCATCATGCCTCGCCGCATCGAATTGCACGTCTCTGCATGATGCCGCGGGACGGCCCATTCCTCAGTGCCTGCCCAGATTTTTCAAGGGTCGCTTGCGGTTGCATGGAAAGAACCGGGGCGTGAGATAAACGCAAGGCCGCTGCCCTTACCCTCGCTGGCGCAGGGCACTACATCGCGAACATGTCCATACCGCAGTGCAGCATCAACGAGTCGAGCGGCGCCTCCGCCCGCGCGGTCCACCCCTTTCTCGTCACACTGGCGCTGGCAATGGGTGCCTTCGCGATCGGCACGACCGAATTCGCGGCGATGAGCCTGGTGCCCTATTTCTCCCGCGATCTGGGGATTACCGAGCCCCAGGCCGGCCATGCGATCAGCGCCTATGCCTTGGGCGTGGTGGTGGGCGCTCCGGTCATCGCGGTACTGGCCGCGAAGCTGCCGCGCCGCGCGCTGCTGATCGGGCTCATGGCCATGTTCGCGCTGGGCAACGGCCTGTCCGCCATGGCCCCAAGCTATGACCTGCTATTGCTCTTCCGATTTCTCAGCGGCCTGCCGCATGGGGCCTATTTCGGGGTCGCCGCGCTCGTCGCAGCCTCGCTGGTGCCATCGAACAGGCGCGCGCAGTCCGTTGCGCTGGTCATGTCCGGCTTGACGGTCGCGACGATCATCGGCGTGCCGCTGGCGAACTGGCTCGGCCAGGCAATGGGCTGGCGCAGCGGCTTTGCCGTCGTATCGGGCCTTGCGCTGCTGACGATGGCTCTCGTCGCGCTGTTCGCGCCGCACCAGACTGCCGCGAAAGGCGCCAGCCCGATGCGCGAGTTGGGCGCACTGCGCCGCCCGCAAGTCCTGCTGACGCTGCTGACCGGCGCCATCGGCTTCGGCGGCCTCTTTGCCGTCTATACTTACGTCGCCTCGACCCTGATCGAGGTCACCCACGTCTCGGAAAGCATGGTGCCGGTGATCCTGGCCGTGTTCGGCGTCGGCATGACGGTGGGCAACCTGTTCTGGGCCTGGGCCGCCGACCGCGCCCAGAACCGCGCGGCCATAGGTGCCCTGCTGTGGAGCGCGGTCGCCCTTGCGCTGTTCCCGCTGGCGGCGGCCAATATTTGGAGCCTCACTGCGGTCATCCTACTGATCGGTTTCGGCGGCGGGCTCGGCACGATCCTCCAGACCCGGCTGATGGACGTTGCCGGCGAGGCGCAGGCGCTGGCCGCCGCAGCGCACCACAGCGCCTTCAACATCGCCAATGCCCTTGGCCCATGGCTGGGCGGGCTGGCGATCACGGCGGGCTATGGCCTCACGTCGACCGGATGGATCGGCGCCGCGCTTTCACTTGCCGGTCTCGGCATCTTCATTGTGACGATAACGCAGCATCGCAAGCAGGTGGACCTGCAGCCCGCCCTGGCCTGATGCTTGCGGAAGGCTAATGCTCGACGCGGCGTTCGAGTTTCATGTGCACGGCGCCCGGTGTCGTTTCCACGGCGCTGACGAAGAATTCCTTGCCCGGCTTGCCAGGCCCGAACAGGGGCGTGCCGCCGCCGGTTTCCTTGGCAATGACGCGCAGCCACATCTCGTCGGCCATGCCCGACAGCAAAGCGGCCTGCACCGTGCTCGCCTCGCCGATGGCAAGGACGGCTTTCTCTCCGGCTGCCTGCTCCGCCCGCTCGAACGCTTCGGTGAAAGTGTCGAGGAAATGGAACCGCAAGCGTTCGTTTTCCTTGGGGTAGCGTGCTGGCGGCGAATCGTCGGAAACGACGAAAATCGGCACCTGCAGCTCGTAATTGTCGGCAAACCAATCCGGGTCCGTCACCGTATCGAAGCTGCGGCGGCTCATCACCACCGCCCCGCAGGCGGATACCAGCGGCTGACGCAAGTCCGCACGGTTGAGGGCCTCGATGGGAATGATGCTTTGGCCGCGAGCATCGGCACAGAACCCGTCCATGCTGGTGGCGGCATCGATAATCATCCTGCCCATTCCACTCACTCCCGACTTTGTGCCACGCCGCATGCAGTGGCACACTAGCGGTAACAATCCGCCCAACCCCGTCAGAGTTCCCATAGGTCGGTCAGGCGGTCCTGCAGCCAAACGACCACAAGGGGCATAGTGTACCATGCTCCTATCCAACCGGGCTACGTCTTTATGCGAGGGTCCCTGCCCCATCGCCGCCATGTCATCCGCAGTATGGAAATTGCGTCGCAATAAGGATTAGCCAATTGTCCTTTTGACGCACGGCCTCAATGATCGCCAGCTGTTCCTTCGGTCAGGCAGTAATCGGGCCGGTTTCAACAATAGACCATCCAGAGCAACAGTTTAACCGATCATCATCAAGCTGGCATTGCCGCCTGCCGCGGTCGTGTTGATAGAGATGGAGACTTCCTCCAGCAGAAAATCGAGCGGCCACTCCAGATCCTTGCCCGGCAGAGAAGCGTGGACCGTGACGATCGCGCCGGGGCGTCTTGCGACTGCCTCGCAAGCCTTGCGAACGTCCTCGCTACCCCCTTCGACAAGCACGGCACCGAACGATTCGTCCGAGTCGCTTTCGAAGAAGGACGCCACTTGTCGCGGCAAGTCGGCGGGAAGCGCCATGCCTTCCACCACCGCGCGATTGCCCGTTGCCAGTGCTGCGGCGATCTGTGCGAAGAGCCCTTCGCGCGTCTTCGGGAACAGCAGGATCCGGCCGCGCGGATGCAGCGCATAGAGGTTACGTTCTCCGACCGGGCCCGGCAGCGCAAGCTCGGTGCCGAGCGCGCTGGCCGCACCCATCGCGTGGGCGCGATCGGCGGCCGCAGTCTCGCCTTGCCTCTCCAGCCACTCGATAAAAGCACCGAGCGCATCGAAAGGTATTCCCGAGGGCGGGAGGACCTGCGGCGGAACCGTGACCAACCGCCCCTGGTAGAGCGGCCCGCCGGCCTTGGGGCCGGTCCCCGAAAGGCCGCGCCCACCGAAAGGCTGCACCCCGACGATGGCACCGATGATGTTGCGATTGACGTAGAGGTTGCCTGCCTTCGCGCGCGAAGCAACTTGTGCCACGGTACCGTCCAGTCGCGTATGCAGGCCGAAAGTCAGGCCGTAGCCGGTAGCGTTGATCGCATCGACCAGCTTGCCGAGGTCCGCCCTGCGGAAACGCAGCACGTGCAGGACCGGGCCGAAGACCTCGCGGCCGAGATCCGCAATGCTGTCGATCTCGATGATCGTCGGGGCCACGAAAGTGCCATGGGCTGTCTCGTCAGCGGGGACCGCGACCTGCTCGACCTTGTGCCCGCGCTTGCGCATCGCTTCGATGTGCGCGTTGATGTTGTCCCGGGCCTCGGCCGTGATGACCGGGCCGATGTCGACGGCCAGTTGCTGCGTGTTGCCGATGCGCAATTCGGCCAGCGCCCCCTTGAGCATAGTTAGGGTGCGGTCGGCGATGTCTTCCTGCAGGCACAGCACGCGCAATGCCGAGCAGCGCTGGCCCGCACTGTCGAAGGCCGAAGCGATGACGTCGCCCACGACCTGTTCGGCCAGTGCCGAGGAATCGACGATCATTGCGTTCTGTCCACCGGTTTCGGCGATCAGCGGGATCGGCTTGCCGGCCGGCGACAACCGCGAGGAAAGCTGCCGCTGGATCAGGCGCGCCACTTCGATGGACCCGGTGAACATCACCGCGGCAACCTTGGAGGCGGCCACCAGCGCCGCGCCGACCTTGCCGTCTCCCGGAACGAGTTGGAGCGCATCCCTGGGAACGCCGGCCTCGTGCAGGATACGCACGGCTTCGGCAGCAATCAGCGGGGTTTCCTCGGCGGGTTTGGCCAGCACCGGGTTGCCCGAGACCAGTGCGGCGGTGACCTGCCCGATGAAGATGGCGAGAGGGAAGTTCCACGGGCTGATGCAGACCACAGGGCCAAGCGGCGCCTGATCCTCGCCCAGCGTATCGCGGGCCTGCCTGGCGTAGTAACGCAGGAAATCGATCGCCTCGCGCACTTCGGCAATGGCATTTGCGGCCGACTTGCCCGCCTCGCGCATAACGAGACCCATGAGCACCCCGATCCGGTCCTGAAGGACGTCGGCGGCGGTTTCCAGCATAGCCGCGCGCTCGGCTACCGGCACATACTTCCAGCGGCTGAGCGCCGCGCGTGAGACTGCCATTTCCGACACTTGGGGCGCGGCTTCGAAGACGCAGCCCACGACGTCACGATGATCGGCCGGGTTCAGGACCGGGCGCTCCTCTCCCTGCCCATATTCGGGCATGGCATACCAATCGATACTTGCGGATTTGCGCAATTGACCGGCCAGGGCCGCCAGCTCGGCTTCGCTGGACAGGTCGATACCGTCCGAATTGCGGCGATGAGGATAGAGGTCGCGCGGCAGGGCGATCAGCGGATGTCGCGCACCCGGCTCGGGCATCGCGCGCACGACGTCGACCGGGTCGGCGGCCAGTTCCGAAACGGACACCGACGGATCTGCGATGCGGTTCACGAAAGACGAATTCGCGCCGTTCTCCAGCAGGCGCCGCACAAGATAGGCCAGCAGCGTCTCGTGAGTCCCGACCGGCGCATAGATGCGGCAGGGCCGATCGAGGTTATCCTTGCCGACGACCTGCTTGTAAAGCGGTTCGCCCATGCCATGCAGGCACTGGAATTCGTATTGGCCCACGCTGAAATCCGGCCCCGCAAGGTGGTAGATCGTCGCCAGCGACTGCGCATTGTGGGTCGCGAACTGGGGGAACACCGCGTCCGGCGCGGCCAGCAGCTTGCGCGCGCAGGCGATGTAGGCAACGTCGGTATGGACCTTGCGGGTATAGACCGGGAAGTCCTCCAGCCCGTCGACCTGAGCGCGCTTGATCTCCGCATCCCAATAGGCGCCCTTGACGAGGCGGACCATGATCCGCCGCTTCGCCCGGCGGGCAAGATCGACGATCCAGTCGATGACGGCGGGACAGCGCTTGCCATAGGCCTGGACCACGAAGCCAAGGCCGTTCCAGCCAGTAAGTTCGGGATCGAGCGCAAGGCTCTCGAGCAGGTCCAGCGACAGCTCGAGCCGGTCGGCTTCCTCGGCATCGATGTTGAAGCCAATGTCATGCCGCTTCGAAAGTACCGCCAGCGCCTTCACCCGCGGCAGCAGTTCGTCCATCACCCGCCCTGCCTGCGCCCGACTGTAGCGCGGATGTAACGCGGAGAGCTTGATCGAAATGCCGGGGCCTTCATAGACGCCCTTGCCACCTGCGGCCTGACCGATGGCGTGGATAGCGTTCTCGTAGTCCGCATAGTAGCGAGAGGCATCGGCCGCCGTCGTCGCAGCTTCGCCGAGCATGTCGTAGCTGTAGCGGAAGCCCCTGGCTTCCAGCTCGCGTGCTCGCTTCACGGCTTCCTCGATAGTCTCGCCGGTGACGAACTGCTCACCCATCATGCGCATCGCCAGATCGACGCCGCGGCGGATGACCGGCTCACCGGCACGCGCGATCAGCCGGGTGAGTGCAGCGGACAGACCCTTGTCATCGACGCTGCCGACAAGCTTGCCGGTCACCACCAGCCCCCAGGTCGCGGCATTGACGAAAAGCGACTTGCCATTGCCGAGGTGGCCGCTCCAGTTGCCCTCGGCGATCTTGTCGCGGATCAGCGCGTCGCGGGTATCGTCATCGGGGATACGCAGCAGCGCCTCTGCAAGGCACATGAGCGCGACGCCTTCCTGGCTGGAGAGCGAGTATTCCTGCACGAGCCCTTCGACGCCGCTGCCCCTGGGACCGCTGCGCAGTGCAATCACGAGACGGCTGGTGGTATCGCGGATATCCGAACGCAGCTTGTCGTTCAGGCTCGCCGCACCGAGCAGAGGAGCCATGCACTCGGCTTCGTCCCGGCGATAGGCGGCCGTTATCGTCTCGCGCAGCGCGGAAGCGGGGCGGACGGGCGGGGCGAAGTCGGAAAAGGGCTCGATCTGGGTCATGCCGTCATGATAATCCAAGGCAATTCGGCAATCTGCCTTTTCAGATGCCATAGGAAGATCTATTTTCCCAATTATCAGGACAATCTTAGGCCATGTGAATGACTTTGACCGACAAAGAGGTCGATCTGGATAGAACAGATCGAAAAATCATCGCAGCACTGCGGGAGGACGGGCGCATGACCGTGACGGACCTCGCGCGGGAAGTCGGAATCAGCAAGACGCCCTGCCAGGTGCGCCTGCGCCGCCTGCTGGAATCCGGGGTCATCCGGGGCTTTCGTGCCGTCGTCGACCCGGCCAGCCTCGGCCTCGATCACGTCGCCTATACCGAGGTGAAACTGTCGGACACGCGCGAGCAGGCGCTGAGCGAATTCAACGCGGCAGTACGGCGCCTGCCGGAAGTCGAGGAATGCCACATGATCGCCAGCAGCTTCGACTACCTGCTCAAGGTCCGCACGGCTGACATCCGTCGTTACCGCATCGTGCTGGGCGAAAAGATCTCCAGCCTGCCCCACGTGTCTAGCACATCGACTTTCGTGGCGATGGAAACGGTCAAGGACGCCAACAGCTGACCGGGAAATTGCCCGGGCGACGGTATAATAATACCCATGCGCTGCACGGCTGTGCGATACATTCCGCTGGCCAGAACCGACACTCGGCAAGGCTGTCTCAGGTCACCGTAGCGGAGCAATGAATCTTCGCTGTGACAAGCATGAAAGTCACGGTTTCGGAGACATGCACGAATTTCTGGCCGTCGGTGGTTCAGTTATATATTTCGATCTGATAAGCACCCCATATTACTAGGAGTAACCAGCACGAGCACCGGCAGTGCGGCCGGCAGGACGGTAAAAGAACAATCCCTACGCGAAAGTCCCTAGACCGGAGGCCCAGACTGACCTCCGCAAGTCGATCGCTTTCCCCTCGTGCAATCCGGCGCGAAACCCTGCGCAAGCCGCGTCACCTGCGGCTGTCCGGCACCCTGATCGCGGCAGCCATGGCCGTGTCGGCCATCCCTGCGGCCGCAATCGCTGCACCGGCTCCGTCCTTCTCTGCCAGCGAACCGCTTTCCAGCGACACCGGCTATACCACGCTGGACTGGGACGCTTCGGGCGAGGTTGTCATCCAGCAGGCCCGCAAGGCGGATTTTTCCGACGCCCGGACGATCTACGAAGGCCCGAACCATGCGCTGTTCCTTTCCGGACTCTCCGGCGGAACCTACTACTTCTCGCTGCGCGACGAGACCGGGGCGCAGTCGGCGCCGCTCAAGCTCACGGTCACGCACCAGTCGCTGACCCAGGCGCTGATCCTGACCGCAATCGGCTTCCTCGTCTTCATCGCCACGGTCGCGGTGATCTTCCGGGGAGCGCGCGATGACAAGTGAAGCCGCCCTCCTTCCGGCCGGCGTCGGCTGGGCCCTGCTCGCCGCCTTCAGCGTGCTGTGGATCGGCCTCGGCATTTACTGGGGCCGCCGCAACAAGAGCTTCGAGGATCATGCCCTGGCCGGGCGCAATATCGGCCTCGCGCTGGGATCGGCAACGGCAGCGGCGACCTGGATCACCTCGAACACGACGATGCTGGCCCCGCAATTCGCCCTGCAACTGGGCGTATGGGGCATGCTCGCCTACTCGACGGCGGCGATCGGCCTGCTGCTCTTCGCGCCGATGGCAGGCCGCATCCGCAAGCTGATGCCCAACGGCTATACCAGCGGGGACTTCTTCCGCCTGCGCTACGGCCGCGTCGCCTGGGCGGTGTTCCTCATCTTCACCCTGTTCTACTCGCTGACCTGGCTGGTTTCGATGGCGATGGCCGGCGGCATCCTGCTCAACACGCTATCGGGCATTCCCTATGCCTGGGGCATGTCGGTGATCCTGGGCGTTTGCGTCCTCTACACGATGCGCGGCGGGTTGGCCGCGGTGATCGGGACCGACTTTATCCAGAGCCTGATCATCATCGTGGGCATCGTCATTGTCGGCGTGGCAGTGCTCTCGCACGTCCCGGTCGAGAAGATCCACTCCAATCTCGCCGCCGAGCGCCCTGCCCTGCTCGACGTGCTGTTCCCGGCGGCGATCATGGCGATCTTCAACAACCTGCTGTTCGGGCTGGGCGAGGTCTTTCACAACAACGTGTGGTGGAGCCGCGCCTTCGCCTTTCGGGAGGGCGTAGCGGGCAAGGCCTTTGCGCTGGGCGGCCTGATCTGGTTCCCGATCCCCTTCGCGGCCGGTTTCGTCGCTTTGGCCTCCGGCGCTCTCAACGTGCCGGTGCCCGCCGCCGACATGGTCGGCCCGCTGGTCGTCGCCGAAGTGCTGGGTGAAGCCGGTGCCATCGGCATCTTCATCATCGTGTTCTGCTCGCTCGCCTCCAGCATCGACAGCCTGCTGGCGGCAACCGCAGACCTGATGACCGAGGACGTCTATCGCCGCATGTTCCGGCCTGCCGCCCATCCCGAGACGCTCAAGAAGATGGCGCAGTGGGTAACGCTGGGGCTCGGTCTGTTCACCTGGGCGGTCTGTTTGCCGCGCATCGGCACGCTGGCGACGGTACTGTTCTTTGCCGGCCCCCTGGTCGGCTCGATGATCTGGCCGATCGTCACCGGCCTTTACTGGCGCCGCGCCAACACGACCGGCGCAGTCGGCGGGATGCTGCTGGGCGCCGGCGTCGGCCTGTTCTTCTATTTCGCTATCGGCTTCTACGTGGCATCCTTGATCGCCACTGCCGTCTCCATGATCTGGGTGCTGGCCTGCAGCGCCCTGTCCAAGACCCGTTTCGACTGGGCCCTGCTGAGGGAGGCTGAATGACCTTCTCGACCCAATTCCTGTCCGTTCTCGTCTATGGCTCGCTGGCATGGTGCGCCGTCACCGCGCTGGGACTGGGCGCCCTGCTCATCCGCGACATCGCGCGGGGAGAGATCTGGTGACCCTGCCGGCATCGCGGGTCGATCACGCCCCCGCCATCGTCAAGCGCCCGGGCAAGATCGGCAATTGCCCGAACCCGGTCGACTTCATCGCGAAATCGCCCAAGCTCAAGCTGCACGTGCTGGACCAGTTGCGCGGTGCATCGGTGCTCTCCGCCGCGCAGTTCGACAAGGACCTTCTGTGCGAACTGGCCAAGTTCGCGGCCTACCTGCAGCTCAAGCGGTTCGATGTCGGCCATGCCATGGATGACAAGATCATGGCTGCGGCCTTTTTCGAACCCAGCACCCGCACCCGGCTTTCCTTCGAAAGCGCCATGCTTCACCTCGGCGGCAAGACGATCAGCGTCGCCGACGGCAAGACCACCGGCGTCGCCAAGGGCGAATCGATGCGCGACATCGGCCAGATGTTCAATTCCTACGCCGACGTCGTCGTGGTGCGGCACACCGAGCAATCGGCCGTGAGCGAAATGTGCGAGTACTTGCGCGTGCCCCTGCTCAACGGCGGCAACGGTTCGGACGAACATCCCACGCAGGCGCTGGCCGACTGGTACGCACTGCTCAAGTGGCGGCCCGAGATCGCCTGGGCCAGCCTGCCGGAGAAGTTCCGCCTAAACATCGGCATCATCGGTACGCCGGGCAACATGCGCACGGTCAAGTCGTTCCTGATGCTGGCGCTGCTGTTCCACGAGAACATCAACCACATCACCATCTTTTCCGAGATGGCCGACCCGCTCGGCGAGGAACTGCGCGAACTGACGAAGAACAGCCCGATCGGCATCGACTTCTCGCAGAACCTGCAACAGAGCCTCGAGTATCTCGACGTCATCTACATGAACGCCATTGCCTACCTGGGCGACGGCTATCGCTTCTTCGGGGATGCCTTCTCGCTCAACGACAAGAGCAGGCTGAAGGACGACACGGTCATCCTCCACCCGCTCGCACGCGGCGAGGAACTCGACGTCAGCCTCGATGACACCCAGCACAACCTCTATTTCAATCAGGCCGACGGCGCCGTCTGGATCCGCCAGGCGTTGCTGCTCGCGATCTTCGGTCGCGTCGCGGAAGTCGTGCCTGCAGAACTCCTCGCCTGACCGGCGGGCCCAGAACCAAGGAAACAACGACGATGTGTGGCATTGCCGGACTGTGGAGCCCCAGGGGCTACTCCGACAACACCCCGAAGCTGGCCGAGAAGATGGCCGACCGCCTCTACCACCGCGGCCCGGACGGGCGCGGCTTCCATTTCGATCCGGACCATGGCCTCGCCATGATCCACACCCGCCTCTCGATCATCGGCCTCAATGCCGGCGACCAGCCGATCTTCGACAAGGACGCAGGCCTCGTCCTGACCGCCAATGGCGAGTTCTACGACTACAAGCGCCTGCGCGGCCTGCTGCGCACCGACGGCTTCGAGTTCACCACCAAGTCCGACAGCGAGATCGCGCTCAAGCTCTACCGCAAGCACGGCTTCGATTTCGTCGAACAGCTGCGCGGCGAATTCGCTTTCGCGATCTTCGATGAAAAGAAGGAACAGCTGATCCTGGTGCGCGACCGCTTCGGGATCCGGCCGCTGTTCTGGCACAACGGCCCCAATGGCTTCTTCTGGGGCAGCGAGATGAAGGCCATGCTGGCCCATCCCGACGTGCCGCGCGAAGTGTGCCCCAAGGCGCAGCTGCACCAGATGATGCAGGTCATGGTGCCGGGCATGACGCTATACAAGGACATCCAGGCCGTCCTGCCCGGGCACATGCTGATCGTCACCCGCAAGGGCGACGGCTTCGAGGTTGAGCAGAAGCGCTACTGGGACGCCGAGTTCCCGCTCGATGGGCACCACGACGTCCGCTCGGACGACGAGCACATCGAGGCCGTGCGCGAAAAGCTGGTGGAATCCATCACCTTCCGGCTGGAGGCTGACGTTCCCGTCGCCTGCTATCTTTCGGGCGGCATCGATTCCTGCTCGATCCTGGGCATGGCTGCGGCGATCCAGCAGTCGCCGGTCAAGGCCTTCACCATCTCTTTCGACGACGATCGCTACGACGAGGCCCATATCGCCACGGAAATGGCGGAAAAGGCCGGCGCGGACCAGGACATCCTGCGGGTCAAGGCAGAGGACCTCTACGGCAAGAACTTCGAGGACGCGGTGATGTTCTCGGAGCGCACGTTCTACAACACGCTGGGCGTCGCCAAGATGCTGATGAGCAAGCACGTGCGCGACGTCGGCTACAAGGTCGTGATCACCGGAGAAGGCTCGGACGAACTGTTCGGCGGCTATGCCCAGTTCAAGGCCGACCTGTTCCTTCACGATCCCGACTATGCCGCGACGCCTGCGGCTGAGGAGATGCGCAAGCGCAATGCCATCTTCTCAGGCTCGGTCCTCGCCGAAGAAACGATCAGCCACCCCGCTTTCGAGGAAGTCATGGGTTTCACGCCGAGCTGGATCCAGCCCTGGATGCTCACCCTTGAGCGCGTGAAGCCGCTGCTTTCCGACGAGTTCAAGGCAAGGCTCGGCGACTACGATCCCATCGCCGCCATCGCTTACAGCCTCGACAAGTCGATGCTTGATGGGCGCCACGTGCTCGACAAGGTCCAGTATTCCTGGATCAAGACCATGCTGGAAGGCCAGATCCTCAACTGGGGCGGCGACCGCGTCGACATGGCCAACTCGCTGGAAAGCCGCCCGGCCTTCCTCGACCACCACGTGGCCGAACTGGCCATGCGCATTCCGCCGCATGTGCGCGTGCGCGACGGGGTCGAGAAATGGGTCGTGCGCGAGGCAATGAAGCACGTCCTGCCCGAAGTGCTCTACAAGCGCGAAAAGTTCGCCTTCATGGCGCCCCCGGCGCATACCGACGTGAAGAAGGCGGCCGAGATCGACAAGCTGATCGAGAAGTGGCTGTCCTCGGAAAAGATCGCCTCGCACGGGATTTTCGACGAGGCAAAGATGCGCGCCTCGATCGAGGAATACCGCAAGTCAGACGATCACGCGCAGAACACGCGCAAGGACATCATCCTCAATCACGCCATCGCACTGCACGCGATGGAGGAACTGATCTGAGGTTCCAAGGGACGCGAGGGGGTGACCTTCCAGGTCAGCCCCCTGCCGGTCGCTATCCTGCAGTCGATCCGAGCCGGTCAGTCGGTGCCGACAGCGAAAAGCTGCTTGTCGTCGGGGCGCGGCAGAGAACCGTCGAAGTTCGGCAGTGGCTCGAAGACTTCTTCGGTCACCGACACATTGGACAGGCCATCGACCTTGAAGTGGCCAAGGCGACGCTCCTCGTCGCTGCGCCAGTTCTTGCGCGGATTGAGCGCGCTAACGAAAAGGTCGCCATGCCGCTCGAAAAGCTGATGCGGGGCAAGCTCCATCTCGCTGCCATTGTACATGGCAACGATAAGGCGCTTGAGGGCAATGGCCTCAATAATCGATCGTTCTGGCGACACAGTAGTCATAGTAGCGTTTTGCATTGCAGCAAAATGACGAATTCAGCTCGTCGTATCAAGTTGCATTCTATGCCATATGTCTTGCACATGGCGCAACTCAATCGCTCTCAGACGCGCGCCACTTCCGCGCGTTCGGGCAAGGCGGCTTCGTTGCAGGCCAGTTCGGTGACGCATTCGAAGAGCAGCTGAGTCCCGCGCTCGATGTCGGACCAGTGCGTCCATTCGTCCGGCGCGTGGCTTACGCCCTTGACGCTCGGCACGAAGAACAGCCCGGCCCGCGTATGTTCGCAGAAGAACTGGACATCGTGCCCGGCCCCCGAAGGCATGATCTTGTAGCTGTAGCCTAGCTTTCTGGTCTTGTCCTCGATCAGGTCCATGATCGTGCGGTCGCAATAGGCCGGCTCGAGCCAGGACATCTGTTCGTACTCGAAATGCAGCTTGTGCTTGCGGGCAATCGCTGAAAGCACCCGCTCGCAGGCTTCGGCCAGCGCCTTCATCTTTTCGTGATCGAGGTCTCGCCCGACGATGGTGAAGTCCACTTCGCCCGGAACCGTGTGGGGAAAGCCCGGCTTGCAGGCGACATGGCCGATGGTGACGCGGCTCTTGTCGGTGCCTTCCTCGTCGATGATGCGCGGGATTTCATGGGCGAAATCGACCATGCCCATCAATGCATCGGCGCGCATGTCCATCGGCGCGGTCCCGGCGTGGTCGGCCTTGCCGATGAGCCGCACCTTCCACTTGAAGACGCCGGAAATGCCCTCGACGATGCCGATGGTGATCTTCTCGGTATCGAGCACCGGCCCCTGCTCGACGTGGAGTTCGAGAAAGGCGCGGATCGTTTCGGGCCGACGGTAGGCGTGAAGCGCCTTGAGGTGATCGAGGCCGACTGCTGCCATGGCGTCGCGCAGCATCAGCCCATGCTCGTCAGCCGCGCTGTCCAGCCATTCGCGGGTCAGGTGCCCGGACAGCGCCTGCGCGCCGAGCATCCCGCCGAAGCGGCCTTCCTCCTCGCTGGTGGCGATGACTTCGACCGGAAAGGCGGGTTCGACGCCGTTCTCCTTGAGCGTGCGAACCACCTCGAGCCCGGCGATCACGCCCAAAACGCCGTCGAACATGCCGCTCGCCGGAACCGAATCGAGGTGCGAGGCGATCACCACTGCCGGCCTGTCCGCAGGGCCATAGCGTCCGATGACGTTCCCGGCCCCGTCCATTTCATGGGTCATGCCCAGGCTCTCGAACTGCTCGCGCAGCCACGCCCGGGCGGCCATGTCCTCCGGGGAGAAGCCCTGTCGGTAAACGCCGCGATCAGCCTCGTTGAAACCGAACCTCGATACGGCGGTGATGTCTCGCTCGATCCGTTCGATATCAACCTGGGCCACGCGTCCTCCTTCTTGTTTTGCGTGACGCGAGGGTAACGCCTTCAAAGCCAGGGGGGCAACCCCCGGCTCGGACTCGTCTCAGCCCTGGTCGATATACTTCGTTTCCAGAAAACGGTTGCGTGTCGCCAGTGCGTCGAGGTCATTGCGCGACAGGTCATGGCTCATCGCCTCGATCTCGTCAGCGATTACGCACAGCCCGTCGACGAGTTGTTCGGACGGCGTGCTCCCGGCATGCTCCTTGTTGCGCAGGGCCGGCGGGATACGGGTATAGCTGTCGACCAGCCCGGGCAGATGTTCGGCGAGCAACTTGCGCACCTCGCGCGCGGCCGGACCGTTCTCGTTGAGCGCGGCCAGTTGCGGCGCGAGCTGTTCGAGACGCACGCCGATCATGTCAATCGCGTCGATTGCCGCATTGGGCAGAGCCCGACGGCGGGCTTCCAGCCACAGTTCGGTCGATCCCGCCAGTTCGGCCAGTTCGACGCCCGAAAGCTGGTCGGCCCTGGGCCGGGGCGTTGCCGGGTAGATGGACAGGACCACGAAAACGATGAAGCCCAGCAACATCGTCAGCAGCCAGGTCGTGTCGGAGAGGCCGTCCATGAAGATACCGGTGCCGATTGCCGCGACCAGGATGGCCGCCAGCGCCAGGAATGCACGGCGGATACGCCGCCAGCGAAAGCGCCAGCGTTCCTTGCGCGCATGGTGGAGCCGCGCCGCGCGCTGCCTGCGGGCGGCACGGATGATCTCCTGCTGGACGGGGGAACGGCCTCGCGCCATCGCGGCTTAGTCCAGGGCCTCCAGCATCGACTTTGCCGCCTTGCCGTCTCCCGATGCTGCCCCTTCGGACTGGCCCTGCGCGCGGGCGATATAGGCCTTCGACTTGCCGATCTCGCCTTCCAGCGAAGTGACCGTCTGCTTCATGCTGTCGAGCGCCTGCAGCTTGAACGTGTCTATCGAATCCATCGTATCGTAGATGTTCTGGAAGGCGCGGCTGAGCGTCTCCAGCGGGATCGTCGAACTGGCCGCCTGCTGGTGGATCTGGGCGGTGTTGTCCTTCAGCATCTGCCCGGTGGCATCGATGATGTTGGCGGTCGTCGTGTTGAGCGCGGTGATCTGGTCGAGCACGAGACGCTGGTTCGTCATCGCCTGCGCGACGGTGACCGCAGTGCGAAGCGCGCCTACCGTGGTGGTCGAGGCACGATCCACGCCCTTGATCAGCTCGACGTTGTTCTTCTTCACAAGGTCCAGCGCCAGGTAGCCCTGCACCGTGACTGCCATCTGCGTCAGCAGGTCCTGCGTGCGCTGGCGGACGTAGAACAGCGCGGTTTCGCGCAGGGCCTTGGCCTTGGCCGGATCGGTGTGATCGAGATCCGCCGCCTTCTGCTCGAGCGTCTCGTCGAGGGCCTTGGACATGAACACCATCTGTTCGAGCTTGCCCATCGCCTTCCACAGGTTCTGGCGCTCGACGTCGATGGCAGCATTGTCCATCAGCAGTTCGTCCTTGCCCCCCTGCAGGCGCGCAAGGATCGCGCTGATATGGCTTTGCGCGGACTTGTAGCTATCGAAATAGTTGCGCAGCTTGCTGCCGAACGGGATGATCCCGAAGATCTTGCGGCGCGTCGTCAGGTCACCCTTCGTGGACGGGTCGAGATCTTCTACCGTGCGCCGCAGTTCGGCAAGATCCGCGCCGACGCCGCTCGTCTCGTCCATCGCCCGGATCGGGCGGTCGAGGAAACGGTTGGACTGCCCGGCCGCCTCGGCGATCTCCTTGCGGCCCATGTTGGTGATCTGGTCGACCCGGCGGCCGAACTCGGGCGAGTTGGAATCCTGGGCAACCAAGTCCTCGACGAATTCATCGACACGCACCTGCAGACGGGACTTCTGCTCCTCGTCGACCGGGACGAGACCGGCGGCCTTCTCGGGCTTCACGACGGGCACCGGATCGGGTGGAGTCAGCTTGAGCTCTTCAGAAGCCTGATCCGTCGCTAGCGCCATCTACTGTCACCTTCTTGCCTGCGGAATGCACCAAGTCGCTGTGAAGTTAGGTTTGCTGCCGGCCGAGTACAAGGAAAACAGGGCCCGGTCGCCGCCCTTGGTCGGATCGCGTCAACGCTTGCTCGATTCCTCCTCGCCTGCGCCGATCCAAAGCATCGTGTCGTCCCGGGCCACCACGGCAAGGTCCAGCCCCGAGGCCCGGGCCCGGCGCACCGCAAGGTCGGTCGGCGCGGAAATCGCCACCAGCAGCGAGCACCCTGCACGCACCGTCTTCTCGACCAGTTCATAGGAACAGCGCGAGGTGACGACGATGAAGCCCTGCCCCGGATCGATGCCCTCGCGCGCCATCGCGCCGACCAGCTTGTCGAGCGCATTGTGGCGGCCGACATCCTCGCGCACGAGCTGGACGGTTCCGTCAACCGCACTGAAAGCTGCGGCGTGCGTTGCCGAAGTCCGCCTTCCCAGGTCCTGCCGCTCGCGCAAGGCCACAAGCGCGCTGCGGATAGCCTCGGGACGAACGGGCGACGCGGCGGGCAACCGCGGGAGCGGACGCAAGGCGGCTTCGACACCCTCGATCCCGCAGATCCCGCAGGAACTGTCGCCCACGCGGCGGCGGGCGCGTTCGAGAATGGGGCCAAGCCGCGCCTCCGGCAGGTTCACCCGCGCGACGAAGCCTTCGCCCCAATCGCCGTTCTCGACACGGTGAACCGCCACCTCGCCGACTTCGCCTACCTGCGCGAGACCTTCGGCCATCAGGAAACCGGTGACGAAATCCTCGATATCGAGCGGGGTCGCCATCATCACGGCATAGGCAATCCCGTTGGTCTCGATGGCGATGGGCGATTCCACGGGAATGACAACTTCGCACGGCTCGCCGGCGCCTGTCGCATAAGGGTTGCGCTCCGCGCCGATCAGGGCCGCGCCAATCAGGGCTGCGCCGCCCGTTCCGTTCCAGTGATCTTCATTCATGGCACCGTGATAGGCCCTGGGCCGCGAAAGGCCATGCCCGAAGGCTCAGATTTCCGCCTGAATCTGGCCATAGGCCAGCAGCGCGAACAGACCGGTCCCGCCGATGACATTGCCGATCAGGGTCGGCAAAAGGTGCATCCCAATCGCCTCGCCGAAGCTCATGTCGCCATGCAGCGCCAGCATGAACATCTCGGTCGACCCGGCGATCACATGCGTGAATCCGCCCGCCGCGATCAGCCACGCGAACAGGCCGACGACGATGATTTCAAAGCCCTTGGAACTGGGCAGCATCCAGACGATGGCAGCCACGAAGAAGCCGGCCGGAACCCCGTTAAGCAGGGCTTCCATGCCCCGGCTCTCCGCAGCATGGCGCGACACCTCGAGCATCGCGGCGATCAATTCGCTGTCCGGCGAACCGATCGTGACGGCAATGATCGCACTCGCCATCGTCCCGATCATGTTCGCCAGCAGAACGATCAGCCAGAGCCGCCCCGTGCGGTAGAACCGCGTACCGCTCGGCCCGGCCAGCAGCGGCAGGACGACGCTCAGGGTGTTTTCGGTGAAAAGCTGGAGCCGCGATAGCACGACGAGGATAAAGCCCATCGCATAGCCCCACGCAGCAATGATCTCGCGCTGGGGATGGCCCTCGTATGCGTCGTAAAGCAGGCCTTGGCACAGGACAGACGTGGAGATGCCGAAACCCGCGGCAATGCCCGACCACCACAGGGAAGCTGCGGGGCGGTGCAATTCCTCTTCGCCCTCGCGCCGGATGACGGAAAAGACAGTCAGGGCCGAAAGCCGCTGACTGTCCTTGACCTTCGACCTTTCGCGGCGGCTCAGCCCGGCCTCGTCCTGCGCGAGCTCCCTGCTCACGTCCTCACGATCGGGATGGGTCATCGCGCGTCTGGCTCCTCCGGCGGATTGCCCGGAAGAAACGTCTCAGCTTACCGCGATGTTCCCTTCCGGTCAGGCTTTCAGGCGTTCGGCATGCCAGTCGACATGCTCGGCCATGAACGTCGAGATGAAGTAGTAGGAGTGGTCGTAGCCTTCCTGCATCCGGATCGTTGCCGGCTGGCCCGTCTTCTCGCAGGCCTGGATGAGCAGATCGGTGCGCAGCTGTTCCTCGAGGAAGCCGTCCGCCGTGCCCTGGTCGACCAGCAGGTCGGGCAGGCGAGCGCCGTCCTCTATCAGGGCGCAGGCATCGTATTCGCGCCAGTTCGCACGGTCGCCGCCGATGTAGCCGGTCAGCGCCTTGTCGCCCCAGGGGCATGACAAGGGCGAGACGATCGGCGAAAAGGCGCTTACCGAGCGGAACCGCCCGGCATTGCGCAGGCCGATGGTGAGCGCACCATGGCCGCCCATCGAGTGGCCGGTGATGCCCTGTCGGCCCATGTCGACCGGGAAGTTCGCGGCAATCAGCGCGGGAAGTTCCTGCTCGATGTAGGAGCGCATGCGAAAGTTCTTCGCCCAGGGTTCCTGCGTCGCATCGACGTAGAAGCCTGCGCCCTTGCCGAAGTCGTAACCCTCATCGTCCGATACGTCGTCGCCGCGCGGCGACGTATCGGGAGCGATGAAAATCACGCCATGCTTTGCGCAGGCGGCGCGAAATTCGCCCTTTTCGGTGACATTGGCATGGGTGCAGGTCAGCCCCGAAAGATACCACAGAGCCGGCAGACTGGCGCCCGGGGCATGGTCCGGGACGAAGACGGAGAATGTCATCTCCGTCCCCGTCTGCGCGGAACGATGCCGATAGACGCCCTGGACCCCGCCGAAGGACTTGTTGGTCGAAACGGTTTCCAGGGTCACCGGATCACTCGCCTTCAGGCAGCTGCGTGAAGGCGCAGATCTTGTTGCCGAACGGATCGCGCAAGTAGGCCCCATAGGCATTGCCCGGCGCATTCGGGCGCTTGCCGGGACCGCCCTCGTCGCTGCCGCCATGGGCAAGGCCAGCGGCATGGAACGCATCCACTGCATCCTTGCCCGATGCCGCAAAGCTCACGGTCCCGCCATTGGCATGGCATGCCGGCTTGCCGTCCGCCGGCTTGCCCACGCCGAAAGCACCCGTCGCGCTCACGTAATATACCCGCTCGCCCAAGGCATTGCCTTCACCGATACCCAGCGCGCCCAGAACGGCATCGTAGAACTGCTTGGCTTTCTCCGGCTCGTCAGCGCCGACCATGACATGTGTAAACATCGCTGAATCGTGTCCTTGCTCAATAAACCACTACGCTGCGGATGCTCTCACCCGCGTGCATCAGGTCGAAACCCTTGTTGATTTCTTCAAGGGACAGAACGTGGGTAATCATCGGATCGATCTGGATTTTCCCGTTCATGTACCAGTCGACAATCTTGGGCACGTCGGTGCGGCCCTTGGCGCCGCCGAAAGCCGTGCCCTTCCAGACGCGCCCGGTGACAAGCTGGAACGGACGGGTGGCAATTTCCTTGCCCGCTTCGGCAACGCCGATGATGATCGATTCGCCCCAGCCGCGATGGCAGCATTCAAGCGCCGTACGCATCACTTCGGTGTTGCCCGTGCAGTCGAAGGTATAGTCCGCGCCGCCATCGGTCATCTGCAGGACCTTGGCGATAGTATCCTCGCGGCTCATGCCCTTCACGTCGAGGAACTCGGTCATGCCGAACTTGCGGCCCCATTCCTCGCGGTCGGGATTGATGTCGACGCCGATGATCTTGTTGGCGCCGGCCAGCCTTGCGCCCTGGATCACGTTCAGGCCGATACCGCCCAGCCCGAAGACGACGACATTGTCGCCGACCTGTACCTTGGCGGTGTTGGTCACTGCGCCGACGCCGGTGGTGACACCGCAGCCGATGTAGCACGAGGTCTGGAACGGAGCGTCCTCGCGGATCTTGGCGACGGCGATCTCGGGCAGGACGGTGAAGTTCGAGAAAGTCGAACAGCCCATGTAGTGGAAGATCTTCTCGCCCTTGTAGGAGAAGCGGCTGGTGCCGTCGGGCATCAGGCCCTGCCCCTGCGTCGCACGGATCGCGGTGCACAGGTTGGTCTTGCCCGAAAGGCACGACTTACACTGGCGGCATTCCGGCGTGTAGAGCGGGATCACGTGGTCGTCCGGCTTCACGCTGGTAACGCCCGGACCGACTTCGCGCACGATGCCGGCGCCTTCGTGGCCCAGGATCGAGGGAAAGATGCCCTCCGAATCGAAGCCGTCGAGCGTGTAGGCGTCGGTGTGGCAGATGCCGGTTGCCATGATTTCGACCAGGACTTCGCCTTCCTTGGGGCCTTCCAGGTCGACTTCGACGATTTCCAGCGGTTTCTTCGCTTCGAAAGCGACTGCGGCGCGGGTCTTCATGTGCGCAAACTCCTCTTCATCGAAGCGCTTTGTAGGACTCGCAGGTACTGTGATAAAGCGCCCCGCAGGAAAAGGATTATCACACTACGGAGATAATGGTGCTGGCCAACTGGGACGGTATCGAAGAGTTCGCGATGGTCGCACGTCTGGGCAGTTTCACGGCCGCGGCGCAGGCCTATGGCGCCTCGGTGACGCACATGAGCCGCTCGCTCGCGCGGCTGGAAAGCCGCTTGCAGGCCCAGCTCCTGCACCGCACCACCCGCTCGCTGCGCCTGACCGAGACGGGGCAGATCTTTCTCGAAACCTGCAAGCGACTGATCGAGGAGCGCGACGAGGCCATCGCCGCCATAGCCTCGCAAGGCGAACCGAGCGGACACTTGCGCATCACTTGCTCCTATGCGCTGGGCGAGAAGTTCGTGGCACCGATCGTGCGCGAGCTGTCGACCGCCTACCCGTCGCTGACGGTCACGCTCGATCTCGACAATGCCGTGGTCGACCTCATCGCCGATGGCTACGACCTTGCGATCCGTACCGGCCAGCTCAACGATTCCCGGCTCGTCGCCACGCGGGTGGCCTCGCGCGCGCTCATCACCCTTGCCTCTCCGGCCTATCTTGTCCGCCGCGGTCGGCCTTCGGACATCGAAGACCTGCGCCGGCACGAATGCCTCGTGGGATCGAGTGCGCAGTGGCAGTTCAAGGGCAACGGGACCTTCCGTCCGCAGGGTCGCTGGCGCTGCAACAGCGGCAATGCCCTGATCGAGGCAGCGCTGGCCGACATGGGCATCTGCCAGGTCCCGCGCTTCTATCTCGGCAATCACCTTAGCGAAGGGCGTCTGGAACCCGTCCTGCCCGACCTCAACCCCGAGGAGGAGCCGATCTGGGCCGTCTATCCGCAGCGCCGCCACCTCTCGCCCAAGGTCAGCGCCATGGTCGATGCCCTGCGCAACAGCCTGCCCTCGCACCTCGCCACAGCCAGCGGACTCGCCACCTGAACCCGGCACCCGCAGGCTTTCATGCGCTCTACGCCGGGGCCACGCCCGTCCCTGCAGGTCATCTGCGCAAGAGCGGCATCTCAAGGTGACGGCGCCGGTCCGAAGTTCTAATTCACCGCGCAAAGCCCCATTGTCCGGAGTTCGTCCATGCCTCTCCACCTTGTCCGCGAAGGCGCCGTCGCCCGCATCGAGATCCACCGCCCCGAGCGCCGCAATGCGTTTCGCCAGGACATGTGGGCGCGCCTGCCGGAACTCGTCGCCGAGGCGGCCGGCGACAGCGCGGTCAAGGTCCTGGTCCTGACCGGAAGCCGGCCCGGCATGTTCTGCGCCGGGGCCGACATCGCCGAGATGCTGGACAATCGGGACAACCCGGAATGGCTGGCGGCGAACCAGGCGGCGATCAATCGCGCCCAATACGAACTGACCCGCGCGCCTCTGCCGACCATCGCCTTTGTCGATGGAGACTGCATCGGCGGCGGCCTCGGCATCGCGCTTGCCTGCGACATGCGCCTGGCAACGGAGCGCGCCCGTTTCGGCGTCACCCCTGCCAAGCTGGGCATCGTCTACCCGCTCCACGATACCCGGCTGCTGGTCGACCTGGTCGGGCCGGGGCAAGCCAGCCGCCTGCTTTATACCGGCGCGCTCATCAATGCCGACGAGGCCTTGCGTATCGGCCTCATCGAAGAACTGGCGCAAAGTGCCCATGCCCTTGCAGCCACGATCGCCGCCAATGCAGCGTATAGCCTCAAAGGCCTGAAACAGATGATTCGCTGGGCGCGCGATGGCCAGGTAGAGGACGACCAGCGCGCCCTTGATCTGTTCGCCGGAGCATTCACCGCCCCTGAGTTCGAAGATCGCGCCGCGGCCTTCGTCGCCCGCCGGCGGTCATGACATCACTCGGACGAGCCGAGTCCGCGCATGATCAGGCGTGTCACGGTGCGCGCCGATTCGCGCGCTCCCAGGCGGCAACTGGTCAATTCGCGGTGACCGGTTGAAAACAGGCAGGCGAGCAGCAGATCTTCCGCTCCGCTCAGTTCCTCCTCGCTCAGGTCGGGATTCGCAAACACCGCCATTTCCCGGAACATCGCGCGGTAGTGCACGTAAATTTCACTGATGGCTTCTGCCACCTGCACGCTGCGATGCCCTTCGGCCAGCACTTCGTGGATAAGGGCCTTGTCCTTGTCGACGCTGCCGCGAACCATGATGTCCTCAAGCACTGCGCCGACCGTCGCCTCACCGCTGCGAATGCGGCTGACGTCGTGCGTCAATTCGCCCAGGACGCGCGCCGTATCCGCCTCGATGATGGCGTGAATGATGTCTTGCTTGCTTGGGAATACCCGATAAATGGCGCCGACGCTGACATCGGCCTCCTTCGCCAGGTCGGCCATTGCCGTCTGATGGAAGCCCCGTTTTGCAAACAGCTTGCGCGCGGCGCTCACGACTTTGTCCGACACGCCAGATTTCCGTTGCACTGCACAATCGCTTGCCAAATTCCCCTCCAAATCGCTTGACCTGACAATGACAGAGAGATTAGAGGGACGCAAGTGGAATGAACGTTCATTCCATCGTTCCTTGATCCCCCCGGGTGAACATGACTCTTAAAAACGCCTCGTCCATGGTGCTTGCACTCGCTCTCCTCGCCGGTTGCAGTGCTGCCGAACAGCCCAAGCCCCAGCCGCCGAAAGTCGGCGTGGTGAAAATCACCGAACAGTCCGTCGAGTTGACAACGGATCTGCCCGGCCGCGTGCAAGCCGTTGAAACATCTGAGGTCCGCCCGCAGATCAACGGTGTGATCCGGCAGCGCCTGTTCGCCGAGGGCAGTTTCGTGAAGGCGGGACAGGTCCTTTATGAGATCGAGGACGCACCCTATCGGGCCGCTCTGGGCACGGCGCAGGGCAACCTCGCCAATGCCCAGGCGACTGTCCGCGCAACGCAGTTGCAGGCCGATCGCTACCGCGAACTGGTCGACATCAATGCCGTCAGCAAGCAGGAATTCGACAATGCCGTTGCCTCCGCGCAGCAGGCCAAGGCGAATGTTGCAGCGCAAAAGTCAGCCGTCGATTCGGCCCGCGTGAACCTGGGTTTCACCCACATTCGCGCCCCGATATCCGGCCGCATCGGTCGCTCGTTCTACACCCGCGGCGCGCTCGTCCAGACAGGTCAGAGCGATCCGCTGGCAACCATCATGCGAACCGACAGCGTCTATGTGGACGTCACGCAGACCGCCGCGCAGATCCTCGACCTCAAGGACGCCCTCGCGAATGGCGGCCTTTCGCGCGAGAACCGCGAGAGCGCGCGCGTCAAGCTGATCCTGCCCAACGGCAAGACCTATCCGATCGAGGGTCGACTGGAATTCGCCGAAGTCGCCGTCGATCCCGACACCGGCAGCGTCACCATTCGCGCCACCTTCCCCAATCCCGACGGCCTGCTGCAGCCGGGCATGTTCGTGCGGGCCCAACTCGTGGAGGGGATCAAGCAGAACGCGATCCTCGCTCCCCAGCAGGGCATAAGCCGAGACCCGCGCGGGCGCGCCACCGCTCTGGTGGTCACCAACGACAACAAGGTGGAGATGCGCCAGGTCGAGGCAGTTCGCCCGATCGGCGACAAGTGGCTCATCAGCGACGGCCTCAAGCCGGGCGACCGGCTGATCGTCGAAGGCCTCACCGGCATCCAGCCGGGAGCCACGGTCACGCCCGGCGTACCGCAGCAGGTGACCGCCAGCAAGGCTTCCCCCGTCAAGACCGCATCCGCCACCCCCTCACCGGCAAGATCCACGCCGGCCAGTTCCGCTCCGGCCGAAAAGCGCTGATCCGTCATGTCACGCTATTTCATCGACAGGCCCATCTTCGCCTGGGTCATCGCCATCGTCGTCATGCTGGCGGGCTTGATTGCCCTGCGGACCCTGCCGATTGCCCAGTTCCCCACGATCGCCGCGCCTGCGGTGACGATAAGCACGGCTTATCCCGGCGCCGACGCCCGCACGCTCGAGAGCACCACCACGCAGGTGATCGAGCAGCAGATGAAGGGCATCGACAACCTGCGCTATTTCTCGTCGACGAGCGATTCCTCGGGCAATCTCACGATCACGATGACCTTCGACCAGGGTACCGATCCTGACATCGCCCAGGTCCAGGTCCAGAACAAGCTCGCGCAGGCGACCCCGCTGCTGCCCGAGGACGTCCAGCGCTCCGGCCTGCGCGTGGCGCGCGCCGCCAAGGACTTCCTGATGGTGCTGGCCGTCTATTCGGAAGACGGATCGCACGATCAGGTCGACATCGGCGATCTCATTTCCAGCAAGCTGCAGGATCCGGTCAGCCGCGTCGACGGCGTCGGCGATACGCAGCTGCTGGGTGCGCCCTACGCGATGCGGATCTGGCTCGATCCCTACAAGATGGCCGGCCTCAAGGTGACGGTATCCGACGTCACCGCGGCGATCAGGGCGCAGAACGCCCAGGTATCCGCCGGACAGGTGGGCAGCCTTCCGACGGCTGAAGGACAGGCGCTCAACGCCACCGTCACGGCCCAGTCGCGCCTGCAAACGCCGGAGCAGTTCCGCAACATCCTGCTGCGCACCGACGACAAAGGCGCCACCGTGCGCCTGGCCGATGTGGCCCGCGTCGAGATGGGCGCCGAAAACTACAGCTTCGTTGCCCGATTCAAGGGCAAGGAGGCCGCCGCCCTGGGCATCAAGCTTGCCCCGGGCGCCAATGCGCTCGACACCGTCGAAGGCGTCAAGGCTGCCGTCACGCAAGTGGCGAAGCAGTTCCCCTCCGACGTCAAGGTCGAGTTCCCCGTCGATAATTCCACGTTTATCCAGCTGTCGATCGAACAGGTCGCGCACACGCTGGTGGAGGCGATCATTCTCGTCTTCGTGGTGATGTTCCTGTTCCTGCAGAACTGGCGCGCAACGCTGATCCCGACGATTGCCGTCCCGGTCGTGCTGCTGGGAACCCTGTCGATCCTGCTTGTCGCCGGCTTCACCATCAACACGCTGACGCTGTTCGGCATGGTACTGGCCATAGGCCTGCTGGTCGACGACGCCATCGTCGTCGTCGAGAACGTGGAGCGCCTCATCCAGACCGAGGGCCTGAGCCCCAAGGAAGCCGCACGCAAGTCGATGGACGAGATCAGCGGCGCGCTGGTCGGCGTCGGCCTCGTGCTCTCCGCGGTGTTCCTGCCGATGGCCTTCTTCGGCGGATCGACCGGCGTCATCTTCCGTCAGTTCTCCATCACCATCGTATCCTCGATGATCCTGTCGGTGATGGTGGCGTTGATCCTGACCCCTGCGCTGTGCGCCACGATCCTCCAGCCCTCGCGCGCGGATCACGGCGAGCGCGGCGGCTTCTTCGGCTGGTTCAACCGCACTTTCGACCGGGGCGTCGAGCGCTACAGCAATGGCCTGCGCCGGGTTGAACGCAACTGGAAGCGTTCGCTGGCCGTCTATGGCCTGATCGTGGTGGGCATGGGCCTGCTGTTCTGGCGCCTGCCCGGCGGGTTCCTGCCGGAAGAGGACCAGGGCATCATGTTCGCGCAGGCGATGATGCCTTCGGGTTCGACCATGGAGGAAACCCAGCGCACGGTCGAACGCATGACCGACTACTTCCTCAACGACGAAAAGGACGTGGTCGATTCGATGCTGAGCATCGGCGGCTTCGGATTTGCCGGCCAGAGCCAGAACGTGGCCATCGCCTTCATCAAGCTGCGTCCCTGGGAAGAGCGGCAGGGCAAGGGCATGGACGTCGCTTCCCTGTCCCAGCGCGCCAACGTGGCCTTCCACAAGTTCGGCGTCGGCCAGATCTTCGCCTTCGCCCCGCCGGCCGTGACCGAGCTGGGCAACGCCACCGGCTTCGACTTCGAGCTCAAGGACGAGGCAGGTCTCGGCCACGAGGCTTTGATCGCCGCACGCAACCAGCTGCTCGGCATGGCTGCGCAGGACAAGCGCCTTGCCATGGTGCGGCCAAACGGCATCGAGGATACCGCGCAGCTCAAGCTCAATGTCGACAAGGAAGCCGCCGGAGCCTTCGGCCTGTCCATCGCCGACATCAATGCAACGCTGAGCACCGGCTTTGGCGGCAGCTACGTCGACGATTTCGTCGACCGGGGACGCGTCAAGCGGGTCTATGTCCAGACGGATTCCCAGTTCCGCACGAAGCCGGAATCGCTGGGCAATCTGTTCGTGCGCGGAACATCGGGTGAAATGGCACCGCTAGCCTCGTTCTCCTCGAACGAATGGAGCTACGGCCCATCCCGACTCGAACGCTACAACGGCGTCTCCTCGGTGGAGATCCTCGGCTCTGCCGGCCCGGGCTACAGCACCGGCGAAGCGATGCAGGCGATGGAGGAACTGGCAGCCAAGCTTCCGCCGGGTATCGGCTACGAATGGACAGGCATTTCCTATGAGGAAAAGCTGTCGGGCAGCCAGGCTCCGATGCTCTATGCGCTGTCGCTGCTGGTCGTGTTCCTGTGCCTTGCCGCACTTTATGAAAGCTGGTCGGTGCCGATCGCAGTCATCCTGGTCGTGCCTCTGGGCGTCGTGGGCGCCCTGCTCGCAGCCACTTTCGTCGGGCTCGACAATGGCATCTACCTGCAGGTGGGCCTGATCACGACAATCGGCGTCGCAGCCAAGAACGCCATTCTCATCGTCGAGTTCGCCGAGGAGAAGATGCGCGAAGGACTGGGGGCCGCCGAAGCCGCGCTGCAGGCCGCACGCCTGCGCCTGCGCCCGATCCTGATGACCTCGTTCGCGTTCATCTTCGGCGTGCTTCCGCTCGCCATATCGACCGGAGCGGGCGCCGGCGGTCAGAACGCCATCGGCTGGGCCGTCGTTGGCGGCATGCTTTCGGCAACAGTGCTCGCGATCTTCCTCGTGCCCCTGTTCTTCTTCGTCGTGAAGCGGCTCTTCCGGCAGGACCAGCCCGGCGGCGAAGCCGACGCAGCGGCCGCCGACGAAGCCCAATTGCAGCAGGATTGATCCGATGAACCGCACCACCCGATCGCTCTGGCTGTGCAGCGCACTGGCCCTGGCCGGATGCAACATGGCACCCAAGTACGTGCGCCCCGACCTGCCCGTCCCTGCCGACAGTCCCGCGGGGCCGGCTTACGACGAGATTTCGACTCAAAGCTCGACTCAGGGCTCGAATCAGGGCTCGGCGCAGGATCTGGCCGGGACGGCCTGGGAAGATTTCTTCACCGACGATCGCCTTCGCGCGGTGATCCGGACAGCCCTGTCCAACAATCGCGACTTGCGCATTTCTCTCGCCAATGTCGAACAGGCCCGGTCGCTCTACAAGGTCCAGCGCGCGGATCTCCTTCCCGGGATTGCCGCGAGCGGTAGCGCGACTTACCAGAAGTCGACCGGCCAGACTGCCGGACAGGGCGGCGCGGCCAACCTGGGCGGCGCTGGACGGATGGATATCTACTCCGCTTCAGTGGGCGTCTCGGCATGGGAACTCGACCTCTTCGGCCGTGTCCGCAATCTCACGAAGTCGGCGCAGGAAGATTTCTTCGCGGCGCAGGCCAATCGCGATGCCGCACAGGTCGCGCTCGTTGCCGAAGTGGCCTCGGCCTGGCTGGCGCTGGCGGCCGACAGCGAAAGCCTCGCTTTCTCGACCCGCACGGCGCAAGCCTATGACCGGACGGTCGCGCTGACCGAAGCCCGCTTCAAGGCTGGCGTCGCATCGCAGCTTGAAGTGAGCCAGGCGCGCACGAGCCGCGATCAGGCGCGCTCGGACATCGCCGCGCTCACGACGCAAGTGGCGCAGGACCGCAATGCGCTGGAACTTCTGGCCGGGACCAGCCTCGATCCGGAAGTGCTGCCGGGAGCCCTGCCCGACGACGGAGCCACGATCGGGAACCTGCCCGCCAACGTGCCTTCGAGCGTCCTGCTGCAGCGGCCGGACATCGCCGCTGCCGAGCATCAGCTGATCGGCGCCAATGCCGATATCGGTGCGGCGCGCGCCGCGTTTTTCCCGCGGATCTCGCTTACCGCGGCGCTGGGCACCATGAGCATGGGGCTGTCCAACCTGTTCAAGTCCGGCAGCGAGACCTGGTCGGTCGCGCCCGCGGCCAGTCTTCCGATCTTCGATTTCGGCAAGAGGTCAGGCAATTTGCGCTATGCCAAGGCGACGCGCGACGCGATGGTCGCGCAATACGAGAAGAGTGTGCAGACCGCTTTTCGCGAAGTGGCCGATGCCCTGGCGCGCCGCGGCACCATCGACGCACAGCTTGAAGCCCAGCTTTCCCTGCGCGACAACGCCAGGGAAGCCAACCGGCTCTCCGAGGCGCGCTTCAGCAAGGGAGTGGATAGTTTTCTGACGACGCTCGATTCGCAGCGCAGTTACTATGCGGCGGAACAGTCGTTAATCGCCACGCGACTTGTGCGCGGCACGAATGCAATCGACCTTTTCCGCGCACTAGGCGGAGGTCTCGATTGAAACAGTCTGACTCTGGATGCACGAAAAATGCCGGGCAAAACCGGCGCTGTTACCGCATCAGGTGCCAGTAAAGAATGTAAGCCACGCCAAGCCAGCTGCCTGCCATGCACACACGATTCCCAATGGAATCCAACAGCGTCATAGTTCCCTCTCCCGGACTTATTATCCAGTGAAGGTGTCAGGCTAACACGAGTTGACCGGGTTGACCAGTACTGTGTGAACAGAGGTTTCGATTGGGATCTTTGCAGTGCAGACGGGCAGCTCGGGCCGTCAAAACTCGGCTGCAATGGATCGGCATGGCAGTCCCGAACGGCAAAGCGCGCGCCGGTGCGGCAATGGGGCAATGGAACGGCGCATCCTGGACAATGAGGGGTGGGAGGCGATGCAGCCCTGCTCCTTGCGGCTCTTGGCCATCAGCCGCGCACGACTTGCGCGCAGACGTCGCCGCCTACGAAGCGAAGCCATCCGGCCACGATGATACACATTGAGGCTATCCCTTCCCGTCATGTCCTGTTCGCGCGGAGAAGCGCACGTCGCATGGAAGGGTAGGACAGGCTGGCGCGCAGGCGCACTGGCAAGAGGCGCAGCCGACCTGCCGACGCAGCGCTGCGGTCAGCGTTGCGGGTAGACTCCGGACAGGACCTTGTCGAAATGAACTGCGACTTGCGCATTGCACGTGCAGGCGCGCGCGGTGAGCGCTTCTGCATCGAGCACCTCGATCCCGCCACGCCGCGTGCGCAGCAGGCCATCGCGCTTGAAGCGCTGCAGGACCCGGCTCGCATAGCTGCGCCCGATCCCCATCATCGAGGCGAGTTGTTCCTGCGTCATCGTCACGTCGTGGCTGCCCGTCCGCTCCACCGCCGCCGACAGCCACTTGGCCGCGCGATGTTCGATGGTGTGGACGGCATTGCACGCGATCGACTGGAATACCTGCGCCATCAGGCAATCGGCATAACGGGCGAAGAGGTGGGCGATTGCCTCGGAGTCCCGCTTCAACCGATCCAGCACCCGCAAGTCCAGGCGCAGGAAACGTCCGCCATGCAGCACGTTGGCGCGGGCATAGGACGGCAGCCTGCCGGCGCTGACGACACCGCCCAGCGCCCCTTCCCGGCCGATCAGCACGGTCTCCACCGCGATGCCGCAATCCAGTTCGACGAAATAGGAACACAGGGACGAGCCCAGCGGCAGGTAACAGAATTCGACGTTGTCGCCCGAATCGTAAATGACGTGGCCGGACTTGAAGCTACACGCCTCGAGGTGGGAATCGAGGAGTGCGCGATCTTCCGGGCGCAAGGCTGCGAGCAGGCTGCTGTCCCCATGTGTGATTGTAAGCGTCATCGTCTCCCGTCCATGGCAGGCACCTTGCAGCAGGTTCGGGAGTGTGAACACAAATGGGCTGCCAATGTTCCCTTCCGGACCGTGCGATAGTGCACAGACGCTCACGCGCGATGCTGATAGAGAGTTACGCAGGAACATTCGCCGGCCTTGCGGATTAATTCCACCGAACAGGTGGCCGTCTGCCTGCAAGAGTACCTGCAAATGTCTTCGCTCCGAAAGTCGAATTCCCTATGCGCGCCGATATGAAAGCCGAACTAGTGCCTGACATGCTGACGGAACTTCGTGCAGCGACGGCGGAGGCACACGCCCGCCTCGACCGCGCTTTCGGCGCGCTGGACCTTGCCGACAGGGACGGCCTGACACGGTTTCTGAGTGCTCATGCCATAGGCATGGAGCCGCTCTTTCCCGCCTTCCGCAGTTTCGTGGAAGACGAACTGGGCATGGCTTGCCCGGATTACCCGGCAATGCTGCGCGAGGACCTCAGGTCGCTCGGCGACGATCAGGACGGCCTGCCACAGCTTGCGGTTGCCCCGGCGCTGCGTGCGCCCCGCGCGCAAGTTGGCGTAAGCTATGTCGTTGCCGGTTCCCGGCTCGGCATGGCAGTGCTGCGCAGACAGGGATACTGGGGCGATCGCACTGCCTCGGGCACTGCGGGCAGGTACATGGAGGACGAAAGCGGCCATGCCGTCTGGAAGTCTCTGATGCCCTGGCTCAAGGGCCAGTCATTCGATCAGGGTGAGCGGGAGGCCGTAACGGCAGCCGCGCTCGCCGCTTTTTCATCATTTGCCAGCGCGTTCGCCGTCAGTGCAGGCCGAAAGAACACCATGGAAACGGGGGCTGATGGCTGACGACACACATCAGGTGGACCTTACCACCTGTGATATGGAACCGATCCACGTAATTGGCCGAATTCAGAGTTTCGGCTGGCTCCTGTCGTTCTCGAGCGACTGGATCATCAACCATGCCTCACTCAATTGCGAGACCCTGTTCGGCAGAAATCCGCGCGATCTGATCGGCCTGATGGCAAAGGACTTCCTGTCGGGAAGCGCCCTGCACGACATTCGCACACGGCTTCAGATCCTGAGCGGCAGCAATTCAGTGGAACGGATCTTCGAAGTCGACCTGCTGGGCGACGGCAGGCTGTTCGACACTGCCATCCACCAGTCGGGGCGGTCCTACATCCTTGAGATCGAGCCGCACGAAGGCGGCCGACGCCGCGACTTCGTCAGCTATGTGCGCCCGATGATCGATCGCCTGCGCGGATCCGCCACGATCGAACAACTGTGCGCCAGTGCCGCAAGGCACTTGCGCGGCCTGACCGGCTTCGACCGCGTGATGGTCTATCGCTTCGAGGGCGACGGCGCCGGCGAGGTCGTGGCCGAGAGCATCAACGGGATGGTCGACAGCTTCAAGGGGCTGCACTTCCCGGCTTCGGACATTCCCGCGCAGGCGCGGCGGCTCTATGCGCGCAACATGTTGCGGATCATCAGCGATGTCGACGATCCCACAGTGCCGATCCATCCCGCATGCGGCCCCAACGGCGACCCGCTCGACCTGTCGATGTCGGGCCTGCGCGCCGTTTCGCCCATTCATATCGAATACTTGCGCAACATGGGCGTGAAGGCGTCCATGTCCGTTTCGATCATGCGCCGGGGCAAGTTGTGGGGACTGATGGCCTGCCATCACTATTCGCCCCTGGTCCTGTCTTACTCCGTGCGCACGGCCAGCGAGCTTTTCGGAGAATTCTTCGCCTATCTTCTGGACCAGAAGGAAACCGACTTCGCTCTGGAAAAGCGCGCCGATTCCATGCGTCTGCACGACGAGATCATGTCGCGCGTGGCAGGCGGCGGGACACTCCTCGAAGCCTTCGGCGAATTCACCGAGTCGATCGGCCGGGTGATCGAATTCGACGGCGTGATCGGCTTCGTCGACGGCCAGTTCATCGCTTACGGCGACACCCCCGACAAGGCTGAGTTCACCGAACTGGCCCGCTTCCTCAACACCGCCGGTGCCAGCACCGTGTGGTCGACAGACAATATCGCGGCGATCTTCGAACCTGCAAGGCAATGGGCTGACAAGGCCGCCGGGCTTCTCGCCCTGCCGGTATCGCGCACGCCGCGTGACTACATCGTGCTGTTTCGCAAGGAACAGCTGCGTCAGGTCAAATGGGCCGGCAACCCCGAAAAGGCGGTCGAACTGGGCCCCAATGGCGCCCGGCTTACCCCGCGCAAGAGCTTCGAAATCTGGAAAGAAGAGCGCCGTGGCTATTCACGTCCCTGGACTGGAGAAGAGACTTCTGCCGCGGAATCGCTGCGCATCACGCTTCTCGAAGTCGTCCTGCGCCTGGCCGATGCGGCCAACATCGAGCGCGAGCAGGCGAGCCAGCAGCAGGACATGCTGATCGCCGAACTCAACCACCGCGTACGCAACATTCTCAACCTGATCCGCGGCCTCGTTTCGCAGAGCAAGGAAGGCGCGGGCTCGATCGACGAATTTGCCGAAATCGTCGGCAGCCGTATCCATGCCCTCGCCCGCGCTCACGACCAGGTAACGATGACCGACTGGTCCCCCTCCTCGATCTACGAACTTTTCCGCACAGAGACGGCAGCTTACGCCAACAACAGCGCCGACCGGGTAGCGATCGACGGGCCCGATGCGCTGATCGCACCCGGCGCGTTCACCACGCTGGCTCTCGTCGTCCACGAACTGATGACCAATTCGTGCAAGTACGGGGCGCTTTCGGATTCATCGGGCACGGTGAACATCCTGCTCAGCCATGGCGACGACGGTTCGCTCGAAATCGACTGGCGCGAAAGCGGCGGTCCGCGCGTGACCGAGCCGACCCGCCGCGGCTTCGGCTCGACCATCATCGAGCGCACCATCCCCCACGAGCTGAACGGCTCCGCTTCGGTGTCCTACCCTGCGCAGGGGCTTCACGCGTTCTTCCTGATCCCCAGCGATCACGTCTCGACATTCGCAACGCCCTCTGCGGCGCATCGCGAAGCGCAAGGCGATCCGCCTTCCGCCACCGACATGGCGGGGCACCTCATGAACGGCACCGCGCTGATCGTGGAAGACAACGTCATCATCGCCATGGAAGCCGAGGATGTCTTGCGCACTTTTGGCTTTACCGACTGCCGCATTGCCGGTTCGGTGGCCGCCGCACTCGAAACGATCGGGGAAGAAACGATCGCCTTTGCCATGCTCGACATCAACCTGGGCAAGGATACCAGCGAACCCATCGCCGAGGCGCTCCAGGCGCGCGGCGTGCCTTTCATATTCGCTTCCGGTTACGGCGAACGCTCGCTGCAGAGCGGCCCCTTCAAGGGCGTCCCGGTGGTAACCAAGCCTTATGGCGAACGCGAAGTCCGCTCAGCCATCGCCCGGCTCCTGCAGGGCCGCACGGCCAGCAAGGAAGAGTCCGGGAGAAACTGAACGAGGGGCATCGGCGAACTGCAGCGTTTTCACGATTACCGCCCCCTTCCCGGCCTTCCACAGGAACATCTCGACGGGTTCGCTCGTTTCCAGTCCATGCAGGCGCGACCGGCGCCAGACAGGAAGCAAGGACCGATCCATGGCAGACGCACGCATATTTCAGGACCTCAAGGCCGACCACGACCGTCATCGCAAGATGCTGGAGCAGCTGGGCGAAACACAGGGCGATTCCGAGGAGCGCCGCAAGCTGTTCGAAAAGCTGCGTCAGGAACTGCAGGCCCATGCCGCTGCCGAGGAAGAGTCGCTATATGCCACGATGCTGGCCGATCCCGACTTGCGCGACGAAGCCCGTCACTCGGTTTCAGAGCACAAGGAAATCGACGACTTCCTGGCCGAGCTCATCGACACCGACATGAGCTCGGGCGCCTGGCTCACCAAGTTCAAGGACATGCGCCACCGCTACCTCCACCACATCGATGAGGAAGAAGAGGACATGTTCCCTGCCGCCGCCAAGGGCCTGTCCGCAGAGGAAGAAAAGAAGATCGCCGCCATCTTCGAGAAGCGCAAGCCGAAGGAACTGGAAATGGCCGCCAAGGAAGGTCCCGGCGACGAGCGCGAATAAGCGCACGGCGCCGCATCGCACGCCTGCTGCGCAAGATCGTTTCTGCAGGCCGAAAAGGGCTCTCCCGGTGCTCGCCGCATCGGGAGAGCCCTTTTCGCTTTTGGGGAACGCAAGCCCATCCGGCGCGTTGAGTGTTTATAATCCGAGGAGAGGTGACATGGAAAAGCAGATTGATCGGGAGATTCGCGCGACGTTCTGGAACGCCTTCCATTCAAGCCCAGTGGTGATGATGCGGCTTAACGAGGCCGCCGGTCACGCCGAGCCGATGACGGCCCAGCTCGACAAGGAAGCGCATCACGCAATCTGGTTCTTCGCCAAGCGCGGCAATCGCATCGCCCGGGGCGGCAAGGCCATGGGCCAGGTCGCCACGCTGCGGCACGACGTTTTTGCATCGCTTTCCGGCACACTAGTCGAGGAAACGGACTCCGCCGTGCGCACCAAGCACTGGAGCCACGCCGTCGAAGCCTGGTTCCCCAACGGCAAGGACGATCCCAACGTCGTCATGCTGCGCTTCGATATCGACGATGCTGAAGTGTGGACCGCGCATATCGGGGTGAAGGGAGCCTTCAACCTGCTCACCGGCCGTCCGATCGATCCGGCGAAGGCTGGCGATCACGTACTTGGCGCGGTCTGATCCCTCACGCCGCGATCAAGGGGGACGCGAGAACGTGCGCTTCTCGCGTCCCTTGTCTCGTATCTAGACATTGTCTCGTATCTGAACGGCAGACCCGCTCGCGAGACGGGGGCACGCCCTCGGGTCCCGCAAGCGGCTGAGGCGCACGCTGCGTCATCCTTTCGGTCTTTGCGGACGCTATCGAGGCGACCCTCTCATCCGGGGGCCGATTTTGCGCTTCTGGTTCGGCTGGAGAGCAGATAGCGCCAGACCCCGATGCAATTGATGACGAAGAGGACAAGATTCTGCGTGCCGATCCCGGCCGCATCGTCATCCAGAAAGCCCCATGCGATCAGCGTGAGCGAACTCGTGACGAAGATCACGAAGCCCACGCCCGTCCACTTTCGGCCCAAATTGAGCGAAACGATAAGCGCCGCCAGCGTTCCCGCGGCGGCGCCATAATACTGCAGTGCCTGTAACCAGAATTGGCTCATCGCCCGTCCTCTTTCCCGCAGGGCGGGGTCAGACCTGACGCAAGGGTTCGAGCTCCAGCGGTCGCCCCGTCTCCGGGCAGCCCGCCAGCGCGTAAGTGATCGCGGCCAGGATGCTCTGGCGCGAGAACGGCTTCTGCACGATCCCAACCGCGGTTTCGGCGGGCAAGTCGATCTGGGCGGGGTTTGCCGTGACGTAAATGACGCGCGCGCCGTATCGACCGGCAAGATCCCGCGCAATCGCGGGACCGGTCAGGCCGTCTCGCAAGTTGAGATCCACCAGAGCCACGTCGGGCGCTTCGCCAAGCTTGGCGAGGGATGCGGTATCGGGAACAGTCCCGAGAACGGCATAACCGCCATCGGAAAGAATGTCTTCCAGCTGCAGGGCTAGAAGGAATTCATCCTCTACGATCAGGACCTTGGCAGACTCTGGTAACTTGGCGCCCACGGTAAGGTATTCCTCCTCAGGCGGCGACACTTTCAAGGCCATCCGCATTCGCGATCTTGGCCAGCTCTTCGAAGAATGCGTCGATGGCATTGCCCTTCAGGACAAAGTTGTGACGCGCGTCCGGAAGCTGGCCGGACTCTATGACGTTGGCGAGCATGGCCCGAGCGCGGCAGATGCGGCTCTTGACCGTGCCCAAGGCGATATCGCAGATCCCGGCGATCTCTTCGTAGGAGAGGTTGCCTGCGGCAACCAGGATCAGCGCTTCGCGATAGGTTTCGGGAATGGCGGTCAATGCGCGCAGCACATCGGCCAGGTCGATGGAGCTTTCCTGCGTCGCCGGCGCGCGAAGGATACGCTCTGCCGCCAGTTCGTCATATTCCCCATGGAAGCGGGCGCGGCGCGCTTCGCTATAGAAATGATTGCGCAGGATCGTGAAGATCCATGCCTTGAAATTGGTGCCGGCCGCATAGCGATCGCGGGCCGCCCATGCCCGCAGCATGGCTTCCTGGGCCAGATCGTCGGCCCGGTCGCGGCATCCGCAAAGGCCCCGGGCGAAGGCGCGCAGGTGCGGCGCAACATCGGACAGGGCACGCTTGAAATCGCGGTCGTTGAGTGCCGTGGCAGTCTCTTGCTCGGGAGATCTCCCTGCTTGGGCTGCTTCTGACATTACTTGACCCTCCATCAGTCTAACTCAACAAACCAACGCCAGCCACGACATGAAAGTTCCCGAAAGCGGCGTAAGCGCGGTGCGTGCACCGCAGATTTTTCATACAAGATGCTGAAATACATATGTATTTTATGGGTTAGCCGCGCTTGCAAAAAAGCAAGGCGCGAAAATTTTTCGCGCCCTGCCGGGAACAAGCATGCTTTGAAAACTTTGAGGCCTCCGTTCACGCTATCGTGAACGGAGGCCTCCGGGATCGGGTCACCACCGGGTTGCGGGGGGAGGTGGGGATCCAGTGGTGATACTGCGCAAACGTGGAAGAACGAGAAGAGTTCCCGAAATCGACTCAAATCGAAAAAAATTTTCCGGTTGCCCTTGTCGCCCTGCCCCGTCAGACCTTTTAACCAGTCAAGAAGAACGCGAAAGTCTTCCTCTTGTGACACATGCGGGATACTGAAATCCCATTGCCGAGGTATGCGAATGTCCGTCTCAGACCAGATTGCCACTAATCTTCCCTACTTGCGCCGCTACGCACGCGCGCTGACCGGGTCGCAGCAGTCGGGCGACACATACGTACGCGCGACGCTCGAAGCGGCTCTGGCCGATACGGCCCTGCGTGACGAAATCGCGAAGAACCGCGCCGCCCTTTACGGCGCCTTCACCCGCATCTGGTCGACTGGTCACGTTGAGGAACAGGGACTGGGCGACAGCGGCGAACGGCATGAGCAGGCAGCGCAAACCCGCCTCGCCCGGATTGCACCGACCCATCGCCAGGCTCTGCTGCTGACGACGGTCGAGGACTTCTCGCGCGACGAGACCTCAAGCATCCTGGGCGTCACACCCGCCGATGTGGATCTCCTGGTCGACCAGGCAATTGCCGAAATCGACGCCGAAAGCACAACCGAAGTCCTCATCATCGAGGACGAGCCGCTCATTTCGATGCAGCTCGAAGGCCTCGTCTCCGAATTGGGCCACAAGGTCGTCGGCACCGCCGCCACCCACGCCCAGGCGGTCGAGATCTTCGAACGCCACCCGGCTGGCCTGGTTCTGGCCGACATCCAGCTCGCCGATGGCAGCTCGGGCATCGAAGCGGTGGAAGACCTGCTCAAGTTCGCCGACGTTCCGGTAATCTTCATCACCGCCTACCCCGAACGCCTGCTCACGGGTGAGCGGCCCGAGCCGACCTATCTCGTTACCAAGCCGTTCCAGGAAGCCACCGTACGCGCCGCGATCAGCCAGGCCTTGTTCTTCGGTTCGAGCAAGCCGCTGGCCTGAACGTCCGCCGCCAAGTCCCAGGCACGGCAAACCCCGGCCCCTCCTGACCGCAGGAGGGGCTTTCTTTTTCGGCAATGGAAACCGCGTCCGCTTGCGCTCCCGGTCAGCCCTGGTGCTGGGAGCGCAGGGCAAATTCGCGGCTTGCGCGCACGGGGACCTTCAGCGTGCATTCAACCCCGCCGGGATTGAACTGGAGGTCCACTTCGGACTTCAGTTCGTGGGCGACGATCTTCTCGATGAGGTCGCGCCCGAAGCCGCGCTTGTTCGGCTCCTCGACCGGCGGACCACCCTCTTCCCGCCAGAACAGCTCGACCAGCTCGGGAGAAATCAGCTTCCAGTCGATATGGATGCGCCCCTCCGACGTACTCAGGGCGCCGTACTTGGCGGCATTGGTGGCCAGTTCATGGATGGCGAGCCCCAGCGACATTGCATCGTTCGGGGCCAGTTTTATATCCGGTCCGGCCATTTCGAAATGGCTCTCATGGCCTTCCATGTATGGCGCGAGTTCGGAGCGTACGATGTCCTCGAGCGCGGCATTGCTCCAGTCCGAACGCGAAAGCAGGTCATGCGTGGCTGAAAGCGCGCGAATTCGCGCCGTCAGGCTCTCGGTAAAATCGTCGATGTCGCTCGAACGGCGGCGCGTCAGCGCTGCGATCGAAAGAACGTTGGCAAGGGTATTCTTCACCCGGTGGTTCAGCTCACGCGTCAGGGAATCGCGGATCGAGGCCTGGCTGGTCAGCCATTCCAGAACCCGCCTGTCCTCCGCCGCGCGCTTGGTGATGAACCGACCGATGGCCATGACCATCAACGAGGCGAGCGCACCGAAGAAAAGGGTAATGCGCGAAAGCGGCGAGAGCAGGCCGGCCTGCTTGTCGCTGACCTGCACGACCCACGAATGGCTGCCGACGTCGATACGCCGTTCCATCGTCGGGCCGCTCATCCCCTCGGCGCGCCGGTCTGCCAGCATGGTTTCCGGCGACACGTGATCGTCGTAGATCACCACCTCTATCCGATCGTTGCGGTAAAGCTCGCTGGCGGACGAGAGAAAGGTGTCTGCGCGGAAAGGACTGTAGACGAAACCCTTCACGGCGCGGCCTCTGCCCTGCTTGATGACAACCGGCATGTAGATCAGAAAGCCCGCGGCATCCGGATCGCCCTTGTCCTGCACGAGATGGACCTTGCCCGAGGCCACCGGCTTGCCCAGCTTTATCGCCTTTTCCATCGCGGCCCTGCGGACCGGATCCGAAAACATGTCGAAGGCGATCGCAGAGCGGTTCCCGCGCGTCATCGGCTCCAGAAAAACGATCGGGGTGGCATATTCCCGTCCCGGCTGCGGTCGCGGATGGACCATGAAGTCCAGCCGACCGTCATCCTGCTGGGCAACCTCTAGGTAGCGAGATCATCGACCGGCACCAGCGGCGCCCAGCCCATGCCCAGCGAGCCATATAGGCTGCCATTGCCTTGCAGGTCCTGGGCAAATTCCTTGAATTGTTCGGGATCGACCTCGTCCTGCGAAGCGAACAGCGCTGCGCCGGCGCGCAGCAATGCCATGTTCTCCGTAACCCGGCGCTGCAAGGCAGACGAAATCTCGGTAAGATTGCGGTCGAGTTCGACCTGCCGGGTCAGGCGATCCGCCCGTTCGATCGCCATGACCGACACGGCAGTAGTGATGCTGGCGATGAGGAACAGCAGGAAGGGCCAGCCGCGGGGAAACCTGTGAAACCACGCCTGTTTCTTCACCCTGTCCAGCAAAGCCTGGTCAATCACCCCGCAAATCCCGGCCCTTTGACAACGCGCTCAACGCGACCCGACGCGCTATCCCGCAACACTAATTCGACTCTGTCTCATTCGGGGGAACCACACGCGCCGTCAATGGTTCCACAGGTGTAGAAGTAAATTGCGCAGACTTCGGCGCCTTTCGGTGTCGGTACGGGACAGGCCAATCACGTCAGCGACCTCGCCCTTGACCCGCCCCGGACAAATCCGCCAGAAGTCTCAGTGTAAAGGAGTTAGTGTTGAATCAGCCCAAAGGTAAAGGCGAACCGGGAGCAATTCCCGCGATGCCGCCGGATTCCGGACGGGAGAATGAACCCGGATGGGCCGGTGGGCTGAGGAAGCTATATAACTCCGTGGTGGACGAACCGCTTCCGGACAGCTTCAAGGATCTCCTCAAGAAGCTCGACGGCGGCGGCGATGCCTGACCGCACGAGGCACAACGCCGCTGACGAGGCTTTCCGCAAGGAACTGCTGTCCGTCCTGCCCCATTTGCGCGCTTTCGCCCGTGGCCTTTGCGGCCGGCCGGACTTTGCCGACGACCTCGTTCAGGAAGCCGCGATCAAGGCCTGGACGGCCCGCGAACGCTATACGCCGGGCACGAATATGCGCGCCTGGACCTTTGCTATCCTGCGCAATCATTACCTTTCGGAACTGCGCCGCTCCAAGCGCAGCACCGAACTCGACGAAGGCGCGGCGGAGCGCATGCTGGTGATGGAGGCCGACCAGGAAGGGCCGCTGCATCTCTCGGACATGGAAGACGCCCTGCAGAAGCTGGCTCCTGAACGGCGCGAGGCCGTTCTGCTGATCGGCGCGTCGGGCTTCAGCTATGAAGAAGCCGCGGAAATCGCGGGATGTCCCATCGGCACGATGAAAAGCCGCGTCGCACGCGCACGGACGGATCTTGCCCGAATGCTCGACGGCGAACCTGAAATCGTCGCCGAAGACCGCGCGCGCCGCTCGGGCTGAGTGCGCGGGTTTCCGACCTCAAGCCAATCGCAGCAGACAAAAGGAAAGCCACCCTCACCGGGTGGCTTTCTTCATTACATGCTGGCTACGCGCCCGCCGCGTTTCACGGCAGGCGCGCAGAGCGGCCTCAGGCCGGGTAGGTCCAGGCCGTGCCGCGGTCGAAGTTGTCCGACGCGAACTTCCAGTTGATGAGGTTTTCGAGCACCGCCTTCACGTAGGCCGGGCGCTTGTTCATCTGGTCGATGTAGTAGGCATGCTCCCACACGTCGATGGTGAGCAGCGGGTTCACGTCCGAGGTGATTGCAGTGCCCGCGTCGTGGGTCGAGATGACCTTGAGCTTGCCGCCGTCGACGACCAGCCAGGCCCAGCCGGATGCGAAGTGGTTCACCGCCTCGTTGCTCAGCGCCTCAAGCAGGGCGTCCATCGAACCGAAGTCGTTCTTAATGGCGGTGGCGAGGCTCTCGCTGGGTTCGGTCTTCTCGGGGCTCAGCGAGTGCCAATAGAAGCCGTGGTTGTAAACCTGGGCGGCGTTGTTGAACAGCGGGCCCGAAGCCGACTTGCTGATCTCTTCAACCGACTTGCCGGCATTGTCCGTGCCCTCGATCGCGGCATTCAGCTTGTCGACGTAGGTCTTGTGGTGTGCGCCATGATGGATCTCGAGGGTCTTGGCTGAGATGTGCGGCTCGAGCGCATCCTGGGCGTAAGGCAGCGGCATGAGGGCAATGGTCATGGCAAATTTTCCTGTTCCGATTGTCGATTGCTTGGCGAAGGCACCCGCGCGTGCAAGCACCGGGGATGCCAAAAGGCAGGGGCTATGTCTGGTCTCAAGGCCGACAATTCAAGCGTATAAAAGTAACATTTTCAATTTCCGCCCGACTTTTTTGATCGACGCGGAGCGCGTTTATGTAAAAGCGTCGACGCGCCCCGGGCCGATCCCGGAGCGCGCCTGTCGTCTTTACCGGACCTGCTTCCTAGCGGACCGAACCGCGACGGAACAGGTTGACGATCGCCAGGAGCACGACCGCCCCCAGGAAGGAAACGAAGAGCGAAAGAAGATCGAATGAACCGCTGGTAATCGGCGCTCCGCCAATCAGCGGCGTGATAATGAAGCCAGCAATTAGCGAACCGATAATACCGACCACAATATTGAGCAGAATGCCCTGCTGCGCGTCGGTCCGCATGAGAATGCTTGCAAGCCAGCCAATTACGCCGCCGACAAGTAGAATAAGTATCAAGGTCATTTTTGCGTCTCCGATAATTGCCTGATTGACTTGTTAAACGGACCGCAAAGCGCTTGGTTCCTGCAGGTCAACAACGGCTCATCGCATCGATGACTTGACGCGTCGTCCCGCATACAGCCGCACCGCCTCACGCAACTCTCCACCAACTGCCGGCGTTCCGATATGGAATGGAGCAAGTCAGGACAGCGTCGATGCGCACACCGCGCCGGGAACGAACTTTCGCTGCGCTCGCCTCCGCCGCAATCGTCGCCGGCGGTCTGGCTGCACTCGTGACCGGCCTTGCCGTGAAGCTGCCATTGCCCGCCTTGCCGGCAGCACTGGAAACCGTAATCACCACCAGGAACCTGCCGAAAAAGCCGCCTCCACGTGAGACGCCCACGCCATCGCCCCGCACGCCGCATGAAGATAGCGGTTCCGCTTCACCCCCCGATCGCGGCGCCAGGGCGAGTCCCGTCTTCGCTCCGACAACCCGGAAGACCCCGCTGGTCGAGCCGCCCGCGATCAGGGCGGCGGCTGAACCGGAGAGCGGCAGCTCGGCAAAGGCCGGCACATCCGATCGAGCCGGGTCCGGCCGAGGGGCAGGCGGCAAGGGAGAGGGAAGCAGCACCGGCGGTGCAGGACAAGGCTACGGCAGCGGCAGCGGCTATCGCCGTCCGGCGGCCTTTCCGAAACAAGTCAGCGGAAAGCTGCGCTTCACCGACCTTCCCCGCGACCTCAGGAAATCGCGCGAGGGGGCCGAACTGACCCTGCGTTATCGCATAGGGGTGGACGGCCGGGCGCGCCAGTGCCACATCGTGGTGTCCAGCGGACGCCCGGAACTGGACGCCCACACCTGCAACACGATCGTTTCACGCTTCCGGTTCAAGCCGGCCCGCAATGAGATGGGCGAGCCGGTCCCCTTCGAAATGACCGAGATCCATGGATGGGATGACGTGAAGGAGTAAAGCCGAACTGCCGGGATTGAAGCCATTGCAACGCCTATTGTTCGAAAAATCCGAACATCTGGATCAATTTTATCCCAATTCTTCAAACATTCGTTTCGCCGTAGATATCAATCCACAACGAGCCACAGGGGCTCGCGACGAAAACTTCGGAGAATTCCCATGGCCGCTTCTTCAATCGATACCGCTTCCCGCTCCACTTCTTCCACCCATGACGTGCTCGCCCTCGTTGGTCGCATCGCCATCGCCGGCATCTTCGTGCTCGCCGGCCTTTCCAAGATCACCGACCCCGCCGGCACGATGGGCTATATCGCCTCTGTCGGACTGCCCTTCCCCGCGCTTGGCCTGATCGGCGCGATCCTGATCGAAGTGGTCGGCAGCCTCGCCTTGATTGTCGGCTACCGCACCCGGACTGTTGCGATACTTCTCGCGGCTTTCTCGGTGGTGACCGCGCTCATCTTCCACAACCAGCTCGGCGACCAGATGCAGTTCCTCAACTTCTTCAAGAACATCGCCATCGCCGGCGGGTTGCTCAACGTCGCAGCCCTGGGCGGCGGCCGCCTGAGCCTCGACGCCCGCAGGTAACGAGGGTCACTAAGGAAAGGGTTGCCCGTTTTGCACGGGTGGCCACTTTCCGAAACCTCGGCGACCCATTGCCGTTACTGGACCTGGCCAGAATACAAATCCGCCCGCGCTGGCTTTCGACAGCGCGGGCGGGAGAGTTTGATGACTTCTCGTCGCGGGAGAGATTGCGACTTACGTCATCGGCTTCCGAAGGAATATCGGACGCTCAAACCGAATTCGCGCGGTGGCGTGTAAGTGATCGGAAAAAATCCGCTGCGACCGAACACGCGCGCTCCCGAAGAATCGGTTGCCGCGCCGTTCAGCGAAACCGCGTCCTCATTGGCGCGAGACAGAATGGTCTGCTGGTTGAAGGCATTGCGGACGAAAATTCCGACGTCCCAGGCAGCATCCGGGCTGCGGATGCCGGCATAGACATTGACCAGGGCATAGCTGGGAACATCGTAACCGATCGACCGGCGGGAATTGGACGGAAAGATCGACGCAAGACCACGCAGATAGGCATCTACCTCGCCGACCGGATAAGTGAATTCCGACTGGACGGTTCCGCTCCAGATCGGATCTCGCGAGACCGAATCGTTGGTACGGCAGAAAGCCAGAGATTGTCCTGCGGCCTGGAAATCGGCCACCGTGGGAATGATGGAATCGGGCGTCCCGTCGAAATTGCCATCCTGGCAGGGAACCGTGTCGTTATCGACTTTGCCATCGGCGTAGCTGAACGTGCCGGCGATATTGAAATAGGAGTTGGGCTGGAATGCGACATCCAGGTCGAGGCCCGTCACGACCGCCTTCGCATTCACGGTGAATTCGAAAAGGTTCACCGCCGGGTTAGCCGGATCCTGCGTGTTCAGGTACGATATCGTCGGTGTCTTGAAGATCAGGCCGTCGAAATTCTGGCGGAAAACGGAAAGGTTTACGCGCAGTCGATTGTTGAGCCAGCTGGACTTCACACCCGCCTCGTACGTCACCGACCTTTCATCGTCGAAGAACTGCAGGTCGCGCAGCACGGGATCGGTACCGGCGTTGAGGCCGATCACTGCGCCGCCGCCCCTGAACGACGATCCCGCAGTGGCATAGGCCATCAAGTTGTCGGAGAAACGGTGGGTCAGCGAAACGTCCCACATCACCGGCTTGTTCTTGCCTACCGAGACGTCGTCGCTGGACGGAATTTGAACCGGAAAATCGCAGACGCCCGCTCCGTAGGGACTGGCGACGGCTCCAGGAACGAACGCGCAAGGGAATGGCAGCGCCACCGCATTGAAGGCAGGCGTGAACGTCCTGATCTGCTGCGTCCGGCCCTCGGCGATGATGTAGCGCGCGCCGCCCGAGATATCGGTACGGTCGCCGATATGCAGCGTCGCATTGCCGTAGAAGGAATTTTCCTTGCTGCGGATCGGCACATCGACATTGACGAAAGGAACGTAGCGCAAGTTGAAAATGTTCGGATCGGGCGTAGTGCCAGGCCGTCCGAAAGCGCCTGCGAGGGCGCTGGCGGGTTGCGATACCGTGGTGCTCGCGTGAGCCGACGAGTGGAAGTAACCCACCACGTAATCGATCAGATTGCCCTTTCCAATCGTCGACAGACGCACTTCGTGCGTGGTCGAATGGAAAGGATCGGTGGCCCGCATCTGCGTAACCGGATTGCCGATCACCAGGTTGCCGAGGTCGAATTCGCTGGAATTGACTTGCTTGTAGCGCGACGTACCGCCGATATAGCTCAAGCGGTGCCCGCCGAATTCCCAATTCACCTGAGCGGACACGAAATGCTGGGTGCGCTTCGTGGTCTGCGGCGATTCATCGGGAGAAAGGCGATCGCCCGCCTCGATCGCGGGACCGTTGTATCCCAGCGGCTGGATCAGCGATCCTGCAAGCCCGGCAGTGCCGGTGCCGACATATTGGCCGTACTGCAACTTGTCGAGATGCAGCCACTGGTAAGTGATCGTGGCATCGAAATTGTCGGACGGCGTGAAAGCAAGGCTTGCACGGGCACTTTCGGTTTTCACGAAGGGACTGCGCGTTCCGTTCACGGTGTGAACGAAGTTGCCGTCGTTCTGGTCGACCAGCCCGGCGACGCGAAGCGCCAGCTTGTCCCTGACAAGCGGGACATTGATCGCGCCTTGCGCATTGATCTGGTTCTTGGTCGTACCCAGGGCACTGAAATATCCGCCCCATTCAACCGCGTCGGGCTTGCGGGTGGCGATCGTGATTGCGCCCGAAGGTGCCGTGCGGCCGCGCAGTGTGCCTTGCGGACCGCGCAGGACTTCGATCGAGCCTACGTCGTAAATGGCCTGGAACGCCGAATAGGTATCGACCGGGACTTCGTTGATATAGATGTCGACGGTGCCCGCGTTGGCCCCCAGTTCCTGGCTGACACCGCGCAGCGAAGGAGCCGGCGCGCCGCCCGACGACGCCGAACCAGTCCCCAGCGTAAGCCCTGGCACGACCGCGGCGATATCCTGAAAATTCGTGAAGTTCAGCTTCTTGATCGTCTCATCCGTCACGGCGGTAACCGTCTCGGGGACCTCCTGAAGGCTTTCTTCCGACCTTCGCGCCGTGACGATGATGTCGACAGTGCTGCGGTCCTCCGCCCGCGCGGCCGCTGCCGTATCGACAGTCTGTGCGAAAGCGCCGCTTTGCAGGACACACGCCATCGCAGTGCCGAGCAAGCCGCGAATTAGGATCCTATTCATCCTGCCCCCCAAATTTTTCCTACCAGTGCCCAATATTGAGCGACCGACGCCGTTCGGTTTGCCAAACTTATTTTCGGCGCAAACAAACGCCCGCGACCTTTTTGATAAGCGACAGAATCGATTTTGCAATCACTTTCTGAAGTTCTGCTTCATTTGCCTGACGGGGGGATTTCAAGATGCTCGACAGGTACAGAACCGACGTCTTTCGAACATCTCTCAGCGCTGTTCCGAATCACGCTATTGCTCTCATTTTACCGCCGCTCAAGGACATACCGGATTCAAATTTTACTAATTTTTTCATGTTCTTAAATAATTTTAATTCACGCATATCGTCGCGCAAGGAATTGAACCGGCCCGGCGAACAACCTGCGATGCGGCGATGCGACTGCCGCAATTAGCCTGGCGCACCCGGCGCCATCGCGGCCCGATGAGCGTGCGCCTTCGTCAACACGAAAACCGACAACTGCGGACCGCACCTTGTCGCTTGCCAATCGAACCTAAATGTACGATTGACAAGCGACGAGCTCGACCGTGATATTTGCAGGATCGTGTTCGGAAGTTCGCCAGACCGGATGATTGCGTAGTCTGAAAAACAGCCCGGTGCAGGAAATGCCATTTCACCGGGGCCTTCAGGCTCCATCGCGCGGAACTACCGGCAGCCGGGAATCTGATTGCCAAGCCCCAGGCCCACGATGTGCGGCCGAGGAGAGGGAGTAACATCTTGAGAATTATCTCATTCATAGCGACAATGGCCGCGGCCGTCGGTACAGCTCATGCCGAGCCGGATTGCGCCGCCCTGACGTCGGCAAACATCCCCTCAACGACGGTCGAGAGCGCCGAGCGGACCCCGGCCACGTTCACGATCAACGACACCTATCGCGAAGGCAACGCCGCGCCGGTCACGGTCAACCGCTCCTTCTGCCGCGTCAAAGGCCTGATCAAGCCAAGCCCGACATCGCAGATCCATTTCGAGGTCTGGCTGCCAGACGACTGGAACGGCGACTACTTCCAGACCGGAAACGGCGGCCTGGCCGGCACCATTCGCTATCCCGAAATCGCCCATGCGCTCAACCGTGGATTCGCGAGTGCAAGCACGGACGACGGGACCAGCCGCAGCAATTTCGCTTGGGCGATCGACCCCGAGCGAATGCTGGATTTCCGCGATCGCGCCGTGCATTACACCGCGGTCGCCGGACAAAAGCTGACGGAAATCTACTACGGCCGCGAAGCCGGCAACCGCTTCTTCCTGGGCGGCTCCAAAGGCGGCCAGGAAGCCATGAACGAGGTTCAGCGGTACCCGGAGGACTTCGACGGGGTGGTCGCTCTCTATCCGGCGACCAGGGGTGAATTCCAGGCCGCCAGCACGCTGTGGTACGCCCAGCAGATGACCCGCACGCCCGGTTCGCTCCTGAAGGAACCGCAACTGCGCCTTCTGCACACTGCGGCCTTGCGGGCCTGCGCGGGGACCGACGGCGGATTGAAATCCGACTGGTTCCTAACCGATCCGAGAAAATGCAAATTCGATCCCCAGCGCCTGCAATGCAAGCCAGGTCAGTCGGACGATTGCCTCACCGCCGAACAGGTGATCACCGCCAAGGCGCTTTACGCGGGACCGAAGAACTTCCCCGAACTGCGCATGCTTCCCGGCGGCGAGTGGCCGCAGTTGGGTAACCTCCACGGCTGGTCCGTGCTCGACGGCACGCTCGTCAAGGCTTTCTCGCTGGAGTTGTCGATCGGACAAGGGGTGTTCCATCAACCGAAGTGGACTTACCGGGACTTCGACATCGACCGAGACATGCCGCGCTTGATCGAATCGAGTGCCCCGAGTCCCGGCAACACTTTCGATCCGGACCTGAAGGCGTTCCAGGCGCGAGGCGGCAAGCTCATCCTCATCCATGGATGGAGCGATCCCATGGTGCCCTCCCTCCATTCCCCTCTTTACTGGGATCGTGTCGTTGCCGATCAGGCCGAAGGCCGCACCCCGAAGGAGGCTGTTGCGCGGACCAGGCAGTTCCTGCGCCTGTTCATGGTTCCCGGTTACGGTCACGGTTACGGCGACGGGCTGGAACCGGCCGACCCCCTCACCGCGATCGTCAAGTGGGTGAAGACAGACACGCCGCCAGAAACCCTGCAGGCCGTAGCCTACGAGGATTCGGCCGCATGGGCGGCGGCCAGCCGGTCGCCTTCAGCGTTCACCCCCGATGAAGCAAGGGACAGGCCGGTTCGCCTCACGCGCAAGCTCTGCGCCTGGCCCGCCAAGGCGGAAATTACGGCGAAGGAGACCAAGTGCAAGCTGCCCTGACCAGGTATGCATGAGAACATCGTCGGCAGAGGTGCGCGGGGATGGCGCAGCCATTTTACGGCAGCTTGCCTCCAGCGGCTTTCGAAACCGGTTCGCCGATGAAACGCAATGTGCCCGCCGCCACTGCCCGACGACGCCGCGACCACCCGCGAAAGGCTCAGCCCGGGTCTGGGCCCGGCGAAGATGTCGGGCGCGCGAATCGAGCACGCGCCATGGGGCCGGGAACGCCGATAGCCGGGTCAACCGGACTGCCGAAGGCCGGGGCAACCGGGCGAGTGTTCCCGAAATGGTTTGTGCGCAGAGAACCGGAAGAATGGCGCGCCCGGCAGGGTTCGAACCTGCGACCCCAAGCTTAGAAGGCTCGTGCTCTATCCAGCTGAGCTACGGGCGCGCACGCGGGTCCCCATAGCGCGGTTCTTGCGCAGCGCAAACCGCGAGGCCTGTTGAAAGTCCCCTTTGCCTGCACGGCGTTGCAGGTTACGCACAGGCGATGAGCACGCAGCCCGACGCGCAACCCCACCTGACCCGCCTCGACGGTCAGACCGGCGCCCGCCGCCACTTCCGCTATTTCGACTACGTGATGACCGCCTTCGTGGTGATCCTGCTGCTGTCGAACCTGATCGGAGCGGCCAAGCAGGCGCAAGTCGCGCTGCCGCTGGTGGGCACGATCACCTTCGGGGCAGGAGTGCTGTTCTTCCCGATTTCCTACATCATCGGTGACGTCATGACCGAGGTCTATGGCTACGCCAATGCGCGCCGGTGCATCTGGGCAGGCTTCTTCGCGCTGCTGTTCATGGTCGTCATGTCGCTGGTGGTCGTCAACATTCCCGCAGCGCCGGACTGGGCGCTCGCTTCGGCCAGCTACATGGTGGCGGGCAAGGAAGTGACTGCCCCCAACCAGGCGGCCTATTATGCGATCTTCGGCCAGACGCCGCGGATCGTCCTTGCCTCGCTGGTCGCCTTCTGGGCCGGCGAATTCGTCAATTCCTTCGTGCTGGCGCGAATGAAAGTGCTGACCGCGGGCCGCTTCCTGTGGATGCGCACGATCGGCTCGACGATCTTCGGCGAGGGCGTGGACAGCGCACTGTTCTATCCCCTGGCCTTTCTCGGCGTCCCGGGATTCACGCCGCAAACGGTGGCGATGCTGGCGCTCACGCAATGGATCATCAAGACGCTGTGGGAAGCCGTGCTGACGCCCGCGACATACCTCGTCGTCGGTTTCCTCAAGCGGCGCGAAGGCGTGGATGTCTATGACGACAACACCGACTTCAACCCGTTCGCCAAGACGAACGCGGTCTGAGCCTGCAAGCAGGGTCGCAATGACGGCACCGAGCGGCTAGGCACGCGGGCGATGGCCCTCGACCGCATCCTCCTGTCCCGTTTCCGCAACCACCGCGAGACCGCGGTGGAAGGCACGGCGCAGTTCAACCTGCTGGTGGGGGAGAACGGTGCGGGCAAGACCAACGTGCTCGAAGCGATCTCGCTGATGGCGCCGGGACGCGGCCTGCGCCGGGCCGGGCTCGCCGACATGCCCGCACAAGGCAGCGAAGGCGGCTTCGCGGTCAGCGCCTTGCTGATGACACCGGATGGCGAGCCGGTTCGCCTCGGCACAGGCGTTGCCGCCGAGCGGCCCGGGCGCCGCCTCGTCCAGATCAACGGCGCAGAGGCCCCGGCGGTAAGGTTGGCCGAATGGCTCTCCATCGGCTGGCTGACCCCGGCGATGGACCGCCTTTTCGTAGAAGGAGCAGGAGCGCGGCGGCGGTTTCTCGACCGGCTGGTGCTGGCGGTGCGGCCCGACCACGCCGGGCACGCGACCCGTCTCGAGAACGCCCTGCGCGAACGCAACCGCCTGCTCTCGGACGACATGCCGCCCGATCCGCGCTGGCTCGATGCCATCGAACTTCAGATCGCCGAGGCCGGTGCGGCCGTCGCCTCGGCGCGCGCCGATCTCGTCGCCCAGCTCGACACGACGCTGGCGGCGCTGCCGGATTCCCCTTTCGCGCGCCCCTCGCTCGCCTACCAGCCGGGCGGTCCGATCGAAGCCGAGCCCCTCGCCCGGGCGCTGCGCGAGGGACGAGCGCGCGACCGCGCCGCGCAGCGCACGCTGACCGGCCCGCACCGCGACGAAGTGGTCGTGACCATGGCCGGCAAGGGCCAGGCCGCCGCCGAGTGTTCCACTGGCGAACAGAAAGCGATGCTGATCGCGATCACGCTCGCCCACTCTCAGCTGCTGGAAGACAATAGCGGCAGCCGGCCGCGCCTGCTTCTGCTTGACGAAGTGGCCGCCCACCTCGACCCCGTGCGCCGCGAAGCGCTGTTCGACCGCCTGCGCGCAGGTTCGGCGCAAGTGTGGCTCACCGGGACCGAACTCGCCCCCTTCGATGCGATTGCCGAGGAAGCGGCGATCTGGGAAGTGCGAGCAGGTGCAGTGCAGCGGCGCTGAGCAGACCGCAGGCACCGCCAAGCCAGAGCGGGCCTTGGAGACCTGACCGAGACGCCCCCGGCGAAAGCCGCAACGCTCGGATCAGCGCGCCATCCGTTCCTCTCCGGCCGAGGCGGTTGGCGGCACCGCCACGTCCGATGCCGCTTCGGAGGCTTCGGCTTCCGCACCGGTCGGCAGGGCATCGGCCACGTCGTCGACCGTGGCGGTCACGATGGCGTCGATGCCCAGCGCAGTCGGATGCATGTGGTCCGGCTGCATCAGGTCCGGCTTGTCGATCACCGGCTGGAGGAAGAAGGGCACCAGTGCCGCGTCGTACTTCTCCGAGAGCTGCGCATAGATCGGGTTGAATTTCGCCGCGTAGTCCTTGCCCAGGTTCGGCGCGGCAAGCATGCCAAGCAGGACGACCTTGATGTTTTCCTGCTTGAGGCGCTGCAGGATCGCCTCGAGGTTGTTGCGTGTCGTCGCCGGAGGCAGTCCGCGCAGCATGTCGTTTCCGCCCAGACTGATGATGACCAGCTCCGGCTTTTCCTTCTGGCTGCTCAGCGTGAAGTCGAGCCGCTCCAGCCCTGCCTCGGTCGTATCGCCCGAAACGCCCGCATTGATGACCCTTGCGTTGATGCCGCGCGCGCGCAGGGCCTGTTCGAGCCGGTCAGGATAGCTCTCGCCATCGTTGAGACCGTATCCGGCAAGCAGCGAATCCCCGAAGGCCAGGATCGGGCGTTCCGGCCCCATGACCGGGATGGCAGGCGGCGCATCGAGCGCACTCATCGTCTCTTCGGCCACCGGAGGCGTCGCGGCCTTGTCGCAGGCGGCCAGCGCCAGCGGGAGCGTAAGCAGGGCAATTGTCATGGCGCGCAAGGCTTTCTCCTTGTAGGATCGCACTTTGCTATCCCATATGGGGGCGGTGACAAGCCTTTCCCAACATTCCAACGCCTCTATCGTTGCCCGTGACCTGCGCCTGACGCTGGGCAACGGGGGCAGCGCCGTCGAAATCCTCAAGGGTGTCGACCTGACCGTGCCGCAAGGCCAGACCCTCGCCCTGCTCGGCCCGTCCGGCTCGGGCAAGTCCTCTTTGATGTCGGTGCTTTCCGGACTGGAACGCGCAAGCTCAGGCACCTTGTCCGTTGCCGGTGAAGACTTCGCCGGGATGGACGAGGACGCGCTGGCCCGCGCCCGACGCGGCCGCATCGGCGTGGTGCTGCAGGCCTTCCACCTCCTGCCGACGATGACCGCACTGGAAAACGTCGCGACGCCGCTGGAGCTTGCCGGGATGTCCTCGGCCCGCCAGCGCGCCCATGAGGAACTGGCAGCCGTCGGCCTCGACCATCGCCTCAGCCACTATCCCGCACAGCTGTCGGGCGGCGAACAGCAGCGCGTGGCCATCGCCCGTGCCCTGGCCCCGCGTCCCTCGCTGGTTTTCGCCGACGAGCCGACCGGCAATCTCGATGCGCGAACCGGATCTGCGATCATCGACCTGCTCTTTGCCCGGCGTGAGGAGAGCGGCGCGACGCTGCTGATCATCACCCACGACGAGAACCTCGCCAGCCATTGCGAGCGGATCGTGACCATCGCCGACGGGCGCATCGCCAGCGACACGCTGCCGGCATGAACGCAACCCTGCCCTGGGCCACCGCCTGGACCATCGCGCGGCGCGATCTTTCGGCGCGGTTCAAGGGGCTGAGGCTGCTGCTAGTCTGCCTGTTCCTGGGTGTGGGCGCGATTGCGGCCATCGGCACGCTGACCGGCTCGATCGAGAGCGAGCTGGCAACGCGCGGGCGGCAGATCCTGGGCGGCGACGTCGAACTGCGTGTCTGGCAGCGCGGGCTGACCGATGCCGAACGCAAGGCCCTGCAATCGCTCGGCACGATTTCGGACGGCTTGCGCATGCAGGCGATTGCCCAGAAGGGCGAGCTTACTGCCCCGGTCGCGCTCAAGGCGGTCGCCCCCGACTGGCCGCTCTACGGCAAGCTCACCTTGCGCGACGGGCGCAAGGTCGGCGCGCCGCCCGAGGGAACCGTGTGGATCGCGCAAGGAACCGCCGAGCGGCTGGGCGTGAAAGTGGGTGACAGCTTCCGTCTGGGCGGCCAGCCGCAAAAGGTCGGGGGGATCATCGCTTCCGACCCGGAACAGCTCGGCGAAGGATTTTCGCTGGGAGACACCGCGATATCGGCCATCGGCCTACCAGAGCGCGCGGGATTGACCGCGCCGGGGGCCATGTACCGCAGCGCGATCCGCCTCAAGCTGAAGGACGGACGCGATCCCGACGCAGTCAAGGAGCAGATCGAAAAGCGCTTCCCCGATGCCGGTTTCGAGATCCGCACCCGCGACCGCGCCGCGCCATCGACCGAACGCTTCGTGCGGCGCATGGGCGAATTCCTCGTCCTCGTCGGTCTGGCCGCGCTCGTCATCGCAGGCATCGGCATCGGCGGCGGGGTTTCCTCCTACCTCGAGGCGCGGCGCAACTCGATTGCCACTCTCAAGGTGCTGGGCGCGACCAGCGGCGACATCGCGCGGATCTACCTGCTGCAGGTCGGCGTCGCCGCCTTGGCGGGCAGTCTTGCAGGGCTGCTGGCGGGCGTTCTGGTCACACCGCTGCTGGCCGAGGCGCTCGGCTCCCTGCTGCCGGTCGACACAGGCTTCACCGTGTCTCCTGTCGCGCTCGCCACGGCTGCGGCCTACGGGCTTCTCGTCGCGCTGGTCTTTGCCGCGCCGCCGCTGGTGCGGGCGCGCTCCTTCCCGGCAATGGCGCTGATGCGCGCGCGGGTTTCTCCGCTTTCGGCCGACCGCAAGGCCCTGCTTTTGCCGGTCGGCATGGGACTTGCGGCCATTGTCGCGCTGGCGCTGCTCAATGCCGCGCAGCCGATGGTGACCTCGGGCTTCCTGGCGGGCGCGGCGCTGATGCTGGGCATGCTGGCGCTTCTCGGACACGGCATCGGCTTTCTCGCGAGGCGCCTGCCGCGCCCGGCCAACCCGATGCTGCGCGCAGGACTTGCAAACCTGCACCGACCCGGCTCGCAGACCGGCGCGCTGGTCACAGCGCTTGGCTTCGGCCTCTCCGCCTTCGTGCTCATCGCGGGCGTGCAGACCAGCCTCGAGGCCAATATCCGCCGTACCCTTCCCGCCCGCGCGCCCGACTTCTTCGTGCTCGACGTACCGCAGGACCGCGCCGACGAATTCCGCAATGCCGTCGAGCAGACCGTCCCCGGTGCCGGGATCAAGCTGGTGCCCAACATGCGCGGGCGGATCCTCGCCTATGGGCCGAAGGACCAGATGACGCGCGTGTCCGACCTCGACGAGATCCCCGAGGGCGCCTGGGCCCTGCGCGGCGAAAGGGGCCTGACCTATTCAGTGAACGTCCCCGACGGCAGCAGCGTGACTTCCGGCACGTGGTGGCCCCAGCTCTATCGCGGCGAACCGCTCGTCTCGCTCGACGAGAAATTCGCCGATACCGTCGGCCTCAAGGTGGGCGACTACGTGACCATCGGCCTGCTCGGCGTGGAGCGGACCGCCCGGGTGGCCGCGCTGCGCCGGATCGACTGGGACACGATGGGCTTCAACTTCGTGCTGGTCTTCTCGCCCAATGCCCTTGCCGATGCGCCGCACAAGCTGGCCGCGACCATCGAGGTGCCTTCCGGCACTTCGACCGCCGGCCTTCTGCCGAAACTGGCACGCGCATTTCCATCGAGTTCGGTGATCGAGACCGGCAGCATCCTGCGCGAAGCACGCGATCTGCTCAGCCAGATGTCGACCGCGATCCTTGCCGCGGCGTCGGTTGCCGTGCTGGCGGGGCTGGCTGTGCTGTTCGGCGCTATCGCCGCTGCGCGCGCCAGCCGGACCTACGACAACGTGATCCTGCGCGTTCTGGGGGCGAGCCGGGGCCAGCTGCTCGCCCTGCAGGTGGCCGAATACGGCCTGATCGCGCTGGTACTCGCCCTCGTCGCGCTGGCAAGCGGCAGCGCCATGGCCTGGGCGATCATCGTCAAGCTGTTCGAATTCGAATGGCTGCCCGACTGGCCCCGCGTGATCGCGGTGCTGTGCGCCGGGCTGGCCCTGATCCTGACTTTCGCGCTCGCCGGTTCGCTGCCGCTGCTGCGTGCGAAGCCGGCGCGCGCGCTTCGGGAGCTTTAGGCGAAGACCTGCGCGCCCGTCGGGTCCTTGGGATCTTCGCCGAAGCGGTTCGGACCGGGCGTGCCGGGCAGGAACATAATCACGATCAGCGCGATGTTGGCGATGAAGCCGACCAGCGGCACCATGCTCAACACGATGAAGCCCAGATACCACCAGCCGCTCATGTCGCGGTCATGCAAGCGGCGGACCGTGACCGCGATGCTCGGCACGATCACTGCAAGACCGTAGATGCCGATCAGGGCTATCGGCAGCATCGTTCCCGCACTGAACAGGGTGCCGGTGACATCGCCGCCGGCCAGCGCCGAGAACGACAGCCCCATGACGCCTGCCAGCAGGCCCAGCAGGGCGATGACGATGACATTGAGCAGGGTGAAAGACCAGTATTCCATGCGCCGCGAACGGCCTGAGAATTCGGCGTAGCGCCGAAACGGCATGAACATGTATTCGATCATAAGGGCCCCTCTCGATAGTATGGCCGCACTATAGGCCCGTTCACTCCACCGGCAAGTTAACGCAGCGGCAATGGAACTGGCGCAGGAAATAGGCGCGGCGCAGGAAAAAGGGGCGCGAAACCATCCGGCTTCGCACCCCTGCGTCAGTCGGCCGGTCCCGCGTCTCCTCCCTCGCCGCGGGGTCGGCATGCGCCCTCGCTTCAGAAGCGATAGCGCGCCGCCACGCCGTAAGTGCGCGGCTGGTTCGGGTAGCCGGAAATCGAGCCGGGCTGCGCCGGGCTGTCGAAGATCTGCAGGATCGAGCGGTCGTTGAGCAGGTTGCGTCCCCAGACTGACACTTCGACGCCGTTCGCCATCGCATAAGTCAGCGAGGCGCTCAGCTCGTTGATGTCCTGCTTGAAGTCGCGCGCTGCCTGGATCGCGTCAGTGGCATCGACTATCGCGCCGGTGGCCGGATCCTTGACGGTCAGGCCCGGCAAGCCCTCCACCAGCATGAACGGCGCCTCGTAGTGATAGTCGCCGCGCAGGATCAGGGCATCGCCATTGCCGATCTCCTGCGTGTACTGCGCGCCGAAGGTGACCGAGAGCGGCGAATATCCCGGCGGCGTCGAACCGCTGATGTCGCCCACACCCGAAGATACGAAGCTGTCGTACTTGCCGTCGAGGTAAGTCATCGACAGGCTCAGGAGCAGCGGCTCGACAGGCTTGGCCGTACCTTCGAACTCGATACCGAAGACCGACTGCTTGCCCGCATTGGCGAGCAGGAAGCCCGAACCGGTAAAGATGTTCGACTGGAAGTTCCTGATGGTCTGCTTGAACACCGCGAGGTTGGCGGTGACGAGGCCCCAGTCGCCCTTCAGACCGGCTTCGTAAACCGTCGAATCCTCGGGGTCGGCATAGCGGCTGCCGGCGCGCAGGTTGGTGACGGCAAGCCCCTGCTGCCGCAAGTCAGCGAGATCGGTCGCGGTCGGCCGGCTGTCGCGCGAGAGGTTGACCGAGGCCGCCTTGTAGCCCGTCGCATAGCTGGCATAGACATTGACCGTTGGCGTCAGATCATATGCCACGCGCGCGGTGTAGCTGAAGTCGCCATCGCTTACCTTGCCCGATTCCACCGCATTGGGCACGTTCATGAACGGCGGAAAGTACTGCAACGCCCGCAGCGGGGCGAGCGGATTGGCGGCCGGGTTATTGGCATTGCCTGCCGCATAGGCAGCGGCATCGCCTGGCGAAAAACCCTGCTGGAGCGCGCCCTGGTAAAGCAGCGCCTGCCGGAACGGGGCATAGGCCGCCGCATCGAGGTCGATGCCAGCAAAAGTATCGTCCGCCGTCGTCCCGGTCGCAAAGCGCTTCTTGTCGTGGGTATAGTTGAGACCGCCGGTCACGGTCAGGCCCGGGGCGACCTCGAAGTCGAGCTGGCCGAAGAACGAATAGGCCTCGTTCTTGAGCTTGTAGGCTTCGGTGAGGCCGGTGCCGGGCGTGTAGAATGTGCCGACATACTTTGTCGGATCGCCTTCCAGCGCGCCGAAGGCCGTCTCCAGTGTCGGGATGCTCAGCGCCCCCTCCGAGAGCCTCTGGACGAGCAGATTGGCGTAGCTGCGGGCGTCATTGCCCCAGTAGACCTCGTTGTTCTGGTCGATCTTCTCGTTGAAATAATAAGCGCCGACGAGCCCGTGGATGCGCTCGCCGATGTCGAAGTTGGCACGCAGTTCCTGGGTGAAGGTCTTGATCCGCAAGTCCTGGAAATTGCGTTCCAGAAGGTCCGCGCTCGAGAAGTCGGAATCCTGGTCGGTCACGATATTTGAGCGACGATAGGCCGTGATCGAGGTCAGCTGGACATCGCCAAGATCGTAGTCGACCTGCCCGGAAAGGCCCCAGTTCTCGATGTCGTTGGTCGAAAGCCGGTTGTTGTAGGTGACGTTGTCGAATTTCTCGTCCGGCTGGTTCACGACGCCGCCAAGCGCGAAGATCGCCGCCGTCGGCAGGGCCTGGCGCAAGTTGACCGCAGCACAGCAGTTCTCGTCGATCTTGCCGTAGTCGCCGATCAGGCGAACCTGCAGATCGTCGTGGTTGTCGAACAGCAACTGGCCCCGCGTGAACCAGCGATCGCGGTCGTTGGTGCGCTTGCCGGTGCCGAGGTCGGAGACGATGCCGTCGCGCTTGTTGAGCCCGCCGGCAAGGCTCACCGCAATGGTATCGCTGACCGGTCCGGTGACGCGGCCCTTCACGGTCACTGCATCGTAATTGCCGTAGGTCGCCTCGAAGTTGCCGCCCAGTTCGAACTGCGGCTTCATCGTGACAATGGAAATCACGCCGGCCGAGGCATTCTTGCCAAACAACGTCGATTGCGGCCCGCGCAGAACTTCGATCCGTTCGACATCCGGGAAGTCGGCAATCATCGAGGCCGAGCGCGAACGATAAATGCCATCGACGAAGAGGCCCACCGAGGGCTCGATCCCGGCATTGTTGGCGCCGTTGCCAAAGCCGCGAATGTAGAAATTGGTGTTGGCCGAGCTTTGCAGCTGGTTGACGCGCAGCGATGGCACAAGCGTCTGCAGGTCCTTCAGATCGCGCACCTGCGCGCGTTCGATGGTCTCGCCACTAGTGACTGCGACGGATACCGGCACGTCCTGCAGGGTCTGCTCGCGCTTCGTGGCGGTAACGACGATCTCGTCGACCGACAGCGCCTCACCCTCGGCGTCCTGGGCCGCGGCAGCGGGCGCCCAGCCCCAGATCGCTGCTGCCGCGCCAGTCAACAGGACCGCCCGGACCGATTCCATCCGCCGCGCCATAATCGCACCGCGCACGCAGAAGACGTCTGCGGCCCGACCGCCAGAAAAACCTTTCATGCAATCCTCGCTGTACAAACCCGTCCGGCGGCCCGCATCTTGCCCTGCACGGTGCCACCGCATTTAGAACTTTCGATATTTATAAGGAGATTCAATTAGGCACAATCGTATGTCTGGCCATTCCAGTGAATAAGCGATACCTTGTGTCGCACACGCCACAGCTACTGTCCGATTGTGATTGCAAGCAGTACCGCTTGCCGGAATCACTTGTATCGGCTAAGGGCGCGGCAATTTTGCGGTGCAGCAAACAGCATCGCGATGATGCCATTTGGCCCCCTCGAATTGTAAGGCTAACGATGTCCGCCCCGCTTCCCCTGCGCAATATCGCGATCATTGCGCACGTCGACCACGGCAAGACCACGCTTGTGGACCAGCTTTTCCGCCAGTCCGGCACCTTCCGCGACAACCAGCGCGTGGAAGAGCGTGCGATGGACTCCAACGACCTCGAGAAGGAGCGCGGGATCACCATTCTTGCGAAGCCGACCTCGATCGAGTGGAACGGCTATCGCATCAACATCGTCGACACCCCCGGCCACGCCGACTTCGGCGCCGAGGTGGAACGCATCCTCTCGATGGTCGACGGCGTGATCCTGCTGGTCGACAGCTCGGAAGGCGCGATGCCGCAGACCAAGTTCGTCACCGGCAAGGCGCTCGGCCTCGGCCTCAAGCCGATCGTCGTCGTCAACAAGATCGACCGTCCCGACGGCCGTCACTCCGAAGTGCTCGACGAAGTGTTCGACCTCTTCGTCAGCCTCGACGCCAATGACGAGCAGCTCGATTTCCCGACGCTCTACGCCTCGGGCCGCAACGGCTACGCCAGCTACGATCCCGACGCGCGCGAAGGCACCCTGACCCCGCTGTTCGAAAAGATCGTCGAGCACGTTCCTGCGCCGAACCTCGACGTCGACGCGCCGTTCTCGTTCCTCGCCACCCTGCTCGACCGCGACAACTTCATGGGCCGCGTGCTGACCGGCCGCGTCCAGTCGGGCACGCTCAAGGTCAACGACCCGATCCGCGCCATCGACATGGACGGCAAGGTGATCGAAACCGGCCGCGCCACCAAGGTCCTGACTTTCCGCGGCCTCGACCGCGTGCCCGTCGATGAAGCCCGCGCCGGCGACATCATCGCGCTCGCCGGGCTCGAGAAGGCGACCGTGTCAAACACCATCGCAGATCCCTCGGTCACCGAGGCGATCCAGGCCCAGCCGATCGACCCGCCGACGCTGGCCATGCGCTTCGCCGTCAACGACAGCCCGCTTGCCGGGCGCGAAGGCGACAAGGTGACCAGCCGCATGATCCGCGATCGCCTGATGCGCGAAGCGGAAACCAATGTCGCCATCCGCGTCACCGAATCGGCGGACAAGGACAGCTTCGAGGTTGCCGGTCGCGGCGAACTCCAGCTTGGCGTCCTGATCGAGACGATGCGCCGCGAGGGCTTCGAACTGGGCATCAGCCGTCCGCGCGTGCTGTTCCAGACCGACGAGAGCGGACAGCGCACCGAACCTTACGAAACCGTCGTGATCGACGTGGACGATGAATATTCGGGCACGGTCGTCGAGAAGATGCAGCGCCGCAAGGCCGAGCTGACCGACATGCGTCCCTCCGGCGCAGGCAAGACCCGTATCACCTTCTCGGCCCCCTCGCGCGGCCTGATCGGCTACCACGGCGAGTTCCTTTCGGACACCCGCGGCACCGGCATCATGAACCGCCTGTTCGAGAAGTACGACGCGCACAAGGGCCCCATCGAGGGCCGCCTCAACGGCGTGCTGATCTCGAACGGCACCGGCGAGGCAGTGGGTTATGCGCTCAACAGCCTTGAGGATCGCGGCGTGCTGTTCGTCAAGCCGCAGGAGAAGATCTACGAGGGCATGATCATCGGCGAGAACGCCAAGCCCGACGATCTCGAAGTCAACCCGATGAAGTCCAAGCAGCTGACGAACTTCCGTTCGACCGGCAAGGACGACGCCATCCGCCTGACCCCGCCGCGGGTCATGACGCTCGAACAGGCCATCGCCTACATCGACGACGACGAAATGGTCGAAGTCACGCCGCAGTCCATCCGTCTGCGCAAGGCGATCCTCGATCCGCACGAGCGCAAGAAGGCCAGCCGCAAGAAGGAAGCGGCGTAAACCGATCAAAAAAAGCCTCCCCGGGCCATCTCGGGGAGGCTTTTTTCTTGAGGCTGGGCTTAGATTGCCCGGGCCCTCTCCAGGCCGCTCACCTTAAGCCTGTCGAAGGGTGAGGATGTGCCTCCAGACCAACGCCCTGCCGCGCGCACCGCACGGCGTGTTACAAACTGCGACAAGTTCAGTGTCGGTTCAGTCCGCACCCGCCATGGTCCTCTTCTAACGTGCCCACCGATACCGCCGTCACCCGGTTGGCAATCCGAAGGGAGACGCCCACATGAAATCCAGACTGAAATCTCTTGCCACCAAGATTGGCCTCGGAGCCTTTCTTGCGGCCTCCACGCTTGCCTTGGCCGCACCGGCCGAAGCGCGCGACCGACATCACGACGGCGACGACGCGGCGATTGCCATAGGCGCCGGGCTGATCGGCCTCGCGGTTGGCGCAGCGCTCGCCGACGACGGCGACCGTTATTACTACGACAGGGACTACTATCCCTCGCGCCGCTACGTAACCGTGCGCGGCTATCCCGGCTATTATTATTACTATGAGGGCCGGCCAAACCGCTATTACCGCGACCGCTACTACGATCGCTATTACGGCCGTTATCACCGCGAACGCTGGAGCCGGGACCGCGACTGGCGCCATGACCGCAGGGACTGGCGCCGCGACCGCCGGGACTGGCGGCATGACCGCCGCCACCGCGACCGCGACTATCGCTACGAACGGCGCTACCGCCGCTGATCGAAACCGGTTTGCGGGCGTTTCGCGGCTCATGCGTGACATAAACGCAAGCCCCGCACGGATATCGACGCTTCCCGTTGGCGATCACCGGCCTCTCCCCCTCGCCAAGCGGGGCGGGGGAGGCTATGGCGCTCGCCACCATGGACACCGCCGACCTGCGCATCGCCCTGTTTTCGGGCAACTACAATTACGTTCGTGACGGGGCCAACCAGGCCCTCAACCGTCTCGCCGAGTATCTCCTGCGCCAGGGCGCCAAGGTGCGCGTCTATGCGCCTGTCGTGACCGAACCCGCGTTCGAGCCGACCGGCGACCTCATCGGCGTCCACTCCGTGCCCATTCCCTCGCGTTCGGAATATCGCGTTCCACTGGCGATTTCCGGCAAGGCACGCAGGGGATCTCAAGGCTTTCTCGCCCCACATCGTGCATGTCTCCTCGCCCGACCCGGTCGGCCATCAGGCGGTGAGCTGGGCCCGCAAGCGCGGCCTGCCGATCCTCGCTTCGGTGCATACCCGCTTCGAGACCTACCTGCGCTACTACAACATGGCCTGGGGCGAGCCAGTGATCGAGGCGATCCTGCGCCGTTTCTACCGCCGCTGCGACGCTCTGGTCGCTCCGTCCGAATCGATGGCGCAATTGCTGCGCGAACAGCGCATGAACTATGATGTCTCGATCTGGTCGCGCGGCGTCGACCGCGAGATTTTCCACCCGGGCCGCCGCGACCTCGACTGGCGCCGTGCCCACGGCATTGCCGACGACGAGGTGACAATCGGCTTTCTGGGCCGGCTCGTCATGGAAAAGGGCCTCGACGTCTTTTCCGACACGCTCGACGAACTGCGCCGCCGCAAGGTGAAGTACAAGGTCCTCGTCATCGGCGAGGGTCCGGCGCGCGAGTGGTTCGAGGCGCGCCTTCCCGGCGCCGCTTTCGTCGGTTTCCAGCAGGGCGCGGACCTTGGCCGCGCCGTCGCCAGCATGGACCTGCTGTTCAATCCCTCGGTCACCGAGACTTTCGGGAACGTGACGCTGGAGGCGATGGCCTGCGGCCTGCCCGTTGTCGCCGCTGCCGCGACCGGCAGCCAGAGCCTCGTCGACGACCGCGTTTCGGGCCGCCTCCTGCCGCCCGGCGCGATCCACCAGTTCGCCGAGGCGCTCAAGGCCTATATCGAAGACCCGGTACTGCGACTCTCGCACGGCAAGGCGGGCGAGGATCGCGCCGCCGAGTTCAGCTGGGACAAGATCAACCAGGCCGTCGCCGACACCTACATCCGCCTGATCCGCCAGAAGACCGGCGCCCGGGCCTGACCGCGCACCAGTATTTCAGTCCAGGATGCCGCGCGCTTTCATGCGCATGGCAAACCACAGCAGGGCGATGGCGACGATCCAGATCAACGCGCTCATCGCCATGCCGCCCGCCCCGGTGACGGCCGCGGGCGCATCGCTGGTCCACTGATAGACCGTGGTCAGCGCAAGACCGAGCAGCGAGGCGGCGAAAGCCGCTATCGCCCAGCGCGAGCGCATGACCAGCAGGACCGAGCCGAGCAGCGCGCCCCACGTGCCTAGCGCCCATGCGACGATGGACCAGGCGGGAAACGTGTCGATGTAGTCGATCATCTCGGGCGGAAACTGCGCAAGGTAGGTCGGGCTGCGCGTCACCGTCAGCGTAAAGTCGAGGCAGCCGAAGGCATTCCACGGGATCGACAGCAGCGCTGCCACCCAGAAGTACCACGGGGTCCCTACGCCGGTCGCTTTGTCCATCGCATCCCACCATTTTGCATTTCCTTGTGGGCGCAAGCCTATCGCGCGCGGCAGACCGGTGCAATTGCGGGCAACTCTCGCTAGATAGGCCCCATGGCCGACCTGTTTGCCGACGATATTCCCGCAACGCCTCCCGACGAACCGCGCGAGGACGCTCCGCTCGCCGACCGGCTGCGACCGCGCACGCTGGCCGACGTGGTCGGGCAGGAGCACCTGACCGGTCCGGAAGGCGCGATCGGGCGCATGGTCGCTGCCGGACGCCTGTCCTCGATGATCCTGTGGGGTCCGCCCGGCACCGGCAAGACGAGCACGGCGCGCCTGCTGGCCGATGCCGTGGGCATGCGCTTTGCCGCGGTCTCCGCCGTCTTTTCCGGGGTGGCAGACCTCAAGAAGGCCTTCGCAGAGGCCGAAGTGGCCGCAAGGGCCGGGCAACGCACGCTGCTATTCGTGGACGAGATCCACCGCTTCAACCGGGCCCAGCAGGATGGCTTCCTGCCCTTCGTCGAGCGCGGCACCGTCACCCTCGTCGGGGCGACGACCGAGAACCCCAGCTTCGCGCTCAACGCCGCCCTCCTGAGCCGGGCGCAAGTGCTGATCCTGCACCGCCTCGACGCCGAGGCGCTGGGTGCGCTGATCGACAAGGCCGAGGCGCTGGAAGGCCCCCTCCCCCTTGATGCCGCCGCGCGTGAGGCGCTGATCGCATCGGCCGACGGCGATGGCCGCTTCCTGCTCAATCAGGCCGAGACGCTCTATGCCGCCAAGATCGCGGAAAAACTCGACCCGGCCGGGCTCGGCCAGTTCCTGCAGCGGCGCGTGGCCGTCTATGACAAGGACCGCGACGGCCACTACAATCTGATCTCGGCGCTGCACAAAAGCCTTCGCGGATCCGATCCGCAGGCCGCGCTCTACTATCTCGCCCGGATGCTGACGGCGGGCGAGGAACCGCTCTACGTCCTGCGCCGCCTGGTGCGTTTCGCCTCGGAAGACGTCGGACTGGCCGATCCCCAGGCCCTCGTCCAGTGCCTTGCTGCCAAGGATGCCTACGAATTCCTCGGCTCGCCCGAAGGCGAACTGGCGATCGTACAGGCCTGCCTCTACCTCGCCACCGCCCCCAAATCGAATGCGGCCTACATGGCGTTCAAGTCCTCGTTCCGCAGCGCAAAGGAAACCGGTTCGCTCAGCCCGCCGGCCAACATCCTGAATGCGCCGACCAAGCTGATGAAGGACATCGGCTACGGCAAGGACTACGCCTACGACCACGACGCGCCCGACGGCTTTTCCGGCGACAATTACTGGCCCGAAGAGATGGCTCCGCAGACCTACTATGCGCCGGTAGAGCGCGGTTTCGAACGCGAGATCCTCAAGCGCATCGACTGGTGGAACCGCAAGCGCGCCGAACGGCGCGAGCAGTGAACGCCGCGGCGCATGGCGGGCCGCGCTTTCGCCACTTCATGGCGATCGACTGGTCCGGCGCTGTCGGCCCGCGCCAGAAAGGCATCGCGGTCGGCCTGTGCGACCTCAGCGGCGCAGCGCCGCAAATCGTGCGCCCGCGCGATCACGCCGTCTGGTCGCGGCAGGACGTGCTCGATCTTCTATTGCACGACCTGCCCGACGACACCCTGGTCGGGCTCGACCTCGGCATCTCGCTGCCTTTCGCCGACGCCGGGGCCTTCTTCCCCGGCTGGAACGAAAGCCCCGGGGATGCCCGCGCGCTCTGGGCGCTGATCGATGCGGTCTGCGCGGGCGATGCGGACCTATGCGCCACCAGTTTCGTCGACCACGCCAGGGCCAGCGCCTATTTTCGCCGTCACGGCGGGCGGGAGGGCGAACAATTCCACCTGCCCGGCGCGGCACATCGGCGCGGGCGGATGCGCGTGACCGAGGAGGCGCAGGCCCGCGCGGGCTGCAAGCCCTATTCGAACTTCAACCTCGTCGGCGCGGCGCAAGTCGGCAAGTCCAGCCTGACCGGGATGCGCATGCTCCATCGCCTTGGCGGCACAGTGCCGGTCTGGCCCATCGACCCGCTGCCGGCGCGCGGGTCCGTCATCGTCGAGATCTACACGACGCTGGCCGCCGTAGCGGCAGGCCGCTCGCCTTCCCGCGCCAAGATGACGACGTTCGAGGCCTTGGCTGACGCGCTCGCGGCGCTGGGTTCCCCGCCCGCCCGGGGCAGCGGCGCGATCGACGATCATACCAGCGACGCGCTGCTCACCGCCGCCTGGCTGCGCCGCGCCGCCTGCGACCCGGCACTCTGGCAACCGGCTGAACTGACGCCGGAATTGGCCTGCACCGAGGGCTGGACCTTCGGCGCGGCATAGACCACAACCTGTCCCATCGAGGGCGCCCCTCCCCCCGGTCCGGGCGTCGCTCCACCAAACCGATAGGGACACACTATCACATGAAACACAAACTGCTGGCAGGTCTGGCCTACCTTGCAATGGGAGCCTGTGCAACCGCCGCGCCCCCTCCCGAAGCGCCGATGGCGGCCGCACCTGCGGCCCAGGCTCCGGCAAGCGCGTGGAAGGCCTTCGTCCAGAAGACCATCGACGACTGGATGATCCAGGACCCTGCCTTCGCCGTCTATCAGGGCGCACACCAGTTCGACGGCAGGCTGCCCGACTGGAGCGAAGCCGGCCTCGCCAAACGTGCCGCCTTCCTCCACTCGGTCATCGACCGGGCGAACGCCTTCACCGGCCTGTCCGACGCCGACAGGTTCGAGCGCGATTACCTGGTGCAGGTTGCCAAGGGCAGCCTCTTCTGGATCGAAGATGCCGACCAGCCGCACACGAACCCGACCTGGTACATCAACGGCGGGCTCGACCCGAACGTCTATGTCAGCCGCAACTATGCCGACAAGGCAACGCGGATGAAGGCCATGATCGGTTTCTTCAAGGCGGTGCCGACTGCCGCAAAGAACATCCGCGCCAACCTCAAGCCGAAGATGCCTGCCAGCTTCATCAAGCTGGGCGTCGCCGGCTTCGGCGGTTTCGCGGAATACTATCGCGGCGATGCCCGCGCAGCCTTTGCCGACGTGCAGGACCCTGCGCTGCAGGCCGAGTTCAAGGCCACGTCCGAAGCTGCGGCAAATGCCATGCAACAACTCGCCGACTGGCTCGCCGCAGCCACGCCGACGCAGGACTTCGCGCTGGGGGCCGAGCGTTTCTCGCGCATGCTGGCCGCGACCGAAGCGGTCGATGCCCCGCTGGACGAGCTTGAAGCGGTGGGTCAGGCCGATCTCAAGCGCAACCAGGAGGCGCTGAAGAAGGCCTGCGCCGCCTATGCCCCGGGCAAGGACATCCAGGGCTGTTTCGACAAGATGCGGGCCGACAAGCCAGAAGGTGGACCGGTCACCGCCGCGCGCAAGCAGATCCCCGATCTCACCGCCTTCGTGCGCGCGCACGACCTGGTGACGATCCCGGGAACCGAGCAGGCGCTGGTCGAGGAAAGCCCGCCCTACAACCGGCAGAACTCCGCCTACATCGACCCGCCCGGACCGTTCGAGAAGGGCATCCCCTCGATCTATTACATCTCGCCGCCGGACCCTTCGTGGCCCATGCAGAAGCAGCAGGACTACATTCCGGGCAAGAACGACCTGCTGTTCACATCGGTCCATGAAGTCATGCCCGGCCACTTCCTGCAGTTCCTCCACTCGAACCGCTCGCCGTCATGGGTGGGCCGCCTGTGGGTGGGCTATGCCTTCGCCGAAGGGTGGGCGCACTATGCCGAGGAAATGATGTGGGATGCGGGCCTCGGTGACGGCGATCCCGGCGTCCACGTCGGCCAGCTCTCCAACGCCCTGCTGCGCAACTGCCGCTATCTGTCAGCCATCGGCCTGCACGCCCGCGGCATGACGCAGGAGCAGTCCAAGCGCATGTTCATGGACGAATGCTATCAGGACGAAGGCACGGCCGAACAGCAGGCCGCGCGCGGGACCTACGACCCGGCCTACCTCAACTACACGCTGGGCAAGCTGATGATCCGCAAGCTGCGCGACGACTGGACCGCCAGCCGTGGCGGTCGCGGCGCATGGAAGCAGTTCCACGACACTTTCCTGAGCTACGGCGGCCCGCCGATCCCACTGGTTCGCCAGACCATGATGCACGAAGACGCACCGCACGCGGTCTTCTGATCCAAAAGCGTTTGCACCCAACGCATAAAACTCTGGACCGGCGCCCCTGCCTCGCGGTAAGGGCGCCGGACTTGTTTCGTGCAGCCGCGACAGCGCGCCGCACCGGGCCGGCTTAGCTCAGTTGGTAGAGCACCTGATTTGTAATCAGGGGGCCACGGGTTCGAATCCTGTAGCCGGCACCATTCATCTTTCATTTCAATATCTTGAGTCGCGGCGCGATTCCCGCCGATGCGCCGGACAAGCACCTCCGCAAGAAGGCTCAAGCCCGGCGGCCGACACCTGGGCGAACGGCCTCCAACACGAAAAAAGCCCGGGATGACCCGGGCTTTTTGACTACTTACGGCCACCTGCAAGCAGGTGAATGGTGCCAGAAGAGGCATCACATTCGAACTTATTTTCTATGCTTTATCAGCTAGTTAGGAATTCGGCCTTCTCCAAAAAGCCCTCAAAAGGCCCTCAAAAGCCGTCTAATGCATTGGTTCGATGCCTTTTTTAGGACTCAGAATACGCAATTATCTAGCTTTGGCATCGTCGACGCAAGTCCGCAAAAACGGTCAGCGAACCATCTCCGCAAAGCCATCCGATCACGTTTTTATCCCGCAAATTCACATTTTCGTGAATTGCGGGATAAATCTGGCCGGAGCATCTATTCGCGCGTCGTAACCTCGTCGCGCACCTCCGGGCTGATAGGACGCTCGACCGCCTGTTCGGCTTCCTGCAATAGCTCTGGTGTGAGATCGGTCGTCCGCGCGGGGAGTGGCGTGCCGTCGCCCATCTCACCGTTCCTTTCGATGTCTTCGATCAGCAACTTCATCTCTGCAATTTCTTTGACCTGAGCCTCAATGATCGAGTCCGCCAACTTGCGAACACGCGGATCGGTGATCTCAGCCCGCGCACTCGTCATGATTGCGATCGAATGGTGAGGGATCATAGCCGACATGTACTCTTCGTCGTTGACGGTCGCCTGGCTGCGGACCAGCCACAGCGCCACCGCAAAGACCAGCGCGCCTACGCCCAGGATGATGAAGTTCTTGGTCTTGTCCTTGTACATGCCCCACATGAAGAGGAGCATGACGATCATCATCATGCCGCCCATGACGAACGTCATCCAGAAGCGCGTCTCGCTCCAGAACACATGATCAAGCTCGTATGTGTTTAGATACATCAGGCCGAACATGATCGCGGTCGACGTCGCCACCATCGCCATGAAGCGCCAGTAATTGCCCCCACCGCCCTGGTGCTGCTGTTGATCCGCATTGTGGTTGTCGGCCATTCAATCCTCCTGTTGGCTCATCGTCTTGTATACGTACTGGGCTGTGCAGCTGATCAGGATGAAACCTGTCAGCGACGCGATGCCCGCAATCACCCTCAGGTGATCGGTCGGATAGATGTCGCCCAAGCCCACTGTCGTCACGGTGATCAGGGCGAAGTAATAGTAATCCATGGCCGACATGGCGGGCTCCTTGGCAAACCCGCCAAGCCCGAGCGAAGCGGCCCAGGCAAATCCGACTGCGAACACCACAGCAACCAGCATGTGGCTGAGGAGAACGAGCAGAGATCCTCCCGTCAGTCTCAAGGCGGCTGGCGACATGCCGGGAGGCGACACCCTCTTCGCAAATCGCAACATGACCAAATGCAAGGTCAGTGATACCAGGAAGAGTGTTATTCCGATTGCCGTTGCCGCGATCATGCCCGACCTTCGCCCAATGTGGGAAGCTTTAGTCCGCGCAGGCGCAGGGCGTTGGCGATGACCGATACCGATGAGAGGCTCATCGCTGCTGCCGCGATCATCGGATTGAGAAGAAGGCCGAAGGCGGGAAACAGCACGCCCGCCGCCACCGGGATGCCGAGCGCATTGTAACCGAACGCGAATACGAGGTTTTGGCGAATATTGCGCATGGTGGCGCGCGACAGGACAATCGCCTGGAGCACACCGGTCAGGTCGCCGCGTACCAGCGTCACACCGGCGCTTTCGATCGCCACGTCGGTGCCGGTTCCCATTGCAATGCCAACATCCGCAGCCGCCAGCGCTGGCGCGTCGTTGATGCCGTCCCCTGCCATTGCGACGCGCTTACCGGAGGCCTTGAGCGCCTCGATTTTGCGATGCTTGTCCTCGGGCGAGACGTTTGCCTCGACCTCGTCGATACCGAGCTGGCGGGCCACGGCTTCGGCGGTGGCGCGGCTATCGCCGGTTAGCATGACCACTTCGATCCCGCGCTCGTGCAGCGCCCTAATGGCCGCAGCGCTGGTCGGCTTGATCGGATCAGCGACCGCGATCAGCCCTGCCGGTGCGCCATTGATGGCCACGAACATCACGGTTTGGCCTTGGGAGCGTCCGGCTTCTGCGGACGCGAGCCATTCCGCATCATCGATCCCGAGCCGCCGCATCAGTTTCTCGTTGCCAATGGCGACCTTCCGCGGTCCCACGCGCGCCTCGACACCCTCGCCGGTAATCGACGACAAATCATACGCTGCCTCGAACGCCACGCCTCGCGCCTTGGTGCCTTCAACTATTGCATGGGCGAGCGGATGCTCGCTCCCGGCTTCGACCGCGGCGACGGCGGAAAGGAACTCGGCCTCGTCCAGTCCCACTCGGGGAGTGACCGAGACGAGATCAGGCTTGCCCATGGTGAGAGTGCCCGTTTTGTCGACCACCAGCGTGTCGATCTTTTCGAGCGTCTCCAGCGCCTCGGCGTTGCGAATGAGGATGCCGTGCTGGGCCCCCTTGCCGGTGCCGGTCATGATCGACATCGGGGTTGCGAGGCCGAGCGCGCAGGGACATGCAATGATGAGAACGGCGATCGCGTTGACCAGTGCATAGGCAAGCGCGGGGAATGGCCCCCAGATGGCCCAGACGATAAAGGTAACGACCGCGATGACGACGACCGAAGGCACGAACCAGGCCGCGACCTGATCGGCCAGGCGCTGGATCGGTGCCCGGCTGCGCTGTGCCTCGGCGACCATCTGGACGATCTTGGACAGCATCGTGTTCTTGCCGACCGCGCCTGCACGCATAACGAAGCCGCCGGTCTGGTTGACCGTTCCGCCGATAACCTGGTCGCCGGCCTTTTTGGACACGGGCAATGGCTCACCGCTGATCATGGACTCGTCGATCGCGCTCGAACCCTCGGTCACCTCGCCATCGACCGGCACCTTATCGCCAGGGCGGACGCGGAGCAGGTCACCACTCGCCAATTGGTCGAGAGAGACTTCGCGCTCGTCGCCACTGCCGAAGATCTTGAGTGCGGTCGGAGGCGCGAGTTCGAGCAACGCACGCAGCGCGCTCGAGGTCGAACCCCGCGCCCTGAGTTCAAGCACCTGGCCAAGTAGGACGAGCGTGGTGATGACCGCCGCCGCCTCGTAGTAGACGCCGACGCGGCCCGAGTGATCGCGGAAGGCGGGCGGGAAGATGCCGGGCAGGAGAGTCGCGACGAGGCTGAACAGGAACGCGATCGCTACGCCGAAGCCGATCAGCGTAAACATGTTGAGGTTGCGGGTCCTGAGCGACTGCCACGCCCGTACGAAGAACGGCCACCCGCCCCAAAGTACGACCGGTGTGGCGAGGGCCAGCTGCGCCCATTGCGCACGTGCCGGTTCGATCAGCCGGTCGAAGCTGATCCCGGGCACCATGTCGCTCATCGCGTAGACGAACAACGGCAGGGTGAAGAGCGCGCTGACCCAGAAGCGGCGCGTCATGTCGACGAGTTCGGGATCGGGTCCATCCTCGAGGCTGACCGTCTCAGGCTCCAGAGCCATTCCGCAGATGGGGCAGCTTCCCGGTCCTACCTGCCGGATTTCGGGATGCATGGGACAGGTGTAAATCGTCCCCTCGGGAACGTCCTCGACCTGCTCAAGATGCGCGCCCGACAGATAGTGCTCCGGGTCGCTGACGAACTTGTCCTTGCACCGCGCCGAACAGAAGTGATGGGTTGCGCCGTCGTGCTCGGCGATATGCGTAGCACCCTCGATCGCCACGCTCATGCCGCAGACAGGGTCGATGGCGGTAGCTTCACCTTGGGCGTGGCCTGCCTGATGGGTGTCGCAACAGCTCATGGATTGCCTCCTTTGCTTCGCAGGTGCGTATGACTGAAATCAGGGATAGGACGCGAAAACCTCGCGGCGCCCGTTGCCGAACGCTATGACCTGGTAGGGTTGCACTTTGCCCCCCGCCTCCATGCCGGGCGATCCGAGCGGCATACCGGCCACCGCCAGACCTTCCACCCAGTCGGGCCTTTCTGCGAGCAAGCGCTCGACGTCGGCGGCGGGCACGTGGCCCTCGATGACGTACCCATCCGCGATCATGGTATGACACGAACGAAGGTCATCGGGGACACCGTGCTGCGTCTTTACCGACGCCATGTCGGGGTGATCGACCGTTGCGACTTCATGCCGGTCGCCCTGCTGCATGTGCGCCGCCCAGGCTTCGCAACATCCGCAACTGGGATCGCGATACATGGTGAAGCTGGCTGCCTGCGCCGCGCCCGTACAGGCTGCGAGCAATATCGTGCCAAGTATGGGGAGAAGTGGGCGATGGTTCGGATGTCTGCGTTTGCTCATCAGTTGTGTCCCATTGCTTTCATGTCTTCATCCGACATGGTCGACATGTCGTGGCCGGCATGCGGATCGTTAACAGGCGTCCCGGTGGGGGCGGGCGCTGGTACAGGCGCTGCATGGGAGCCTTCCCGAACAGGTGTCTTCGCCTCAGCGGGCGCCGGATTTGACTGCGACGCTGCCGGCGCCACCGGTGCCCGGACCCCAGTGGCTGTGCGGGATTCTATCGAGCTGCTGGTCGGGGACGGGGTAGCACTCGCAGAGGTGAGCGGTGCAGAAGGTTCCGCATTGCTGTCACTCTTTTGATCGTTTCGAGCGTCTGACGAAGCTCCACAAGCAGCCAGCGACAAAAACAAGAACGGCAGAACGCCGATTAATCGCACGTGTTTCGAAGTCTTTCGCTCCATGCTCTTACTCCAGACCAAGGTGATTGGGGCCGAAAACCATCTCGCCGCCGAGATAGCCTTGCAGTACGAGTGCTACCGCCAGCACCGCCAGCACGATACGAAGAAGGGTGCGGTTCCTCGCGCGAAATGCCAGCCAGGTCGCAACAAGGGCAACGGCTGCAATCGCCGTTCCATTCCATCGGTGCAGTCCCAACGTCTCGGAGCGGTCCTCGAGGCGCCATCCCGCAGCAAACCAACCGAGGAGTGCAGCGGTAAGCGCGCCAGCGGCCCCCCCGCTGATAAGAAAGCGCACCGTGGTTTCGAGGCCGAGAGCAGGCCGGATCGTCAGCAAGAGTTCCCCCAAGGCAGCAAGCAAAAGGAGGGCAATCGGAAAATGCGCGGCGACAGGGTGGAGGCGACCGAGGAAGTCGCTGATCGAGGTAACCCGGTTCTCGGCAATTTTGGCTGCGAGCGCCTGGTCGGCTGTCTGCGGCATGGCGTTTGCCGAAGCTTGACGGGCACCTGCTGGGCCGATCATGGCGTCGGGCATCATCTCCGCCCCATCATGATGCGCAGCGGGATGATCCTGCATTTCCATCTGCGCCATCTCGGCCTCGCTCAGGTCCTTCTTATGACCCTCGTGAGCACTGCCAGGGGCCGAAAGAAGGAGGAGCGCCACAGCGATCGGTGTGAGGAGCCAGAGGAGCGAACGGGATAGCTTCATGCTTCTCTTACGTCCGACCCGTTCGCATCCCTCAAAAATTTTCAAGGGATATGAGAGGACGAAGCGTATAGTTGGCTGTAAGACAGGATAAAATACGCATGGCTGACAACGAAAGACTTAATCGTGCCTTGCAGTGGCTGGGAGCTGCACCCGATCCTTCGCTGCCCGAAGACTTCATGGGTGGCGTGTGGATGCGGGCGGGTAAGCTCGAACAGGTCGATGCGACGCGAACGCGTGTCGCCTTATTCACGGCGATGGCATTTATTGGGCTTGGTGCGGGCTTTGGCACGTCGCAATCGCCTGCCCGTGAAAGCCAAACAAATTACCAGCTAATCGAAGGCGCCGACCTCTCACCTGCTTCACTGCTGCATGTTCAACCATGAAGGTCAGCATTCTCCAGATAGTGCTTGCTGCCCTTCTGGCCGTGGCTGCGGGATGCATCGGCGCATACGCTGCCGGGCAATGGCGCGAGGCATCGCATGCGATCACTTTGCATGATTTCGTCCACGAGGAACTCGATCTTGATGCATCGCAGGACAGGAAACTCGATCAGCTCGAGGCGCGGTTCGCTGTTCAACGCCAGGAGCTCGACCTGTCGCTCAGAGCCGCAAACGCGAGGCTCGCCTCCGCGATGGACGATGAACATGAATACGGGCCCAAGGTGGCCGCGGCTATTGACGAGGTGCACGCACGCATGGGCGATCTGCAGAAGGCAACAGTCGAGCATGTATTTGCAATGCGCGCCTTGCTCGATCAGGAGCAGCGCGCGCGCTTCGATCGCCAGGTCGCGGCTTCGCTAACACGCGAACCTGGCGAATGACAGGTCGTGGAGGGGCGGAACGACACACCTGACGAGGAACTGGTCGAAAAGATAATTGCAGGGGACAAGGCAGCATTCGGCAGACTCGTCGAGCCTCATCTGCCCCGCCTGCTCGGTCTGGCCCGCCGGATGCTCTCGTCTGCCGACGAAGCCGAAGATGCGCTGCAGAACGCACTGGCATCGGTTTGGATGGCGCGAGCCAAGCTCGATCCTCGCAAGCCTGTAGCAGCCTATCTGACAACCGTGACGCTCAACAAATGCCGCGACCGGCTCAGGCGCCAAAAGGTTGTGCGGCTGCTGAGTTTGAGGGCCCTAGGTCCCGACGTTGCCGTTGCGGCAGACGAACCCGGTCCTGATGTTGAGATCGCCGACCGGCAATTGCTCGCTCAGGTCACCAACGCGATAGATCGCTTGCCGCTCCGCCTTCGCGAGGCTCTTGTTTTGGTCGCCATCGAGGGGCGAAGCCATGGCGAGGTTGCTAAATTGTTGGGAGTGACGGAAAAATCGGTCGAAACACGTGTGTATCGGGCCCGTCAGCGCCTGCGCAATAAGATCGATTTTCTTTGAGGGGTGATGGCGGTCGCGGCGTAAACAGAGGCATGAGCATACTTCCTCTAATCGACGACGTCGCAATCAACCGCAGAAAGTTCCTCACCGCCAGCGCCGGCGCGGCAAGCTTGCTCGCCCTCGGTCAGACAGCGCCGGCATGGGCCCGCGGCGCCGACCTGCACGGCGGCGGCCCCATCCGCCCCGGCTTCGACGAAGTGTCGGGCCGCGACATCGCACTGACGATCGGCGAAGGTCCGCGCGTTGTGCAGGGGCGTCGCGGCCACGCCATCGCTGTAAATGGGAGCGTACCGGGTCCGCTGATCCGTCTCAAGGAAGGTCAGCCGGTCCGGCTGGCAGTGACGAATACACTCCATGAAGACAGCTCCATTCACTGGCACGGGCTGCTTCTGCCATTCCAGTACGACGGCGTACCGGGTGTCAGCTTTCCCGGCATCAAACCTGGAGAGACTTTCGTCTATGACATCCCCGCGCTGCGACAGAGCGGCACCTACTGGTGGCATAGTCACTCGGGGTTGCAGGAGCAGGCCGGGCACTACGGCCCGATCGTGGTTGAACCCGCCGGGACGGTCCCCGTGCAAGCGGACCGCGACTATGTTCTACTCCTGAGCGACTTCACGCCTCTTCACCCCCATACGATCATGGACAAGCTGAAGAAGGGCGAAGGCTACTTCAATTACCAGCAGAACACCTGGACCGACGACTATCCGCTGTCGGGCGAGGACCGCCGGATGTGGGCGCGTATGCGCATGATGGCGACCGACATCCTCGACGTGACCGGCTCGACCTACACTTACCTCGCCAACGGGCGCGGACCGGAAGAGGGTCTCGAGTTCCTGTTCAACCTTGGCGAGCGAGTACGGCTGCGCGTCATCAACGGCAGCGCCATGACATTTTTCAACGTCCGCATTCCCGGAGTGAAGTTCTGGGTGGTCGGTGCCGACGGTCAAAACGTGCGCCCGGTCGAGGTCGAGGAGTTTCAGATCGGCACGGCCGAGACCTACGACATCGTCGTCGAGCCGACCGGGGAAGCCCGCACGATCGTGGCCGAGAGCATGGACCGGTCGGGCATGGCGGTGGCGACCCTAGCCTCGCGTCCCGGCGCGCGGGCACCGGTTCCGCCCTTGCGCGATCCGCCACTGCTGACGATGGCGGATATGGGTATGAACCACGGCTCGGGCGGAATGGACCATGGCGGTGGCGACGACATGGGCGGGATGGACCATTCGGCCATGGGCCACGACATGCCATCGCAAGGTGCGTCTGCGGATCCGATGGCCGGAATGGACATGAGCGGCATGGATATGCGCGACACATCCCTGCTGCCGCCCAGCGTGGAGGTCGGCCCCGGCATCGACATGGTGTCGATGAACCCGGTCGATCGCATGGGCGATCCGGGCCTCGGCCTGGACAACGTTCCCCACAAGGTTCTCACCTACAAGGATCTTGTGGCGCTCGAGCCGAACGACGATCTGCGCCGCCCGACACGTCAGATGGAGATCCATCTGACCGGCAACATGGAGCGCTACATGTGGTCGTTCGACGGCAAGAAGTTTACCGCCGTCAGCGACGACCCCATCCGCTTCGCCTATAACGAACGTGTCCGTGTGAAGCTCGTCAACGATACGATGATGGCGCATCCGATCCATCTGCACGGCCATTTCTTCGAACTGGTCAACGGCGCGCCTGCCGACCGGCAGCCGCAGAAGCATACGGTTATCGTGCAGCCCGGCGGCAGCGCCACCTTCGACCTCACCGCCGACGAACAGGGCGACTGGGCCTTTCACTGCCACCTGCTCTACCACATGCATTCGGGCATGTTCCAGATCGTGACCGTCGCCCAGCCGCCTTCGGCGCCCGATGTGAAACGGGTGGGAGAAGACTGATGCACCTGATCGTCGCCATGTTTCTGGCGGGCACCGCCACCCCGACCTTCGCGCAGGACCATTCGGGCCACGCGATGCCCGCGCCCCAGGCTCCTGCCCAGACCGAATGCGAAAAGGAGGCCGCACGTCATCGCGCCATGGGCCACCCGGTGCCCGAGGGAGCGTGTGCGCCCACTGCGCAACCGGGCGAAACAGCCTCCGCCGATCCGCACCAAGACCACTCTGGCATGGATCATTCGCAGATGAACCATAGCCAGATGGAGGGGATGGACCATTCCACCATGGACCATTCGGGGATGGATCATAGCCAGATGCCGGCGATGGACGATTCTACCATGGAAAACATGGACCACGAGGCGATGGGCCATGAAGGGATGCAGTCGTCCGGCCAACCACCGATGAACCATCAGTCGATGGACCACGGGATGATGGACCATGGCACTATGGACCATGGCGCCATGGACATGACCCCCATCCCGCAAGGACCGCCTCCGGCTGCGGCGGGATCGGGACCGCCCCGTGCCGCCGATGCGATCTGGGGGGCGGACGCGATGCGTGCCTCCCGCGATGCTCTGCGCGCCGAGAACGGCGGGATGAACGTTTTCTGGTTCCAGGGCGACCGCGCCGAATATCGCGCACGGGAAGGCGGGGATGGTTACCTGTGGGACGTGCAGGGCTACTACGGCGGCGACCTCGACAAGTTCTGGTTCAAGAGCGAGGGCGAAGGCACATTCGGCGAAAAGCCCGAGTCCGCTGAAATCCAAGGCTTGTGGAGCCACGCGATCGGCCCATGGTGGGACCTGCAAGCCGGCGTACGGCAGGACCTGACGGGCCCCGAACGGACCCACGCCGTCCTCGGCGTGCAGGGTCTGGCGCCCTATATGTTCGAGGTCGATGCGGCCGCTTTCCTGTCGACCAAGGGCGATCTGACGGCACGTGTCGAAGCCGAACTGGACCAGCGAATAACGCAGCGCCTTATCCTGCAACCGCGCGCTGAGGTGAACCTGTCCGCGCAGGACATTCCCGAACTGGGTGTCGGAGCCGGTCTCGATTCGGTCGAATTGGGGCTGCGGCTGCGCTACGAATTCGTCCGTGAATTCGCGCCCTATGTCGGCATCGAGCAGGAATGGAAGGTTGGCCAGAGCGCCGACTATGCCCACCTTGCGGGCGAGGATCCAAGCGTGACCAACTATGTCGTGGGCGTTCGGTTCTGGTTCTGAGGGGATAAGCGATGAGGTTTACAGGTTTCGCGGCTGCGGCTGCGGCGGCACTCGCTGCGATGGCCACTGCGGCGCACGCTCAGCATGCCGGTCATGGCGATCATTCAGCCCATAGCGCACAAATTGCGGCGCCGGACGCGCTCACGCAACAGGCGCAGGCCGTGCTCGTTGCCTACCGTGAGGCACTGGTTGCCCGTGACGAGGCGGCCATGCGGACGCTGTTTGCCGCGGACTCGCTGGTTTTCGAGAATGGCAAGGCCGAGGGCACGTTCGCGCAGTACATGGAACACCACCTCGGCCCAGAGCTCGGCGAGATCACCGAGTTCGCATTCACCAATCCGACGGTGAACGCCAGGATAGTCGGTCATGTGGCGTATGGCCATGAAACTTACCGCTACCGGATCGCCCTCACGGATGGCCGTGTAATCGAGCGCGACGGGGTTGCGACGTCCGTACTGACGCACGAGGATGGCAACTGGAAAATCGTCCAGTACCACTCCTCGTCACGCGCGCCGCGCCAGAACTGATCAACCGGCCGCGATGACAGGCCAGCGTTCGCGCAAGCTGCGACTGCACATCTTTGGCAGCAAGGTCCACAAGTGGCTCGCAGTCTTCGTCGGCGTGCAAGCCCTCCTGTGGACGGCAACCGGGACGATCATGTCGTTCCTGAAAATCGAACACGTCCGTTCCGAGCACGTGATCTCGCGCGAACCATTACCCCTGGGCGTTGACGCTCCGCTACCTGCATGGGCGGCTAACGAGGGCGACCTGGTCTCGGCAACGACGAAGACCGTCAACGGCGATCCGGTGGTTGAATTGAAGCGCGTCGATGGCAGCGCAACATTGCACGAAGCAGTGACCGGAAGGAAATTGTCGCCGCTCTCGCGCGACGCCGCCGAGCAAATCGCCTCGGCTGCCTGGACGGGACCCAGCACCGCGATCAAATCCTCAATGTCGATCGAAGCGCCGGTCGGCACCGAATTCGGCGGACCGTTTCCGGCGTGGCAGGTGCAATTTGCCGATCCGGATGGCACGCGCCTCTACATCGACGCTTCAACCGGCGCGGTGCTCGCGGCGCGCAGCGATACCTGGCGCCTATTCGACCTCGTCTGGGGACTCCACATCATGGACTGGACCCAGCGTGACCGGATCAACAGCTGGTGGCTGCTCCTGTTCGGCATCGGCGGGACCGTCATTGCAATTTCCGGCTTCGTGCTTCTTGCCAATCGCTTTCCCAAGCTCCGGCGCAATCGCGCGAAGGGGCCGTAGTTCGCGGTGCGCGATCTCCTGTCTGCAATCGGCCCGCGATCGGTCTGCGGACAGATGCCACGGGAGTATATGCTGCCCATGGTGCAGGCCTCGCCCCCGGATGCGATGAGGCCCGAAAGAAACTCCAATCCGTGAGACTGCGATTTCGAGCTCAAAATTGAATTGTGGCGCCGAGAGAATAGATCACCGAATATTCTCTCACCGCCTCAGGCTCACTTGTTCAGGCAGGATGTCGAAGGCTCTAGACGTCTCACGATGACGATAAGGCGATAGACGAGATATCGGCCTTGGGATCGATATCGCGTTTGGCTTCCTTGCGCTCCGAATAGCGGTCGACCAGCTGGTCGGCATGCGGGCGCAGCAGGACGGTGAACCGCACCAGTTCCTCCATGACATCGACGATGCGGTCATAGAGCGAGGACGGTTTCATGCGGCCCGCCTCGTCGAACTCCTCGTATGCCTTCGGCACGCTTGACTGGTTCGGGATGGTGAACATCCGCATCCAGCGCCCAAGCAGTCGCAGTGTATTGACGGTATTAAACGACTGCGAGCCGGCAGATACCTGCATGACCGCCAGCGTCCGCCCCTGGGTCGGCCGCATTCCCCCGATGCTGAGCGGGAGGTGATCGATCTGGGTCTTCATGATGCCGGTGATCTGGCCGTGCCGCTCCGGGCTGCACCACACCATGCCCTCGGACCAGAACGCGTGCTCGCGAAGCTCGTGAACGGCAGGATGGTCGTCACCGCCAATTTGATCGGGCAGCGGCAGGTCGGAGGGATCGAAGATACGCGTCTCCGCGCCGAACAGCTGGAGCAATCGAGCAGCTTCCTCGACCGCGAGGCGCGAATACGAGCGCTCCCGCAGAGAGCCGTAGAGCAACAGGATGCGCGGCGGTGGCTGGTCGGCGCCGAGACCTTCCGCCGGGCGGGCATGGACGAAGGCGGGGTCGAGCGCCGGAAAGCTGTCGGGATCGGGCAAGGGTCGCAGACGGGACAAGGAAATTCTCCAAATTTGGGTCGTCAGCCGCGGGGGCCGAACAGGATGATGGCAGCGCCGGCGAGCACGACCGCGCCGCCGACGAAGTCCCACCGGTCGGGGGTGGTGCCTTCGACAGTCCACAGCCACAGGAGCGACGCGGCAACATAGACCCCGCCATAGGCTGCGAAGGCGCGACCGGCAGCGTCGGTCGGCACGAGAGTCAGCAGCCAGGCGAACAGGGCCAGCGACACCATTCCGGGCAGCAGCCACAAGGGGCTCTTCTCCAGCCGCCACCATGCCCAGAATGCGAAGCAACCGGCGATTTCGAACAGCGCCGCGAGCGGATAGACGAGGAACAGCTTCATGCGAGGCTCAATCGCAGTGCGAGGGCGGCCAGGGTTACCAGCAGGATCGGCGTGGTCAGTGTGATGCCGACGCGGAAGTAATAGCCCCAGCCGATCTTCACGTCCTTCTGTCCCAGCACATGCAGCCACAGCAGGGTCGCGAGCGAACCGATCGGCGTGATCTTTGGCCCGAGGTCGCAGCCGATGACGTTGGCGTAGATCATGGCGTCACGAACCGGGCCGGTGGCACTCGTGGCATCGATCGACAGCGCGCCGACGAGGACGGTCGGCATGTTGTTCATGCCCGAGGATAGCACCGCGGACAGAATGCCCGTTCCGAAGGCCGCACCCCATATGCCGCCCTCGGCCGAGCGCTCCAGCACCCCGGCGATCGCAGTGGCAAGCCCCGCATTGCTCATGCCGTAGACGACCAGATACATGCCGAGCGAGAAGATCACGACCTGCCAGGGCGCTTCGCGGATCACCTGGCCCGTAGGGATGACGTGGCCGCGCGCAGCTATCGCGATGAGCGCCAGCGCGCCGACGGCAGCGACCGCGCTGATCGGCACGCCAAGAGGATCGAGAACGAAAAAACCGATCAGCAGCAGGGCCAGCACCACCCAGCCGGCGCGGAAGGTCGCTCGGTCATGGATCGCTTCTGCCGGAGCGCGGAGCTGTGCGACGTCGTAGCTGGTCGGAATGTCCTTGCGGAAGAACAGCAGCAGCGCTGCCAGCGTAGCCGCGATAGCCGCCAGGTCGACTGGCACCATGACCAGCGCATACTCGCCGAACCCGATATCGAAGAAGTCCGCCGAGACGATATTGACGAGGTTCGACACGACCAGCGGCAGGCTCGACGTATCGGCAATGAACCCTGCCGCCATGACGAAAGCCAGCGTCGCTTTGGCGTTGTATCCCAGCGCCCGGAGCATCGCGATCACGATCGGGGTCAGGATCAGCGCCGCGCCATCATTGGCGAAGATCGCGGCAACACCTGCACCCAGCAATACCACGAGCACGAATAGCCAGCGACCGTCGCCGCGCCCCCACCGCGCCACATGGAGCGCAGCCCATTCGAAGAAGCCGGCACGATCGAGGATCAAGCTGATCAGGATCACCGCGACGAAGGCGCCGGTGGCGTTCCAGATGATGTTCCACACCACCGGGATGTCGGCGAGCGAGATGACGCCGGTGGCAAGGGCGAGCAGCGCTCCGCCGATCGCGCTCCACCCGATGCCGAGCCCGCGCGGCTGCCAGATCACCATCGTGATGGTGACCACGAAAATTGCAACCGCAAGCAGCATCAGGCGATACGTTCGCCCGCATCGTCCACGACCTGCTCGCCATCTTCCTTAGTGAAGGCGCGCTGCTGAGGGCTCGGCAGGATCTCGATCACCACCTCGGAAGGACGACACAGACGGACGCCGAGCGGCGAGACGACCAGTGGTCGGTTGATGAGGATCGGGTGGTCCATCATCGCATCCACCAGCGCTGCATCGGAGAGGCTATCATCGCCAAGCCCGAGTTCAGCATAAGGCGTGCCCTTTTCGCGGAGCAATTCCCGCGGCCTGAGCCCGGCGCGCTCGATCAGGTTCTCGAGCATGGCGCGCGATGGCGGCGTGTGCAGATACTCCACGACGTGCGGCTCGATCCCGGCATTGCGGATCATCGCCAGCGTGTTGCGCGATGTACCGCATTCGGGATTGTGGTAAATGACGATGTCGGTGGGCACGGATGGTTCCTTTACAAGAAGAGCGCCGAGCACGGGACGCTCAGCAACATTCGGCAAGCTCAGCGGCGAGCGGTTCGCAGAGGTCCGCGCGTCCGCCGCAGCAGTCTTTCGCCAGGAACAGCATCAGATCGCGCAAGGCCTCGATATTCGCGCGCTGGATCATCTGCCGCCCGCGCTTTTCCGGAACGACGAGGCCGGCGGAAACGAGTATCGCGAGGTGGCTGGAAAACGTGCTCTGACTGAGTCCTGAGGCATTCACGAGTTGGCCGGTGGAAAGTCCTGCCGGCTCCTGCCGCACCAGAAGCCGAAAGGCGTCGAGGCGGGTAGAATGCGAGAGAGCAGCAAGACATTCGAGGGCGGTGATCGTTCGCACCCATCGGGATTTATCGATGGAATAGAGTGACGTCAAATCCTATCGAAAAATATCGATGGATTAGAAGATGCGAGTTAGCTGGACGAAGCAGCTGACCCGCCGGTGCAGGGGTTCGATCGCAGGGGAGTAGGTGTTGTAAGTCGACCGTCAGAAAGCGGCCCATAACCAGCTAATTGAGGCGATTAGCAATCCAACCTTCAATCTCGTCTTCCGCCCATGCCACCGAGTATCCACCCAGCTGCACCGGCTTCGGAAACTTGCCCTCGGCCATCCAGCGATAGATCGTCGAACGGCCTAGCCCGACTCGGTGTTGCACTTCCGGAAGGCGGATGAGACGGGTGACCCGGCGGGTTTCGGTCGCTCCCTTGGCGACCCCTTCACCCACGATGGCCTCCTTCGACACCGGCAAAGACATCGCCAAGCAGGGCGTCCTTGCGTTCGAGCTCATCGATGTGATCGGAGAGCAGGCGGGCGACACGGTGTGCCGTGCCCTTGGCCCAACGCGGCTTCACGTCATGAACCTGGTTGCCCAGGACACGCTCGAGCGCTGAAGGCAGTTCTCCGGAAAAGTCCTCAAAGAACTGCGCGAGGTCCGATTGCAGCCACGCGATCGCGTGATCGCCGCTGCTGACTAGAAACAAAAGCAGGTGCGCGTGAGGAGCGACGCCGCACGCGGAGAGAATGCGCAAGGCTTCACCGAGGCTGGCTGAGCGTTCGCCGGCAAGGACGCGGCGCAAGGCATCCTTATGGATCTGCGCATCGCGCGCGATGTCGCAGCGGGCACGGCCGCTGGCATCGACGGCCGCCAAGAGCAGCCGGGCGAGGTCGGCGCGAACCTGTTGTTCGGCAAAGAGCGTCATGTTGGTCATCAACGAATCCTTATCTCCAGAGGTGATCGACTCACCGGCTAACCGCGAAGGAAGCCTGTAGGAAAACGAAAAGAACATCTAGAGAACATAGAGGAAGGGACGAATCAGCTTCCTTCGGTGATTCGCGCGAATTCCGTCCGCACCAGCGCAGATCGCGGCTCGCATCGCTCAGAAGCCAGCACAGTCGGCGCTGCTCCGCGATCAGCCTGCGCGGATCCCGGCCAGCGCACCTCCCGATGTCGCTTTTTACTTGGTTGGCAGCCCCAAAATCCAGTTCCCGATTTCCTACAGCCCGCCTCCGGGGAGAGGAAAGAACATACAGCGAACGCATCGCTGACTCATGTTCAATCCCTCGAAAGGTTCCATCCATGACCACCAAGACTGCCCTTCCGGTTCAGCAGCGCACGCCCAAACGGGCCCGTGGCCGCGACTACATTCTTCCTGCCTGCGTGGCGCTGGCCTGTGCCGGTGCCGCGTTCGCCGGCGCCGACACCACCTTCGATCCCGCGCTCACCAAGTTCACCGACTTTCTCGAAGGCTCGGGCGGCAAGATCATAACCGTGCTCAGCCTCGCAGGCGGTCTGATCGGCCTTGCCTCCGGGCGCTTCTCGCTCGGCCAGGTCGCGGTGCCGGTCGGCGTCGGGATCGGTGTCGGCACCGGCGTGCCGATCGTCACCTCGGTCGTGACCGCGGTCATCTGATCAGCGGATCCGGTCACGACAGGAGGGCGGCATGGCCGACAGGTACCTCGTTCCACGGCGGCTCGACGACCCGGAGCTCATCGGCTTCTGGACCATCGACGAGTTTGCAGGGATTCTCATTCCCTTCGCCTGGGGCATTCTTTCGCAGCATATCTTCATCGGTATCGGCCTGGCCGCCGGGGCCTGGCTTGCCTTGCGGAAGGCAAAGGCACGCGGCGCCGGTTCGGCACTGGTGCATGCTGCATACTGGTACCTGCCCGGGAGCTTTCTCGGGCTGAAAGCCACGCCGCCCTCCCACTGCCGCCTGTTGGCGGGCTGAGGGAGGCGACCCATGCGAGCAGAATTCGCGCACGAACAGGCGCAGACCTACCTGCGGCAACGCAACCGCTTTGCCGTGCTGGCAGGTGTCCTGGGCCTGACCACGCTGGTTAGCCTCGGCGCCGCGGTCACCCGCGACGAGCACGTTGTGCTGGTGCCGATCACCGCCGAGCGGATCGCCGTCTCGAGCGGCGGGATCGACGCGCCTTATCTCGAGCTCGTCACCCGCGACACGGCGCTGATGCTCCTCAACCGGGCACCCGAAAGCCTCGACTACTGGATGGCGAACATCCTGAAGCTCGCCGATCCCGCCGCGCACGGCCGCCTTAAGGCCGAGCTCGTCAGAATCGTCGAGGAGCAGCGCGGCTCGGACATCAGCCAGGCCTTCGTGATCGCGGAAATGCATGTCGATCCCAAGAACCTGACCTCGACCGTCACCGGCACGCTCAAGACCTTTGTCGGCGCGCAAGTGATCGCGAGCCAGCGCCGCTCCTTCCGTTTCCGCTGGTCGAAGCGTGGTCTCAGCCTCGCGCTCGCCGGCTTCGAGCAACTTCCCACCGACAAGGAGGAACCCGGCCAATGAGTCTTCTCCCATCTCCCTTCGCTGCTGCGCTTGCCGGAACCGGCCTTGCCTGTTTCGCGATCGGCGCGACAAGGCGCCCCGATCCAGGGCTCAAGCTGACCGGCCTCGCCGTACTCGCCTTCGCGCTCGCGCCGGTCCCGGCGCATGCCGATCAGTTCGTCGAAGCCGCTGACAATGCGACCATCGACTGCGAGCTCGCTCGCGGCGAACTCACCCGGATTGCGCTCATCGATGATGGCTTTGCCAATGTCTCGAAGATCGCGAGCGGATTTCCCTACAACGATTTCCAGGTGACCCATGAGCCGGTGCGCGGAGACATCTATATCTCCGTGCCCCCGCAATTTGCGGCAGGTCGGGTCAGCTTCTTTGCGACCAGCAAGGCGGGCTACGTCTACAAGTTTGCCTGCCGTCTCGGCGGCGAGGAAGCGACCCAGCTCTTCATCACCAATCCCGCGCTCGCTAAAGCCGCGGCTAACGAATGGGAGACCGAGACCGGACCCGAGGACGCTGCGATCCGCCTGATCGAGGCGATGGCGAGCGATGCAGTCCTGCCCGGGTTCACTGCCCGCGCCGAACTTTCGGCTCCGCGCCGCACCGGCGGGATCGAGGTCCAGCTGGTCGCCGAATACCAGGGCGATGAACTCACCGGACAGCGCTTCCTCGTACGCAACCTCGGCCAGGAGAGCCTTGCGCTTGGCTCCGAGCGCGAAGGTCCCGCAGGCGCGCTCGCCTTCGCCTATGGCCGAGATGCACTCGCTCCCGGTGAAGCGACCAGTGCCTTCCTTGTCTTTGCCAAGGGAGGGCTCGACTGATGGCCGAGGCAACACAGAAAGACGCCGAAAAGAGGCCTTTGCCGGGCTCGCCGGAAGCGCGCGAAAGCGGACGGCGCAACCTCAATTCGCAAATCGCGCAGCGCCAGAAGATGCTGCTCGCCGGGATCGGGGCCATCGCGCTCATCGGCGGCGGGATGTTCATCTTCGGCGGCGATGGCGACGAGGGCGGCAGTGATGCCAATGGTGCGGCGACGATCGACACCGGCGGCCTCGTCAATCGCAACCTATCACAGCGCGAGTTCGTCGCGAGCTACGGCAACCGGCTCGATGCACAGGGCCGCGCGATCAAGGATCTGCAGCAATCGCAGCTACCGCGACCCGAGATCGAGCAAGAGCTCGAAGCGCTGCGCAGCGAGAACGCGCAGATGCGCTCCGACGGCCAGGCAGCGATCGACGCGATCTCGACCGAGAATGCCAATTTGCGTTCACAGCTCAGCGACGCTGCGAAAGCGCCTGCAACCGCGCCGCCGCTGCCACCACCACCGGCCTATGGTCCCGGCGTGGGAACGGGTGGGGCTGTCCAGCCACCGCAAGGAGCGCCGGAAGCGCAGGGCGGACAGCTCAGCCTGATGAGTTTCAGCGCTGAGCCGGGCAAGGACGGCAAGCCGCGCGCGGCAGAGACTGCGCCAGCTTTGCTGCTCGAAGCGAGCCGCGATTACCTGCCTCCCAACAGCTACGCACCGGCAACGGTCATCGTGGGTGTCGACGCCTCGACCGGCGTTGCCAGCCAGAGCGATCCGCTTCCCGTGGTGCTGAGGATCACCGGTCCGGCCCGCTCGGTCATGCGCGGCAACAAACTGCTCACCACCGATATCACCGGCTGCCTCGTCAATGGCGCGGCGCGCGGCGATCTCTCGGCCGAGAAGGTCTACGTCAAGCTGGTGCGCATGACCTGCGCGCAACCCGGTGGGCGCTTCGCGGTCAGCGAGGTCAAGGGGTTCATCTCCTTCGCCGGAAAGTCGGGCGTGCGCGGCCGCGTGGTCAGCCGCGAAGGCAGCCTTGTCAGCCAAGCGCTGCTGGCCGGGATTGTCGGCGGCTTCGGCCGCGGATTCTCAGCCAACGCAAACGGCATCTTTACCGGCCAGGTCGGCGCCAACGGTCAGCGCGAGGCGCTGTCGCCGACCGACATCCTCGCCGGTGGCTTTGGCCAGGGTGCCGGCGAAGCCGCCGACACCGTCAGCCGATACCTCATCGAACGCGCCGAACAATACCAACCCGTCGTCGAGATGCCGACCGGCATCGAGGTCGAGATCGTCTTTCTCGACGGCGTCCACGTCAGGAGCCCCTCCAAATGAACTACAATGACCACCGGCCGGGCCTGAAGGCCCGCGCCGCCCACCTTGCCCTTGCCCTCTCGAGCGCCGCCGCCGTGCTGACGCTCGGCGTCTCTGCCGTCACCGCTATGCCTGCGAGCGCTGCGGGCATGGCGAGTGATGTCGCGCAGGCACTGAAACTGCGGCTGCCCAAGACCCCGATCGATGCGATCAGCTGCGACACGCTGGGCCCCTGGTGCGAAGTCGTCTCGGGCGACACGCTGTTCTACATCGACGAGACCGCCCGCTATCTCTTCGTGGGCCGTCTCTACGACATGGAAGAGCGGCGCGACGTGACCGCCGCCCGCCTGCTCGAACTCAATCCCGACCTGCTTGCAACCGGTGCGGCACGCGTAGCGAGCGATCCGCCGGCGGGACGCGACGAAGCGCCTGTGCAGGCGGCCGCCAGCCATGTCGACCTCTCGTCGCTTCCGGCTGCCGGCGCGATCCATTGGGGCAACCCTGAGGGCGAACGCCTGGTCGTCTTCTCGGATTTCCAGTGCGGCTACTGCCAGCGCCTGACCGCTGAACTCGCCAAAGCCAAGGTCCAGGTCGAAGAGCGACCGATCTCGATCTTTGGCGCGGCGAGCCGCAAGATTTCCGAGGCCGTGCTGTGTGCCAAGGATCCGGCAAAGGCACTCCATGCAGCCTACGCCGGCCAGGCTCCGGCGACCGGCAAGACCTGCAAGGACGCCAAGGCACTCGATGCCAACGAAGCCTTTGCAAAGGCCAACGGGTTTGCCGGAACTCCGGTCATCGTGCGCGCCCGCGATGGGGCGGTGCTTCATGGTTACCGCGATGCCGTGGCGATCCGCCGCTTCGTCGCCGAGGGCAAGGGAGAGGCGCAATGAGCCGGCTCCCGATCCTTCGCGCCGTGGTGCTCGCTGCGCCGCTCCTTTTGGCCAGTGGCTGCGCCAGCCTTGGCGGCAACGTCAAAGGCAGCTTTGCCTGCCGCGCTCCCGAAGGGACCTGCGCGCCGACTTCCTCGATCGATGCCGGGGCGACCGGTATCGAAAAGGCTGACACGGTTGACGCGCATCGGACGGTGCCCCCGACCGGCGAAGCGGTTCGCCGCCTGCAGGTCGTGCTGACGCCTTACCGTGACGCGGCGGGCCGGGACCATGAGGCGCGCGTCGTTCACCTGACGCTGCCCGAGCAGGCAGGGACAGGCTGGCGCGCGCCGCAGGGCCGCCGCGAAGTCCTGCGCTCGCTGGCATCGACCATTGCCGCGACGCGCGAGAGCAACCCCGCAATCGATTTCCAACCGCCAAAAACCCAAGAGGCAGACACATTGCCGGAACAGCTGTTCATCCCCTCGCAGCCCGTTCCGGCGATGCCCGGCGCTGACGCGCCGGAACCCGGGGGACCTGGCTCGTTTTCCCCTCCCCGCGAGCCGGTCCCCCACCCTGACATGACCGAAGGAGAGAGCCGGTGACGCTATCCCTTGCTGCCGCGCGCGACGCACTCTCGCGGGGCCTGTTTGCCGACACGGCACGCCCCGAGAAGCCGCAGTCGCATTTCGGGCTCGACATGCTTTCGGACTGGCTACCCTACCGGGTCTATGACGAGGGGGCGAAGCTCTACCGCAACGCCCGCTCCAAAGGGTTCGTGCTCGAAGTCACCCCGCTGATCGGGGCCGACGAGCGGACCGGCGAGATCCTCGGTCAGTTCTTCTCCGAAGGCCTGCCGCAGGGCGCCTGCCTCCAGGTCCTGAACTTCGCATCTCCGCGGATCGGCAGCGTGGTCGGCCCCTGGTTCGCTCCGCGCTACGAGCAGGGCGGGATCTACGAGGCCATCGCCAGGGCGCGCACCAGACGCCTTTACGATCTCGTCTGGAGCTCGGGCTCGGCGCATGCGCCCTTCCATGCCCGCAACGTCCGGCTGATCGTCTCGCTCGGCGTGCCGGTGCCCGGCAGTGTGACCGATGCCGAACTCTCCGAATGCCGCGAAGGGCTGATGGGCATGCTCCATTCGCTCGGACTGCACGCGCAAGACCTGCGCCCGGGCGGGCTGCTGGCACTCATCGACGAGCTTACCTCGCCGACCACCGCGCACGAGACCGACATCCATGCGTGGAACCCGCACGATACGCTCGATGTCCAGGCGATCCGCCGCGACATCGAGCTCGAGGTCGGCGACGATCGCCTGATCCTCAGGACCGAGCGCTTTCGCGAGACGGGCCGCGACGAGGAGGGCAATCCCGAGGTCGGCGAATGCTATCCCGACCATTTCGACGTGCGCCACTATGCCGTGCGCTCTACCCCTGAACGCTGGGCGCCGTGGGAATGCGCGCGGCTCATCGGCGACATGTTCACCGACAAGCTGCGCTTCCCCTGTCCGACGGCGACCATGCTGTGCCTCGTCTACCCCGACCAGGAAGCCGCCTCAGCGCGCGCGGGCTTCAAGTTCATGCGCACGACCAGCCTCAGCCAGACCAAGAGCGCGCGTTTCTTGCCCAAGCTCGCCGAACAGTCGGCCGAATGGCGCCACGTCCAGGCCGAACTCCACGCCGGCAAGAAGCTCGTCAAGCTGTTCTACGGGCTCACCAGCATCTCGCCGCTCGGCCAGGGCGACGCGCACGAACGCATCATCAAGGCGATCTACAAGGCAGCCGGATGGGACCTTGCCGACGAGCGCTTCCTCCAGCTGCAGGGCCTCGTCGCTGCCTTTCCCCTGAGTCTGGCCGATGGCCTCGCCGACGACATGGCGCGGCTAAAGCGCCTCAAGACCATGCTCTCGACGACAGCGGCACATATCGCGCCAATGCAGGGGGAATATCTCGGCGGCGTGATCCCGCACCTCCTGCTCGTTGGCCGCCGCGGCCAGCCCTTTTGGTGGTCGCCGTTCGAAAACACTGCCGGCAATCACAATATCGCGATCTGCGGCAAGTCGGGCTCGGGCAAGTCGGTGCTGCTGCAGGAGCTCTGCGCCGCCTTGCGCGGTGCCGGCGCCAAGGTCGTGGTGATCGACGACGGGCGCAGTTTCGAGCATTCGGTCAAACTGCAGGGCGGACGCTTCGTCGAGTTCACGCTCGCCTCGGGCTTCTCGCTGAACCCCTTCTCGATGGTCGATGATGCCCGCGCGCACGAAGACGAGGATTACCGCCTCGACTGCTTTGCCATGATCAAAGCGATTGTCGGCCAGATGGCGCGTCCGGGTACCGCGCCGAGCGACACCGAACGCGGACTGATCGACCGGGCCGTAACCGCGACCTGGGAAGCCCTGGGAAGCGGCGCATCGGTCGACGATGTCGCGCATGCGCTCCATGGCTCGGAGAGCGAGGCGGGCCGCGATCTGGCCACCGCGATCGCGCCTTTCTGCCGCGGCGGCAGCTATGGCGGGTTCTTTGCAGGCAAGGCGAGCTTCGCACTCGACGATGACTTTACCGTCTTCGAGATGAGCGACCTTGCAAGCCGCGAGGAACTGCGCAGCGTCGTCCTCTCGGCGATCATGTTCATGACCAGCCAGGCGATGACGCGCTCGTCGCGAGCAACCAAGAAGCTGCTGCTGATCGACGAGGCCTGGGCCATGCTCAAGGGCGGGTCGATGGGCGAGTTCGTCGAGACCTATGCCCGCACTGCCCGCAAGTACGGCGGCGCGCTCGCCACCGCGACCCAGTCCCTCAATGACTATTACAAGTCTGATGGCGCGCGCGCCGCGCTCGAGAATAGCGACTGGATGCTGGTACTTCAGCAGAAGGCCGAGACGATCGCCGATTTCAGGGCGAACGCGCGGCTCGACATGGACGACCGCACCGAGACCCTGATCCGCAGCCTCAAGCGTTCGGGGACCGAGTACAGCGAGGTCTTCATCAAGGGCCCCGAGACCGAGGCGGTCGGCCGGCTCGTGCTCGATCCCTTCTCGGCGACAATCTACTCCTCCGATCCCGACACCTATGCCGCTATCCAGGACTGCGAGCGGCGCGGGCACAGCCTCGCCGATGCTATCCGCATCGTGGCGGGAGGCGGACAATGATGGTCTCGCATCTCGTCGACCGGACCCCTCCGGCCAACCTCCGCAGCCTGCTGCCGTTTCTGCAAGGGAGCTGCTTCGTCCTCATCGAGACCGCGCGCTTTGCCGCGACTTCGTTGCTGATCGTGCTGGGATTGCCGCTTGCGCTGTTCCTGTTCGTTGCGGGCTGGGATCTTGGCGGCCTCTTCACCCAGCTCGCCAATCTGTCGGACCGCTACCTCGAAGCCGACGGGCTGCGCCGCAGCCTGTTCAGCCAGGACCTCAAGGGCTGCTTCCTCGTCCTCGCTGGCGCGGTGACGCTGTTTCGCATGCCGCGCTTCCTGAAGCGCCTCGCAGCCGATCTCGAGAACCATCCGGCCCGGGAGACAAACCATGACTGACACGCGCAGACTAGCGTCCTTCAATCGCACGCTATTGGCCAGAATTCTGGGCGTGCTCGCGCTCGCGGCCGCACTGCTCTGGGCAGCTTGGATCAGCCGCGAGCTGTCCGAGCCGCGCCAGCAGATCGTCACCGTCCGGCTTGCCGAGACCATCGCGGCTTTCGTCGATGCCGAAGCGCGCGGGGCACAGGATCCCGAAGCCAGCCAGGCGCGCGTGCTCGCCTTCCTCCAAGCGTCCGAGCGTGCCGTTGCAGAAATGGGGACCGATGGCCGCGTGGTGCTGGTCGGCGAAGCGGTGCTCGCGGGCGATGCCCCCGATGCCACCGACGAACTGCGCATGCGGATCGACCGTCAGCTTGGTCAGGGAGGCGGTCAGTGACGCACTTTGCCTCTCGTCTTGTCCGCACGATTAAACGGCCGCTCGTCCTGACCGGACTGGTGTTGTTGCCGCTCGGATGGGGCGCGGTCGACGCATTCGCAAAGGACCACGCCTTCCTCATCAACGCCAGCCCGAGCCTGCCCAACTGGGCGTTCTGGCTCGACAAGCATGCGCGGATCGAACGCGGCAGCCTGATCTTCTTCGAGCCGCCGGCAAGCAGGCTCGTCGAAGTGCATTTCGGGAACGGCGCGCAGCTCTTCGGCAAACGGGTGCTGGGCGTGCCGGGCGATGTCGTGAGCCACCGCGGTCACGAGGTCTTCATCAACGGTCGCAAGGTCGCCGCGCGGCTCAATGAGACCCGTCTCGGCATTGCGCTACACAAAGGCCCCGAAGGCCCGATCCCCGACGGCTGCTTCTACACCGGGACCAGCCATCCCCGCGGCCTCGACAGCCGCTACGCCGAGATCGGCTTCGTCTGCCGCGGCCAGATCCTCGGCAGCGGGAGAGCGATCCTGTGAGCAAGCTCGTCCTCCCCGCAACCCTGCTTGCAGTGCTGCTCTGCCCTGCCGAGGTGCTAGCGCGCGACTATGGCCAGCGCGGCACGGTGTTTCCCGTGATCGAGCGCGACCTCCTCGAACAGATCCATTCGCGCCTGACTCATATGGAACGTTCGGGCGAGACCGCGCGACTCAATGAAGACCTGAAGCGCCGCACGATCGCGCGGGTGGGCCGGCCCGATCCCGTCGCCGGGATCGTCCGGGCCAGCGAAGCGCGGCGCTGGCACTTCGATCCGACGATTACGCTCGCTGCCGATATCCGCGGGGCAAAAGGCGAGCTGATCCATGCCGCTGGCACGAGGGTCAATCCGCTCGACAGCGTCGGCCTTCGCGCCGATCTCCTGTTCCTCGACGGCGACGATCCAGACCAGCTCACCTGGGCGCTCAAGCAGGACGCCAATGCCAAGCTGATCCTGATGAAGGGCGCGCCGCTCGAGCTGATGAAGGCTCAGCAGCGCCGCTTCTATTTCGACCAGGGCGGCAAGCTCACCGAAAGGTTCGGGATCAGGTCGGTGCCCGCACGCGTGCGCCAGCAGGGCCGCCTGCTCGAGGTCAGCGAAATCGCGCTGCCACCGAAAAGGAGGACAGCCCAATGACGCACTTAAGAAAGCTGGCGCTCATGCTGGCCGCCATTCTTGGTCTAGCGACCGCAACGCCCGCCATGGCCGATGCCGGTCCGGGACGCTGCACCGGCAGCTTCGTCAACCCGATCACCGACATCTGCTGGTCGTGCCTGTTCCCGATCTCCATCGGCGGGCTGGACATCTGGCCGTCGAGCCGGCCCGATCCCGACAACCCCGATCTGCCGGTGTGCCTGTGCGGTCTGAGGCCCGGGATCGCCATGGGCTTCTGGGAGCCCGTTCGGCTTGCCGATGTCAGCATGAAGCCGTGGTGCTTCGTGAACCTCGGCGGCATGAAACTCGATCCGGGCTTCGATATCGGCTTCCGCTCGATCTCGGGTCCATCGGCGGTGGGCGGCGCGAGCCAGTATTATTCGAGCTGGCATGTCCATTGGTATGCCTATCCGCTGATCTACTGGATGGAGATCGTCGCCGATTTCCTGTGCCTGGAATCGGGCTCGATCGACATTCTCTACATCTCCGAGATCGATCCGCTGTGGCAGGATTCCGAGCTCACCGCGATCATCAACCCTGAGGCCGTGCTCTTCGCCAACCCGCTGGCGCTCGCTGCCTGTGCGGCCGACTGCGTCGCCTCGACCGCGAAGCTGCCGATCGACGAGATGTTCTGGTGCGCGGGCTGCCAGGGTTCGATGTATCCGATGAACGGCAACGTCTCGGCCTCGATCGGGCACGTCCAGGCCTCGCGGCTCGTGCTCTCGCGCTTTGCTTACAAGCTCCACCGCGAACTCGTCTCGTGGGGGACGATGGGGTCCAAGGGCCTGTGCGGCAAATACCTGATGCCGGTGATGCGCAAGCAGCAATACCGCTTCCAGGCCACCAACCCCTACCCGGCGACCTCGGGCCGTTACGCCTGCCCGCCCGTCGGCGCCTCCACCACCTTTCAATCGGCCGGACAGGTCATCCCCGCTATCGGTGAAGACATGGGATACCTCGTCTGGCGCAAGCGGAACTGCTGCGCGCGAGCGCCGTGACGGCGCAGAAAGGAAATATGTATGTAATACAACAACATATCCTTTCATCGTCTTGCTGACGAATGACCGGTGGCTGCGATGCCACCCCACCCGGCGGAAGGAGTCGGGGCGGAAGGGGGTCTCCAAGGTTTGCCGCGTTCCGGCGGTCGGCCTCAGAGCAGGAGACCTGAACTGTACCGGATGCGGCCCGTCAGCCGCAGGCCGGGCTACCACAGGATCTATGGTGAGATACAAGCGAATGACGTGTCTGAAGCCTCTTTATTTACAGTTGAACTCCCGATCACCTGACGGGGTGGGGAAATCGCGGTGTGAACCGGTTGGCGTGTTGCGCTGCCTTCTGGTGGGTGCTCGCAGAGCACTCGTGTGCGGGTCGTCCTTTCTTGTCCGCACGCCCGAGCCGCAAGGGGTTAAGCGTCGCACCTACGGGTCCAAGGTTGATCGTCGGAACACGGGAACCATCATCGCCCGCCTGCTTCGGAGCAGGCTATCCGCGGAGACCGGGGATGGGCGCTGGTGGGGCGGAGCCTGCGTAGTAGTCCGAGGGCGGGAAAGCCGTCCACATGGCGAAGGCAGGCAGGAAGCCGGTGGGCTGTCATGACGGAGGAACTACCAGTGGACTCTGGTAATCAGGCCGCACAGGTCTGGCTCCTCGGCGTTCAGCGAAAGCTCTACCAGTGGAGTCGGGAACACCCCGAAGAACCATACTGCGACTTGTGGAATTGGGTAACCGATCCCCGCAATCTGCAGATGGCCTGGAAAACGATTGCCGGTAATCGCGGCAAGCGCACTCCGGGAGTCGACGGGGAGACCGTAGCGAGAATTGCATCCGGTATTGGTGCCATGGAATTTCTGCGGAAGCTTCGCGAGGAGCTTCGGTCGGGCGGCTACCGCCCGTCCCCTGCACGCAGGAAATGGATCGCCAAGCCGGGCAAACCGGGGAAGTTCCGACCCCTCGGTATCCCTACAGTCAAGGATCGCGTGGTGCAGTGCGCGGTCAAGCAAGTACTGGAGCCGATCTTCGAGGCCCGGTTCTGGCCAGTCTCTTACGGGTTCCGGCCCGGACGGGGCAGTCAGGCCTGCCTTGAACATATCCGTGTGACCATCCAGTCGCGGGGCAGACCTGCGGCTGACGGTCGCCGACACAAAGCGCCGTACCAATGGGTAATCGAAGGCGACATTGAGGGCTGCTTCGACAATATCGGACATCACCCGCTGATGGAACGCGTGCGCCACGGCGTCGCGGACCGCAAGGTGAACCGGTTGCTCGTGCAGTTCCTCAAGGCCGGGGTTCTCGAGGATGTTTCGTACAGCCCGACAGACACCGGCACGCCGCAAGGTGGAGTGCTCTCACCGCTGCTGGCCAACATCGCGCTTGGCGTGATCGAGGAACGGTATCGGGACTGGGTAAAACGCCCCGAGGACCCACAGCTGAAATCCGATGGGATAAGGCTGGCGGCAATCAGGCGCGACAAGGATCGCAAGGCCGGGCGACCGGTCTTCTATCCCGTCCGCTATGCCGATGACTTCCTGATCTTCGTGTCGGGAACGGAAGCTGACGCTCTTGCCGAAAAGCAGGCGCTGGCAACCTACCTGCACGAAGCGATGGGTCTGACGCTCTCGCCCGAGAAGACGCGCATCACCGCGCTGACCGAGGGCTGTCGATTCCTTGGATGCCGCGTGAGGCTCAAATGGGACAAGCGGTTCGGGCTGCACGCCCGCATCGAAATCCCGCGCGAGCCGATCAACGGATTCAGGATACGGGTAAATCAACTGGCCCGACGGCAGACGCTTCGGCGTTCGCTCAAGGCCATGCTTCAGGAACTCAATCCATACCTTCGCGGGTGGTCTGCCTACTACCGCTACTGCGTGGGGGCGAAGTCGATCTTCGCCAGTCTCGACTGGCATGTGCGGCAACGTCTCTGGCTGTGGCTGCGGGCCAAGCACAAACGTGTCCCCGGGAGGAAAATCGCATCGTGGCGCAGGCCGGGCATCGCCCATCCGGGCAGCAAGGTCTGGGCTGAAGGCAGCACGGAGCAATTCTTGATGAGCTACGTGCCAGTTCGGAGGTTCGATCTCAAATGGATGAAGAAACCCGAGTACGCCAAGGCTTCTGGAGAGCCGGATGCACAACGAAAGGTGCACGTCCGGTTCGGAGAGAAGGCGTGGGAAACTGGGCGTGGAGACACGCCGCAGCGCCCACGTCTTACTCTACTATGAACAAACACCTCCTTCTTTTGCCCGTCGGCCTTGCCGTCACCCTCGGTGGCCTCGCTCTCGCCCAGAGCGCGCCCGAAGGCATCGATCTCGAAGCGATCCGCGAGCGTGCGGCCGAACACGCCGACGATGCGCAGGCGCTCAGCACCAATGTCCGCCAGCGCGCCGAGGCGCTGACCGAGGACGCACAGACTATCCAGGCGCAAGCGCAGGCCAATCGCGCAGCCTATGCGGACAGCATCGAGGCAATCGAGACAAACGCCGTCCTCGACTTCGACGCGATGATCGCGGGGCAAGCCGCCGCCGAGAAGGCATCGCTCGGGGGAGCCCCCCGCTTCATTGCCTTTGCCAGCCTGTCGATGCCGCCCGAGGCGCTGAAAGTACTGGTCCACGACATGACCAGGGCAGGAGGCGTCACCGTGCTGCGCGGCTTCCCGCAAGGAAACAGCGAGGCGTTCAAGAAGCGCCTGGCTGCCATCTGGAGCACCCGCGACGAAGCCGGCTCGCTCGGCATTGATCCAAGGCTGTTCCGCGCGTTCAAAATCGAGGCCGCACCGAGCTTCGTCATGCTGAGCACTGAGTTCAGTCCCTGCGACGGGTTCGATTGCACCAGCGAGGTGCCGCCGCACGACCGCATCGCCGGCAACATCAGCGTGGGAGAAGTCCTCGAGACCTTTGTCTCGGGCAAGGGTCCGGGTGCCGAGCTTGCTCGCCTCCATCTGCGCCAGCTCTCCAGGGAGGAACGGCCATGACCGGCAGAACCCTCGCCAGTATCCTTGCCGCACTCGTCGCCCTCACAAGCGCGGCTTCCATTCACGCCCAGACCCGCGATGCAGCAAGGGCCGACGGCAAGGACTTTGCCACCGAGCTGCTGGGCGAAGCGCGCGACGCCGCAACGACCAATCCCGACGCGGCGCGCGTTCCCAATTTCGATCCGCAGGCGACGCGCGACCTGCAGGATCTTGCGCGCGATCCCGACCAGATCGAGGCCCGCGGACGCAGCGCTGCCACGACCAGCACGCCGACGCGGACCATCCGCGACAGCATTGCCAATCGCGCAAGGTTCGAGCCGAACGAGATCGAGGACGTGATTGCCCGCAGCCTCGCGATCAACGAGACGCCGCTCGACTACACCAGCGGCATGGCAATTTCGGGCAGCCAGGGATCGTGCGTTCCGCTGCCGCCTGGTTCGGGGTCGGCGGGCACCTACACCGCCACCTGCAATACAGGCACACGGATCGATCAGTCGCTTGGCCAATGCACGGTCCCGCTCGTCGCCAAGGTCAGCCAGCAACCGCAGTATCATTACCTTTGCAGCCCATTGGGCAGCTTCAACCTGTCAGGTGAGCCGGATTGCGAAGAGTTTTCGGGCGCTCTTTGCCGGGTGACCGGACACCGGGACGGTCCTTGCCTACAGTGGGGTTGGTCCGGCGGTCGCAAATGGTGCACCGAGCCGGGCGATCCGATTACCGAGCTGACCTGCGACGAACAGGTCGCGGGGCAGACGCCCTACCGCATCGCCACGGCGACCACCGTCACAACGACCCCTGACGATAGCCAGTGCACAGGTCTTGCGGGCGATAGCGATTGTACGCTCGATGCCGAGATCTGCACCGATGCCGATCCGCAGACCCGCGTGGTCGATGGCGTCGCTGTCACACGCCCCTGCTGGGAATGGCAACGCAGCTACACCTGCATCGCCCGCGAAGCGGCGACCGACTGCTCCGACATCGAAAGCCAGAGCACCTGCCGCTTTGTCCGTGAGGAATGCCTTACCGACGAAGACCCCTGCGAGACCTGGGAGCGCATCTACGAGTGCCCGCTTCCCGGTACCGACAGTTCCACCCAGTATGTGTGCGACGGCGATGTCTATTGCATCGACGGCAGCTGCGAGACGATCGAGCGCACCGCGAACGACGAGTTCAAGGATGCCGTCACCGCGCTCCATGCGATGGACGAGGCCCGCGGCCAGTTCGATCCCGAGTCGCTGACGCTGTTTCGCGGCACGCGCAACACCTGCTCCTCCAAGGTTTTCGGCGTGCTCAACTGCTGCAAGGGCAAGGGCTTCCCGCTCATCCCCGGCATCAGCCTGCTGGTCGCGCTCGGCTGCAACCGCGAAGAAGTGCTGCTCCACGAACGCGATGCGCAGGGACTGTGCGCCTATGTCGGGACCTATTGTTCGGACAAGTTCCTCGGCGTCTGCCTGACCAAGAAGAAGGTCTACTGCTGCTTTGAGAGCAAGCTCTCGCGGATCCTGCAGGAAAAGGGCCGGCACCAGCTGCCCAAGCCCTGGGACAACCCTAAGGAAGAGCAGTGCGAGGGGTTTACCCTCGACGAGTTCGCCCGGCTCGACCTCAGCCAGATGGATTTCAGCGAGGTCTATGCCGAGTTCACCGACGCTGCACGGCTCCCTGACGAGCTCGAGACCAGCATCCTCATCCAGCAGAAAATCGAAGACTATTACGCAAGGAGTGGCCAATGACGCGCCGCCAATCACTGCTGATGCTGGCGCTCCCAGTATTGGCCATGTGTCTCGCTGCACTGCTCCCCGTTCGGGCAGTTGCGCAGGAAGCGCGCCAGGCAGAGCCAGCTGCCTCGGCAGACAGCCTCTACTGCGAGCAACGCAGGCTCGGCTACTGGTTCTATTGCGTCAGGCCGGAGGCGAAAGCCGAGCCGCAGATGGCGCAGCCACCGGCCCAGGTAACCGCCACACAGGAACTCGACGCGGTCACGGGGGAACTGCGCGAACTCAAAGCGCGCGCGATCCTCTATCCGACGCCGGAAAACGTCACCGCCTATATCCGCTTCCAGCGTGCCCAGCTCGACCGGGCTTCGCTGTTCTCCGATGTCTGGCAGCGCGCGATCTGGCAGGATCCCGAGCTCGACTACACGCTCGAGAGACCGGTCGGCGCGCTCGCCAAGAAGCAATGGCAGGACGCGCGCGCTGCCGAGCGCGATGCGGTGATGGCCAGGCTCTCCGAGCGCTATGGCCTGTTCTACTTCTTCGCCCAGACCTGCGGCGCGTGCGAAGTGATGAGCCCGATCGTGCGTTCAGTGGCGGACCGCTGGCATATCACTGTCCGGGCGATCTCGACCGATGGCGGACCGTCCCGTCACTTCCCCGACTACAAGGTCGAAAGCGGCCAGCGGCCGCGCATGGGGCTCGAACCCGGCATCACCCCGGCGCTCGTGCTGTGGGACAGCGTGGCCAGGCGCCCGATCCCGATCGGATACGGCGTGCTCTCGGCCGACGAGCTGCAGGACCGCATTTACCTCCTCACCTCGAAGGAAGCCGGACATGATTACTAGCATCCGCAATGCGGCACTCACTCTTGCCGCCGCCAGCATGGTCGCGTCCCCTCTGGCCGCGCCAGCATCAGCCAATGTCGGCGACAGCATGGACCGCTTCATGGACGACATGGGCGCTGCGGCCAATGTCACCGGGCCGAGCGCGTTCGAAGGACAGTCGGCGGGCTATTACAGCCTCGGCAATGTCTGGACGCGCTTCCCGCAGAAGACGACCAACATCGCCAATCTCCAGCTGCCGCGTGCCCGCGCTGGTTGCGGCGGTATCGATATCTTCGCCGGGTCGTTCTCCTTCATCAACGCGAGCGAGATGGTCGCGCTCTTGAAGGCCGTCGCGAACAATGCGGTGGGGTTCGCCTTTAGTTTGGCGATTGATACCGTCTGCCCCGAGTGCTCGAAGATCATGCAGGAGTTCAGCCAGAAGGCGCAGCTCATGAACAATCTCTCGATCAACTCCTGCGAGATGGCGCAGGGGCTGGTCGGCGGCGTCTGGCCCAAGGGCGATCTCGCCGACAAGGCAATCTGCGAAGCGATCGGCAATTCCGAAGGTATCTTTACCGACTATGCCGCCGCCAAACACGGCTGCGGGACGCGCGGCCAGCGCGCCTCGACCAACGAGGGTGCCGGCGCCGACTATGCCGACGTCAATCCCGGTGTGCCGCGCAATTACACCTGGCATGTTCTTAAGCAAAGCGCCTTCTTCAACCCCGGTGGCACATTCGACCGCGATCTTGCCGAATATGCGATGACGCTCATCGGCACGGTGATCTACGTGCCGCCCCGCGACGACGAGCCGGGCAAATTCGTACCTTTCGCAGGCGATGCCTCCTCGACGCTGGTGACCGCACTGCTCGACGGGACGCAGGGTCAGTCGGTGCGGGTGTTCCAGTGCGACGAGCCCGACCAGTGCCTCAACCCCACTTTCCAGCAGATGAGCCTCACGAGCGCGAAAGCCATCCGGCCACGCGTTGCCCGGCTCATCGGCAGCATGGTGGAGGCGATCCGCAGCGATACCGCGATCGGCGACGAGGAGAAGGAGCTGCTCCAGGTGGCATCGGTGCCGCTCTACAAGATCCTCACCGTTCAGGCGGCCTATGGGCGCGGGATGGCAACCGACGACCGCGACACGCTGGCCGAGATCGCCAGCATCGATCTCCTCTATGCCATTCTCGAGCGTATCACCGCTGAGGCCGGACGCTCGATGGCGAGCTTCATTGCGGCCGATGAAGCCAAACTCGCGATCTGGCGCGCTCAGGTCGCCGAGGTCCGGTCAAGCCTCGCCCAGCGGCAAGCGACCGGACAGGCGCGGGTCTCGGCGATCATGCAGATCATTGAGAAGACCGCGATGATCGAGAACATGCTCGCCGCTTCGATGTCGCCGTCGATGGCAGCCGCGCTCGACTGGTCCCGCGGGATGCAGTCCCGCTCCATCGTTCCATAAGGGTCAGGCAGCATGGTCGAGATTTTCACGGTCGGCGGCGGCGAGTATATCGTCAATGTCCTCAACGCCGTTGCCGCCTGGACCGGTGCGGGCGGCTACAAGAGCCTGATCCAAGTCGCGCTGGTGATGGGCATGGTGCTCGCGGTCATAGTGGTCGCGTTCAACCAGGACTGGCGTGCCTGGCTCAACTGGTTCCTCGGTGCGACGCTCATCTACATGTGCCTGATGGTGCCGCGCATGGACGTCCATGTGACAGACCGGGTCAATCCCAGCCTTGCACCAGCAACGGTGGCCAATGTCCCGCTCGGGCTGGCCCTTATGGCGAGCTTCACCAGCCAGGCGGGAGACTATCTGACCCGCTCGGCCGAGCTCGTCTTCGGCCTGCCGGACGACCTCAACTACTCGAAGAACGGCATGATCTATGGCGCGCGGCTGCTTGAATCGACGCGGAGCTTGCGCATTTCCGATCCGGAGTTCGCTGCGAACTTCGATGAGCATGTCCGGCAATGCGTGTTCTACGATCTGCTTCTCGGCCGCTACTCGATGAAGGAGCTGTCCGAGAGCGATGACATCTGGACGACGATCGCACCGGGCAGCGCGGCGCGCGCGCAGAAATTCCTGACCCGGCAGGCCGACGACAGCGTGACGGCCTCGATCATCACTTGCCGCGAAGCCTACACCGCGCTGTCGGGGCAATGGGCGAGCCTCATTGACGAGATGACGCTTGTCGCAGGGCGTCAGCTTTATCCGCGCCAGACCGAAGCACTCGCCAAGGCCAAGCTCATGGCCGATCTCCCGATTGCCTATCAGTATCTCACCGGCATCTCGCGCAGCGCGAGCGACATTTTCCGCCAGGTGCTTACGATCAATGCCATGAACCAGGCCATGCACGGCTTTGCAGGTGCGAGCGGAACGGGCAGTATCGACGTCTTTGCGCAGACCCGGGCCGATATTCAGACCGAGCGGACCTATTCCTCGATCGCGCACAACGCGATGAAATGGGTCCCGATCCTCAATGTCGTGCTGACGGTAGTGTTCTACGCGCTGTTCCCTGTCCTGTTTCCGCTGTTCCTGATGCCGCGGACCGGACCCATTGCATTGAGAGGTTACGTCACCGGCTTCTTCTACCTTGCGGCGTGGGGACCGCTCTTCGTCATCCTGCACATGATCCTGATGTTCAAAGGCGCAGGCGATGTCGCCGCCGCTGGCGGCAGCACCGGCCTCAGCCTCGCGACCTTTGCCGGCATGAGCGACGTCAACAGCGATATCGGCATCCTGGCGGGCTATCTTGTCGCCTCGATCCCGTTCCTTGCCGGCGGGGTGGCGCGTGGTGCGCTGGCGATTTCGGGCCAGGCAACGAGCTATCTCAACCCGAGTCAGAACGCAGCCGAGGAAGCCTCGCGCGAGGCGAGCACCGGCAATGTCTCGCTTGGCAATTCGAACATCGACAATTCGACGGTGTTTTCCCGCCAGTTTGCCCAAGGCAATCTTGCTCCCAACATTGCCTATGGCGCCACGCAGACGCGTGGTTTCAGCGACAGCGGTACGCAGACTACCAGCTTCCCCGATGGAGAGTTCGCTGCTGTCCCGAATTCAAGCTATCCGTTCACACCGACTCTCGGGCAGGACTTCACCGGCCGCCTCGGAACGATGGCGAGCCAGAGCCGGACGCAGAGCGAGACCTATGCCAACCTCGCTCAGCAATCGACGAGCTCTGCGCTCACCCGGTTCAGCGAGATTCGCGACGCCTACAGCCAGGGTCAGAGCTCCGATACGGTTAGCGGCGTTGGTACGAACGACAGCATCGGCACGGCATTCAGCGAAGTCGACAATGCCTCGAGGACGCTCCAGCAGCAGTTCGGCCTTTCCCGGCGCGCCTCCGACGACATTACCGTGTCTTGGTTCTTGAATGGGGACGCTGGAATTGGTCTGAAGGGAGAAAGGGGGCCGGTACAGGCGTCTGCTGGTTTGCGGGGTGGTCGCAATCAGACTTGGACGGATAGCGATATCGGGATCGCCTCGGAAGATCGCGGCAGGATCATGGGTACGCTGCGGCAGCTTTCGGATAGCCGCAACTGGTCGAATACGCGTGAAGGCTTTCTGCGCGAGACGAGCTCAAGCTCGGTATCACAGGTATCGACCAGCTCGTCGGGTCTCGGTCGATCGCTGACCGAAGCCGATAGCTATACACGAGAGGCGCGTCGGGCCGAAGAGATGGCCAGTCGCCTCGAGAATCAGGCCAGCTGGTACGAGGCCAACAGCGCCGCAGGCACGCTGAACTTGAGCCAGGCCTATCGCGAATGGGGCATGGCCGAGATGGAAGCCAATCGCGACTATTACGGGCCGGTGCGCTTCGACGACATCGAGTTTCAGATGAGCGCGCGCGGCCAGCAGCTGCAATCTCGGTTTGTCGAAAGCTATGCTGATCGGCTGCAGGACGACATCGAAGCCGACCTTTCATTGCCGGACTTCGCTCCTGTCAGCCGCCCCGGGATCGGGAGTGCTGGGCAGGTGCGAGCTAGGGGAGCTGTAGGTTCTGCGGGTGGTCCCTCACTGCCCAATGCTCCTGATCGGTCTGACATCACGGATGAGGTCGAGCGGGTTCGCCAGCAGGGTCGTGGAAGGATTGGTACCGTTCGAGGTTACCTGGACCGCCAAACGCAGGGCGCCACGGGCGCAAGCGAGGAAGCTGCCGACGACGTAAAGGAATGGTAGGTGGTCAAAGCACCAAGTCGTAGATCACCACATAGATGATGAATGCTATGAGAAGGATCGCGAATGCAATGAAGCCAACCCGCCCCCATGGGTCGGCCCAGGCCTTCTTCCATGAGTAGGACGTGAGGCGATTTTCGGAGATGGCGCGGTCGATCTCTCGTAGGCCCTTCCAGTCACTCTTGTCGTTGTGACCTTTCTCGTCTTTCATTTTCATCACTCCGACCTACATAAAGTAGCAATTTTGATGCATTATCGGTGATAAGCAAATTTAGGTCTCGATATTGACACATTAAGTGCCTTCATGTAAAGACGCAAAATCGCTACACAACGCTCCATATTGGAGATAATGTCTCGATAATGCCACATTATGACTCACCAGATCTGCGCCCTCTCTCGGTACTGCTATCCGACCTCGGGAAGCAGATCGAAGCATATCGCATATCACGCAATCTCAAGCAGGCCGAGCTTGCGGAAATGGCTGGCATCTCGCGTTCAACGCTCGCCCGCCTGGAAGCCGGCAATGGCGGGACCATCGATAGCCTTGCCAGGATCATGCGTGCGCTTGAAATTGAAGACCGCCTTCTGGATGTCATGCCGGACGCCAAGCTGAGCCCGCTCGATCCCCGGTCCGACACCGGCAAGGCGCGGCAAAGGGTGCGCAAGTCTTCTGAAGGTGAGGCTGGCGAGGAATGGAGCTGGGGTAACGAGGCCCCATGACGCGTGCCGTAGTCAATCTCTGGGGCCGTCAGATCGGCGCCGTCCTGTGGGATGAGGATCGCGATGTCGGGGTTTTCGAATACACTCCGGAATTCAGCCGCAGCGGTATCGAAGTCGCCCCGCTCACAATGCCCCTGCGAAGTGGCGTCTACGACTTTCCCGCGCTGAATTACGAGACCTTCAAAGGGCTTCCGGGCATGCTGGCCGACAGCCTACCCGACAAGTTTGGTAACGCCCTGATCAACCGTTGGCTTGCCGAGCAGGGCCGCACAGCCGACAGCTTCGATCCGGTCGAGCGCCTTTGCTATACCGGTCGCCGAGGCATGGGCGCGCTCGAATTCGAGCCCGCTACCGGTGAGCGCCGTGAACAGGGCCGGCCGGTCGATATCGCTCCGCTTGTCGAGCTCGCCAACAGGGTCATTGCCGCGCGTGAAGAACTGGCCGGTGTGCTCAAGGGTGAAGATGATCATCGTGCACTTCAAGAGATCTTGCGCGTCGGCACCTCTGCTGGTGGCGCCCGGGCCAAGGCCGTCCTCGCCTGGAATGAGGAGACCGGAGAATTCCATTCAGGGCAGCTGACTGCAGGGCCCGGCTACACGCAATGGCTGGTCAAGTTCGACGGCGTGTCGGGCAATGCTGACAAGGAACTTGCCGACCCGATGGGCTTCGGCCGGCTTGAGTACGCCTGCTATCTGCTAGCCCGAGAGGCTGGCATCGACATGGCTCGCTCTCGCCTGCACGAAGAAGGTGGGCGGGCGCATTTCATGACCCAGCGCTTCGACCGCACGCCTGACGGCAAGAAGCTCCACATGCAGTCGCTTTGCGCGATGCGCCATTTCGATTTCAACCTCGCTCGGGCCTATAGCTACGAGCAGGCGATCGAGACCATCCGCATGCTCGGTCTCGGACGCGAAGCGATCAAGGAGCAGGTGCGCCGCGCGCTGCTCAATGTCTTCATTCGCAACCAGGACGACCACACCAAGAACATCGCCTTCCTCATGGATAGCTCGGGTCACTGGAGCCTCTCGCCCGCATTCGATGTCGTCTACGCCTACAATCCTGACGGGGACTGGACCAACGAGCACCAGATGTCTCTGGCCGGCAAAACGGACGGTTTCGAGTTCGACGATCTTCTAGAATTCGGGAAATTTGCCGATCTCAAGACAGCCGAAATCAAATCCATCGCCTCAGACATTCGTTCAGCCCTCGCGAAGTGGAGCGAGTTGACGCGAACTGCCGGTGTTCCCCCAAAAATGGCACTCAAGGCTCAGAACGGCTTCCGCGACATTCCTCTGAGATGAGCTGATCCTGCCCCGAATGGTTTGCGCGCCTAAAGCAAAGCGGTTGAACCAAAGCGCTTTCCAAGGAAGGCCTGCACTTCGCTCATGGGCATTTCCGGTGAAGAGTTGCCACTCCGAACGTACAGCTTTTCGGATTTTAACCCGTTCTTGTCTGCAACGCTGATGACCACCGCAGCATCGGCTGGCCTAACATCAATCTGACAAATTTCGCTGCCCTCCACTTCGGGGAATGCAATCTTCAGTTTCGAAGCGGTGAAATTTTGCCCGAATGCATCGGCAAAAAGGTTGCGCAGGTGAATTTCAAACCGGTCTTTGTCAGCATCGCCCAGCGACGCATAATCATGATCCAGACCGACTGCTTCACCGACATCGGAAACGCCGATGAGCAGTGTGCCGCCACCATAACTATTGGCAAATGCGGCAATAGTTTTGACAACGACCTGCTCGAGACCCTTGTTGACCTTGGCTTCCTTGATATCCCAACGCAAAGTTTGCTTGAACTCCAACTCTTCGCTTTCACCCTCGGCAATCATCTCAGCCAGTGTGATGGGTGCCTCCGCCTCTTTGGTTTCGGTGATCGAGCTCAAGAACCCATTCAATGCATTCGCCAGCATCGTTCGCCTAGCGTGGAGAAAGCTCTCGTAATTCTCGATTTTCCAGAGCTCTGGATCTGAAGGGATGCATTGCTTGGCTAGCGCATCCGGATTCTTATCGTCGATTTCTGCAAGATAATCTTCTGCGTTCGTAGCACTCTTCGCCCGATTGGCGATCTGTGTGAGAATGGCGCGATTGGTGATCTCTTGTGCGAGAGAATACTTCAAACGGTTCTCTTTGCCGTACCCAGCGTCGCGCAGTTTCGAGAACGGGAAAATGTGATCGTTTTCGAGCTGATACTTCTTTCCCATGGGTTGAGCCAATTTGACTCCTGTCGTCAGACAAGTTGCGCCCTGACTCTTGAAGTACCATCGCATCATCGGAAATAGGGGATGCGATATCGCGCGCCCAACGAACTCGTCGGCGACAATCTCTAGGGGCCGTTCGTCCTTTATGACCTGCAGCAGCTCATCGAATGGTTGATCGGATTCCTTGATCACGCGGAGATCTCGATCGAGCTTCTGGGGCAGCTGAGAGATGTAGCGATAGCGGATCTGGGAATAGTAGAACCACTTGACCAGCTTCTTAATCTGCATCTCCGAGAGATGGCTATCCTGTTGATAGCAATAAGCAATAATCGGTATCAGTGCATACACCGAGTTGATTTCGTCCGTATGATCGACGAATGCATGGGACTGCATGATATTGGCAACGTAATCGAGAGTTTGCTCTTCGAGCTTCTTCCAAGCCGCCCGGATGGGCGCATCATTGGCCTGGTCATGCAGAAGTCGCATATTCGAACCGGAATGGTGCAAACAGGCGAGCAGGGCGTAGACGACAAAATCAAGTTTGAAGACGTAACCCCTGCCTTCGAGTTCGGTCAATTTTGCCTTGAACGTGTCACGCGCCTGAGGCCAATAACCTGAAATCTGGGCTAGAGCCAATTCGGCCTCGGTCAACGAGACGCCGCTCGCATTGACCTTATAGAAGATGTCGATCGCTTCGCGAATTGTCGCCTTCACCGGTATCGTTTGCTCGGGGAACTCCCGGTCAAGGATGTTCTCGATGGATTTCACGTTGTCGTCGATCAGATCGTCGCGTTCGCGGGACACCTCTTCGCCCTTGTCTTCCAAAGCGCGGACGACATCCTTAGCTCGGATCTTGCGCTGAAAAATATCGGTCAGATTCTGCCAGCGCGGGTCGTTCTCCATCTTGAGCTTCTTGTAGTACTCCAGCTCTCTGGTCTCGACATTCACATAAAGGCCGCGCGTGTCGTTGAGAATTTCCGGAGCAGTATAGTAGGGTGGCAAACCACCGCGAATGAGCATGTACAAGGTTGTCAGCCGCTGCTGCCCGTCCAGAAGGATCCTTACAGCGCCCTGCTTCTCATCGTATTTGTGAGGCCCCTTCAATTCGGGAGGGTTGTTGGTCTCCCAGGTCAGCATCGTCCCCGTTGGATATTCCTTGATAAGGGAGTCTACCAACTGCTTCGCATCGTCGCGCTTCCAAACGTACTCGCGTTGGAAGGCCGGCACAAAGAGCTGCTTCTCGTCGATTTTGTCTAGGGCCTGAGAAATCTTCATCTAGTGTTCCTAAATTCCCAACACACTGTATTTCTTATCAGGCTCCAACTGCCTGACCATCCGGACGTTTTATTCAGAGCTTTTGTGCGGTTCATGCACCATCGAGGTCTCCAAGATCGATGTCTCTGCCCTCTTTGATCAGATCGTAAATAAGGTTGGTAAGGATACCTAGGCCCTGCCTGTCCTCTTTGAGGAGATGCGTGGCCAGAGCATTGTTTGAGCCCATCGCACGCACCACCGCTCCTTGAACCGCTCCTGGAAGGCTTCCTTTCAAAGCCTGCTCTTTGGAGTTTTCCTTGACCTGGGCCCTCACGATACTGTTTTCGCGAGTGATCGACGCGATTTGGTTCACGAAGCTCGCTTGATCCTTGATCGGAGCAGCTTCGCCAAAGATACCGTTCAGTCGTTCGATAAGCTCTTGAAGGTAGACAGGAAGTTTCCCTGGCGATTTCGATCCACCGGCTCCCACGGGCTTTAAATTCGGATCGGGATCATCTCCGCTTTCGCTTTGTGCATCATTCTTTTTGATGTCGTAGCCCGTTAGGGAAATACCTCTTAAGTCGACGTGCTCAGGGGGAACGCCATTAAGGCGGTTTGCGAGAAGTTTTGTGAAAGCCGCAAAATTCTCCACGCTGGGATCCCCGAGGTCCAGCAGTTGAGCAATGTACGTGTATGTTCTGGAGATTCTCGACAGGCCCGATTTGAACTCCAGCAAGCTGCCAATGCCTTCTTCTACTTGCACCCTTTCATGCTCGGCTTTCTTCGCGGCGGCATCATCTCCCGCTTCGGTTGCCTTCTGAAATTCAGATTCGCACCGCTCGGCTTCCTCACGCAGCATTTTGAGGCGAGCGTTAAACCTGTCGGTTGGCCTTTGGGTGGCCGCAAACATCGCCTTATGGTGATCTTCTTTTCCGGTGTCGAAAGTCTTGGCCGTTTCGAAGCGAGCTATCTTGAAGGCTTCGATGTCTTGATCCGAGTAAAGACCCTGCGCGTCGAGTGCGTCCTTCAAATCGTAGATTACGTTGGGATCTTGAACTTCGGTGATTTGCGCGCCTGAATCGTATTTCTTGAAGGCCGCTCGGATTGCTTCTGGGTCGTTCACGAAGTCTACAACGAAGGTCTCTTCTTTTCCTGGGAATGTGCGATTGAGGCGCGACAGCGTTTGAACGATCTCAACTTCGTTCGCGATCTTCTTGTCGACATACATGGCGACAAGCTTCGGCTGATCGAAACCCGTCTGAAATTTGTTGGCCACCAACATGACCCTGAATTCTGGACGATCAAATGCGATTCGAAGGTCTTTGACCTGAACGCCCGTGTTCATGTTGCTTTCGGTGAATTCCGCATCCTCGTCACATATGAACAGCTCACCAGCAATTTGTGCATCGTCGGAATGCATGACATCCTTGCCGCTGAGCTTCCCCGAGAAAGCGATGAGCGCGCGAACGTCTTTGTATTGAGGATTGGCCGCGACAAAGGCATCGAAAGATTTCTTGTAGCGAACAGCTGCTGCACGCGAGCTCGTCACCACCATTGCCTTCGCTTTTCCATCAAGGAGAGGTGATACGTTGTGCCGGAAGTGCTCCATGATGAACTGCACCTTTTGGGTGACGTTCGTGGGATGCAGGCTCATCCATTTGGCGAGCGCCCGTTTGGCTGCCTTGCCGTCCACGCGCTTCTTGTCTTCTAGTTCTTTCCCCAGATTGAAGGCCGTCTTGTACGATACATAGCCCTTTAGCACGTCGAGGATGAAACCCTCATCGATGGCTTGGCGCATCTCGTATTTATGGAAGGCACGCGGCAGGTTATCTGGGGCCGCCGGTCGCGATGGGTCTTCCGGCCGTCCGAACAGCATCAAGGTCGAGTGCTTTGGCGTCGCAGTAAACGCGAAATGGGACAAGTTTTTCGGGCGGGCGCGGCTTTTCTGGATCTCGGTCAAAAGCTCTTCGACCGTCATATTTGCGGTGTCTTTTGCCGACGAGAGTGCGAGGGTCGCTTGCAGCTTCGAGGCTGTGCTGCCGGTTTGCGAGGTATGCGCCTCATCGATGATCACGGCAAAGCTGCGGTCCTTCAACGATGTTTCCGTCAGGATCGCTTCCATCGCATGCGGGAAGGTTTGGAGAGTCACGACAATAATCGGGACGCCCTTCAGCATGGCTTCCGTCAGCTGCGCGGTCTTCGTCTTGGAGCTTGTCTCTCGATCAATCGCAGCGATCATGCCCTTGCGGTGGTCGATCTGCTGGACGGCGTCTTGTAGCTGGCCATCCAGCACAGTCCGGTCTGTCACGATGACCACCGTGTCAAAGACTGCCTTGCCGTCGTCATGGCGCAGTTTGGTCAGGTCATGCGCTGTCCAGGCTATCGTAGATGTCTTGCCCGAACCTGCACTGTGTTCGCAGAGGTAAGCTTGGCCAGGTCCCTTCTCCTTGGCATCTGCGATCATCTTGTTGACCGCGTCATGCTGGTGGAAGCGCGGGAAGATGAGCGTCTCCTTGACGGACCAATTGCCCTTCAGGTCCACCACATCCTTCTTCTCGACATAGACGAAGCTATGGAAGATCCGGAGGAAGGCATTTGGCTGGCAAATCTCTTCCCAGAAATAGGCGACAGGGTATTCGCCGTCATCTCGAGGGGGATTGCCACCTTTGCCGTCATGGCCGCGGTTGAAGGGCAGAAAATAGGTATTCTCTCCCGCCAGCTTCGTGGCCATCCAAATCTCACTATCGGACATCGCGAAATGCACGATGGCACCGCGCTTGAATGTGAGCAGCGGGTGCTTGCGCCCGGTGGCGGGGTCTTCGGGCAGGCGGTCGCGCTTATATTGCTCGCGCGCGCTTTCGGCGGACTGGGTGAAATCAGTCTTGAGTTCGACGGTCGCAACGGGCAGCCCGTTGATGAATAGCCCTAGATCGATCGCAAGCTCGCGACCGGGATGGTACTTCAGCTGCGGCACCACACGCAGTCGGTTGGCGGCATAGCGTTCGAGGATTGTCTCGTTGCGCTGGTCCTCGGGTGCAGCCTCGGACATGTCGATCTGCCCGCAGCCCGCAATGGAAAAGCCACGACGCAGAACCTGGATGGTACCGTGTTTTGCCAAAGCCGCATCAAGACGGGAGAGCAGCGTTTCGCCGGCGCGCTTGCCATTGAGGGCGACGAGCTTGTCCCATTTGGAGCCTTGGGTCTGTTTAATCCAGGCCTCCACATCCTCGGTGTAGACGGCGGTATCCTGATTAAAGCCTTTGGTGTCGCCGAGCAGCCAACCCTGTTCCGTCAGTTTTTTTACGACATAAGCTTCCAGGTGTTTTTCGTGGTGCAAATCGCTCATGCTGCGGCCTTCACATCAATCTTGCCGGTCACCGCCGCCGTAATGAGCGCCGCGCGTTTTTCTTTCAAAAGGGCGATGGAGCGCTCTGTTTTCTCTAACAAGTCGTCGATGCGATCTGTCTCGTGTTCGATGTTATCTGCAATTCTGCTCTGCTCTGCCATCGGGATTCGAGGCAACCGGACCTTCTTGAAATGACTGAAGTTCATATCCTGTCCGTCACGAATGAAGCTGGTCGTAAGGCGAAGGGCCTGAATGTAGAGGCTTGATTTCAAGAGGTATCCGAAAAAGCGGCCATCGACCTCTGGGCCGCTTTTCAGCACAGAATACGAAGACCGGACACTTCCGACACCACGCGCTCTTTCAAGCCCACCATCCATGCTGCGCATGCTGATGACAAAATCGCCAACTTCAACGTGCTTCCGTTTATCCAGGTTCGTTTGAGCCATTGTGACTTGGCGCTGTTCTAGAGCTTCAAAATCGGCCAACGGGATAACTCCGTATTTCTGTGTGGCCGACATCAGTTGATCGCCTTCATGGGCGCGCTCTTTACTTTCTTTGAACAGGACGTTTGGAGGAATTGTCTCCCAGTGCACTGGAATATCGCCAAGCCAATCGACCCCCGAAGGTTTCATTTCGACGGTTCGATCAATACCCTTGGTCACGGCATGATCAATGACGGCCGCACGCTTTTCTCTAAGCAGCGCAATGAAGCGCGTCTTTTTCTTAATCAACTCATCAATTCGGCGGGTCTCACCGTCGAGATAATCAGCAATGACAGATTGCTTGGCAACATCCTCTATAACAATGCGATGATTGAGGACAGCTTCTGCACTAACCCGCTTCAAGCCACCCGAGCCAGTCATACTTATGATACCCTCGGTCCTAAATTGGTCGGATGAGAGCAAGTACATCAAGAATCGCGGCGAAATTTTCTCCTGTTTCGGCCTCATCACGTGGACTTCTGAGGTTGCGTAACCAATGCCGCCCGTCAGGTCGTGGGCGAGGCACTTCTTCCCATTCTCGAAGCAAGGTGTGACCTTCGCCAAGAGCACGTCCCCGTTGGAAAATAGGTTGTAGCTTCCCGCCTTTAGTTCAGCGAGCGGGGCGGTTTTCGAAGTATCTAGGCCACCCAAACCATCCTGTATTGCCTCCATGGGCGCGAAGGTTACAGGTGAATCGGGTGGCAAACGGTTGATATTCGTGGGTGGTGATAAAGTGATCGCGAATTTGAGGCGCATCATTCGGTCACTTCATTCAAAACTTTGGCAATAGACGCTTCAATGGCCTTTAGCTCCACGTCGATCTCATCCAGATCACGCGGGGGTACATATTCGTAGAAATAGCGATTGAAGTTTATCTCATAGCCAACAATCCCGATGTCGCCATCGGATTCGTCGACGTAGGCCTCGTCGATATAGGCATCATGGGCGTGGGGCGTTACCTCGGTTTCGAGGTAGTCATGGATATCGGTACCCATGGGCACGTTTTCGTAATCGGTCAGCTCATCGTCGGGGATCAGGTTCCCCTTCTTATCTTTCACTGGGTCAAGATCTTCATCCCGTACGGCAAACGCTTTTTGAAAGGCCTTGATTAGCGCCATGTCAGCTTTTCCCAGCTTAGCGTCCTTTTTCGCGGCAGCTTTGGAAAAGCTTTCGATCCAGTGCCAATCATGATCGACGCCCGTGTGCTTCGACAACACGGCGCGCCAGCGTTCCCGCTGATCGTCGGTGCGCTTTTCCCAAGCCTTGTGTTCTCCCAGCGCCTCTAACCCTGTGTCTGACACGACGATCTTGTGGCGCAAGGGGCGCAGCACCCTAATTCTGCGATAGCCAAAGTCCTCTGCGCCGACGATTAGGCTTTTTTTCGTCGGTTCGAAGTCGGCGTAGAGTTGCACAATATCGCGGATTTGATCGTCCCCGATTTTGCGCCGTTTGTTGCCCTCACTCTTGCGCAGCGGCTCAAACATCCCTGTCGCGTCGATCAGCTGAACCTTACCCTGCCGCTCCTCTGACTTGCGGTTGGAGAGAACCCAGATGTAAGTGCCGATCCCCGTGCGGAAGAAGATCTCGGTCGGCAGGGCAATGATTGCCTCAACCACGTCTTGGTAAAGAAGATGACGGCGGATTTCGGATTCACCCTGACCGGCGCTGCCGTTAAAAAGGGGAGAGCCCGACAACACGATCGCCGCCCGCCCACCGCCCTTCTCAGGGTCTTCGAGTTTGCTGAGCAGGTGCAACAGGAACAGCATCGAGCCATCGCTGACACGCGGCAGCTTGGGGCCGAAACGACCCTCGAATTTCTGGTCGCGGTGTTCGCGCAAGACTTCGGCTTGGTCCATTTCCCATTTCTTGCCGAACGGCGGATTAGAGACGCAGTAGTGGAATTTCTCATGGCGGAATTTGTCGGCTGAGAGCGTACTGCCAAGCTTGATGTTCTGGGACAGGTCGCGACCGGGGTCGGACTTGAGAGTCTTCAGAAGCATGCTCGCTAGACAGACAGCGTGAGTTTCGGATTCTAATTCCTGGCCATAGGGCACAAGGGTCGGGGCGGTGCCATAGCGATCCTGCAGTGACTGCACGTGCTCCATGCCGTCGGAGATAAAGCCGCCGGTGCCGATTGTTGGGTCATAGAGCGTGCGGATGATGCCGGGGTTGTCGATAAACATTTGATCATCCGGTTCGAGCAAAAGCTCGATGCCCAAGTGAACAACGTCGCGGGGCGTCATGAAATCCTCGGCCGCCTCGTTCACCTCGGCCCCGAACCGGCGGATCAGGTGTTCATAGACATTGGACATGGTCCGCTCTGGAACGGCGTCGGGATGCAGGTCGATGGCAGCGAAGTTCTGGCAGATCTTGTAGAGAACGCCCTTCTTGTCCATCTGACTGATTGTATTGATGAAATCAAATTGCTCGAAGATTACCCGCGCGTTGCCGGAGAACTTCGCGATATAGTCTTCAAGGTTCTGACGTGTGCGGCCAGCCCCCAATGTTTCGAGGCTGTAGCTTGATGTGTTGTAGAACGGGTAGCCAGTTGCCTGACGGAGGATGACGTCGACATCGAGACCGTTTTCGATGGCCATTTTGTGCATCTTGGCGGCTTCTTCCCGAGTGGGCTCGAGAACACATTCCAGGCGTCGAAGAAGAGTGAAGGGAAGAATGATCTTGCCGAAATCGACGTGCTTGAAGTTACCCCAAAGATCATCCGCATTCTTCCAAATGAAGTCAGCGAGTGACGTGTGGGTGTTGTTGGCTTTTGCCGTGGTTGATGTTTGTGTGTTCAATGCTCAGTGAAGTGGTCCCGCCTTCTTGGACAGTTTGGCGGCTGAGTTAAGCTAATCCCGGTTGTCGTTCATGCCGCCTGTTTGATCATCAGGTCATGGGGGGCATGCCCCCCATGACCTGATTGCCCGATGCGCCGATAGGCCTCGACCGGGGTTCTCCCGGCTAGTCCCGAGTGCGGACGCTGGGTGTTGTAATAGGTGATCCACCGGCCAAGGCCAGCCCGCAGCTCCGAGCCGGTCTCGAAGGCGTGGAGATAAACGCACTCGTACTTCAGGGATCGCCAGAGGCGTTCGATGAAGACGTTGTCCATCCACCGGCCCCGGCCATCCATGCTGATGCGGACCTCGGCGTCACGCAGCACGCTGGTGAAGGCGTAGCTGGTGAACTGGCTGCCCTGGTCCGTGTTGAAGATTTCTGGCTTGCCGAACCGGGCCAACGCCTCTTCCAGCGCCGCGACACAGAAGCCGGCGTCCATCGTGTTCGACAGCCGCCAGGCGAGCACCTTGCGGGTCGCCCAGTCCATGATTGCTACCAGATAGAGGAAGCCACGGCGCATCGGGATGTACGTCACGTCGGCGCACCACACGTGATTGGGCCGTTCAATCGCCAGCTTGCGCAGTAGATACGGATAGACCCGGTGCTGCGGGTGCGGATCGCTCGTGCGGGGCCGCTGGTAGATCGGCGTCAGCCCCATCTTCGCCATCAGGCGACGCACCCGACGGCGACCGACCTCGTGCCCGGCACGCCGCAGGTGCCGCGCCATCTGGCGGCTGCCGTACCACGGGCAGTCCAGGAACGTCGCGTCGATCACCGTCATCAGCGCCAGCGTCTCGTCCGTTTCCGGCACCGGTGCGTAGTAATACGACGAGCGGCTGATGCGCAGCAGGCGGCACTGCGCCGTAATCGACAGGCGGTGGTGAGCAGATTCGACCATCGCCCGCCTCCGGTCCACGCTCATCGACCGAAGGCTTTCGCTAAAAAATCCCGCTCGACGACCAATTGCCCGATCTTGGCATGCAGCTTTTCCACCTCGCTCTCGCTGACGGCCTTGGCCACATCGCCAGCCCCGGAGAACGTGCCTGCCATGCCCTCGATGGCCTGCCGCTTCCACGACGCGATCATCGTGTGGTGCACGCCATGCTTGGCTGCCAGCTCCGCCAGCGTCAGATCGCCCCGGATCGCTTCCAGCGCGACCTTGGCCTTAAAATCAGCGCTGTAGCGCTTCCTCGTCGTCTTCATTCCCGTACCAATCCATCAGGTCGGGAGTAGCTTAACACCCTGTCCAGAAAACCGGCACCACCTCACAGGTCTCGTTCTGATTGGTTCTTACACGCGAGCGCTCGCGGACTGACAGACAAAATCAAATACATCCTTGCCGTAGCTCGCAGCCGTCCGATCCGCCCCACTGCCCTGGTGGGCTTCAAGATTAAAGGCGTCGCGCTTGTGGCAGTTGATCCAAGCGAGCACTCTGTGTGTCATTGCCATTAGACTTGACCAATGCGACGACGCGGAGAGACTAACAAGGCTCACTTCGCACTTCTTTTCACTGCGTAGTAGCTCTCTCCCACACCCGAAACCGCAGCCGATGAACGCAAAAGTTCACTCGCCTGCGCAGCGGGTGCCGAGCGAAAGTCATGGCGCGGCGGGCTACCCGCTATGCGCCAATATCCAAACCCTTGGTCGAGCAGCACGAGGACCTTTTGACCATCGGCGTATTCAAGCTCGAGCTTGCGGCCGTGGTCCGAATTCTCCGTGACCTGGAGGTCGACATCGAGGCCAAACCTTTCGCCCAATAGCTCTGCTACTTCCGCTCGGTCGTCTTCATACTCCCAGTCATGGAAGATCCGATGGGGTGGCCGATCCTTCTTCAGTGGCTGGACCAGGATATCGACTTCAACTGGGCTATCCGCCTTCAGGTCAGAGGATAGAGCTTCGCACGTGCGCAGAAATAGGAGCATGGGTAGAGGCGCATTGAGATAGCGGTCGGCGTAGGTGATCCGCACAAGACTGCCAGGGCTCCAAACACCAGCCGCTTCCATCTGCTGCTTCAGTTTCGAGCCAAAGCGTTTGCCAAACTGGCCAACCGGGCATTGCCCAAAACCTTGCATCAGCTCGACCTGATCACCAGCCGCAACCTGTCGCTCCAGATCATCCGGGTTGATCGGGTTGTAGGCGGTGGGGCCGCTGAGAGTACCGGCAACGACAGCATGCGTATCACCCAGACCCCATCGCTCCCCCGGCTGCGCCGCGTTCGCATCGCGTGAGAAGAACCCTGTGGTACGATCAGACGAGATCAATTCGGCCAGGGGTTTGCTCTCGAAGGGTGCGTCTTCTCCTTTGCCCAGGGCCAAAGAGAATTCGAACCGCACAGAGGCATCGCGCAAAAAGCGCCGTTCGACCTCTTCGAGCTTATTAAAGGAACTCGGATCAAGCACGAGTGTCACCGGAACGCCGCGGGCAGAGGCGGCAGAAAAGAACGTGCGCATCTTGGTTGAGGTCAGCTCTGCCAGGTCGAACACGGTAGGTAACAAGACGGAGATGCTGTCTCCACTTCGCGCTCTCAAAAGGAGTGTGTTCGCCGCGTCATTGATTGCCCTAGCATCAGGGACCGCACGGTCCTCCTGCGGCAGTTCAGCATTTGTCTCGAGAAATGCCTGAACCGCGAGGAGAGCAGACCGCCGGTCGAGACGCCCCTGCTGCTTGTAGAGATCGGCAGCAAGGACGCAGGCCGAACACCCCATTTCGCATTCCTTGGGGCAATCGAGGACACGGGCCGCCCGTTCGAAGACATGATGGATGTCATCGAGAAGTCTCGGAGCGTATCCGGCACCTCCAGATGCCTCATCGAAGAGGTAGACCGACGGCACTCTGCGACCGAGCTTGCCGTCTCGAGCTGCCACGGAAATTCCAAGCTCGCGCGGCTCGATTCCAAGCCAGCGTGCAAGACTCTCGCGCAAGGCTGCCCCAAGCGCCCAGGCCGCGCCGTCACTTTCCAGCCCAGGCAATTGCAGCTCAACCACATCGGTTAGAACTTCATGGCCCAGCGCTAGAGCACTCGTGATCGCATAACCTTCGTCATTGCCCGGACAGCGGTCTATCGCCTTTCGGTTCCTCGGCGTAAGCGGCCAATGGTCTTTGAGAGCGTCGGTCCCTGCATCCCCGGCCCGTCCGCACTCCAGGCAAATCTCGTAACCCTGGTCGTTGGGTCCACGCGAATGATGGTAGATGTAACCTTCATGCGAAGCCCGGATCCGACCGGTTTCAGGCTGCAGCATGGGTTGCCAAAGGGCATCACCGACACTGACCTTCGGAGACTTGGGTTCGATATAGACAGCCTGATCGGTGTCGGCATGCGGCTGCGCGTTCCAGTCGACGCGGAACCCGGCCGGTTCAAGAAACTGCTCAATGGTAATGCTGCGCTCGCCGCAATGGGCACACTGGTCAGGCATCTGGTGATCGCTGCCCGCCCCACCACAATGGTCGCACCACCAGGCCCAACGAAGGTTCTGCGGCTCACGCTGGCCACTGTCGATCGGGCTAAGCCAGTTGAGGGTGACCCCGGCCGATTTCCAAACCAGCCCGTCTACAACGACCTCTGCCCCTGGGGCATACTCTCGGATGGCGATATCGGCGTTGCGCGTCGGGCATTCATAGCGCCGATCACGCGCGCCTTCCTCTTCCGGACGATTGCGCTCCTGCGCCTTCTGCGTCTCGGCGCATAGGGTATCGAACGGAACAACCGATGTCGGAAAACCGCTTCCAGGGATAAGCGAGCGATTGGCAAGCTCCTTCAAGAGGAACTCCTTGCACAAGCGCCGTGCCTGAAACTCGATCGCCTTCTTTGCCGGCCCTTCGAGCGCGTCCAAGTCTTCCTTTAGGCGCTGCCATGTACGACGGAAATTCGCAGCTTCCTGCTCAAACATCTCCGCCGCATGCCCCCGGATTTCGGTGTCGTATTCGAGACCTGTCCCCCTGAGGAGCCGCAGCAAACCTTGTTCGGTTGCGGATGCCGTAGTTGGTAGATCGAGCCATTCGCAAAAGGCATCCACGGGAGCGAGACCTTCGAAAGGACGAAGGTCAGCGCGACAGCCGAAGAAATCCCCGGTCTTGGTCCGGGCAAACTCCCCCTCAACCTCGCGAAACCATTGGGCGAGCAGATAGGCGTTCGCATGACGCTGTGCGATCCGATCTGAATCAAGCGATACGCGCGGCGAGGCGAGTTTACGGCGCAAATAGCCCGCAGGATCGGCAAACGTTTCAAGATCGAGAGGTGTATTGCGGGCAATTGTGAGACTTGTCGAAAAGCCCTGTCCGCGGCGCCCAGCGCGACCGGCCCGCTGATTGTAGTTGGCGATCGAGGGTGGAACATTGGTCATCAGCACTGCTTCGATCGAACCGATGTCGACACCCATTTCCATGGTGGTCGAGCAGGCAAGTAGGTTGATATCGCCTTCCTTGAATTGCTCCTCGAACTCCCGGAGTCGGTGCGGGGGCTGCTGGGCACTGTGTTCCTCGGCCCGCAGATAAGGCGTGGCGAGCGCGGCCTGATCGTGAAGATCGGTCCAAAGGTGCAACTGTCGAAGGGCTTGGACTTGCTTGTCCTCAACCAGCCAACCCCTGATCTCCTTTTTATCGGCTAACGAGAGTGGTCGCGTGCGTGGGACATTAGAAAACTCAACCGGCAAGACCGCTTTGCCGTCGATCTTGCTTCCAGACCCAACAAGATTGGGTGACCTGCCAAATACAAGTCGCGGTAGAACGCGACGCGTTAGGGGGCATTGCCAAGCTCGATCGACCGCCTCGATCTCGGCCTTCTGCTCGAGCCGCAGGCTGAATGTACCACCAACACCCGAAAGAAGGGGAGTCAGCTGATTCCAGGCGGCATGCATGACCTGATTGATTTCATGGCGGTCGCGCTGAGAAGTAAGGTCAAGGTTCAGAGCTGACGCCAAGAGAAGGATGGAGTCGGGCTGACGCCCCTTAGTGTTGACCAAAGGCCAGGAGACGTCGCGCTTGGCGCCAGGGGGCTGGTCGGGCCCAATCACATTGCGAGGCCGCGCGCGCCCAGGCATCCAACGCGCATCACCGTCGTCCACTTCAAGGGCAAACTGGCCGCGAAGATAGTCGACCATGTAGTAGAGGAAGCCGCGCCAATCTTCGATTGAATAGCCCTTCTGGCCGATAAGCTCAGGTAGCTTATCCGGGCCAATCCGCTCGATATCCGGGAAACGGAGCCGTGCCAGGCCAAGCGTCTCCATCGCATTGGCATTGCGCGGACGACGGGCAAGTTCGCGCAAGAGCATGAAGCGCGCCAGCGCTTCCCGGTTATCGTGAAAACGTTCGCTGCGATCGAGGTCCCAGACCTTGGCCATCATGCCAATGGCTGGCTCAGAAGCGAGCCCGGATACGAGGTCCTTCCAGGATATTCCGGTTGTCGCGCCACCCGCGAGCTCCGCGTCAATCTTGGCGATATCATCCTTGAACGCAGGCATGTCTGCCACGAGGTTCGCTAGAGCAGCCTTCTTTTTGAGCAGCTCTTCCCTGCGCTCATCGGTCAGGTCGCTACCCTGGGCAGCCTTCTGGACGGCATGGTAGATAAAGCCGCGGACAAAGCCCCGCTCACCGTTGGTTTCAATATTGGCAGCGAAGCGAGCTGTTCCCTGCCTGCTGTCTGAAAAGCTGATCAGCTGACGGCCATCGAACGGCAGGGCGTGTTCCGCCTGATGTGGCGACACACCCTCAAGGAGGATCGGTGCCGCATTCTGGGTGAGGAATGGTGTGCCAAAGCGAAAGGGAAAGACCGCCGGTCGCCCGCGCCGCTTGTTTCCGAGACAGGCCGGGCAACGTCCTTCGTCCAGCTGGGTCAGATGAAAATGCCCTGCCTCGCCAGTGAACTCGCCGCTGGATACATCGAAAGCGGTCGCGGTAGCTTCGGATTTCGGATTAATGGCAATCAGCCGCGGATGGCCGATCCCCTCGTGCTCATCTTCTTCATCGTCATCATCATGATCGCGATCACGATAGCTATTTTCGCGAAACTCATCTGCATCATGATCACTTCGCCGCGGTACGATCCTGTCGCCCATGTCATCGGCCGGGAGGAAGGGCTCGCCACAATCGAGGCAGTTCTGAATTTCGAACACCATCGATTGGCAATGCGGACATTGATCCCGATGGTCGAAGAGCACAGCGCCAAATGGCCAATCCTTGGGCCGCATCTCGCCCGGGCAGTCGGCATTGATGCAGGTCCAGAGCCCGGCAATTGCCCGCGTGAAGCTGTGCGCTCGCATCGGTAGGACAGGCTTCGCTTCGCTGGCATTATGGGCAGACAGATCGAGCAAAATCCTTTCGGCGTCGGGCGAGAGCGCCTTAAGCGAAGCCAGGGTCTGAGGCTCGCCTTCCAGCCTCTCGGCAACCGACGAAGCTGCCGGATCATCGGACGCTGTAAGGACCTTCGAGAGGTCGACCGGCTGAGGCTTTCCCACAACGACATGCGCCCGCTCAAGCGGAACGCCAGCAATGTCGGCAAGGAATCTCTGAAGGTCGTCGCGGGCCTTCTGGTCGTCAGCAGAGCCGATGGTCGCCGACGTCGCAACGAAGCGGACCTGATCCGGCGTCACATCGAATGCGTTCATCACCCGGCGAAGCAGGAGCGAGAGCTCCGCCGCTGCCGAGCCGATGTAACTGTGCGCTTCGTCAATAACGATCCAGCGCAGCTTGCCTTTTGATGCGTCGAGGATCGGACGATCCTCGCGCCGGATCGTCATGTATTCGAGCATCGTCTGGTTGGTAACAAGGATCGGCGGTGGGTTGGCCCGGAGGGTTTCGCGGTAAAGAACCTGATGCGGTATCTCGTGCTCGGCCTTGTCGCGATTGGACTTTCGCGCCGTTCCCATCAATCCGTTGTAGAGGGCAAAGCGGACATCGCCGCGAAGCGGCTTGGTCCAGGCTGTAAGGCGCTTCTCCTGGCTCGCGATAAGTGCGTTCAGCGGATAGAGCATGAGCGCCCGAACCCCTGTCAGAGGACCTTGCTCTGCGGACTCCCGGACCAGATCATCGAGCATTGGAACCAGGAAGCATTCGGTCTTTCCCGACCCCGTGCCGCTCGAAACCAGAACCGATTGCGGCTCTTGCGTGCTGAGCAGTTCCCACGTCGACAGCTGGTGCGCGTAGGCGGGGTAATCGAAGCGTAGATCAGTATCCGACGTTTGGGTGATCGCGTCGATCGTGCGCTGATGCAGCAGCGCTTGAAGTTGGTTGGGGCTCTTTCCTGAGGATACATAGCCGGGAGCAGCCTGAAAAAGCTGTTCGGAAAGGAGGCTACCGTTTGCTGGGTCCGTACCGGCAAGCGTGCTCCGGAGAAAAGCGTTGAGCCCTTCGTGCCGGATACCCGCCCGCGAGACCACCGCTTCGGCGAGCCCAGTCCTCAGCCGCTGGTGTACCTCCATCGGCGACAATCGGGATGTAGGGAGGGGATCACTGGCGGCCATTCTTGAGCTCCGAAAGGGCATAGCCAAAGGCTTTGGCAAAGTAGTCGGGGTGACGTCGTTCGACGTCCTTGACGGTCAGGACCTGCTCCTTCTCAAGAGAAGCACGTCCGGTAGCGGACAGAGCAGCGGCGAAAGGAGCATCGAAGACCCGCATCAGCGCTTCGACGAAGTTCTCTCTTGGCAGTAGCTCGCTGAAAGCAGGCCGAAAAGGGTTGAAGCCGCCGGCATCCATATTGATGCCCTCGCTCGTATGGCTCGTGAAGTGGTTGCGAAGCTCTTCCCAGCTCAACGGCGAGAAGTCCCGGCAAATGAGGGGTGCAAGCTGCGGCGCACGCGCCGCGATCTCGTTCTGACGTTCCGTGATGTTTGCCAACGCCCACTGAGGGTCATCGAGCCGGCTGACCAGATAATTACCTTGAGCCTGAAAGGCAGTGTCCCAGGCCTTGATCGGCAAAAGGGACCAGCTTGAGCACAGGCCGTCAAACAGCTCTAGGATCGTCGAGAGGTGTTGCTCCTCGCAGCGATAAAGAAGGAGCGGCGCAAGCGGACCGGCAATCTCAAACTTGCTGAAGATTTCGAAGGTTTGCGGAGGCAAGCCATTGAGCGACAGCGCCAAGTCCATGACTGCACGAATGGTCTGGGTCGCTTCGGAAGACATGGGCTCGGCAGCGAGTTCCTCCGCCAGCCTCACGAGGTCCTCGCGCGCTTGCAAAAGAGGCTGTGCCATGGCCCGGCCGAGCCTGTGTTGCGGCACGTCGTGAACCGGATCGCCGTCGATAAACTTTGGCCTCGTGAGGACGCGAGCACCTTCGCGCAGATAGACGAGCCATGGACCGCGCAATCGTGGCAGCTGAATCAATTGCCCTCCGAGGCCGCCAAGCAATCCGTCAAACGGACCGAAATCCACTTCTTTCTCGGGAGCTCCAAGAAAGCGGCCGCCAACGCGGACATCCTCGCCGACAATGGCCGTCTTTGGACGCAGCCCTCCCGAAGGTTCCCACTCAAGAGAATTGCCGAATTCCGTGACGTACCAGTTGTCATTGCTGCCGTTGTGAAAGTCGAGCCGGACCTGGGCATCGATGCCGAGCGGCCGCATCAAGGCGGCAATGTCGTTCCGCAGAGCCGACAGGCCAAGTTCGACATCGACCTTCCAACTCGCCTCAAGCGACGCTCCAGCGTGATGGGCAACTTCGCCCATCAGCATCGCACGGCCCGGTGCACGGGCAACGGTGTCACGAAGATCGGCAAGACCTAGGACAGCTTCGCGCCTGAAAAGTTCGCCATCCCAGGTCGTCAGCCATTCTTTCGATCGCAATGGCACATTGAGTTCGAAGGTGGAGCCATGGTCGGGGGTGAGGCGCAAGCCGAGCAGCGCGCGACGGGGCGGATCGATACGCACCCGCCAGCGACGGTCTGCAATCGGCGTTTCATCGCTGAGCACCGCTTCTCCGGTCCAACCTTCCAAAAGGATTTCCGCATGGGCCGCATTGATCCGCTGGCTGAGTGCGAATTCAGCCGGCAGAACCAGTGCATTCGTCCGGTCCCGAACATGCTTGGTCGCTCCATCGAGCCAGGCGAACTCGCAATGCCCAGGACCCGCGTTGACAAGATCATCGCGCCAGGTGCTTTCCCCTGCAAACCGCCAGCCGACCTCTCCACGCGTTGCAGTGCGCCGGGAAACCCCGTCTTCGACTTCTGCATGCAGCGGATGTTTGATCAACCGTTCGCCGCCGGGTGCCTGCACACCGGTCGCCTCTTGGGCGACTATGGTCAGGCGATCCTTACGATCTGCACTCTGTCCCGTCCGCACCAGAAATGCGTCGCCATTGGGCTTCTCGGCGATGATCTGGCCAGCACAGCGGTAGAGCGAACGACCAGGTGCAAAGGCGAAGTCCTCGGCTTCGATCTCTGTATTGCCGTCCTTGCCGCGAAGCATCCAATCGTGCGGAATATCGACAAAGACTGGTTCGGCGCGATAACCGCCCGACCCCTGACCGATAAGGGAAAACGCGCCTAGCTCGGTGTCTCCGGTCCGCTGCTCGAATATCCGCAGTCCATGTCCAACCGCTTTGCCGCCCGGCAGGACAAAGCTTTGAGCGAGTCTTTCGCCGCGCGCATGGAATTCGGCGGTGACGGAGAGGTCCAATGGAAAATCGATCGCAGCTTCGCTGCGCATAGCGCGCGCGATCCAGCAATTGCCTGATTCAACCTCCAGGTAAGCCAGCCGACCGGAGATACGGTCCGCCAAGGCACCCGAGGGCTGAAGAAACACCCGGACATATTCACCTGCGGACAGCACACGATCCTTGTCGTCCCAGCGACCTTCAAGATGGAAATCCAGGCTTTCGCGCCATTCACCATCCTGCGAACGCATCAACCGTCCGACCCGGATACTCCCTGTTCCGGTCAGCTTTCTGGCTTCAAGGAGCGTATCGATGAGGCCCGCAGCTGCCCCGTCGAGCGTCATCGGCAGTTCATCTCGCCAGTCTTCGTAAGCGTGGTCCAGCCGGGCCGAGTAAGGGCGACCGTCAACTGGCACTTCCTTGTCGATGAATGCACGAAGCTCGACGATCTTGAGGGCAAGTTCACCGCAGATTGCGTGCATTTCCGGGCTGCGCCAGATTGAGGGAAGCAAATATTCGTTGCGTTCGCAGATCGAGACAGCGGTAGCTATGTCCTGAATGTCTGCCCCGAGCAGCTCACCGACTGCCCGCTCCAGGAAGCGACGCGGCCAGCTCGCACCGCCTGCGATTGCTGCTGCAGGAAAGCCCCCATGCCGCGCGAGATTGGAGAGACGCTGGTTTCCGTGCGCCGTGATAAGAGGTTCAACGCCCCAGGCATCGAAACCGCGGTCTGCAAGTGCCCGCCATTCCGATTGTGGGAGTTGGAGCTTCAAAACCGCTTCGATATCGGCCCAGCGCTGCATGCCGCCCTGGTAGGAGCGCCGAAACCAGTCTGCCGCCCACATGACGAAAGCTGGAGCTAGCGACGGCCGCAGCAAATCCGATGCGAGATTGGCAGCAAGCTTTGCTTCGATCCGCTGAAAAATTCCCGGTGCGAGCTTGTAGCGGTAAAGCGGCAGTCCGGTGGGGCGAGGTAAACCAAGATCCCCGCAAGTCTTACCCAAAGGATGCGGTCCGCTATCTGCTGCCCTGGCCAGCTGGATCGCGCGGATCATCAGGATACGCGAGCCGCCGCTAGCGTGAATGTCATCGGCAATCTTGCGCAGCCGAACCGGGTCATTTTGCGCCGCGTCGATTTCAGATTTGAAATCGCGTCCTTCCATCCCCGCACTCACCCCCGGCACCTCTCGCAATCATGGATGCCAGACAACACCCTCACTTACCTCAACATCTCTGAACGTTACTTCATAATCAATGATGAAGGTCAGGTTTTTCAGTGCATTGCCCGAGAGGTCGAAATCGAGCCCTCGTAAAATGCATTCACAACGCAAGACCAGCGCGCGTTCATGACACCGTCGATACCCCGTCCAAGATCCCAGATGACGGTATCGCCATTCTCCAGTTTAGCCCTCACGAAACGATCGTGCAGGTCGCCGCCCGACCGCCGTGACTTCTGTGCGAGGTGGAGGGGAACCGAGGCCAGCATACGGTTCCACCGATCTTCAAGGTCCTGGCGCTGGTCACGCGTACTTTCAGGGTCACGAGTCTGCACGGAATCGGCGTCGAATGTCACGATTTGCACGGCCGCGATTTCCGAAGCGAGCTGTTCAAAGCGACCGATGAAATTGATGAGGCGCCCGCGAGCCTGCTCGTCAGCGCAACAATAGGGGTCCTGGATTTCGAGCCGTTCTACTCGCGCGTCGCGTGCGTACTGCTCGAAAATTGTCCAGTCGCGTTGTCCATATTGTTCAAACACGACCCGCTGAACGAAAGGAACGCGCGCTTCTGCCGCCTCGACGGGAGTACGCACGGAGAGAATGGGGCGCCGGTTTTTGCGCTCGGCATTGCTCGATGCTGTCTCACCAGGATCAAAGTGAGACTGCGAGCGCGCCGCTTCTTCTAATCCTGGTTCTGCCGCGTGCTCCGCAGCCGGATCAAGGTTTGCGGAACTCGCTGTGTTGTCGCTCGCGGGTCCGCGGGAGCGAGCACTCTCCTCGTCTCCCGTCGGCTCTTCGATTTCCGGCTGCGCGACTGGCGGGGCAGGCGGTTCCGAATGTCGAATACTCGCGCTGTAATCAGTGTCTTGAAGGTCCATTGGCGCCTGCCCTGCGGCGGCATACGCACTACTTCGATCACGGTTCTCTGCAGGGCGCCCGTCGAGCACATCGGAAAGCAGGTCTTCTACATCGCGATCGCTCTCCGGCGGCATGAGGAGACCCCGGCTCAGCGAACGCTTGCGCTCCATGAGGGCGTCGAGACGCTGGTCGAAGCTTGAAGGTCCGATTGCTTCGTCCGGATGGACAGCCATCGGGATGTGAATGGTCACCGGCCTGGTCTGACCGATCCGGTAGGCGCGGTCCGTCGCCTGATCTTCAACGGCCGGATTCCACCAGCGGGACAGATGGATCACATTGTTTGCAGCGGTGATCGTGAGTCCCACGCCCCCAGCCTTGGGAGACAGGATGAGAACGTCGAATGAGGCTGGCGAACTCTGAAAGGCAGTGACCATCTCCTGGCGCTTATGGCCCGCAACCTTCCCGCTGATGCACATCGGGCGGCGCTCGAGCGCGAAGCGCTCCTGAATTGCCATCGCGAGGAAGGCCTGCATCTCGAGATCTTCGCAGAATAGCAGGGCCTTTTCGCCGCGCTGCCTGACCTCCTCAAGGATTTCGAAGGTCTTCTTCAGCCGTGCAGATTGCCCGATGTACTCGTCGATGTTCGAAATTCCGCGCGGCGGTGACGGGTGGAGCGATGTACCGCGCAGCATATGCAGCACTTTGAGCATCGCACCCTGTTCGCCACTTTCCCGTAGCGCTCGCGCTCTGGCCAGCACGAGGTCGTAGGCCTGCGCTTGCGCGGTTGGCATCTCGACCGGATATTTGCGGGCCTTCTTCTCCGGCAACCCGGTCAGGATTTCGTCCTTCATCCGGCGCAGCATGAAAGGCGGAAGTTCTTTGTCACGCTCGATCAGACGGTGCTGGAGATCGCCAAGGCGCTCGAGATCGTTCGCAGGGAAGCTGCTTTCGAATTCCCGGCTCGAGCCAAGAAAACCTGGATAGACCGTATCGGCAATCGACCACAGGTCCTGCAACCGGTTCTCGACCGGTGTGCCCGTCATAGCGATCTGGATTGTGCCGTTCAGCGCCTTTGCGGCGCGGGTCATCTGGCTGGCAGGATTCTTGAGCTTCTGTATTTCATCGTAGACGATTGCAGCGAACGGAATGCGCGCGAAGCTCATGTGATAATCGCGCATTGTTTCGTAGGTCGTCAGGACGATCCCGGCGTCATTCCATTCGGACACGTCGAGACGCGAGGTTCCCCCGCGAATGTCGCTCCCAGCCTCGAGACGGAAATTGCGCAGGTTGGCGCCGAACGCCTCGACAACAGGCCCCATGAGCTCTGCCTCGATGTGCTGCGAAAGCTCGTCTTGCCAATTCCTCAGAAGACCTGTGGGCGCGACAATCAAGACGGGCTTCGGGTGAGGCGTTTTGCTGCGCAGCCACAGCAGGAACATGAGCGCCTGGAAGGTCTTTCCGAGCCCCATATCGTCGGCGAGCAAGACGCCCGGCATGCGGCGCTCCCAGGCCTCGGCAAACCATGCGAACGCCTGCACCTGGTGAGGCTTGGGTTCCGATCTCAGTCCCTTGGGGAGCTCGGGAACATCGAAATCCTGCACTTCGGCGTCGGGACGAGGCAGCCGCGCATAGTCCAGCTGCTCGAAATTCTCTCCGACCTGAAGGAAGAAGATATCGACGCTCTCGCGTTCGGTTCTGTCCGAGGCGCGTCCCTCGACCTCATCAGCGATCTCACGTTCAAGGTCTGCAATTGCTCGCGCAGCCTGCAGGGTTGCAGGCGTCGCGGGGATGCTTTCGTCGCGCCAGGCGATCGTTTCCTTGCCTGCATCAATCGCTGTCTCGACTTCGCTTGCGATCGTTTCAGCTTCACCTGGAGCCAACTCGACATGACGCGCGTCGGGCGGATCCCCGATCCGCAATCCAAACCCTTCGGGCAGCCAGCTGTTCGGCTTGGGTTTGATCCAGGGCAAAACCGGCTTTTGCCAGACCTCGATCCCGCTGACCCGCTCGGAAAACTGCTGTGTCTCGATGAAGAGACGATCAGCTGCCTCGTCATCGCCTGCCGCGTCAAGCTTGAGCTCCTCACGCAGGATACGTTGCGGCGAACGCAGGAATTCGCGCTTTTCCTGTGAGGTGCCCACCTGCTTTGCGCGCACGATGTCGAGGGCCTTGCCCAGCATCGGGTCAAGAAAAAGGAGCGTTCCGTCGGAAAGCAGATAGCTTCGCCGCCCGCCGTCCTGACCCCGGAACCTGCGCTGAAAATGCTGATTGTCCTGCGGGGTAAGCAGCGACGCTTCTTCTTCGTCGACCAGGTCACCCTCAGCGCTCTCGCTTACGTTTCTCGAGAAGAGGACGGGGTCGAAGTCGAAACGTCCATGATCGGTCTTTGCGTTGAGTGAAAAATTGGCGGCATAGGCAATCCGGACACGCTCGAGAAAGCCATCCGCCTCGATGCCGGTGCCGATGTCATCTCCGAGCGTCGAACGTAGCTCGGCAAAGGCAGCACGGCGCTGATCGGGATCATCAGCCGCATTGACTGCAAGTGCGGCCTGGAAGGCCGAATAGATCGGCTCGGGAATTCGTCCCACACGCCCGCCCTCTCGCAGACGCGCGCCAGCGATGTCGGCTCGAACCGGCAGACCACCGCGGCGGACCCATTTCGTATCGACTTTGATTGTTCCTTCAGCGAGCGAACCTCCCGAGTTGAGCTGAAGGGTTATGGATGTAGCCGGAGGAAGGCCGAGGGCGAATGCGTCGGCCTCATCGAGCCGGGCAACGATCTGCGGTGGAAGGACTATGCCTTCCGCCTCCTCGCTGATCTGACCATCATCATCGAGAGCTCGGGCCAGCGCCAGAGCGGCCTGACCAGCTTCAGGGGCTGCTCTGGGCCACTCCGAGACCGGCACAATTCCGCTTGATGCTCGCCGGAAGAGCCCACCTGGCTGTTCGCGGAGAAGCGCAATCGTCTCACCGCCGCCCTCGATCTGTGTGGCAATGAACTTGGTCGTTACCATCGATCATTCCAGTTGCGGCCCCGGCCTCGCCCGAAACGGGGATGCGCGATTGATGTCCGGCGATGGATGATACCGGCGAACTTGCCTTCCCAACCAGGACTCGCTGGGACATGGGACTCATACTCGAAATCCGACCGTCCGCTGGTGGTCCGCAGCTTCCCGCCGTCGTAGACTTTTGCGTAGAGTTTCGGAGCTCCGGGATCGGTGTCACTCCAGAAGCGGCAGGATCCGTTATCGCTCCATTCCGATATGCGCAGATCGCCTATCTGCATGATGATGGATGAAGACTGGGAGGGACCTCCTCGAATTTGACCGTATTCTGGTCGTTCGCCACTCTGGCGAATAAGAGAATCGATTTGATGTTTCGCGCGTGATCCCAGCGCGGGCCATGCGTCGGTGACCAATCCTTCATCAAGGTATGCAATCCAAAACGCTTCGCGTTGCTTCCACTGATCAGGCCGATCCGTGGTCTTCGCGATGGCGCGGAAGAACTCGCGCATGGCGACTTCGGTAAGCCAGCGCTTGAACACCTGAGTGACCTCGCACGCACGCTCTTCACCGATCGACTCGGCGAGCGATCGTACGATCCTGTCCCACCGGGTACGCTGGAGACGCGGATCACCCACCTGATCGAGCAGAAACTCGGAAATTGCCTTTCGATGCTCGGGTTCGGGTTTGGTCCTGATCCAGGGTTCTAGCAGGGCGCGGACAACCAGTTCCAACTGACCCGCCTGCGCTTCTGTATCAAACATACGCAGGATACTGCGCTGCGGGCCGACTGCTTCTGCAGGCTGAAGCTGTGCGGTTGCCTTGCAGGTCTCGGCGAAAGTTGCCTGACCAAACCCGCTCGCCGCAAGGTTTGCGCCAAGACCTGTCTCGCGCATCAAATGGGAAATGCCGTCTGCATCGCGCGTAACAAAATCGCGCGCCACTTTGGCTGGTCCCATCTGCGGCTTGAACAGATCCCACCGTGCGCCGCGCTCGCGCCATGCCCAGTCATGCCGAACGGCAGCGCGGGATGCAGCTTCTGCTAGCATTGGCATGATCGAGCGGCCTGTCGGGAAATAGGTAAGGTAGCCATCGATCACGGCCTGGTCGGAACTGCGCCGATGATCGACATCGGCCCGTTCGAGCGCCGCCACGCCCAGCTCATCGAACTCCGGGTCGCACCATGCGCCGCGCAGGACCCTGTTGAGCTGAAACCGCGGTAACCCGTTTGCGCCGGTATCGGCCGCTCCTCGCAGGAATGGCTTAAGCTCAATGACGGGCTCTGCTTCGCCCACACATGCATCGAGCTTTGCCAATTGTCGCTGCAACTCAGGCTGTGTCGTCGGAGGTTTAGCCAGTCCAGCCGATGCCAGGGCCTCCATTCTCGCGATTGCAGACCGCAGCGAACTCATTGCTCCTGCCTCAAAATATCGCGGTCGAGGCCGGCGCTTGGCGTCGTCATCAGGAAGCGCAAGTCGATCCGACGATTACGCTTCTTGGCTTCTTCGGAGTCTCCACGATCGACGGGACGGTCGGGACCGTAGCCGCTCAGACTTAGGATCGGTGCCGAGCCGTCTTCTCCCGCCGGTCTATTGAGAAAACCGCGCAGGGCCGGTTGGTTGCGCTGGAGCATGGTGAAGGTCGTCTCTGCCCGGCGCACCGAAAGTCCATAGTTGTTCATGCCACCAGACATGACGTCGGAGTCCGTGTGCCCCTCGACAAAGACAGCATCGATCAAATGCGGCGAGCGTTCGCCTTCGCAAAGATCGGAGGCGGTATAACACGGCAGGACCTCAACCATGGCGCTGGCAACTTTGCTGATGGCGGCCTGCCCCCTCTCCGTCAGTTCCCATTGGCCTTTGTCGAACAGGACATCGTCGGGGAGCCTCAGAACTCCGGTCTTTGTGTCGATTTCTACCTGGAGCCCTCGGTCTTTCAAGGACTGCTGCAGATCGTTGAGGATCTCGGCGCGGGTCCTGTTTGCGCCGGTCAGCTCTTCGGTCTTGGTCTGCAGATTAAGGGCAAAGTAGGCTAACAGGATGATGAAAATAAGAAGCAGGCCGACCATCATGTCCGTCATGGACATGAAATAGCTTTCGCCCTCCTCAGGCGGCTTCCGGCGAACCACGCCTTCCATTATTCAGCGGCTTCCCTGTTCTGGTTTGCAAGGATGCCGGCAAGTTCCTCGACGGTATCCCGCAGGGTCGTGAGCGGTTCGAGTGCGCCGGCGAGCTGCGCCACACCATCGCCCAGAGCCTTGTCGATCTGGCCGACCCGTTCGTTGAGGTTCGACGCATGGTTGCCGGCAGCATCCGAGATCTTCTCGATTGCGTCACCAAGAGCGCGGTCCACATCTTCGAAGCGAGCACGATATTCCGACCATGCGGAGGAGGCCGCACTCGCGGTCTCGCTTAGCGCTGCCGCAAGCTGGCGCATTTCGTCGCGAGCGCTCTCGGATGACTGCGCATTTCGGGAAACGATGGTCTCAACCGATTTGACTGCTTCGGCTATCGAGACTGCCGACTGGCGTACAGGCGCGGTTGCCGCCTCAACGTCGTTGGCCACCGTTCCGAACGCCGTCGCCAGATCGCTCGAGCGAGCGGCGACTTGCTCGATCGCTCGCGCGTGATCTCCGATAGCACTTTGTGCGGTCGAGAGACGGTCCGCAGACGTGGAAATGGCATCGCCCGCGTCTTTCATGCTGCCTACCAGCGGGCCGCCTGTCTGGTTGAACCGTTCAACGAACTCGGAAAATGACTTTTCCATTGCCTCCTGGCCGATCCGGGCCGCGTCATTCGCCGCGCGTGCCGAGGCTTCACCCATCTGACTGGCCGCCGAGGCGAGTCCGGATTTCATATCGTCGAGCGTATTGCCAAGATTGCTCAACAACTCGTCCATCCGCTGTCTGGCAAGCTCGCTTGCCTGCTCGTTTTCTTCGCGCATGCGGTCCGCTACGACGCCGAAATTGCGGTTGAGCTCGCCAAATGCTGACCGCATTTCTTCCGAAGCCTGGCCAAAGCGCCTGACAGCTTCCTCGATCTGGCGGTCAGCTTCGCCGGTCTGTTTTTCGATACGTTCGGACATCGTGGCCATCGAGACGGTCATTGCGCCAATGGCATCTGCGAGGCCCGCCATCTCTGCACCGGCACTTGAAGCGATCGCGTCGCGGACGGCTTCACCCCCGCCACCGCTGATCTTGTCGATGCCTTGCTGGATCGACCCCAGATGCGTGATCATGGGCGCCATCTGCTTTTCCAAGGCCCCGTCGAGGGCGGCAGCAAGCTGTTCGGAAAAGGTGCGGAGTGCCGGAGTCTGCTCTTTGAGCTGTGCCAGCTGATCGCTCGCGATCCGTTGCGGCGGCAGATAGGCCATTCCATGCTCGAGTTTGTCACACAGCATGGACAGCCCATCATTGATGCGCTTGCCGAAGCGGTAGTCATAGGATCGAAGGACGATGGAAGCCACGATGCCCCCCACAGAGGCCCAGAACTTCGCTCCCGCTACCTTCATGAGATCATTGAGCCGCTCCTGCATCGCATCGACACCGCCGCTGAAGTCGAGTGTCGAGAGAGCTGCGATGATGCCCAGGAAGGTGATCAACAGGCCGATGGCGATAAAAATATTCGCAAACCAGTTCAGCCCGCGATGACGGTCGCCAAGATTGACGAAGAAGTGTTCGGGACGAGCGGAGTTCTGGAGAACATCGGCCGAGGGATCGACGATCGTTTCACGGTATTCCTCCCAGGTTCTGCGAAGGGGAAGCGCCTCAGCGTCATTCGCCTCCATCATCTGGGCGTCGATATCATTGAAGCGGCGCGCGAACTCGAGGCGCGCCTGATCGACATCGGCGGTGCTGCCGCCGGTTATCTCGTCGAGCAGGCAAACGCGGGCGTCGATCGCATCAGCAAGAGGGGCATGATATTGCCGCTTGTAACGGTACGCGATTGCAAATGCTGTTCCGATCAGCACGATCGCCAGAAATGCCGCCATCGCATCGCCGATGAGCGGGATTTCCGTGAAGAAGTAGATCAGCCCATGGCCAAGCCATTCGGTAATTTCCATGCAGCCCCCAGAAGCCCGTAAAGGTAACGGGCTCCTGCGAACCGGTGCGGAAGCAGGCCAAGCTTGCGAAATGCAACCGGACGGAGAAACCCTGAATGAGCCAGACGGTATCGGACCGCAGAGCTCGCGCCAAGGCAGGTTGCGACAAACCCATGAGAATTTCGTGAATTTCGAAGAACTATTGAAGCGGATTTCTTGTTTTCAGGTAGTACTCCACCTTCTCGATAGTCCTTCTACGCGGCCTGCGACCAGCTCGTAGGTCAAGCACGAAGCGCGGATCGCCAACCGCCCGACGACCGAACCGTGTCGCCGACATGTGCGATTCCTTCAAATGACGCTCAATGCGATCCAGCAATTTCATGGCCTTCCTCGACTCACTCAGCACTTGTGTTCCTGTTTTGTTCTTAGTAGGAAGGTTCCATCGAGTCTAGGAGATTTCCTTCTCTCCTCAGACCGTCAGAAGGAACGACACGATGGAACATGTCAGAGAGGAGCTTGATCGCCTGATCCAGCAGCGACGGCTCGGATATTCCTCGATCTCGCGGATGATCGGACGAAACTCGTCCTATATTCAGCAATTCATCAAGCGTGGATCGCCGCGCAAGCTAGATGACGATGACCGGCGCACGCTTGCCAGCTTCTTCGGGGTCGATGAGCAAGTGTTGGGTGGACCGCCCGCGCCCATGCGTGATGGGTTGATCGAAATACCCGTGCTCAATGTCGATGCGTCGGCAGGCTTCGGAGCGATTGCCGAAAGCGAGACTGCCCATACCCGCTTCGGTTTCGACGAACGCTGGCTTGCCCGGCTGACCCGGGCAAAGAGCGCCAGTCTCTCGATCATCCACGTCCTGGGCGATTCCATGGAGCCGACACTCAGCGATGGCGACGAGGTGCTGGTCGATGCGTCAGACCAGGGCTCGCGGCTACGCGACGGTATCTACGTCTTGCGCGCCGACGACGCGCTGGTGGTCAAGCGCGTGACGCTCAAGCCTGGTGGCCGCAAAATCACCATCAGCAGCGATAATTCGGCCTATCCTAGCTGGGACGATGTCGACCGGTCTGAGATCCAGGTGGTCGGCCGTGTCATCTGGTTCGGACGCGCTGTCTGATCCTACCGGATCAGAACCCCGCAAAACGCGCGCGATGCTTGGCAACGAAGTCCGGACGGGGGTGATCCCTCGGATCGACCGGAAGCCTGATCTTCTGTCCTGAAGGCGGGAAGAGCTTCAACAGGTCGGACGGCACCTTATTGTGCGATACGAGCAGGCACAGGTTGTCGTCGAACGTGATAAGATGCCGGTCGAACAGCCAATGGGCCGTAGCTGAAAGTGCCACGCCGTTGGGTACGACGTCGGGCCCGCCATCGGCGACGGACCAGATATGTGCCGCCTGTGCCTCGGCTTTCCCGCCACCATTGATGATCCGCAATCCCGTGACGGCGCAGGTACTGTCATAAGCGTCGAGAACCTGATTGCGGAAACTGGCGGCCCGGATCTTCTTGTTCACCAGGATCTGCTCGATCCGGCGTTCGCCAAAATCATCGGCCAGCAGCGCGGCGGTCGCATCGTCGATGTACCGCTCGTCGAGCTCGAGCCTGATCCGGTTGTCCGGGTCGAGCGTTTCGCTAAGGCCCTGATTGACGATGGCGACGAAATCATCGCCATCGAGCGTGCGCACCGATTTTCCGCGCAGCGTCCTTCCGGCATCGCTAGGACGGGCCATGTCGCGAAGGAAGCGTTCGGCAAAGCGTCCGTCCTTGTCGCGGTAGGAGACCGCATCATCGAAGGGTAGATAGTCCCTAACGCGCGCATAGTAATGGGTTGGATCGGCCTCATCGGGATCGATCCGCTCAACGAAAGCAGTCGCGATGTAGGCCATCCGGCCGCCTGATACGCGGGTCTCGCGGTAAAGGATCCAGTCGTTTTCAAGCTGGCGGGCTTGAGGAAGATATTGCGAGGGGAAATGATATCGCTCGGTAATGAGGTCGTCGTAGCGCGAGTTGCCGCTGATCTCGAAAACACCCTTCACCGGCAACGCTCCGCACCTCTCGAACAGACATCGTGCCTGGTAACGCGGAAATCGTCCAGGCTGTCGGTGATCAAATGCCAATTTCGAAAGGCTTTACCCTTTCCTTGGTGAGTTCGGGTTTGTCACTTGCAGGCGAAGCGCTGCCGACATCCTTGTCATGCGAAAGGCCCTTGGCAGCTGCCGCCTTGAGCCTTTGCGTTACTTCGAGGGCTGACGCTTTCTCGCCGCTGTTGGACTTGATGGCCCGGCCAAGTTTCTCGGCATTATCTGCAATCAGCGTAAGGCCGTCGCGAAGGCGGGTGACCGTGACCAGGAAGGTCTGCCGATTGGCGAGATTGCGTTCGCGGCTGTCCATCACCGCGATCCCGCGATCAGAGGTCAGTCCCTGCGCCATATGCGCATTGAGGGCATAGGCGAGGTCCATGTGTTTGAGCATGGGGTCGCCGCGGCTCAGGCGGAGCTCCTTGCCCGCTGACGTCTCCACCAAGACGCCCTTTGTGTCGATGGCCACGATCCTGGCCTGGTCGGCGTTGAAAAGCCCGCGCTTGTGGTCGTTGTCGGTCCAACGGATCTTGTCACCCTCAACGATGGACAGCGATTTGCGTTCGAAGAGCGACAGCCGGCTATCGTCTGCGCCCGGCCGCAATCGCGCGGGATTGAACTTGCGAACCCGCCCCTTCCGGTCCTCAAGCACGAGCTGCTTGCGCGCTTGGTCGATGGTTTTGACGGTGTAGTCGCCCTTGGAGAGCTTCTGCGTGCTGTCGCGCGAGCGAAAGTTGAGGACCATGCCCGACTGATATGTGCGAAGATAGCGCAGCTCCTCGTGTGTCACATTCACTCGCGAATGAGCGGTCAGGCGGCCCGATCGTGGGCCAAGCTCGCCGTTTGCCTTGAGTCCGCGCTGAACAGCCTCGTTGACCGAAGACCGTAAGGCCCGTCCCGACGCGTAGATCGATGTCCGATCCCGATCCGCCGGACTGAGCGAAAGCCACTTTTCGGCAGCAACAATCGCACTGTCCCCGCGAGCCTCGATGGTTGAAGGCGCAAGAGCCTGGAGCGCATCGTCGATGCGTCCCTCCTGCGCGGCGGCCTGGGCTCGCCGCAGGACGGGATCGCGGCCGCGCAAATTCACATCCATGTTGGCGCGCTCGATCCCGGCCTGCTGGACGAGGTCGAAGGGCTTACCGGCATCGACGGCGCCTAGCTGTCGCTTGTCGCCGACGAGAACAAGGCGGTGGACTTCGGCAAGGTTCGCCAGCCGTACCAACTTGGCCTTATCGTCGTTCGACACCATCGACGCCTCGTCGAGCACCAGGACATGGTCTGCGAGCGCGCTCCGAGCCTCGCCAAGCAGGGAGGCATTTCCCGGCTCGTGTAGAAGCCTGCCCCATTGGACGAGAAAGCGGGCGAGGGTCATCGAACGGATGCCGGTGTCGCGCTCGAGCATCTGGACGAGCGTGTTCTGCACGGCGAGCCCCAGCACCTGCTTGCCTTCCTCGCGGAGCAGCTGGGCGACCGGCTTCATCACGCTGCTTTTGCCCGCCCCGGCTATGCCCTGGATCGCTACGATCCTGTCACGCGACGAAAGGACAAGGCTCGCCGCATTCTCCTGCCCTTCGTTGAGCGAAATTCCGTGGTTGAGCGCGGCAACAGCCTGAACCCGTTCTGCGGCGTCCGATCGATCCAGGATGGGCGATACCGCACCTCGTCCCTGGTCGACATTCGCGAGAATGGTGCTTTCAAGGTCAAGCGCCTCCCGGCTCGCCAACCAGCCTTTGTGTTCGCCTTTGCCGGACTCGAGTGCGCCGCTTCTGACGAGCGCGTTCACACGGGTTTCGACGTGGTCCACCGTTGTCGGCAGCCCAAAATCGAGCGCCGCCTTCAGCAATCCCTCACGGGGAAAGGCTGCCTCGCGCTGCGAGAGATGGCGCACCGCAGAGGCCACGGCCTGTGCGGCCGCGATGGTCGGTGCATCCTGCTTGAGAACATGAGCAGGGATCAGCGGATCAGCTGGATCGGCTTTGATCCGCTGCGCGAACTCTCTCAGCTTCGTAATCCCGCGCTGGAGGAGGCTCCCTTCTTTCGAGCTGGGAATGTCGTTTGTTGCAGCCCGCATCTGCGACGCATCAATGAGACCGGCAAGGTCAATGCCGACTTCCTGGGCTTTCTGCCGCCACCCATCGAGAAGGCTTTCCCGGTCCCTGACGGGCGCCTTGCTTTTCCTTGTATCGAGCACGGCGATGTCGCGGGTTTTCGGGGTGTTCTCGCCCAGCTGACGTACCGCGTCGAGGACTTCTTCGCGACGCGTTGAAAAGGCCATGACCTGCTCGCGGGCAATGCCTGCTGCTTCGAAGTTGCCATGCTTTCCAACCGGCCCTGCTTCGTAGCCCATTTTCTCGACCGCCAGACGAAAGCGCGCCATCGTCATCGAGTTGAGCAGGGTGTTGAACGACCAAAGCTTGTCGTTGCGAAGCGCGCGCCACTTCCCGTCGCTGCCTTGCGTGACATTTGCCACGACCGCATGAAAATGCAGGTTTGGCTCCTGGTTGCGGTTGGTGTCGTGCTGGAAAAGACCAATCGTCAGGTTATCTGTCGCGACCTTCCCGTAGCCAGCCTGACTGCCCATCCGGGTCTGCGCCGCGTTCTTTTCTGCCCAGCGCAAGGTCTCGATGACGGCCTCGCGATAGGCATCGATTATCCGCTGGTCGCCGCCCACCAGCGCAAGCAACGACCAGCTTTTCGGCAGTGAGAATGTGAGGTCTGTTCCCGGCCTGTGGGCTTGGCCCGCATTGCCGACCTGGATACCACCGGGAAGTTCTCCCCGCAGCAAGGCATCAAACTGCTCGGCGTTTACGCGCCCCTCAAGACCAAGACGTTCCGCTCCCTTCCCGACCCAGGTTCCGGAACGATCGGCATCGGCGCCGGTGTAGTAATTGTCTGCCGCGAAATAGCTCGCGGCGGCGGAAGGGGAGCGCACATTGGCGACGGAAAGCATTCTGCCTGGTCCTCGTCACGGCTCCCCTCGCGGCCGGGTAATCCCTCCCTATTTGCCTTTCACATGTCGGGTTCGAACTCGCCGAAATCCTTCTCCGGAGGATCTGCGACCGCACCTTCACGCAGGTCTTTTTCGACCGGTGTGAGAGGCTGGCGCCCGTTATCCGCCGCACGGCCTCGTGGCGCCGAACCGCCCTTTCCACCTGCCTCATCGCCAGCGGCCCCTGGTTCGGACGGATGCTTTTCCGCGCCCACTGCTGGTGCATCCTCGCCGGTTTGCACAGCGGCGAGAGGTAGCGATGGCCCCGCATCCCGATGAGCATCGGAGCGGGTTTCGGCACCAAGATCACCAGCAGCGCGCCCTGCGTTCAGCTTTTCAAGCGGCACAGGCTCCTGTCGATCTTGCGGTTCATCGGCGACACGGCGCTGCCCCTCCAGGTCGAGTTTGAGCTGCTTTGTATCAATGGGCTTTCCAGCACCGTCATCGTTCGAAGCGGGATGCTCGTCATTCGGTTTCGAACCCGGTTTTGCTTGGAGCGTCGTTGCCGCAGGACCCTGGCCAGGCTTTACGAGGGGTTTCTCGCGGGCGATGAATCCCTCGGCAATACGGCCACGCGTGCGCGGAATGAGCGATACCGGCGCAGCGGGGAATCCGTCGGGAAACTTGATGTAGGCCGACAAACGCGGAAGGTTCATGAACTGGTCGGGCAGGAGCAACGGCTCGATCTGCCGCCGGGGAGTCAGGCTGACTGCGTCGCGCGCATTATTGTACCCGTAGCTGTAGCCTTCTTCCATGTCGCGCACCTGCCGGTGGCCGATGAAATCGGAGCACCAGGTCGCCGTTTCGCGATCGGCTGTCGCCAGGATGAGCTTGGTGCGCGCAAGCGAGGAAAGTGTCATGGCCATGTTCTCGCCGTAGACTTCCTTGAGCTTGGCAAACGCATGCACCCCGGTGACGATCGCACCGCCAAAATTGCGCGCGGTTTGCAGCCCCTTTTCAAGCGCCGGTAGTCGGTGAAGGGCGCCTAGTTCGTCGATCAGAAACCACATCCGCAGGTCCTGCGTGCGCTCGAGCGTCATCAGCGTATTCATCGCCGTGTCGAGCCATAGCGTGAGCAACTGCGAGGAGATGCTCATGTCGACATAGCGGGCAGAGAGGAACAGGATCGAGCCCGCCTGGCAGTCGCCTTTGACCCAGTCGCGGACCGAAAAGCGCCGTCCGGATGAGGGCAAGAGCTTGAGCACTTTCGCATTCGCATTGAACACAGCGCGGATCGATTCCGCCATGCGGGCCGCTTCCGGAGCGGTCAACGGATCGGCCATGGTACCGCGCATCAGCTTATGCACTTCGGACAGGTCAGCGGTCATCAGCCGCCGCGCCAAGGCCTCATTGGTCGCCGTGCCGGTACGGGCAAGATGGAGACACATCTCAACGAACAGCATGCGCGCCGCGAGCACCCAGAACTGTTCGGAACCACCCCCGTCATGGGGCACGAGCGCTTCGGCAGCGGCATGAAACTCAGCTTCCGTCGTGCAGTCGTTGAACACGCTCCACAGCGGACACCGCACATCGACAGGATTGAGAATGATGTCGCGCGCGGGATCATAGAAGGCTTCGATAAAGGCCCCTGTCAGGTCGAAAATGACCGCGCGCTGGCCGCGTTCACGCGCTTCGGCAACTAGTTCGGTGAGCGCCACGGTCTTGCCGGTTCCGGTCGTACCGATGAGCATGGCGTGGCTCTGCTCGAGCCGCCACGGCCAGCTTACGCCGGCGAGATGTGCGGGTTGGTAGTGGCCCGCTTCGGCGAGCGCCGACGAGCTCGCAAGCCGCCACTTCCAGCCGAACTTGCGTCCCAATTCCTCGGACCGGAATGCCTTGTTGTGACGCTCGATTTCTTCTTCGAGTTCGTCGAGCGAAACAAGCATTGCACCGCGCTCGTGCTTGCGCGCCTTCGACCGCCCGCCAAAGCGCTCGGCGAACCACCAGAAGAACACGAAGGCCGGGATCAGCAGTACCGCTGAGACCAGCAATCCCTGCTTCACTGCCGTATGAAACGCCTCGACCGCCTCGCGCATCGGCGGGAACTCGCGAACGATGCCAAACGGGAGGCCAACCCTTTCGCCGTCAAGCAATTCAAGGTTGACCAGCTTGGCAGGATCGAACTCCATGAAGGCATAGAGACTGGCGTAGATGTGCATCCAGACCAGGTAGATCTGGTGATCACTCAGAGCCGACCGCACTTCCCAGTAGCAGGTGCCGACGGCAACCAGACCGGTGACAATCAAAGGGCCCTTCAGGCCGGCTGCAAACATGAAACCGAAGTGGCCGAGCAGCTGGCTCCCGCGGGTGAAGTTCAGGAGATTATGCTTCATGGGAATGGCCTCCCATGTTCGCGTTGACGGGGAGGCCAAGACGCTCGAGGCGTCGCCGGTAGGCCTCGTGAGTACGGTCGCGCAAACTCGCATCAGAATGGCTGGCCAGAAGCGCATCGAGCGCCACGGAAATGAAGATAGCCTGGCGCGCGGGATCGAGCCCTGCGGGGCGGTCCTTCGCTTCGTTATCGCGCTGCCACGCGGCGACAATGAGGTCACGAATAAAGACGCTGACACTAACGCCATGGTCCGCGGCACACTGGCGAACCCAGTTACCTACGGAGAGAGATACGAATGTCTGAAGCCGATCTTGTCGGGTCATGAAACAGGTTCCTTGTCGGGCCGACGGAACCTGGCTCACCTTGCGGAAGGTGACGATGAGAATAAATCGTGAACAACTCGTAGTCAATCGAAAGATTCAGACGATATTTCAGAGTGATAGATGGATGTGCGTTGTCAGCGGCTCAGCGCAAAGCCGCTCTACTCGCAGACGGGTTGATTTCGCCCAAAACCACATTCTTTAGCAATAACAGAAGGATAAATCCCGAAATCGCGGGGTAGGGTGTGCTCCTTTGTTCCCAAGTGCGCGAGGTGGTCCAGGCAATGAGGGGGATTGATCAAGGACGACTTTTCCCGATCTCCATGTTGGAGCGCGAGCAACCAAGCCTGGCAGCTCACAGCATGCAGATAGAAAGCAGTTGGACGCCTCCAGCCGAAGACAGCACCTGCGAAAGAGGCAGCGGCCAAGGGCGCGTGGGAAGCAAGGCAAGCGGGACCTGTCGCGTGCCCAAGCTTCCCGCCGCCCGACCCGTTGCCGGTTCGCAAGTGCGCGCGGGGCCCAAGAACAAATTACGCCGCACCCTCAGGAGCGCATCGCAAGATGCGCGGGACAGAGTGCGTCCACAGCCCCGCTCCACTTATCGGGTGCCGCCGCAGTGCGGTGGGCGGCCGTCAGAGCAACCGACCGAACCGGGTTTTTGTGCTTGATTGGACTACCCGGCGAACAAGAAAAAAGGGCAGGAACCGTTCCCGGTTCCTGCCCTGTCGGTAGTCTCAAAACTCGTCGAGCATGCCGCCGTGGACCGTGTGGACCACCCGCGCTGCGAGATGCACTGGCAATATGTTGTAGTCACCCTCGTCGAGGGCAAAGTACCCGAGTTCGTCATCCTCGATAACGTGCTGATCGAAGAAGCTGTGCAGCGCTCTCTTCTCGGCTGTTTCCAGAGCATCGAAATAGCTCCGGGACGGAAGGGCGCAATGCATCGAATAAGCCATGATAATCCTCCTGATTTCTGTCGTGAGACGACAGGAGGTGCGCGCGATGGTCTTGTGCATCCCGGGTCAGGGATCGCCCGAATGGGCGACCGCGATAGCGGCGGTGGGGGTAACGATTTTGTTCGCTGCCGGATGCAATCCGGTGGCGGGCAAAATGGTGGGGACCCGCCGTCCTTGAGGCGGGAGGCGCAAGGCCATCATGCTGGGAGAACCGTGAGCAAGAACCCACTACCTCCGCCCCAATATCGAACGCCTGCTGCGTGCGAATTGCATTTCCTACACCCCGATGACGCAGGCATGGAGACAACCGGGGAGCAGACCCGAGGGGGACAAAAGGACAAGTAACATGCCCCGAAACAGGAGCGCTATTGCAGCCCTGCAAAAGCTCGAAGCAGACCGCGAGGCGCTCGACGCCAAACAGCGCGAGCTCGAAGTACAAGCGGCCAGAGAACTCGGAGAAATCATCCTGGGAAGCGGCCTCGAAAGCTTCTCAAGGAAGGGCCTGAGGAAGGTTGCTGAAGAACTCGGGAAACTCGGCGAGGATGCCGCGATCGAGAAACTGACTGGGCGCGGTGCAACCCGTGCCTCGAATGCAGCGCCGGGAACCCAGTAACCAAAGAAGAAGAGGCCCTGCCGCTTGCGGCAGAGCCTCTTCGTAAGGGGGACGATCGGGATCGATGTCAGTCGATATCGGGAGCGTCGGTGTTGTCGTTGTCGTCGCTCGACCCGTTGCCGCGGGAGAGAAAATCGACCTTGTCCGCGAGGATCTCGGTGCCGTAGCGCGTGACACCGTCCTTGTCCTCCCACTGGGTGTAGTGGATGCGGCCCTGCACGCTGACCAACTGGCCCTTGGAGCAGTACTGGCCGACGGTCTTGGCGAGGCCATTGAAGCAGGTCACCCGGTGGAACTCGCTTTCCTTGGCGGTGTAGCCGTTCTCGTCCTTGTAAGTCTTGCCGTCCTTGTCGCGTGCGGGGCGATCGGTGACGACGGTGATCCCGGTGACATTGGTGCCGCCCTTGGTCTCGCGGGTTTCCGGATCGCGAGCGATGCGGCCGGTGAGGATTGCGATATTGGTCATGGTGTAAGTCCTTCGGTTCCTCAAACCGGAGACCATCTCCGGCTTGCGAACATCCAGAAGAAGCAGGGCATGGGAGGACTGCACCGCGGGAGCGAAGCTCCAAGGGAAACCTGTTCATGACGGGTGGTGCGGGCAGGCGCGCGAAGCGCGACCACACGGCCGGAAAGGAACGGGTTGCTGTCCTCAGCTGACCTGATTCAGGACTGTTCGCGAAGAGGGCCGGATGGGTATCGGGTGCGGGTCTGAAGGTGCCAGGACCCCGCTGCAATCAGCCTGCTCCATCGCCCTCCGATGCCGCCAGGAGATCCATGAAGTTGCGGGCCGCTTCCCGGTCTTCCTCGTTCTCGAACGTCACGTCGAGATCGGGGGCGGACCCGAACATGTGCAGGAACGACCACAGTGCAAAGCGCTTGCCCCAGTCCTCCTCAAGGCCGAGATCGACCCGGCAATGCTCGATGCCAGCAGACAACGTGTCGGGGGCAACCCCGGAGAGGTCGGTGGTGGCAAAGTAGCGCTGCAGCAGATCGTCAAGTTGCATGACCGGTCCATAGTCGGGTCTGCGCCGAATGCACATCCGGGCAATGCAGTTGCAGACTGTAAAGGCCCCCTCAGGACCCGGGAGAGGTGCCCAAGGGGCCGCGACGATCAACCACGGTGATCCGGCGCGTCTTGGCATCGATCACCAGTCGTTCGGTGACGCCATTGCCCGGAAAGGCGACGACGTAACGCGGATTGAGCGAAAGCATCTGCTCGTTGCGCTTGAACCCGGCGCGGGCACCAAGTCGACGATCGAGCGAATAGGTCAGCTGCTGGACTTCGCGGCGCTCGGCCCAGCTCGCGGCGAGGCGATCGGCACCCTTGCCGTCACCACCATGGACCAGGAAGAGATCGGGAACCACATCGCGAACCTTGTCCAGCGTCGCCCAGATGTTGTCCGCATAGGTGCGCGCGTCCTCAGCGCTCTCGAAGCTCTGGCGACCACCGGCGAAGACGATTGGAGTTCCCTCCGGGATGAGGGCATGACGACGGTTCTCGGCGCGTGCGCGGAGGAAATCGCGGGCATCGATCACAGCCGAAGTAAGGTGGCGCGAATGGCTCGTACGCGAGCCAGAAACAGGCTTCCACGAGGAACCGGTCTCGTCACGGTAAAGTGCTGCGGCAGTCTCGCGCATCTGCTCGAAGGCCAGCATGCTGGCCTCGGCGGCCTGCGCGCGCTCGACCTGCTCTTCCAGATTGCTCGAATGTACCTCGGATCCATCGGCAGATGCGAGGAGGACCCGGATCTCGTCGCTGGCCCGATCAAGTTGAGCCGACTTGCGGCTGGCTGCGCGGTGGAAGAGATTGACCACGCCCCAGGCAATGTCCTCGGCATCAGCTTCCAGGGCCGTGTCGGAAAACATCGCGAAGAGGTCGGACCATACGGCGCCAAGCGTCTGCTCGATCGCGTCCTCGCAGGGAAAGTCGGTTTCGTTAAATGGGGCCGGCCTGATGCTGAGGCCTGAAAGGTCAAGGCCGCTCAGCTGGTCGATGAAGCTGTCGTACATGGGGTGTCTCCTGATCGGTGGGACAAGGAGAGGAGGCACCGTTGCCTCGGCCCTGTCCGCCGGAGCCCGATCAGGGCCGGGAAAAGGGGCGAGACGCACCGCGTAGCGGGAAACCTGCGGCCCTAGGCTGGCGCGGGCAACACGGGCCGACGGGCCGCAGGTTGCGACGCGCCCCGACCGGCCCAGGGGCCTCTCCCGGCGGGCAGGGATGAGGCAAGATCAGGAACCGATGGCGCAAGCGGATCGGGAGCGCTCGAAGATCGCTTCGCCATTCGAGAACCGACCGACCATGCGCAGCTCGCCGAACAGGTCGATGAACCTTCCTGACACCTGGGCGAGCCAGTGCCGTGCCCTTGCCGTTCTTGGGATGTAGAAATCCGCCTCCCAGTACTGGGAATCGTCGCGCTCGGCGAGCCAGATCGCGGCGAGCCCGCAATAGGTCGATATGCCGCAATCGGCGAAGCCGTTTCGCAGGAGGATGCGGTTCTCGCGGCCGCGCCATCCATCGAAGCGCTCGAAGGAAGGAAAGGCCGCCTTCGCGGTATCGATGATCTCATCGACGAGGCACTCGTAGGCCCAGTCGACATCTGCGTCTTCGCCGTCATCGAGCAGGCGAAAGGCAACCACGGAGCCGATCGGATAGCTGACGGAACGTCCCATCTCACTGCTCCTCAGGCCGCGTCAGCAAGGTCGATATCGTCCTCGCTTTCGCAGGATTGGTGACCTCCAAGGTCAAGCAACAGGCTGGCCGCTTCTTCGGCCTTGGCCGCAGCGGTCAGGATCGCGCGCTCGTCAGATTTGAGGATCTTGAGCCAGGACGCGATGTAGCTGGCGTGATGGTCGAGGTGGGTGACCGGAAGACCCAGCTCAGCGCCGAGGATGGCCGAGGACAGCTCGGCGATCAGTTCTTCGGCAGCATAAGCATCGCTGCCGAAACGGTTCTTGAGATCGCGGTCGAGCCGAGAAGAATGACCCGTCCAGTGCGACAGCTCGTGTGCGAGCGTCGCATAGTAGTGGTCGTAGGCTTCGAAGAGTTCGGCTGGCGGCATGGTGACCCGGTCCCGCAGCGGCTCATAGTAGGCCTGCGCACCATGGTGGCGCAGGTCTGCGCCGATATCGGCGAAGAAGGCATCAAGTCGGTCTTCGCGTCCTTGGGGCTCAAGCGCGGCAACCAGCGGCTTGGGATGGTAGAATGCAGGGAGGCCATCGCACTGATCCGCGTTGAACACGGCATAGGCCTTGAGCACGCGCCGGTTCTCGGTGTCTGCTTCGCCTTCGGCGTTCTCGACCTCCTTGATGTAGCTCTTGTAGAAGATCGCGATGGTCGATTTCTCACCCTTGCGGACCTGTCCGCCGAGCACCTGGCACTGGCGATAGGTCATCCAGTAGGGCGAGGCGTAGCCACAGCCGTCGGCCACCATCCAAAGCCAGAAGGTGTTCATGCCGCGATATGGTGTCCCGCAGGAACGTAACGGCCGCGAGACTGGCACACCGCGCCACGGCTTGACCCAGGGCTTTGTGCCTTGCTCGAGCTTCTCGATAATTGCGGCAGTGATGCGCTGGGCTGGCGAAGTCGATGCAGTGCGGCGGGACTTGGTCATGGGAGGTCTCCTGATGGCCGGGACAGACATGTCCCGGTTCAGGAAATTAAAAGCTCCCTCCTCTCTCCTTAGAAACACGACGGTTATGTGCCCCGTAAGTCGCCAATCAGTGGACTCGACAACGAAACTGAAATCCGACGTCAGATTATGCCTCTGCGAAGCCTATCGTTTTCCTTGGCCTGCCATTTCGAGTTTGACTTATTGAAGATTGAAAAATGTGGAATTTCAGGCCATCAAATCGCCTCTGGGAGGCGGCATGAGTTTAGCAACAGATCTGGTCAGCAAGCCCCCGCGTGAGAGGGGAGCGACCGGAGGCCGGTACGATTTTCAAACAATGTGGGGATTGGCGCTGCTGTTCCAGCAGCATGGGACCAATGACGACTATGCGATCGTCTTCGAGTTTCACGACGATATTGCATTGCTCGATAGCGCAAGCAATCCCACAAATGTTCGTTTCTACCAAGTCAAATCCAAGGCCACCAACGGCGGTTGGACTCTTACTGCGCTTCTTAAACGGGAGAAGTTGAAGACCAAAGGAGGCACTAAGGAAAAGCCTTCGTTCATCGACAAGATGTTCGATAATGTCGATAAGTTTCCGGACGCGGTCCTTTCTGCCGATTTCGTTTCAAACCAGCTTTGCGGATTCAACGCCGGCAAAACTTCCTTTCGCCTGAACGAATGCGAGCCTAGCCATTTCAAGAAGATCGTCGCATCGATCCAGGAGGCTTACCCGAGAGCTACCGAGGCCCAGGTCGGGCTGCTCGGATTTCAACGTACCGATCTCAGCCTTGGAGACGTGGTCTCCCACACAAAGGGTAAGCTGCAGACCTTCATCGCGGAGCAGCTCGGTTCGGTTTGGTTCAGTCCCGAGGCCGTTTACCAAGCGATCGCCGATGAATGCCGCAGGAAAGCAAATTTCTCTGGTGACACTACTTCCCTCCAGCTGGCTATCAAGGAAAAGGGGCTGACCAAGGACAATGTTCAGGAATGGCTGGATGCCATCCAGAGCAACAGCCGATCTCCGGATTGGGGAACGATCGCGCCGAGCCTCACCTATCCCTTCACGGACCAGCTTCGCATCAGCCAGGAATATGCGGTTTATCGTGCTGCCGCGCTGAACTCGGCCGACGGCGCTGTCCAGCGCATCCGCATGAAGATCGCAGAAGCACTGCCGACCGTCATAGATGACGCAACGCTTAGTCTCGTCGACATGGTCGAGACGCTTTACCTTCATGCAGAAGAGATCGGGAAGAAGTACCTTTCACCATTTAGTCCCTCAAGACTGAAGGCGATGATAATATATGAAATATACACGCATCATTAAAGCCGAGCGGTACAAGCGATTAGTTAGAAGCCTCAGAAAGAAATCTCATGAAAAACTTGAAGTTGCGAAGGCTTCTTCTACTCTCTCGCCTCGAGGGGAAGGCGAGGCAGGAGAAGTTTGACGAATGCACGACGGTGGTGTTCGGCGAGAACGACACCGGGAAATCGCATCTCATCAAGTCCATCTATGGCGCATTCGGGGCAGATGCCTCGGTCGTGAACGAGAAATGGATCAAGGCATCTGTCGCCACGATGCTCGAATTCTCCGTGGATGGTGCAATCTACTCGATCATTCGGTTCGATAATCAGTTCGCTTTGTTCGATGCTGCAGATGATCTGATCTGGACGGGAACGTCGCTAATGAAGGAGGTCGGTCCGAAGATTGCCGAACTGCTCGACTTCACCATTCAGTTGACCACCAAGTCCAACGATCTTGTGGTTCCGCCGCCGCAATTCTGCTTCCTTCCATTTTATCAGGACCAGGACCGGGGCTGGGATGACAGCTGGAGCTCGTTCAAGAGCCTCGCCATGATTCCCAATTTCAAGAAGAGCATCCTCGAATATCACACCGGGATTCGTCCAAGGGAATATTACAGCGCCCAGGCGCAGCGGGCGGATGCGCAGCGAGAGCAGAACGAGCTCAAGGCCGAGCGGCGCGCACTAGACCGGGCGACCGTGCGACTGCGAAACGGGCGTTCGCCGGTGACAACAACCTTCTCGCCGGAGTTGTTTGGGAGCCAGATCGAACAATTGCTGGCGGAGCTGAATGAGCTTCGCACCATCTATGAGGGCGTGAAGCACAAAATATCCGAACTCCAATCTCGGCGGGCTGTACTTGTGGAGGAAATTGAGATCGCTCGCACTGCTTTGGCGGAGCTCGATGCGGATGTGAAATTCACCCAGAACTTGTCGGATGCACAAGTCATATGCCCTACTTGCAATACCGTGCACGAAAACGATTTCGCGAACCGCTTCAACCTCATCAGTGACGCGGATGCGTGCAGGGGGTTCCTTGCAAGCGCGCGGCACTCATTGGTCGAAGTTGAGGCCGATATCGCGCGCCAGATGCAATCGCTGCATTCGTATGACGACCGGATAAAGCGAATCGACGCGCTACTGGAAGAGAGGCGTGGCGAAGTAAAGCTCCGCGACATGCTCAAGGATGAGAGCGAACGCGTCGTCGACGCCACGATCGCGGCAGAGCGTGCCGTGATCGACGAAGGCATAATCAAATGGCAGGCTAGGGAGGATGAGGCCCTAAAAACGATGAAGGCGCATAGCAGCGCCAAACGCAAGGCTGAGATCGTTGCCTTCTACACCAAGAAGCTCAGTGCTTTCGCTGTAGAGCTCGGCGTGACGTTCGGAGCCGCTGCCAAGAAGAGTGTCTCGCCCAAGATAAATGAGACCGGCAGCTACGGCCCGAGAGCCATTCTAGCCTATCATTTCGCCCTGCTACATACGATTCGCGAATTCACCACCTCCTGTCTGTGCCCGATTATCCTAGATACTCCGCTACAGCAGGACCAAGACGATACAAACGCCGCCGCCATAATTGGCTTTGCTCTCAAGAACAGACCGCGCGACATGCAGCTAGTCCTTGGCACGGTCTCGCTACACGGCGCCGAATATGGCGGGCATGTCATTAACCCACTGGTGAAGGAGTCATTGCTTCGCAGTGAGGAGTTCGACACCGTCAACACTTACATGCGACCATTCATCAATAAGATGCTTGGCCAAGATCAGGGAGAGCTTATCTAGACTTCGGTTTCTGATTCCGAAGGCAGTGTCGTAGGCAGCTGATTTGGGCCTGGTTTAGTGATGTCGTCCTCCAATCCCGTGAGTCGGCGTCCGGCCCAATATGCTGTATGGGAAAGGCGGCCCGTCCCGAAAGGGACGGACCGCCCGCCGAGTGACCTGGACCTGTCAGGAGGGGTCAGGCAGCCTGCTCGGCAATCTCTTCAGTTTCTTCGGCGTTGACCGCCTCGTCTCCTTCGTGGTCGGCCAATTCGCCTTCTTCGGAACCGGCGAAACGCATCATCGGTGGAACCCAAGCCTGCGCAAGTTCCTTGACCTCGGCCTCGCCGATGAAGTTGCCGGAGAAGATGCGCTCGGCAGCGCTCGCCAGTTCGGCCTTCTTGGAGGCAGCGTAGCGACTGACCAGTTCCGGACCGCCGGCGGCGTCGAGTGCTTCGATCGTGCGGGCCTTGGCCACCCGGTCAAAGTAATTCGCCGCCGTGGGACGCCACCAATGCGCGGTCTCAATGTCGAGCAGTGCGCCGAGCGCCTCGTGCATCGGCACCGAGCGCTCGCCTTCGCAGGCAAGGCTGGCGACAAGCGTGCGAGAGACGACATGGCCAAGCCAGGCCGAGCGCGCCTCGTCTGACAGTGCCCGGAATCTCGCAAACCGATCGACATCGCATTCTTCCGAGCGCCAGCTTTCATCGAGCGACCCGGCGAATTCGGCTAGGGCAGCGCTCGCCGGTGCATCCTTGGCCTCGAACCCAGTAACCGGGCCGGAAGCGACAGAGCCGACCAGCGTCGACGCTTTCTTGGCGCGCCAGTCATGTCCATCGGCATCGGCAAGCGTGAAGACCATGAAGTCGAGCGCCAATGCCGGACCTTGCCGCGGGTTGAGGAGCCCCCAAGCGCATTGGCCATCGCGTGGGCTTCGTCGAACGCGATCACGCCGTCGTAATCCTCGCCGGCCCAGGCAAGGATCTGGTCAAGCCGCGTATCCTCGGCGCGGCCCGAGCGCAGCGTCGGATAGGTGACGAAGAGGATGCCTTCGGGCATCGTTACGGGGTGGCCGAGTTTCCAGCGTGAGAGCGGCTGGAGATCGAGCGGTAGACCGCCAAGCGCTTCCCAGTCGCGTCGCGCATCTTCCAGCAGCGCCTCGTTTTTGGTGATCCAGACATGCCGGCGTTCGCCTGCGAGCCAGCGGTCCATGATGACCGCGGCGATCTGCCGTCCCTTGCCCGCTCCGGTTCCGTCGCCAAGGAAGAAGCCTTGGCGGTAGGCGTGCCCATCCCTGGACAATTCGAGCGAGGTGCCTTCTTGGCTGACCTTGAATTGACCCGGAAGATCGCGTGCGAATGCCTGGGCAGCGTAGACCAGCGTCTCGCATTGCGCTTCGGACAGAAGGCCGTCGGCCTGCCAACAAGCGGGAAGACGCGGTACAACATCCGGCTGGGGCGCCGCGACCGAGCCCATGGCGACCGATTCGACGAGCGGAGTGGGATGGATCGGCGCGTCCTCGAACACGATGCGGCTGGGGCGGTAAGGCAGGTAGATGCCTGCCTGTTCAGGCACCGGCGCGGGGTCGGCCAAGATCGAATAGGTGAGGTCGATCGCATTTGCTGTGGCTGCTGGTGTCGCGGCGAACGGCGCCACCGGCCGGACCGGCGCGCGATGTGCTGACGTCTTGCCAACGAGGCAGACTGGCTTGCCGACTGGCAGGCGATGGATGTTGGCGGAGATCTGTACGCGTGGCGGAAGCGCGTTGAGCAGCTCGTGGATCGCGATCAGGTCGCAGGTATCTCCGGTGATCGCCGACGAGGGCGCAGTCGATACCTTGTCGATCACGACCAGGCGAACGGCAATCCCCGTCCCTGTCCGGCGAAACATCTGCTCCAAGCGGACATTGAGCAGGAGCGACGCTTCGTCCTGCGCTTTGGCGAACTTGGAAGCATCAAAACCGTCGGGCATGATCGCGACGATCCTCGCCCCATTCGCAGCCGCTCGCATCGCACCGCGCAGGTGACGCATAGCGGTCTCGCCGTCCTTGCCGCGTTCATGGCTCTGAGCGAATGGCGGGTTCGTTAGCACGACCGATGGAACCGGGCCGCGATGCAAGTCGGCGATCAGTTCCCCGTCGTGCGCAGTGATCGTGGCCGCGGGGAAGATGTGGACCAGGCTGCCTCGTCTTGCCGGATCTATCTCGTTGAGGAGCAGCGAGGCCTTCCAGACGCTGCCCCATAGGGCAAGCGCACCATTGCCGGCTGATGGTTCGAGGAGTGTGTCTTGCACGCAGACAGCTGCGGCCTTCGCCATCAGCCAGGCCAGCATTGGCGGGGTAGAGAACTGCTGGAACTCGACCTGTGCTTCGCTGCGCACGTGCCGCGGCGGCAAGGCTGCTTTGAGCCAGTCGAACCGCGCTTCGGCTTCGTGTACGTTCGTCGCCAGATCGATGCGTGAGGACTCTCGCAGCCAGAGCAGTGCGCCGATCTCGACCGCGTTGTTGTAGTCGTCGATAGTCCAGGCGCTTCCCCAGTCCATGACGCCGGTTTCCTCGGCGAACAGGCCGGCGATTTCGGCACGGGTAAGGTGACGTCCCGAAGCGAGAAGCTCGGCAACTCGGGTGCCAATGGCGCAAGCCAATGGGACTGACAACAACTGCTCGCCAGCTGGAAACAGGTCTGATTGAAACATGGCAATTCGTCCTCCTGATGAAGGCATCGGGACAGGCCCTCTGCCGGATCAGGAATTCGAGAAGCTCTCTCTCCTCTACCGCGCCGCTTTGCGGCGCAGCCATGCTTTAAGTTCATCGTTCCAGTCGGTGTCGCGTGAGGACGGCTTGCGAATGTGGATCGTCCGTCCATCGCGGGCGTAAGCGGCCAGGCCACGCGAGGCAGCCAGCTCGCCGCCCGCATCGTGATCGACGAAGAGGTGAAGCTCGGTCACGCTCTCGGGCACGCTGACGAGGCCGAAGCGCTCATTGCCCAGGGTCGCCCAGACGGGAATGCCGGTGAGAGCATAGGCCGACATCGCGCTCTCGATCCCCTCGGCAAGGCCGAGCTTGCCGGAAACCGGAGCGAAAAGGCGGGCAGCAGCTTCGCCGAGCGCGCCAAGCGCGCGTTTCGGCTTTTCGAAAGCGGCCTTGCCTGAAGCCTCGGCAGACAGGAACGTGCGGTGGATGGCGATCGGGCCCTCGTCGAGGCTGACTGCCGCGATCATGGCGGGCAAAAAGCGGGTCCGTCCTTTTGGGCCAAGCGGCGTTCGTGGATGGAAGCGGAGCGCCGGAGATGCGGCGAGGATGCCGCGGCTTTCAAGATATTCCTTTGCCGGACTGGCACGCAGTGGCTGTGCATCGCGCCAGATCCTCAGCGCTGCCGCCGAGGGTTTGCGGGTGCTGGTCGATTCGGGTTCGTTGCTGGTCGCAGAACCTGAAAAAAGCGCCGGTGCCTCGAAACCTTCACGCGCCAATGCAGACAACACGCTCTGCTGATCGCATCCCGCGAAACAGTGGAAGAGGATAGCTTGTCGGCCGAGCGACACACCGAGTGACGGCGTGCGGTCAACATGCGCGGGGCAACAGGCCATGCCCTTTGTGCCGGACCATTTGCCCCCTCGCGATTCGCAAATGCGACGGGCGGTCTCGGTAAGCGACCGGTTGGGATGAGTTTGGACAGATAGGGACATGCGAGCTCCTCAGCATGCAAAGTGACCCCCTCATCAGCGTTCCTCTCCTCTCCCAAAGGCAGGCATTCGCGGCTTTCCTACAGGCACATGTTCTTTTTATGTTCTCTTTCGATTCGAATCAATGGAGCACAAGTCGAGATGAACTGCCTCAATTGTCTGACCGCGCTAGCGGTCGCCTGTCTGGGGATGATTGCGACCTCCTCACAGCAAGTTCGCGCCCAGGATTTCACCTTGTTCGAGCACGCGATCGTTCCGCCGAAGACGGACCAGCAGCCGGCAAGGGAATATCTTCCTGCAATCTACCAGGCCGAGCCAGCAAACGTATCCTACCGGGAAGGCTTGTATATGGCGGCGATAGCCGAGGCTGAACGCCGTTACGGGCTTCCGACCAACCTGCTTCGTGCTCTTATCTGGGCTGAGTCCCGCTTCAATCCGATGGCTGTTAGTCCAGCCGGTGCTGCCGGGCTGGCTCAGCTTATGCCGGCCACGGCGAAAGAACTGGGCGTCCGGAACCGTCATGACCCTCTTGCATCGATCGACGGTGGCGCCAGGTACCTTCGCGATATGTTGGACCGGTTCGACGCAGTCCACCTGGCCTTGGCTGCTTACAATGCTGGCCCAGGTGCCGTCTCCCGATCACGCGGCATTCCCAACAATGGTGAAACGCCGCAATATGTTCGGTCTGTGTTGGGACGTTGGCAAACAATTGGTACGTACAATTGACGAAACTACCTGATTTCCGGCTATTGTCTGAAATCATGTGCCGGAATGAAGACGGACAACGCCAGTGAGTGAGACCCCCGGTGAGCCGTTCGACTTTCGCAAGGCGTTGAAGGCACAAAAGCGCCGGAAGCTGAGAAAGGAGATCGCATTGGGTTTGGGAGCATTCGCGATCGTATTTGCTGGAGGGGTGCTGGCACTCAACTGGCCAGTCCATGATGCCAGCCTTGCTAACGACGATCAGCAGCCTCAGGCTTTATTCCAGCAAGCAAGCTCCCCACAATTCGACATCTGCGGCTCCATCCGGCGCACATGCGTCGTGGATGGAGATACTTTCTGGCTTGATGGCGTGAAGATCCGGATTGCCGACATCGACACTCCCGAGATCAGCGAGCCTCGTTGCGACTATGAATACCAGCTCGGCATGCGCGCGACGCACCGACTTGTCGAATTGCTGAATGGCGGGCCCTTTGAACTGAGGACTATCGGGAGCAGAGACGAGGATCAGTACGGTCGCAAATTGCGGGTTGTAACGCGCGGCGGCCGCTCGCTTGGCGATCAGCTGGTCAGCGAAGGCCTGGCGCGAACCTGGACCGGGAGACGTGAACCATGGTGCTGAACCGCGATCAGGAATTGTGGGCCGTCGCGCTCTGGGTCGAAAAGAACCATGGCGAAGAGGGAACCGCGTATATCGCGCAGCAAATCCAGCGGCTATCCAACGAAGGGGACGAGGCAGGCATAGCAACGTGGAAGACTGTTGCTGAGCGCTTCGATCAACTTAGCTGCCAATGCTCTACGAACTGAGGGTCGGCACGATGCGGAATTGGCTTCGAATCTGGGGCATCAGAATTGAGTTCGCCGTGCTGGCGTCAGTGTCCCTGATAGGGCTGATCCTGAGCCTTCAATCCTGCATTGGCTGAGAAGAAATTCGATCTCCCGATTAACCCTTCGCAAACTTCCCCATGATGACCTTTCCTCCTGTCCGCAGCTCATCGAGGTAGTCGCTCCACCATTGAGCCATTCGCACGCGCTCGTCCCAATGCTTGCCGCGATGGTAGATGCCACGCACAACATTGCTGTCGCCATGTGCCAGGGCACGCTCGATCGCATCGGGATTCCAAAGGCCCGACTCGTTCAGGAACGTCGATGCTGTCGCCCGGAGTCCATGCGCGGTGACTTCTTCCTTCGAATATCCCATGCGACGAAATGCGGCATTGAGCGTGTTTTCACTCATGGGACGCTTGGAGCTGCGCGCAGACGGGAAGACATATCCTTCGCGGCCGAGCATCTCGGCCAGGTCTGTGAGATAGCCTCTAACTTGCTTGGACAGCGGGACGGCATGCGCTCGGCGCGCTTTCATTTTACCGGCAGGGATCTTCCAGACCCCATTGACCAGGTCGATCTCATGCCATTCGGCGTGGCGGAGTTCGCCGGGGCGTACGAACACATGCGGCGCGATCTGCAAAGCAAACTTGGTCACCATGTAGCCAGTGAAGTCGTCGATTGCGCGCAGCAGCCCGCCTAGCTCGGTGGGCTCGAGGATAGCTGCATAATGCGTGGCTCTCGGCGTTACGAGAGCGCCCCTCAGCATACTGGTCGGATCGGATTTGCAGCGGGTGGTAGCGACACCGTAGCGAAACACGCGGCCTGCGAACGAGCGGCATTTCTTCGCAGTCTCGTGCTTACCAGTGGCTTCCAGTCGTTTGAGAGGAGCCAGGACTTCGAATGGCTCGATCTCGTCGATGGGTCTGTTCCCGATGGCAGGCGCAAGCTTGTCGAGGAAATAATTGGCCTTGACGATCGTGCCATCGGCGCGGCCATTCTGGACCATCATCTGTTCAATATACTCACGTGCGACTGCCTCGAACGTCTGTGCAGAAAGGAACTCCGCGCGGATCTTCCGCTTCCGCTTCTCAAAAGCCGGGTCGCCGCCAGAAGCAACAGCTCGTCGTGCTTCATAGGCTGCGTCTCGCGCTTGCTTGAGGCTGATGTCGGGATAGCTGCCGATGCAGAGCTTCTTTTGCGCGCCGCCGATCCGGTATCGGAATCGCCAAAGTTTGCCGCCGGTCGGCGTGACCTCAACATATAGGCCGCGCTCATCGGTTACCTTGTACGGCTTATCCTTGGGCTTGAGAGCGCGGAGGCGAGTATCTGTCAGCGGCATGTGGGGGCCTTTTCATCTGGGCCTTTGCGAAACGGCCTCAAAAGGCCCACAAAAGTGTCTGGAACCCCCGAGAACAGGCGGGACGATCCGGAACGATCCAAGGGCCAAATCCCTAGGATTTCTGCGGGTTTTATAGATTATTTGGGAGAACGTGAGAAGAACAAATGGTGCCCAGAAGAGGACTCGAACCTCCACGCCCTTGCGAGCGCCGCCACCTGAAGACGGTGCGTCTACCAATTCCGCCATCTGGGCACGGGCGGGGTGCCGCGTTGCGATCCCCGCTAGGTAGGAGCGCGCCACTACGGGCTGGCCGGGAGCTTGTCAACGCCCTTTGCTCCACAAATGTCATTTGTTTTTCACTTCCTGCCGGATCGGCTGGGCGAACAAGAGCGTTTGGCCGGTTGCCCCGGCGGGGGGCTTATGCCAATGGCAAAAATCATGCGTAGCGACGCGGGTCCTCCCAATTCCCCGCGCGGCATTCGAAGGACGAAAAACCTGACCATGAGCCAACGCCCCACCAATTCTCTTGCCGGTAAGATCGTGACTGTCCTTGGAGGCAGCGGATTTGTCGGCCGTCACCTCGCCCAGGAACTGCTGAGCCGCGGCGCGCGCCTGCGCATTGCGAGCCGCAATCCGCAGAAAGCCTATGCGATCAAGCCTCTGGGCAACCTCGGGCAGGTGCAGTTCGCCCGGGTCGATGTAACCAGGCCCGATTCGCTGGCAGCCGCGCTGGCGGGGTCGGATGCAGTGGTGAATCTCGTGGGCGCTTTCTCCGGCAACCTGGACGCGCTGCAGGGCAAGGGCGCAGGCGCGATCGCCGCTGCGGCCAAGGCCGCCGGCGCATCGGCGTTCGTGCACATCTCGGCCATCGGCGGGAATGCCGATTCAGATGTCGACTATGCCCGCACCAAGGCGGAAGGCGAAGAAGCGGTCCGCGCGGAGTTCCCCGGCGCGACGATCCTGCGCCCCTCGCTGCTGTTCGGCCCGGACGACAACTTCGTGATGATGTTCGGTCGCCTGATCGGCGCCTTCCCGGCCCTGCCCGTGTTCGGACCCGAAGCGAAGCTGCAGCCGCTGTTCGTGGACGATGCGGCCGAAGCCATCGCCAATGCCCTGGGCAACCCCGGCGCGCACGGCGGCAAGACTTACGAGATCGGCGGCCCCGAGGTCATCACCATGCTGGAACTCAACCAGCGCATCGCCAAGGCGGAAGGCCGCTCGCGCAGCTTCATCGCCCTGCCCGATTCGGTGTCCGAACTGATCGCCTCTGCCACCGGCTGGCTGCCGGGCGCGCCGATCACCAGCGACCAGTTCAAGCTGCTCAAGGCTGGAAGCGTCGCCAGCGGCGACCTGCCCGGCATCGCCGAACTCGGCGTATCTCCGCGCCCGCTCGGCCTGTTCCTGGACCGCTGGGCCACCCAGTTCCGCAAGCACGGCCGCTTCGGCGCCAAGTCGGCGGCGTAATTGTCGAGTAAGCCAGTCACATCCGTGACTGGCTAGCGGCACCAGCCCACGCCCCCACCCGGCCTCCCACAAAGTATATTGCCATGGGAGGCCGGGTGGGGGCGTGGGCTGGTGCCGCAAGGCGCGGGCGGATGCCTGCGCCGCACTGGCCATCAGGCCAGAAAATCAGGCATCCACTTCGGCGTAGTGACTTGGCGGCTGGATGACTTCCATGCGCTCGCTGAGCAGCGGACGGAAGCTGGGACGCGACTTCATCACGAGATACCAGCCGCGCGACTGCTCGTGGCTCGACCAGTCGATACCGCCGAGATAGTCGGCAACGGAGATCTGCGCGGCCGCGGTCAGGTCGGCCAGCGTCATCGTCGAGCCGGCGAGCCAGGGCCGGTGGTCGATCAGGAAATCGATGTAATCGAGATAGTCGTGCGCCAGCTTCATGGCCTCGCGCAGCATCTTGGCGTCAGGCGACTGGCGCAGGACGAGGCGCTTCTTCATCCGCTCATGCAACAGCGGACCGGAGACGTCGTTGAAGAAGCTCTCATCGAACATCGCGATCAGGCGGCGGATCTCGGCGCGCTGCTGGGCCGTGCCGCTGATTAGCGGATTACGGTCGACCGTCTCCTCGAAATACTCGCAGATGGCGCGGCTGTCGCAGAGCACGATGTTGCGATCGGTTTCCTTGATCACGGGCGTGCGTCCGGCCGGGTTCATTGCGAAGAGGCGGTCTTCGTTCTCCCAGGGGCGGGCCGACTGCAGTTCGTAGGCAATGCCTTTTTCCGCCATGAGCAGCCTGACCTTGCGGCTGAAGGGGCAGAGCGGAAACTGGAAGATGTGCCACATGATCATCCCGCATGCCAAAGCTGCCGGTCAGCGTCCACCCGGCATGGAATCTCCGCCCACATGAACGCGTGGATAACTGCGCGACCGGGCCGATGTCGGTTAGCCGGTAGTCTTGCCGCCGTTGCGCAGGATGATCTGGCGGGCGAGATCCTTCTGTCCCTCGGCAATGCGCGTATCGACCGAAACGAAGACCTTGCCCTGCCGGATCTGGCGCTCGATGTAGTTCGCCTCGCGCCCGTCGACGTCTTGGTCGGTCAGCATGCGGGCCATGGCGCCGCCGGTTGCACCGATGATCGCACTGACGGCAGCGACCGAGGACAACGAACTGGCGGCAATGGCACCCGCAGCCGCAACCAGACCGATCCCCGGGATCGTAAGGACCGCGACGCCCAGCAGCGCCCCGGCAAGGCCACCGCCGGCAGCAGCGGCAGCGACGCTGCGTTTGGTGTGCCCGGCCACCCTGCTCTGGTCGGCATCTTCGAAATCACCTGCCCGCCAAAGGAGCGAGATGGAATCTTCCGGGATCCCGGCATCCCGCAGATCGGCGACGACGCGCTCGGCATCGCGCCGGCGGTCGAACAGCGCTGCAACGAGATGGCGCTTGGCCATGCCCATCTCCGCGCGTGCACTGGCGAAGGCCTGGGCGAATTCGTCTCGATCCTGACTCGATGCAAAAGTCGCCCGCAGCCCCGATGAATGATGCAGGCGCGCCACGCTCGGCGACACATCATGATGCGTGAGCGTGCGCAGCAGCATTTCGATACTCGAGCGCTGCATCTTCTGGTCTGTTCCGCGATTGATCCATTCGAGGAGCAACGGCCGCGGATGGTTCGACTTGAGATAGTTGAGAACCGCCAGTTCCTCAGCCTTGATCACGAAAGCGGGATCAAGTTCAATTTTGACATCCCTTCCCATTCCATACGCATTACAGCAACTTGCGGGCTGATTGCCAGACAGGAATGATAACTGTCCCCGCTTCGGACAGAGGAGAATAAACAGGTAAAGGCTATTGATGAGACTCAAAGTTGCGATGAGTTCTCAACTACAGCCGTACTTCAGGTCAATTCAGACAGTTACTTCACGCCACTGGCCCGTAGCGAGGCCATCGAGCGTCCAGTCGCCGACCTGCCAGCGCACAAGGCGCAAGGTCGGATGGCCTACGGCCGCCGTCATTCGCCGCACCTGGCGATTGCGACCTTCGCGAATCGTCAGGCGCAGCCAGCGATCGGGAACCGTCTTGCGGAACCGAACCGGCGGATTGCGCGGCCACAGGTCGGGCGCATCGATCGGCTCGACCTTCGCCGACCGGGTCATCCCGTCCTTGAGCGCCACGCCCCCGCGCAAGCGTTCGAGACTCGCCTCGTCAGGCTCTCCCTCGACCTGCACGAGGTAGGTCTTGGCCAGCTTGAACTTCGGGTCGGCGATACGCGCCTGCAGGCGGCCGTCGTCGGTCAACAGCAGCAGCCCTTCGCTGTCGCGGTCCAGCCGGCCTGCGGGATAGACGCCGGGCAGATCGATGAAATCGGACAAAGTCGCGCGCGGCGTGGGCGAACGCAGGTCGGTGAACTGCGAGAGGACATCGAACGGCTTGTTGAAGAGGATCAGGCGCGCCAAGGGATCATACCTTTGCAATTGGGGGGCGGTCGCCCGCCTTGGCCATGGCAAGCGCCCCGGCGAGAAGGACCATGCCGATCAAATCGACCGGCGTCAGCACTTCCCCGAAGGCGAGCCATCCGATCGTTGCCGAGATCGCGGGCTGGGTCAGCAGCGCAAGGCCGATGACCAGCGGCGGGAAGTGGCGCAGCGAGTAAACGAGGAAGCCCTGCCCGATCAGCTGGCTGGTGCAGGCCAGCGCAATCAGGGGTGTCCAGTTGCCCGGCACGATCTGCTCACCCAGCAGCCAGGCAATCAGCAGCATCAGCGGCACGCTGGCGAACATCGAATTGAACAGCAGCGAATATTGCCCCAGCCGCCCGCGCACCGAATTGAGCATGAGGATGTAGACGGCATAGAAGAAACCCGCGAGGAGGCAAAACAGGTCGCCCACGAAGTTAGCGTGGCTGATCTCCAGCGAACCGCCCATCAGCAGTCCGGCCCCGGTCAGCGCTGCAATGATCGCCGCCAGTTCCAGCTGGTGCGGACGGCGCCGCGCCGCGATCAGGCCCCAGGCCATCAGAATCACGCTGCCGCCGTTGCCGAACAGCGAGGCATTGCCCAGCTTGGTCCTCACGATGCCGACATGCCACGCGGCCAGGTCCAGCGCAAAGGCTACGCCCGCCCCCAGCACGATCAACAGGGCCATGCCGCCAACCCGGCGCTGCACGGCCGGTTCACGCAGGCTGAGCAGAAACACGAAGGGCATTGCGATCATCAGCCGCCAGTACCCTGCCGCGACCGGCCCCGTATCGGCCAGCCGGACCAGCCACGGCCCCAAGGCGAGGCCGCAATTGGCAAGCAGCAGCGCAGCCACATGCCTCGCGGTCCAGTCGTGACCGGCGCGATGCTCTGCCCGGAAGGATATGTCGCTAGTGGCCATCGCCGTGCCCTAGCGGTGCACATGCCCCGCCGTACATGCCAAAACGCGGGACATGACAAAAATTGCCTCCGGCCACGCACCCGCGCCGGGAACCGGCAGCGCGTTCACGCTCTATTGCCTGCGGAGGGATTTTCACCATGCTTGCAACGCTACGCTCAAACTGGCTGTCGATCCGGGCAAGCTACTGGTTCTACCCCGCCATTTTCGCGATCGGCGGGCTGCTGCTGGCGCTGGTGCTCGTGCATCTGGACCGCATCGGGGCGAGCCGCTGGCTCAGCCAGACCAACTGGATCATCCCCGCGCGGCCCGAGGGCGCCAACAACATACTGACAGTCCTGTCCGGCTCGATGATCGGCGTCGCCTCCACCGTCTTCTCCATCACGATCGCGGCGGTCGCCTATGCCAGCGGCACCTACGGCCCGCGCCTGCTGACCAATTTCATGGAAGACAAGGGCAACCAGCTCAGCCTCGCCACGTTCATCGGCACGTTCGTCTATGCGATCACCGTGCTGCGCGCCGTGCGCTCGCAGGACGAGGCCGCCCTCGGCGCAGTTCCTGCCGAAGCGATGTCGAGCGCCGGCTTCGTGCCGCAGCTCTCGCTTCTCGTCGCCTTTGCGCTGATGATCGTTGCCGTGGCGGTGCTTGTCTATTTCCTCCACCACATCCCTGCGAGCATCCGCATCAACACCGTGCTGCAGAACATCGGCGAGCGCCTTCTGCGCGAGATCGACGGGCGCTTTCAGGAAAGCGGCGACAAGGATCCGCCAGTGCGCCCCCTGCCCGCAGGCACCCCCGTTCCGGCAAGCGAAAGCGGCTATGTGCGCCTAATCGAGTTCACGACGCTGGTGGAACTGGCCCGTAAGCACGAGTTCCTGCTCGCCCTCAGGGTGCGGCCCGGGGACTTCGTCTATCCCGGCGTTCCGCTGGTGCTGGCGGGCGAGCGACAATTGCCCGATCACCTGGCCCACTCGGTGCGCGAGGCCTTCGCCATCGGCGGCTCGCGCACGTCGGAGCAGGACCTCGAGTTCTCGATAGACGAACTGGTGGAAATCGCCCTGCGGGCCCTTTCACCCGGCATCAACGATCCCTTCACCGCGATCACCGCGATTCACTGGCTCGGCGCGGCCACTGCCGAGATCGGACGACGGCGCCTCGACAAGGAGAAATGGAACGAGGGCGATCCGGATTGCCCGGTTTTCCCGCCGACGAACGACTTCGCGCACTTCCTCCAGCGCGGTTTCGTGGCCGCGCGCGGGGCGATTGCCAGCAATCGCCTGACCGCCCTCGTTGCGCTGGACGCCCTGGCAACCGCTGCGGGGCAGGTGCTGGGCAGTCACCGCCGCGGCCTGCTGGTCCGCGAGGCCGGCGCACTGGCCGACCTCGCCGCAACCATGCTTCCCGATCCGGACGTGGACGAGATCCGCCGCCGTCACGCGGCGATCATCGCCGGACTGGAAGGCCCCGTCTAGAGCGCTTCCCGATTTGATTGCATCAGATCGCGCGCTCTAGGTTTTTGATTTGTCGTATTTTCCGAGTCGTCAGGTGATTCCACCTGACTAGAAAATGCTCTAGGCGGCCTGCTCCTCATCGCGCGTCTTCCACAAGGACCAGACCACGCCGCCCGCTATCAGCGCCACGGTTACGCCAAGGCTGATGAGCGGCGGGAACTTGGCCCCGCCCATCAAAAAATCGGACACGAAGATCTTGCCGCCGATGAACACCAGCACTGCCGCCAGCGCATATTGCAGGTAATGGAAGCGGTGCACCATCGCTGCCAGCGCGAAGTAGAGCGCGCGCAGGCCCAGAATCGCCATGATGTTCGAGGTGTAGACGATGAAGGTGTCGGTCGTGATCGAGAAGATCGCCGGCACCGAGTCCACTGCGAAGACGAGGTCGGCGAGGTTGATGACCACAAGGGCCAGGAACAGCGGCGTCGCCGCCCATGCCACCTTGCCCGCCGCATCGGGCGCCTTCACGAAGAAGTGCTCCGCGTGATGCTCCTTGGTCACGCGCATGTGCGTGGAAATCCAGCGGATCACGCGGTTCTTGCCGATGTCCGGCTCATGCTCTCCGGTGAAGAACATCTTCACGCCGGTGAACACCAGGAAGGCGGCGAAGATGTACATGACCCAGTATGCCGAGGCGAGGATCGCCGCGCCGCCCGCGATCATCAGTCCGCGCAGCACGATGACCGCCAGGATGCCCCACAGGAGCGCGCGGTACTGGTACTTGGGCGCGATCGAGAAGAAGCCGAAGACAAGTGAAATGACGAAGACGTTGTCGATCGAGAGCGCCTTCTCGATGAAGTAGCCGGTATAGTATTCCATGCCCGCGGTCGGCCCCTTCTGGAACCAGACCCAGGCACCGAAGACCATGGCGATCGCGATGTAGAAGATCGACAACTTGAGGGATTCGGCAATGCCCATTTCCCGGTCCTCCTTATGCAGGAAGCCGAGATCGAAAGCGGTCAGCAGCAGGACGATGGCCACGAAGGCCAGCCAGAACCAGGCCGGTGTGCCCAGCCAGCTTGCAAAAAGAAATTCCATGAAAATGCGCCTGTCTTCGGGAGAAAAAGGGTGCGCCGGCGCGTGAATGGGGGATTTCGCGCCGGCGCTGGGATTACAGGCTCATTCGCTCGGCAATGGGGGGCAAATGCCGGCTGAGCCTGTCCCTTATCCGCGTCTTCATTCTCTTGAGCAGCGCAATTTCGTGCGGATCGGCGAACTGCCGCCCCTGCGCCAGACGGAGCAGGACATCGAGGCGCTGTTGGCGCTCGAGCAGGCGGAAAATGCGTTCGGTCATGTCATATCCCTATCGAACAAGTTGTAGGTTCGATCGGATGGGCCAATGCAAGGTTCCGAAGAGCCGGACCGTTGGGGAGACCTCAATCAGCGTTCCGGATCCTGCATCGGTTTCACCCGATGCGGTCCGACATCACGTGGCGCCTGCGATGTGGAGGAAACTGCCTTCCACATCAGCCTGCGCCGCGCCAGAGGGGCCCGGCCCGCAGACCCCTTAATAAGACCGAATCGCTCAACTTTCAACAGCAATTCGGTGCACCATGGATAGCTGGCGAAGGATATTCCGCGCCATCGCCCCTTGCGCCGCGGCTTTCAGGGGTTTGCGCGATCTTAACTGGCGCAGCCTAGCAAGACGCCATGCGCACAATCGCCCGACTCGCCGCCGCTGCTTCCGCCCTTGCCGCCATGGCCCTGCCCGCAGTCCCCACGCTGGGACAGACGGCGCCCTATACCGTGGCCGAAACCGGCCGCAGCTTCACCCGCCTGCAGGACGCAGTGAACGCGATCGGCAACGGCAAGGGCACCATCCTTTTCGCCTCCATGCGCTTTTCCGATTGCGCTGTGCAGACGCAGGGCGAGATCACATACAGGGCGAAAGTGCCGGGTCAGTCCGTCCTCGAAGGCGTCGCCTGCGAAGACAAGGCCGCGCTCGTCCTGCGCGGGCGCAGCGCCTCCGTCGAGGGCATGGTCTTCGCCAATATCAGGGTTGCGGACAAGAACGGCTCCGGCATCCGCCTCGAAGGCGGCAATCTCTCGGTCACGCAAAGCTGGTTCCGTGACAGCGAGCAGGGCCTGCTGACCAGCGACAATCCGCAGGGAACGATCGTCATCGACAAGTCCACCTTCACGCGTCTGGGCACGTGCGAGGGCGGCGGCGGATGCGCCCATTCGATCTACGTCGGCAACTACGGCGCGCTCATCGTCACCCGCAGTCGATTCGAAGCGGGAGCCGGCGGTCATTACGCCAAGAGCCGTGCCCAGCGCGTTGCAATCCTCGATTGCAGTTTCGACGATTCGCGCGGGCGCGGCACCAACTACATGATCGACCTGCCCGACGGCGCGACCGGCAAGATCGCCGACAACTGGTTCGTGCAGGGCCGCGACAAGGAAAACTATTCCGCCTTCGTCGCGGTTGCCGCCGAACACCGCAACCACAGTTCTGAAGGGCTGGAAATCGAGGGCAACAATGCCCGCTTCGCCCCGGGAATCGAGCGAGGCAGCGCCTTCGTGGCAGACTGGTCCGGAGACAACCTGCGGTTGAGCGGGAATGTCCTGGGGCCCGGCCTCAAGCGTTACGAGCGGCGCTGACCGACTTTCGTCGGGGTTGCCAGCGCGCCTCATGAGCCTTAGCCGATAGCCATGACATCGGGTTCGAATCTCTTTCTGCGCATGCGCCTCTGGGCGGTGCTGCTGCTTGCCGCCATCGGCATGCAGGCGGCCGAACCCATTCGCGCGCCGCTCGAAAGGGTCCCGGGCTCGGCCTTCAGCGCCGCGACGCTCGATGTCGCGCTGGTCACGACCCGCAAGTCGGAAGCGGCAGCGACACAGGAACTGCCGACACCGCCGGTCACACGCAGCGTACCTGCCGCGGCGCTGCGCCCCTTGGCGATTGCGGTTGCCGAATCGCGACTGCGCCTACTTCCCGAGGCCCGCGGTCCACCACCACGCCAGCACCCTGCCAGGCTTCCTGACCTGCGCGGACCGCCCGCCGCCTGAACTCGCCCGCACCGGCGCCGGCATGGCGCCTGACGCCAACGATTTCAGGAATGCTTTTTCATGTCATTCGAAGACACCGGCGCGATCCGCGCCGACGAGCGCGCGCGCATCGTCGGCCTGCTGGCGCGCTATCCAGACCTGCCCGGTCCCGAGTTCGATGAACTCAGGACCTGGTTCGAGCGCGGGGCCACTCCGCTCGACCTCGGCCTGATCGCCGGCAACCCGGACGTTGCCGAGCAGTACCGAGCCTTTCGCGAATCCCAGATCGACCGCTTTACCCGGCGCGACATCTGGAAGGCCGGAGCCTTCGCGGCGGCGATCCTCGCCGTTTTCAGCGGGATTTTCCTGCTGATGCCGCACTGATCCGGCAGGCCGGGACGCGGGGCTCCCCCCCCGCCCCCAACCCCGCGTCCCGGCCGACCCTCAGGCTCACTCAACCGACTACCTGCGAAGCGGAGGCCGCTTCGGTGTAATCTTCCGCCAACCCGCGATGGCGCCGATCTCACCACCCCGGCGCGACCAGCCGAAGGACGCATCCACCACACGATTAAAAACATGAAATTTAGATCTTTTAACTGCCACCTCCTCGCCGAGAATGGGACTGGCCCCCTTGCACAGATCAACCCCGCAGGCAGCCATGCTGCTGGGGCAAAGGGCTCTCCAGTTTCACATGTTCAGGCATTTCTCTCCCAGCTTCGCCTTCTGGTGGGTCATCCTTCCCAACATCGGCGCAATTGCGATGTGGCCCATTGGCGGTCCTTCCGCGGCATTCTCAATGGCTGTCTGCGGCATCCTGGCTTTGCTGTTCTGCCAGTTCAAAAGCGCCGCGATCAGACAGATCGGGATTGTCGCCTGCTTCGCCTTGAGCATCATGATGTACGTCACCGCCACCTTCAATCTGACCCCGTTCAAGGCGGTGTCGTCGATGAAGTTCCTGGCAGAAGTCGATCTTGCGAGCTCGCCCGAGTATGTCCTGGCCTTCATCGTCATCGTCGTCGCTCTGCTACTGGCCCTGCGCTTCGCTCCCAGGACGCCGCGGCTTCTGTCGAAAGAAGAGCGCGTAATGGCCATCCTTGCCGTCGCCCTGCTGATCAACATGGATTCGATTGCGACCGCAGGAACGCGCGGATCGTACAAAATGCATGCCCCAGAAGGCACACCCATCGATTCGGCTGTCCTGCAAAATCGCATCGAGCCGCAAAGCGTGCATGCCCGAAACATGATCGTCATTCTCGTCGAGTCGCTGGGTGCCCCGAACAACGCACACGACCGCGCCCTGTTCGAGCGCGCCTGGGGACGTGAACGCTGGTCTGCCAAATACCAGGTCTCGCAAGGCAAGACCGCCTACTACGGATCGACCACGAATGGCGCGCTGCGCGAACTATGTGCTGTCTGGTCCGACTACGACCGATTCGACTTCGACAAGACCGCTTGCCTCCCGAAGAAGTTCGTGAAGGCCGGATTCCATACGACCGCAATCCATGCCTTCTACGGTGAATTCTTCGAGCGCGACGCCTGGTATCCCAAGCTCGGCTTCGAGGACCGCCTGTTCAGATCCGACTTGCTGGCACGCAATGTCGGCGCCTGCGGCGGGGTCTTTGAAGGGGCATGCGACAGCGACATTCCCGCGCTTATCGGCGACAGGCTTCGCAAAGCGCGCGGCAAGCGCAACTTCGTTTACTGGGTCACGCTCAACACCCACCTACCCATAGCCGAAGACCCCTCGCTGCATACAGAGAACTGCAGCCTTTCGGACCCGGCGTGGAACACGTCGTTCCCCATGCTCTGCCGCGAGTACCTGCTTCAACAGAGGCTCGCCGATGCCCTCGTCAAGGAAGTGATGCGCCCGGATTTTCCCGAATCCGACATCCTGATCGTGGGCGATCACATGCCGCCGTTCTTCCCACGGGACATGCGCGACCGCTATGATACCCGCCACGTCCCCTGGATCATGCTGCGCAATCGCGCGGCCCTTGAACGCTACCGAAGCGAGGGGCCGAAGCGACTCTCCGCCGCAATCGCCGCAAGCACTTCCCAACCGGTCTCGCGCTGACGCCCGCTTGAATCGCCCCGCCCTTTATGGGAGCGGCCGATCCTTCAGAGAATGTGACCGGTACGGTCGCGCTTGGTCTTGAGGTATCGTTCGTTGTGGGGATTGGGCGGAAGCTGGTGCGGCACGCGTTCGGCCACTGACACGCCCACGGCCTCCAGCGCCTCGACCTTGGCCGGATTGTTCGTCATCAGCCGGATCTCGTGGACGCCGAGCAGATCGAGCATGCGCGCGGCGACCGGGAAGTCCCGTGCCTCAGTGGGCAGGCCGAGGCGGTTGTTGGCATCGACGGTGTCGAAACCCTGGTCCTGCAGGCGATAGGCCCGCAGCTTGTTGATCAGGCCGATCCCGCGCCCTTCCTGACGCATGTAGAGCAGCACACCCCAGCCCCCAGCGCGCGCCTCGTCGGCCATGGCGCGAAGCGCGGCGTCCAGTTGCGGGCCGCAATCGCACTTTAGGCTGCCGAGGATGTCACCGGTCAGGCACTCGGAATGCAACCGCACGAGCGGGGCGCGGTCCCCGTCCTGTTCGCCGATCACCAGCGCGACATGCTCGCGCAGGTCGTCATAGGAGCGGAACGCCACGATCTCTGCATCCTCGCAGGCCGCAACAGGCAGATGTGCACGAGAGGCGACGGCGAGGCGCGCGGTATCCTTCCACGCGTCGAGGTCGGCGGGCGAAACGTCCTGCACTTCACCGTCCATCGCCGGCGCCACGAGGAAAGCCGGAAGAATGCCGGCCAGACGCGCGAGTTCCATGGCCGTGCGCGCCACTTCCATGTCGTCGATGTGCTCGGCCGCGAAGGGCCCCTTCATGGGATGGACGAGGTCAAGCGCCGGGTCGGCGACGGCACGGGCCGTCTCGAGATCGAAGGGCTCTGCCGCGCGGATCAAGACCGGCGCCTCGGGCACGGCCGCCTCGCGCTGGTTCGCCAGCTTGAGCGTGACCGCCCTGGCCGCGGAGATCAGCATGCGCGGCGCGGCGACGCCGGGGCCGAAGCCAGTTTCGGCGGGCAGCAGCACTGCGCCGCCCGTCACGCAGATCGGCCAGCCATGGCGCAACGCATCGAGCGCCAGGGCAACGCGGCGCGGCCCGCTCGCCGGGGTCGAGGCGCTCGCCTCGCTCAGAGGTCGAACTCCGTGATCAGCGGCACGTGGTCGCTGGGCTGTTCCCACTTGCGCGTTTCCTCGACGAAACGATGCGCCGTGGCCTGCCCGGCAAGGTCCGGCGAGGCCCACATGTGGTCAAGACGGCGGCCCTGGTCCTTGTTGCGCCAATAGCTGCGATAGGACCACCAGGAGTAATTACGCTCCGGTGCAGGAATGAACTTGCGCCCCAGGTCGACCCAGCCGTGCGCATCCTGGAAGCGGCCAAGCGTCTCCACCTCGATCGGCGTGTGGCTGACGACCTTGAGCAGCGCCTTGTGATCATAGACATCGCATTCGAGCGGGGCGATGTTGAAGTCGCCCACGATCAGCGTCGGGCGGTCGATCTTGTCCGCCCACGCGGTCATGCGGGCGAGGAAGTCCAGCTTCTGGCCGAACTTGGGATTGACCTCGCGGTCAGCCACGTCACCGCCTGCCGGAATATAGACGTTCTCGAGGATCAGGCCCTTGCCCTGCCCCTGCAACTCCACGCCGACGTGGCGGGCCTCGCCATTGTCCTGCCAGTCGTGGCGGCTGTACTCCTCGAACGGCACGCGGCTGACCGTGGCGACGCCGTGGTAGCCCTTCTGGCCGTGGATCGCGCGGTGCGTATAGCCCAGCCGCTCGAACATCTCGTGCGGGAAGAGGTGCTCGGCGACCTTGATCTCCTGCAGGCACAGGACGTCGGGCGTCTGTTCGGTCAGGAAGCGCTCGACCTGATCGATGCGAAGGCGGACTGAATTGATGTTCCAGGTGGCAATCTTGAGCATGTCAGGGGCTTTAGGTGCGCTCCGGGCGAATTGCCAGTGCCGCTTGCGATCCTCGCTGCAGTTCCAAAGGAAAACCCTCGACCCGGGGGCAGGGGGTCGAGGGTTCCATAAGCGTTCGTCACGCTAAGCCAGAAGCGCTCTTGCGGAGGCGTGGGCAACAGGGGGGAAACCCGCCTCGAGCCGCTCTGACAAGACCAATTTAGGATCGATTGGCTTGCTGCCAAGTGAACAGAATTAAGGAAAGTGTCGCAGTTTGTCGCAGGCGCCACACAACCAGCGACGAACCGAGGTTTCCTATCGACGAGTGCGGCGACGCGGATCGTTCCAGCGGAAGTCGTTGTCCGTCACCGGCACCCCGTAGCGCTGGTTCTTGAGCTGGATGGTCGTGCGCTTGTTCTGCGAATCGAGCGCGACCCAGTAGGACAGTTCCAGACCGGCGGGGGCCGATGCCTTGCGGGTGAAGATCAGGGTGATCACGCCGTACTCTGGGTGCTTGCTGTCGCGCACCTCGACGCTGACCACATTGGGATTGCCGGTCGGCTTGACCGTGCCGAACTTCGCCACGTCGCGATTGGGATCGAGCAGCGCGCCTAGCGGGCTGTTGCTGATCGGCCAGCGCTGGACCTGGTTGACGTCATAGTCGATCATCGTGAGCGCCTTGCCGTCGCTCACGATCAGCATGTTGACGCTCTTTTCGTACTGGAAACGGATCCGGCCCGGACGCTTGAGCGTCAGGGTCCCGGTTACCGACTGGCCAGTGCGATCGGTCTGGACGAAATCCGCGCGCAGCGTCGAAATACCGCGCAAGGCCGCGACCGCCTCGCTCAATTGGGCGTTTTCCGCCTTGGTGGCGGCAACGGCCACTTCGCCGGGTGCGAGGGCTGGAACGGCAAGCGCGGCCAAAGCGGCCGCGCCAACACAGGATCGAAAGGTCATTCGAATTCGTTTCATGGCTATGTCCCTAGGTCCACAGCCTTGAACCGACCGTGAACCTTACTTGATCTTGGCTTCCTTGAACTCGACGTGCTTGCGCGCGACGGGATCGTACTTGCGAAAGCTCATCTTCTCGGTCGTGTTCCGGGGATTCTTCTTGGTGACGTAGAAAAATCCGGTGTCGGCGGTGGAAACCAGCCGAATCTTGACAGTTGCGGGCTTCGCCATGGCGTTTTCCTGTAATCTCTTCGTTTCAGCCGCCCTGGCGGCCGGCATGTCCGTTGAAAACAATCGAGGACGGCCAGCAAGGACCGCCCCTCAAGGCTGCGGCCCATGCTTCAGCGTCGGCGCAAAGTCAAGCCGCCCGAGGCGTTTCACTCCTCTGGAAAGGGCCGGATCGGCTCAAGAACGTCGAATTTCTCTTTCAGCGGCTTGTGATCGAGCGGTTCCATCTCCAGCGGCGCCGGATCGACGCGGGTATCGGGAAGCCGATCGAGCAAGTCGCGAATCAGGGTGAGTCGCCCCCGATGCTGGTCGTTGAAGTCGACCAGCGTCCAAGGCGCATGGCGCGTATGGGTCGCCTTGAGCATCTGCGCCCGGGCCTTCGTGTAGTCTTCGTACTTGAGCCGGGCAGCCAGATCGACGGGCGAGAGCTTCCAGCGCTTGAGCGGATCCTCAAGGCGCTCGAACAGGCGTTCCTCCTGCCGCTCCTGGTCGCAGGTCAGCCAGTACTTGAACAGGAGGATGCCATCCTCGACCAGCATCCTTTCGAAGACCGGGGCGTCGCGCAGGAAGGCCTGTACCTGCGGCTCGGTCGCATAGCCCATGACTTTCTCGACCCCGGCGCGGTTGTACCAGCTGCGGTCGAACAGGACGATTTCGCCACGGGCCGGCAGGTGCGGGACGTAGCGCTGGAAGTACCACTGGCCATTCTCGCGCTCACTGGGCGCGGACAGGGCGATGACGTGGACCTGGCGAGGATTGAGCTTGGCGGCGATAGCGTTGATTGCCCCGCCCTTCCCCGCCGTATCACGGCCTTCGAACAGGACCAGGATGCGCGCGCCGGTGGCGGCGGCCCAGCGGGCCATGCCGACCAGTTCCTCTTCCATGGGCTCGAGCAGCTTGTCGTAGGCCTTGCGACCCAGCTTGTCCTTCTGCTTCTTGCCCATGTCAGATCATCCCCGTTCCAGCATGGCCTGTCGCGATGCGGCCTATGTCAGCAGGTAGAGTGCCAGAGAACCGGCAGCGATGCGATACCACGCGAAAGGCGAGAAGCCCGAGCGGCTGACGAAGGCCATGAACGCCTTGATCACCACCAGGGCGACGATGAAGGACACGACGAAGCCCACCGCGATCTCTCCCCAGCCGACAGGACCGGTGCCTGCCATGAGCTGCTCGCGCGCGCCCAGCAGTTCCAGCGTGGTTGCGCCCATCATCGTGGGCACCGCCAGGAAGAAGCTGAACTCGGCCGCGGTACGGCGCTCCACGCCCATCGCCAGCGCGCCCATGATCGTCGCGCCGGACCGGCTGACGCCGGGCACCATGGCCAGGCACTGGGCCAGCCCCACACCCACGCAGGTCTTCATCGAAAGCTCGGAGACGCCGGTCAACGGCCCCTGCTTCGCGACTTTCTCGATGACGAGAATGGCGATGCCGCCGACAATCAGCGCCCAGCCCACGATGCTGGGCTGACCGAGCAGACCTTCGATCCAGTCCTTGAGCAGCAGGCCGAGCACGGCAGAAGGCAGAAAGGCCAGCAGCACGTTGCGCACGAAGCGGATCGATACCGGCTCAAGCTTGAGCAGGCCCATGCCCACGGCCCAGAACGTACGCCAGAACTGCACGATCACGGCGAGGATTGCGCCCAGCTGGATGACGATGTTGAAGGTCGCCCATTGCGCGGCATCGTATCCGAACAGTTCGGTGGCGAGGATGAGATGGCCAGTCGACGAGACCGGCAGAAACTCGGTGAGTCCCTCGACGATGCCGAGAAGAATTGCAGTAAGGGTCAGGTCCATCGCGGCGCAACCAAGCCGCAGCGCCCGGGCAAGTCAAGGCGGCACGCGCTGCGATGCAAAATAGTCAGGTCGAAAAACGGGATGACCCGCTGATCCCCCATGCAAAAATGCCCGGGACAGGTCCTGCCCCGGGCATTGAAATCACCAGATCCGCACGCGCTGATCGGGCGGGAGATAGAGCTTGTCATCCGGCTTGACGTCGAAGGCCCTGTACCATTCGTCGAAATTGCGGACGATGCCGTTGATGCGGTAGTGCGGCGGCGAATGCGGGTCGGTCATCAGGTACTGACGCGCCTGCTCCTCGCGCACTTTCGAACGCCACACCTGCGCCCAGGCCATGAAGAAGCGCTGGTCGCCGGTATAGCCGTCGATCACCGGCGCTTCCTTGCCGTTCAGCGAGAGCTTGTAGGCACGGTAGGCGAGGCTGAGGCCGCCCAGGTCGCCGATGTTCTCGCCCATCGTCAGCTTGCCGTTCACGCAAGTCTTGCCCTCGTCGTAAGGGCAGAAGGCATTGTACTGCGCCTCGAGCTTGTCCTGCAGCTTCTGGAAATTGGCCTTGTCCTTGGCCGTCCACCAGTCGCGCAGGTTGCCCGATCCGTCCGACTTGGCGCCCTGGTCGTCGAAGCCGTGGCCCATCTCATGGCCGATCACGCCGCCGATCGCGCCGTAATTGACCGCAGGGTCGGCCGATAGGTTGAAGAATGGCGGCTGCAGGATCGCGGCCGGGAAGACGATCTCGTTGAAGGGCGGATTGTAGTAGGCGTTCACGGTCTCGGGCAGCATGAACCATTCTGCCCGGTCGACAGCCTTGCCGATGCGGTTCATGTCGAAGTCGTTCTGCCACTTGCCCGCGGCCATCATGTTGCCCAGCGGATCGTTCTGCGTGAAAGTCAGGCCCTCGTATTCCTTGAAGGTATCGGGCGCGCCGACCTTGGGCGTGAAGGCATCCAGCTTGGCCTCGGCTTCCTTGCGGGTTGCCGGCCCCATCCACGAAAGGTCATGGAGGTTGAGCGCCATCGCCTTGCGCAGATTGGCAACGAGATCCTCCATCGCCGCCTTGTTCTCGGGCGGATAGTACTTCCCGGCGTAGATCTTGCCGAGCAGTTCGCCCGCCATCCCCTCGACCGCGCTGATGCCGCGCTTCCAGCGGGGGCGCTGCTCGGGCTGACCGGTCAGGGTCTTGCCGTAGAAATTGAAAGTCGCATCGTCGATGTCGCTGGGCAGGACCGATGCGTGATCGCGCAGGAAGTGCGCCACCAGCCATGCCTGCCAGACCGCGACCGGCACTTCGTCGACCAGCTTTATCGCGGCCGGGAGCCCGCCGCCGAACAGGGTCTGGGCCTTCGCCGCATCGATCTTGGCGTCTTTCAGCTCCTCTGCCGTCGGCGGGATCTCGGATGCGATGACGTAGCTCGCCCTGCCCGCGCCCACGGTGTCCATGAAAGTGCGCACGAGGCCGTCGGAACCGAAGGCCTCGAACTCACCCATCGACAGCTTGTTGTAGGTGAGATCGCGGTTGCGCGCAGCGGCGCGGTCCCAGTCGGCCTGGGCGATGCGCATTTCCAGCGACATCACCGCCTTGGCAGCCGAAGCCGGATCGGCATAGCCTGCCTTGCCAAGCACGAAAGCCAGGTAATCGAGATACTTGGCGCGGATTTCCTGCGAGCGCTCATCGTTCTTGAGGTAATAGTCGCGGTCCGGCAGGCCCAGCCCGGTGATCGCGGCCTGCAGGGCATAAACGTCGCTCTGCTTGGGGTCGGCATCGACATAGACGCCCAGCGGCGAAGCATATCCCGGCGAGGCGAAAAGCTTCATCAGGTCGGTCGGCGTCTTCGCCGCGAAAATCGCATCGAGATAGGGACGCGCCGGCTTGAGCCCAGCTGCGTTGATCGCGGCGGTGTCCATGAAGGCTGAATAGGCGGCAGCAACCCGCGCGGCATCGCTGCCCGGCGCCGGCTTCGAAGCGATCAGGTCATCCATGATGCCGTGCAGGCGCTGGCTGGACAGTTCACGCAGTTCGTCGAACGAGCCCCAGCGGGTGCGGTCGGCCGGCAGTTCGGTCGTCTCGACCCATTTGCCGTTGACGAAAGTGTCGAAGTCGTCGCCCGGCTTTACGTCCTTTTCCATCCATTGGGTCTGGACGCCGAAATCGCCCCAGTCGGCTGCGGCCGGGTCAGAGGCGGCGACGGGATTGTCGGCAGCGCTGAGCGGGGCGGCGGAAAGACTGAATACGAAAGCTGAAATGGCGGCGCTCGACGCAAGCGCCCTGCCGAGAATTCGAGGCATGCCTGATCCTTTTCGGATTGTTCGACACGAGACTGAACGAGTCCGGATGACCCGCCGATGAAGCGCAACATAATTTCCTTGTTGCGCAATTCCAGTCTTTTACGCGTCCAGGGTCGAACGCTGGTCGGGACGCATGTCGAATTGTAGCGAGGCAAGCCGTGCGTAGAGCCCGCCTGCAGCCGAAAGCGTGTCGTGCGTGCCCTGCTCGACGATGCGGCCACCGTCCATGACGATGATCCGATCGGCTTGACGCACAGTGGCGAGGCGATGCGCGATCACTAGGGTCGTGCGGCTCTGCATCAGGCGGTCGAGCGCATCCTGAACCAACCGCTCGCTTTCGGCGTCGAGCGCGCTGGTCGCCTCGTCCAGCAGAAGGATCGGCGACTCGCGCAGGAGCGCGCGGGCAATCGCGATGCGCTGGCGCTGGCCACCGGACAGACGGGCGCCGTCCTCGCCGAGGAAGGTATCGAGGCCCTGGGGAAGATCCTTGAGGAACTGCTCGGCATTGGCCGCGCGCGCTGCCTGCCAGATCGCCTCGTCGTCGGCGTCCCAATTGCCGTAGCGCAAGTTGTCGCGTGCGCTGGCGGCGAAGAGCACGCCTTCCTGCGGCACGAGCGCGATGCGCTGGCGGATTTCGGCAGGATCGGCCGATGTCAGCTGTACGCCGTCGATCTTGATGGAGCCGCTCTGCGGATCGTAGAATCGCTCGGCCAGCTGGAACAGGGTCGACTTGCCCGCGCCCGAAGGCCCGACGATCGCCACGGTCTCACCGGGATCGACAGTCAGGCTGAAATCCTTCAGCGCGGCCTGCTCGGGCCGGGTAGGATAGCGGAACGTCACGCTCTCGAACGCAAGTTTTCCGCGGGCCGGGCTGGGCATCGCCTGCGGCCGTGCCGGAGGCGAGATCGCCGGACGCTCGCCCAGCAGTTCGGCCAGGCGGCTTGCCGCGCCCGCGCCGCGCACGAGGTCGCCATAGACTTCGGTCAGCGAACCGAAGGCACCCGCGACAATGCCTGCGGTGACGACGAAAGCCGCGATCGTGCCGCCGGTGATCGTGCCTTCCGCAACGCCGACCGCGCCGCGCCACATGATGACCGTGATCGATCCGAAGATGAGGAACATGATGACCGCGGTCATGATCGCGCGGATGGTGATGCGCCGCTTGCCGGTTTCGAAAGTTCGCTCGACCGCCTCGCTGAAGCGGCCCATCTCGCGGCCTTCCTGGTTGAATGCCTGGACCACGCGCAAGGCGCCGAAGACTTCTGAGGTCATCGCGCCGATATCGGCCACACGGTCCTGGCTGGTACGCGAGACCACCCGCAACCGCCGTCCGAATGTCGCAATCGGCAGGATCACGAGTGGAATCGCGACGATCAGGCCGATAGTCAGCGTCGGCGCCAGAGCGAAAAGATAGGCCACGCCGCCGATTGCCATGATCGCGTTACGCAGGGCGACCGAAACGGTCGTACCGACGATCTGTTCGATGATCGCGGTATCCGCGGTCATGCGCGAGGCGATTTCCTTAGGGCTGTTTTCCTCGAAGAAGCTCGGCGAAAGCGACAGCAGGTGGCGCTGAACGCGCAGGCGGATGTCGGCGACGACTCGCTCGCCCAGCCAGGAAACGCTGTAGAAACGGATCGCGGTGGCGACTGCGAGCACCGCGACGATGCACAGCAGCGCGATGAACCACTTGCGAATTGCGGTCGGGTCCGCGCCCTCTGCGAAGCCCTGGTCGATAATCTGGCGGAAGCCATAGGGAATGGCGAGCGTGGAGGTCGCCGTGGTGATCAGCGCGCAACCGGCAACCGCCATGCGTCCGGGATAGTGGAACAGCTCGCGCCAGACCATGCGCAGCGGCCCCAGGCTCTTGCGACGCGGCGACTCCTCGCCTGTCGTCGAGGCTTCACTCTGCGGCGTTAGGGTCTGGCCCGGATTGGCGTCCATGCGCGGCCCCTTACCGCGTTGAGACGCTAAGGGAAAGGCCCGAGGCCGCAGGAAGGCTAAAGGTGACCACAAGCTGCTTCAATTGCTATGCAAAAGACTGAAATCGGAAATGCCGCATTGCACAAAGGTCAATTCATCCCCAGAATGAAGGGAATCGTCAGGACGGCTGCGTGCGGCGGCCAGGAGATGAATCTTGCTTTACAACATGTATGAATTGCAGCGCACCATGCTCGGTGGCGCAGCGGCGTGGGCTTCGGTCGGTGCCGAGATGCTCACAAACCCAAGCCTCCCCCTGGGCTATACCGGCCTTGGCCCGATCATGGCATCGGCGCTCGAAGTCTTCGCCCACGCGGCATCGTCACGCGGCAAGCCCGAGTTCGACATCGAGACCGTGAAGGTCGGCGATGCCACTTACCCCGTCACCGAAGCGATCGTGCTCCATCGCCCGTTCGGCAACCTGCTGCGCTTCGATCATCCGGGTCTGCCCGAGAACGCGCCCAAGCTGCTGGTCGTTGCGCCGATGAGCGGCCACTACGCAACCCTCCTGCGCGGCACCGTCGCGCGCATGCTGGAAACCTGCGAAGTCTATATCACCGACTGGGCCGACGCGAAGATGGTGCCGGCCTCGGCCGGTCGCTTCGACCTCGACGACTACATCGACTACCTCGTCGACTTCCTCCATCACATCGGCCCGGGCACGCACATGCTGGCCGTATGCCAGCCCTCGGTTCCTGCCTATGCCGCAGCCGCGATCATGGGCGCCAAGAAGGATCCCTGCCGCCCCGCGACGCTCACGATGATGGGCGGCCCGATCGACACCCGCGAAGCGCCGACCAGCGTGAACGACGTTGCCATGCAGCAGCCGCTCTCGTGGTTCGAACACAATGTCATCGCCGATGTCCCGCTTACCTATCCGGGCAGCGGCCGCCGCGTCTATCCCGGCTTCCTGCAGCTGACCGGCTTCATGGCGATGAACCTGGGCAGCCACATGATGAGCCATTACGGCATGTTCAAGCACCTTGTCGAAGGCGACGGGGAAAGCGCGGCTGCCACCAAGGCCTTCTACGACGAGTATCGCTCGGTCTGCGACATGACCGCTGACTTCTACCTGCAGACGATCGAACACGTGTTCCAGAAGCACTCGCTGCCCAAGGGCGAATTCGTCCACCGCGGCGAGCGCATCGACCTGGGCGGCATCCGCGATACCGCGCTGCTCGCGGTAGAGGGCGATAAGGACGACATCTCGGGCATCGGCCAGACCCGGGCCGCATTGCACCTTGCCACGCACCTGCCGGAAGAGCGCAAGAAGTACTTCCTTGCCGAGAACGTGGGCCACTACGGCATCTTCAACGGGAGCAAGTGGCGCAACCGCATCGCGCCGGTTCTGGAAGACTGGATCAGGCAGCACCAGAAGACCGCCCTCAAGGTGGTCGCCTGAGCCCACTTGCAGGCATTTGCTGCCAGTGAAGCGCAGCGCCGGCCCGCCTCGACCGCGGGTCGGCAAGCTGCGGTCCCGGCTGGAACTTGCTGCAGGAAAGCGCTATATTGATCGCATGGTTTTGAAGCTCGGACGGCGAGAGGTTATCAAGGGTGCAATTGCGGCAGGCGCCGGAATTGTCCTGCCCGGACGCGCGCTGGCGGTCGACGCCGCAGCCTCCAGCCTGACCCCCTACGAACGCAAGATCATGGATGTCGCCTCCCGTCAGGCAGAGCGCGTCGGCAACAAGGTCTGGCGCACCGATCTGGTCGGGATCGCCGATTTTGCCCAGCCTTCGTGGAAGCCGCGCCTGCATTTCGCCAACATTGAGGCCGGAACCGTCCGCAGCTTCCTGCTCGCGCACGGCAAGGGCTCCGATCCGGAGCACAGCGGCTGGCTGCAGCGCTTTTCCAATACTCCCGGTTCCGAGGCGACCTCTCGCGGCGCCTTCCTCACCTGTGAATGGTACAAGGGCAAGTACGGCACATCGATCCGCCTCGTCGGGCTGGACGAGGACAATTCGATGGCGCTTCAGCGCGCCATCGTCATGCATCCGGCCTGGTACGTGGACCAGTCGATGATCGACAAGTGGGGCAAGCTGGGCCGCAGCGAAGGTTGCTTCGCGATGAGCAATTCGAACTTCAACGAAGCCCTCTGGCACCTTTCCGGCGGTCGCCTGCTCTACGCCGACCGCATCGGCGAAGACGAAGCCTGGGCGGCTTCCCCGCAATTTTCCGAGCCTGAAGGTTAATCCCTACAGCGCGGGGACCACTTGCCTCCCCGGCGCGCTTCCCGGCACCTGCATTGCATTACGCTTCGCGCGACCATACTTCCGCGTCTCAGACCGGAGCAGACCACAGATACATGGACGGGCAAATCGACAATGCTGACTGGCCGCTGTTCGGGTGGGTCGACGATGTGCGCCCCGCTCTGGCGCAAGCATCCGATGCCGGTCGGCCCGTCGTGCTGGCCACCCTGTACCGGGTGGAAGGCAGCGCTCCGCGTGGCCCCGGCGCGCAGATGGTGTTCGATGGCTCTGCGGCAAGCGGCTATTTCTCCGGAGATTGCATCGAGGGCGACGTCGCCAGCCACGCAGCGCGCGTCCTGACCGACGGCGAACCGCGACACCTGCACTACGGCGCCGGCAGCCCGTGGATCGACATCCGCCTGCGCTGCGGCGGTGCATTGCATATCCTGCTCGAGCGCATTCTGCCTGACGACGAAGCCCTGCATGAACTGCTGCGCCACGCGGCCGAGCGCCGGTCCTGCCAGTGGCACAGCGACGGCACCATGCGCCGCGTCTCGGCGCAGGACGGGGCGCTGCTGACCCTGACGGACCAGCCGTTCTCCCTTGCACGCCGCTACGATCCGCCCCGCCGGCTGATCGTCTCCGGGGGCGATCCCGGCGCGCTGGCGGCGGCGCGGCTCGGTGCTCTTGCCCAGTTCGAAACCTATCTCGTGCGACCGGACGGCCCTTCCTCGCCGCCGCCGTTCCCGGTGGCCGGATACCTGCGGGAAGCGCCGACGCAGGCGCTCGAGAGCCTTGGTGTCGATCGCTGGACCGCCTATCTCGGAGCGACGCACGAAGATCACCACGACCTCGGCGGGTGCCTCGCGGCCCTGCGCGGTTCGGCAGGCTATGTCGGCATGATCGGTGCAAAATCGCGCGCGGCCGGACGCCTGGCCGCACTCGAAGCTGCCGGAGCGACGCGTGAGGAACTGGACGCGCTGCACCTCTCTCCGGGCATCACGGGTCTTGGCAAGTCGCCCTGGGAAGTCGCCACGGGTGTCGTCGCCGAAATCATGCAGGCGCTCAATCCGGCGAAGGAGCGCGCGTGACACGCGTCGCGCTGGTCCTCGCGGCCGGATTGGCGACGCGTTTCGGCAGCGACAAGCTCTCTGCTCCGCTCAATGGCGAACCGCTGCTGTTTCATGCGATCCGGGCAGCGCGCGCGGCGCCGGTCAGCCGCGTCATTGTCGTCGCTCGCCGCGGCCTCGAAACCGGCATTTGGGAAAGTTCGCCGCCCGTTGAAATCGTGCGCATCGCCAGCACCTCCCTCTCGCAGTCCCTGCAGGCAGGCATCGCTGCTGCCGCCACGGCCGATGGCGCCTTCGTCTTCCTTGGCGACATGCCGCGCATCCCGCTCGGCATTGCCGAGCGCCTCGCCCACGCGATCGGCGACGGCTTTGCCGCCATGCCGCGCGAGGGCGGCCGCCCCGGCCATCCGGTACTGCTTTCCGCCCGCGCCTTTCCGGCGATTGCCGGGCTCACGGGCGATCAGGGCGCAGGCAAGCTGCTGCGTCAGCGCCCGGACGTCGTCTTCGTCGATTGCACGGACCCGGCGATTCACGCCGATGTCGACGTTCCTGCAGACCTGGCGCAGTTGAGGAGTGGGACCGAACCGGGCTGAGGCCGCGTCAGGCCTGCCCGGTAGCGTTGGACAGCAGCGCGGGATCGATGCCCTCGGCCTGCCAGGTCGCGTTCCACCGCTCATCCACGGGCGTATCGAACAAGACTTCGGGATGCGGGTCGGCCGCATACCAGCCGTGGTGGCGCATTTCGCCTTCCAGTTGCCCGGCGCCCCACCCCGCATAGCCAAGCGCCATCAGCCAGCGGCTCGGCCCGCGTCCCTCGGCTATGGCGCGCAGCACTTCCATCGAGGCCGAGAGTGCACAGAGCGGCTGAACCGCAATCGTGTCGGATCCGCCCCAATCGGTGGAATGGAGCACGAAGCCCCGCCCCGGCTCGACCGGCCCGCCGTTACAGACCGCACGGTCGGGCGCAGCGCCGGGATCGATGCCCAGCTCGTTCAGGACGTCATGGAAAGTCACGCCTTCGCGGACCTGACCGATGCCGATACCGAGCGCCCCGTTTTCGTCATGCACGCACATCACGTTGACCGAGCGCTCGAAACGGGGGTCGAACATGCCCGGCATGGCCAGCAGGATGCGGCCGGAAAGATATTGTTCTTCAGTCACAAGGCAATTCTACGCCCTTGGGCAGGCCCGGCAAGCAGGATTGGCACGCGAAAGGTTCGATCCGGCGCATCCGACGATGATGAACAACGGGAAACAGGGGCTTTGAAGCGCCGGCTCCCTCCCCCCGAAGGGAGCCGGCGCGCCCGTCTCGGAAATAAACCAAGCGGGTCACACCGGGGTAACTAACCGAAAGTTGCAGCAAGTTCCACTGTTCTCGTCAATAACTTGCAAGTGCTCGGGAGAAGGTTATCCAAGCGCGCATGTCAAAGGTTCGAAATCGATTTGTTGCAAGCACTTCATGCCTCATCGCCGGTGCGCTTACCTGTTCGTTGCCGGCACATGCGGCGGATTCGAACGACGGTCCGGCTGCGCCTATCGTCGTGACCGGACGCGGGTTGGAAGAAAGCCCCGCGACACCGGCCTACGACGTCGAGACCATCGCACGCGACCAGATCGTGTCCAGTGCATCGGGCCGGATCGAGGACGTTCTTTCCTCCATCGCCGGGTTCCAGCAGTTCCGCCGCTCGGACAGCCGCTCGTCCAATCCTTCGGCACAGGGCGTGACCCTGCGCGCACTCGGCGGCAATGCCTCCAGCCGCACGCTGGTCCTGCTCGACGGTGTACCGATTGCCAATCCCTTCTTCGGCTACATCCCCCTCAGCGCCCTCGCGCCCGACCGACTCGCCTCGATCCGCGTGACCCGCGGCGGCGGCGCGGGCGCCTTTGGTACCGGCGCGGTATCGGGCACGATCGAACTGACCAGTGCCGGGCCGCGCGACATGGGGCCCCTACAGGCTCTCGCCCTCGTCAACGACCGCGGAGAAACGCAGACTTCGGCAACGATCGCACCCGATCTCGGAGCCGGCTTCCTCGTCGCCAGCGTGCAGTGGGACCGCGGCCAGGGTTTCTGGACGACGCCCAGGTCGCAGCGCGTCGATGCCTCGTCGCGGGCTGCCTATGACAGCTGGTCGGCCAGCCTGCGCGGCGTCGCTCCGCTCAACGACACCGTCGAGCTGCAGGCCTCGGCCATGGCCTATGACGACCAGCGCACCTTGCGCTTCAAGGGAGCGGATTCGACGTCGTCCGGCCAACAGGCCTCGCTGCGCCTTGTGGGGAGGGGCGATTGGCAGTTCGACGTTCTGGGCTATGTCCAGGCGCAGGACTTTTCGAATGTCGTGATCAGCTCGACACGCTTCGTGAAGGCGCTGGATCAGGCCAAGACCCCGACGACGGCTATCGGCGGCAAGTTCGAGCTTCGCCCCCCAGTCGGCGAAGCGCACGTCCTCCGCATGGGCGCAGACGTCCGCCTGACCGAAGGGCGACTGCTGGAAATGCCCTACAACACTTTCACCGGCGCGCGCACCGCGATCCGCCGGGCCGGCGGTGATCAGTCCGACGTCGGCTTCTACGTCGAGGACGACTGGACGCTTGGCAAGCTCGTCCTAACTGCGGGCGGGCGCGCGGACCGCTGGACGATCCGCAATGGATTCTACCGCGAAATCACGCCCAGCGGCGCGGTCAACGAGGACACGGCCTTCGCCGACCGTTCAGGCTGGACCGGCAATGTGCGCGGCGGCTTCGTCTGGCACGCCAGCGGAGCCCTTGCCCTGCGCGCAGCCGCCTATACTGGCATGCGCCTGCCCACGTTGAACGAACTCTACCGCCCCTTCGTCGTCTTTCCGGTGGAGACGCAGGCCAATGCCGCGCTCAGGCCGGAAAAGCTGCGCGGTTACGAAGTGGGTGTCGACACCCGGCCGTTCGAGGCCCTGACCATTTCGCTGACGGCATTCGACAACAAGCTCAAGAACGCCATCGCCAATGTCACCATTTCCGATGACGGTAAACTGCGCCAGCGCCAGAACGTCGATGCAATCCGTGCCCGCGGGCTGGAGGCGACCGCAGCCCTCGACCTCGGGCAAGTGGAGTTCGACGGCTCGCTGAGCTGGACCGATTCCAAGGTCGAGGCAAGCGGCATCCAGGCCGACCTCGACGGCATGCGCCCCTCGCAGGTTCCCAAGCTTGCGGCGAGCGGCACCATCGCGTGGCTGCCCAAGCCAGGCTGGCGCATTGCGGCGACGGTGCGCCACGTCGGCCGCCAGTTCGAGGACGACCGGGAAACGCAGGCGTTGCCTGCCGCCACCACGCTCGATGCCTATGTGAAGGTTCCCGTCATGCCGCTCGTCTCGGTGGTGCTCCGGGGCGAGAATCTCACCGACGAGACCATCGTCACACGCAATCAGCCCGGCTCCATCGACCTGGGCACGCCGCGCACCGTCTGGGCGGGGCTGCGCGTCGGTTTCCGCTAGGCTTTCACCAACGGCTTGCGACAGGCTCTGGCCCTTCGCGCCTCCAGCGCATAAGGAAGCCCGATGTCGCGCATGACCGTCAACGACCGGCCGGTCGAATTCGAGATGGATCCGCAGACGCCCCTGCTGTGGGCGCTGCGCGACGCTGCCAATCTCACCGGCACCAAGTATGGCTGCGGCATCGGCGATTGCGGGGCCTGCACGGTGCTGGTCGACGGCTCTCCGCTGCGGTCTTGCCTCATCACCATTGCCGAGTGCGAAGGCCGCTTCGTCAAGACCATCGAAGGCCTTTCGGACGACCGTTCGCATCCGGTGCAACAGGCCCTCGTTGCCGAACAGGCGATCCAGTGCGGGTTCTGCACCCCGGGCATCGTCATCAACGCCGCGGCCCTGCTGGCGCGCAATCCCGATCCGGACGAAGCGGAAATCAAGCAGGCGATCCCCAACTTGTGCCGCTGCGGCGTCTATCCGCGCCTCGTGCGTGCGGTACAGCGCGCCGGCCGGGTCATGCGCCGCGAAGAGACGATCAGCGCCGCACCGGCACCGGGCATCACCGCCGAAGACGCTGCGCGGGCCGTTCCCGCGCTGGCGCCTGCAACCGCTTCCGCGGACACCGGCAGCGCCACCGACACACCCCAGGAATAATCAGGAGAAAGCCATGAAGGCGACCATCTGGCACAACCCCAAGTGCGGCACCTCGCGCAAGACCCTCGCCGTGCTCGAGGAAACCCCGGGTATCGAGGTCGAGGTGATCGAATATCTCAAGAATCCGCCGAGCGCGGACAAGCTGGCGCAACTTTACAAGGATGCCGGGATCACGCCGCAGGAAGGCCTGCGCATGCGCGGCACCGACGCCGCCGAACGCGGGCTGCCCGATGCCGATGCCCAGACCGTTCTCGACGCCATGGCCGCCGAACCGATCCTGATCGAACGCCCCCTGGTGGAGACCGACAAGGGCGTCAGGCTGTGCCGTCCGCAAGACAAGGTCCACGAAATTCTCTGACCCTACAGGGTCGTTAACTTGCAAAGGTCGGAGGAATCTGCCACCGACTTTGCTGCACAAAAATGACGACAACAATGCGAGAGCTTCCGCCAGCATGACCAGCACAGAGCTTGCCCGTGAGGCACTGCCCCAGAAGTTGAAGCGGAAAATCAAGCGGTCCCTCGGACCATGGGGCATCTTCATCGAAGGGTTCCTGCGCAATCCGGTGATGGTCGGCTCGATTGTCCCGTCGTCGCGATTCACCATCAACCGCATGCTCAAGCCGGTCGACTGGGCGAACTGCAAACTCTTCGTCGAGTATGGCCCGGGCGTCGGCACCTTCTGCCAGCCGGTCCTCGATCGTCTGCCGCGCGACGGCATGCTGATCGTGATCGACACCAACCCGCTCTTCATCGAGTACTTGCGCAAGAACATCAGCGACAGCCGCTTCAAGGCCGTGCTGGGTTCGGCTGCGGACGTCGAGGAAATCGTCAAGGCGCACGGTTTCGAAAAGGCGGATTACGTATTGTCCGGCCTGCCCTTCTCGACCCTGCCCGAGGGCGTCGGCCCCGCCATTGCCGCGGCGACGCACCGCGTGATCCGCAAGGGCGGCGCGTTCCTGGTCTACCAGTTCACGCCGCGTGCACGCGATTTCATGGCGCGCCATTTCAAGCGGATCGACAACGGCATGGAAGCGATAAACGTGCCGCCCTGCTTCCTCTACTGGGGCTGGAAGGACGAAGACGAGGGCTGAGGCCCTCGCGCGCTTCCCCGCAATTCATCCCATCGACCGACGGCATTGCCCTTTTCGCGGGAGCGATAAGCCCTGCGCCGTCGCCGTCCGGTCGCGGTCCAGCCTGCCACGGCCATGGCGAAGGGCTGCAGCGCCCGCTCAGATGAACGGCGCGCTATCCGCCTCCGGGGTGTTCCCGGCAAGCTGGCGATGGCTCGCAGCGATGATCGCCACGAGATAGAGCGCCATCAGCGCACTGAGGGCCGAACCGACCAGCGCCTCCACAATCATGGCCACATGATCGGGCGCCAGCAGCGCCAGGGGAATGCCGATCAGGACATTGACCATGATCAGCAGGACGATGAACGCGACGATGAACAGGCCGTAGAAGGTCAGCAGGCGCGTGGTATTGCCAGCGGTCAGTTTCCAGGAGCGCGACAGCGCCGCAATCGGATTGGTGGCCTGCTCAACCGCGACGACAGCCGCCGTCAGCGAGAGCCGCACCGCCACGAAGACGGTGATCGCGGCCACGATGGCAACGCCCACGAACATTCCGGCCATTCCCGCCAGGGCGCCCAACAGGCCGATCACGGCCAATGCGACGAGTGCGAGGACGAAACCGCTGATCAGCTGCGCGAGCAAGTAGGGGACGACCCCGCGCAATCCGCCCTTTATCGCCTCTCCCACCGTGGGCCGCCTGCTCCCGTCGAGAAGCCGCAGCAGCGCCAATGTGCCGAGAGCCTGTATCAGCGCCATCGGAATCAGCATGGGCATGATCGAGCTGTAGTAAGCCGTGACCATCTGGACCATCTGCTGCTCACTCATCCCCGCAGCCGGTTCGGGCTGCGGAAAGAAGATCGCGAAGGCAAGCTGCGGCAACATGAAGAACACGCCGGCAAGCGCAAGGACGACCTCGCGATTGGCCGAAACCGCACCCGAGGCCTGCTTCCAGGCAAGATTGCTGTCGAAATTCATGTTCTACTCCGCATGCCGTCGCACAGGCGCCAGCCTAAAGGCACTTGATAACCGCAGGGAATGCCGCCACGCAACGCGGCATGACGATCCCAGACACGCTTCCCGGTGATATCGAACTGCGGGTGAGCCGCGAGCCGGTGCCCTATCGCGCCGCGCTGGAGGAAATGCAGGTGCGCAATGCCGCTATCGCTGCGGGCGAGGCGCGCGAGCTGGTCTGGCTGCTGGAACATCCGCCGGTCTATACCGCAGGAACCAGCGCGGCCTCCGCCGAACTGCTCGACCCGCGCTTCGAGGTGGTCGAGGCCGGGCGCGGCGGGCGCTATACCTATCACGGCCCGGGCCAGCGCGTCGGCTATATCCTGCTGGACCTGAAGAAGCGCGCCCGCGACGCCCGCGGTTTCGTCCATGCCGTGGAAGGCTGGGTGATCGATACCCTGCGGGACTTCGGGATAGAGGGTTTCCGCAGCGAGGGCCGTATCGGGATCTGGACTCAGGACATCGACGGGCGCGAGGCGAAGATCGGCGCAATCGGCGTGCGCATCCGCAAATGGGTAACGATGCACGGATTTGCCGTGAACATCCGCCCCGACTTGTCGCATTTCACCGGCATCGTGCCTTGCGGTATCGAGGAATTCGGCGTTACCAGCCTTGCGCGGCTTGGTCATGACGTCGATTTCGACACATGGGACAAGGCGCTGATCGCAAGGGCCGATTCGTTCCTTGCCGCGCTTGAACGTCCCTGCCCGCCCGCCGACGGCAAACCGGAGACCCATGAATGATGCACCGGCATTTGAAGTTCTGGACGGCCCTCTCGATCGCCGGCGCCGCAGTGTCGAGCCTGGGCGGCTGCAAGGACAATGCCCCTGCCCCGAAGGAGGCTGCGGGCGACAAGTTGCTGCCGCGCTCGGTGACAGACGACATGCTGCCTTACGACACGGTTCGCTCGCAGTCCCCGCTGGCCAATCCGGAAGCGGCGGCAAGCGGCGATACGGGGCCCAGACCGGCAAGTGCACAGGCCACGGACGCGGCCGAAGAGGCGCAGGCCGCCGCACAGGAAGCAACGGCCGCCGAAGCGGCGCAACCCGCTCCGCAGGCCGAATAAACCGGACGCAGCTAAGCCGGACGCAGCAGGGCCGAGAGGCGCTGCCCCTCGGCAGCATTATCACCTTCGCCGGCCGCATCGATCACTTGCCGCGCGATGGCCAGGTGCGTGCGGTCGATCATGCGGCCCTGATGCGGCAGTGAAGCCTGATCCGGGTTTGCCGAAAAGAGGGCGAGGATCTCGCGGGCCTGTGCCAGTTCCTCCCCGTTCGGGGTGAATGCGGCATTGATCGTCGCCACCTGTCCCGGGTGGATCGCGAACATCCCGGCAAATCCATCGGCGCGCGCTTGCTGCGCAGCTCTTGCAAGCCCGCGATCGTCCTCGAAACGCTCGAAAGGCGCATCCACGGCGACGGTTCTGCTGGCATGGGCAGTAAGAAGCGTCTGCGCCCGCACCAGGCGCGCCGCATCGCTCCGCTCGCCTTCGGCGCCGTGCAGGAGACTGCAGCCCATGGCGACACCGAGGCCCGCGGCGCTCCACGTCAGGCCGAACAGGCGCTGGTGCGGCGTATCGAGATATTGCGCCATGCCGAACAGGCCGCGCGGACTGTCGCCGGCGACGGGCATGATCCGCACCGAGTTGGCGGCGATGCCGTTTGCCTGCTCCAGCTCGTAGATTTCGCTGGCAAGTTGGCGGACCGCTTCCGGGCCGGTCGCTCCGGGAAGGATGATGCCATCCGGCGCGCCGGGCATGACCGCCAGAAGGTCGTCGCGCGATAACCCCGAATCGAGCGCGTTGATGCGCACCCAGCGTCCCATCTGCCGGTGTTCGAGCAGATTACGGCGGTGTACCGAGAGCCACTCGCACGCCATGGCGCGCGCCTCGCGCCTTGCCGCATCGGGCACGGTATCGGCAAGATCGACAACGACCACATCCGCCCCGGTGCCCATGGCAAGGCCCAGCCGTTTCTCGCTGCTGCCCGGGACGACCAGCCAGGACCTGTACTTCATCTTCAACGACCCGCCTTCCGCGATCGCGGCATGCCCCAGAGGCATGCCTCGCCGCACGAGGGTAGTCCGCCGCCCGTTAAGAAAATCTGGAAGCCGGCCCCAACAACCGGATCACAGCGCCTTTTCGTAGATCGCGTATTCCCGGTTCACCTTGCTGTCGATGGCATCGGCGATCGCGACCATCCCCTGGTTGTCCTCGAGGATCCAGCCGATCTCGCCTCGCTGCGAATCGAACATCTGGGTCGCGGAACGCCGGATGTACTCGATCATCATGAAAGCGAGCTGGCTGGCAAGGCGCGAGGACTGCAGCTTCTTGCGCACGCCCATCAGCGGCACGCGCATGTCGGCCCGCTTGGGCTTGCGCAGCCACAGGGCCAGCTTGAGCCAGCCGAGCAGGGACGGCTTGCCCTTCTTGCCGTTGATCCGCTTCTGCACCTGGTTGAGATCCGGCAGCGTCATCATGAAGGCCACCGGCTCGCCTTCGTACTCGGCAATGCGGATCAGGCTGGGATGGACCAGCGGCTTCAGCTTCTTGCCGGTATGGGCGATTTCCCGGTCGGTGAAGGGCACGAAGCCCCAGTTGTCCGACCACGCATCGTTGAGGATGTCGCAGATGATCGCGGCTTCTTCGTCGAAACGCTTGAGATCGACTTCGCGCACGCGGATCTTGGCATTCTTTTCGCCCGAGGCGACGATGCGCTGGACCAGCGGCGGGAACTGCCTGGTCACATCCAGATCGTAGGTGTAGAGCGTCTTCGCCAGCGCGTAGCCCGCGCCCTCGATCCACGGCCGATAAGCGGCATTGTGGTGCGCCATCATCACCATCGGCGGGTGATCGAAGCCGCGAACCTGCAGGCCGGGCTCTTCCCATACGGACAGGTTCATCGGCGCCAGCACGCGGGTCATGCCCTCTTGACGCAGCCAGTTCTCGGCAGTTTCGATAAGGGCGCGGGCGACGTCCTCGTCCTCGGCCTCGATCGCGCCCCAGTTGCCCGTGCCCGGTCCCATGCCCTGCTCAAGCGGCAGGGTCAGCGCCAGTTCATCGATGTGCGCCGATATGCGCCCGACGATACGGCCCTCGCGCCGTGCCAGGAACAACTGGCAACGGGCATGGTCGAAGAAAGGATTCTTGCCGGGCGTGAACTTCTCGAGCTCTTCCATGCGCAGATTGGGCACCCAATTTTGATCTTGCGCATTGAGACGATAGGCAACGTCGACGAAGGCCTTGATCTCGGCCTTGCCGGAAACGGGTGTGATGACTAGTTGGGCGTTCGCCACGATCCTGCCTTTGTTGTGTGCGAGAAGGATTATCGATACGCGACCTGCGTGCGGTCCCGGCATATTGTCAAGTCGGGCATGGCCGGAGATCGCGGCAACCCCGGCTCGAATCACGGAAATTCCCGGAATCGACCCACAGGAATGCTTTTTGGATTGATTGCATGATTGCCCAGGACGTGATCGACGCCCCCGCTGCCGCTCCGGCGCAGCAGCAGAGCGGGATTATCAAGAAGTCGGCGATTCCCGACGACAAGGAGATGCTGCGCGCGGCCGTAGAGCTGACCCGCGACATTTCCGCCGCGCTCCCGCGCATCTACTGGCCGGACATGCTGGCCTCGGCCGCGCTGGGCTACGCCGCGCTGGCGGGCGCCATCCTGATCGCCAATCCCTGGCTGGCAACGCTCAGCGGCATCCTCGCCGCTCTCGCGCTCTACCGCGCGCTGCTGTTCATCCATGAGCTGACCCATATCCACAAGGACGCCCTGCCCGGCTTCCGCTTCGGCTGGAATCTTCTCGTCGGCATTCCGCTGCTTACGCCCTCGCTGATGTATGAAGGCGTGCACACGCTGCACCATGCGCGCACGCGCTATGGGACGGTGGACGATCCGGAATACCTGCCGCTGGCCCTGATGAAGCCCTGGAGCCTGCCGGTCTTCGCCCTCACCGCGATCCTGCTGCCTTTCGCCCTGCTGCTGCGCTCGGCCGTGCTGGTGCCACTCGGCGCGGTTATCCCGCCCCTGCGCCGCCTCGTCTGGGCACGCTTCTCGGCCTTGGCGATCAATCCCGAATTCCGCCGCCGGCCGCCCCAAGGCGATTTCAGGCGCATGGTCTTCTGGCAGGAGCTGGGCTGCTCGGCCTGGGCGATCGCCCTGCTCGCCAGCACGCTGGTGCTGGGCTGGCGCCCGCTGCTGATCGCTCTGTGCGTCGTATCGCTGACCGCCTTCCTCAACCAGGTCCGCACCCTCGTGGCGCACCTGTGGGAGAACGACGGTGATGCGATGACCGTGACCGCGCAGTATCTCGATTCAGTGAACGTGCCGCCGCCGGCAGTGCTGGCACCGCTCTGGGCCCCGGTGGGCCTGCGCTATCACGCCTTGCACCACCTGCTTCCCAGCATGCCCTATCACTCGCTGGGCGAAGCGCACCGCCGCCTGAGCGAACATCTGGGCCTCGATACGACCTACACCAAGGCGAGCTATCCCGGCCTGATGCCACTGATGTCACGGCTCGTCGGCAGCACGATGCGGCCTCGGTAGGAACGGGAACGCCCCGCCCGGCAACCTCGAACAGGTTGCCGGAAGCGGCGCCTATTCCTCGGTCCGGATGAGGACCGTTTCACCGATCAGCGCAAAGAGCAGGAACGGCGCCCATGCCGCGATCAGCGGCGGGTAGCCGCCGAAGTTGCCCATCGCGAGCGCGGCGTTGTCGAACACGAAGTAGGCAAAGCCCAGCGCCATGCCGATCACGGCGCGGATGAGAAGCTGGCCTGAGCGGGCCAGGCCGAATGCCGCGACTGCGCCCAGCAAGGGCATCAGCGTTGAAGAGAACGGGCCGGAGATCTTGTGCCACCACGCAGCCTCCAGCTCGCTCGTCCGGCGCCCGGCATCGCGCAGAGCCAGGATCGACGAAGCCAGTTCGACAATGTCCTGCGAATCCGCATCCACCTTCGACATCGTGATTTTTTCAGGCGTAATGCCCGGTGCGACGGTGGCGGTGGCAAGCGTCGTCGTCTTCGTGCCGGCAACGTCGAAGCGCACCGGCTTGTCCAGCTTCCAGCCCGGATTGAGGTAGGCCGCATCCGGCGCGCGCAGCTGCTCGACGATCATGCCGTTGGCATCGCGCCGGTAAAACGTGACCCCGTGCAGGACCATGCCATTGCCGGTCCCCTCCAGCGACTGCGCCAGCAGGAGATCGCGCCCGTCGGCAAGGTACAGGTTGCTCTTTGCCCCGGCCTTCCTGGGGATCGGGCCATAATCCACGGCCTGCCAGGCATCGAGCGTGGCGCTGGCACGGGTTACGACACGTTCGTTGAAGCCGAAGCTGAGCACCGATACGGCGAGCGCCGTCAGCATCAGCGGCGCCAGGATCTGGTGCGCGGACAGGCCCGCCGCCTTCATCGAGATGACTTCACTGTTCTGGTTCAGCGTCGCCAGGGTGATGATCGTCGCCAGCAGCACCGAATAAGGCAGGAACCGCGCGATCAGCTGGGGGATGCGCAAGCTGACGTAGTAGAACAGCTGCGCCTCGCCATTGCCCGAATAGGCCAGGATATCGCCGCTCTCACCGAGCAGGTCGAGCACCTGCAGCACCAGCACAAGCATGAGCAGCACCGCGACGATGCGGGTGATGAAGAGCCGCGCGAGGTAGAGCGTCAGCGAGCGCGAGGGAAAGAATTCAAGCTGCATGTCAGGACGGATCCGCTGGGGCCGGGAGGAGCGGGCCGCGACGCTTGCGGCGCAGCAGCGACTTCAGGCGCTTGCTGACGGTCTCGGCGCCTTTTTCGAGCCAGCCGATCGCCTGTCCGCCCGGTACATAGGCGACGCGGTAGTACATCAGGAGAATCAGCATCGCGAGCACCAGGAACGGCCCCCACAGGCCGATGATCGGATTGATCCGCCCCAGCGCGGCGACGTCCGCCGCGTACTGGTTCACCTTGTGATAGGCCACGACCATGACGATAGAGACGAACAGGCCGAGCGAAGAGCTCGATCGCTTGGGCGGGATTGCAAGCGCCACCGCGAGCAGCGGAAGCAGCAGCATCATGATCACTTCGACCAGGCGGTAGTTGAAGTTCGCCTGGCTCGCCACGCGCTCCTGCCTGGGCCTCTCGTCGCTCCAGCCCAGCTTCATCAGTTCAGGCAGGAGATACTCACGGTCCTCGCCGCCGCGTTTGCGGAACTTCTCGATCTGCGGCAGGTCGATCGGCAGGTCGTGGCGGGTGAAGCTGAGGACGCGCGGGCTGCTGCCCGGCATATCCTGGATGATCTGGCCCTGCTCGAGCCGCAGGATGACCGTGTCGGGCGCGCCCTGCAGCGCAAGGAACTGGCCCTCGCGCGCGGAGATCGAGAGCACCTGCCCCTTCTCGTTGGCGACGCGCGCGAAGATACCGATGAGACGGCGCCCATCGTCGCGGCTCTCGTCGATGCGAAGCGCAATGCGGTCCTTGAGCGCGGTGAATTCGCCCACCTTGATCGAGGCGCCCAGTGCACCGGACTTCAGCTCGTAGTTGAGCTGCTCGTAATAATAGCGCGAGAGCGGCTGCAGGTAGCCGACGATGGCCAGGTTGAGGCCGGCCAGGACGATCGTGATCAGGTACGGCACGCGCAGGAGCCGCGTATAGCTCAGCCCCACGGCACGCATGACGTCCAGTTCGCTGGACGTGGCGAGCTTGCGAAAGGCGAGCAGGATGCCGAGCATCAGGCCCAGCGGTATCGCCAGGCTGGCATATTCCGGCAGCAGGTTGGCGAGCATCTTGAACACGACGCCCACGGGACCGCCCTGCGTTGCGACGAAGTCGAACAGGCGCAGCATCTTGTCGAGCACGAGCAAGGAAGCCGCCAGCAGGAAGATGCCGAGCATGGGCATCAGCACCAGGCGGAAGATGTAGCGATCGATGGCGCTGAAGAATTTCACGTGTTCGTCGTCACATTACCGTCCTTCCTCTGGCCCTTAACGGCTAGCCGCGGCGGGCGAAAGCCATTTGTCGGCCTAACCCCCGATAAGCTGGGCTATCGACGGGGCAGCGCGAGCGCCTGACGACGGCCGCCGTGCGGCGATGCCAAGCCACGCGGAAAACGGGACATCCCGCCTCACGCCACAAGGAAGGCTGAACTATCGGGAAGTGCAGGCGGTTCCCCGCCGAAACATCGGCCGGCAATCAGGCCTTTTCGAGGGTGCACTGCAGGGGATGCTGGTTCTGCCGGGCGAAATCCATCACCTGGTTCACCTTGGTCTCGGCGATCTCGTAAGGAAAGATGCCGCAGACGCCGACGCCCTTCTGGTGCACGTGGAGCATGACGCGGGTCGCCTGCTCAAGATCCATCTGGAAGAAACGCTTGAGGACCATCACCACGAATTCCATCGGGGTATAGTCGTCATTAAGCATCAGCACCTTGAACTGGCTCGGCTTTTTGGGCTTTGCGCGGGTCTTGGTGGCAATGCCGACCTGCTCGTCGCCACCCGGGTTGCGGGTGGGATCATCATTGTCCCCACAGCGCATGGGCAAGGGACGGAAGAGATCTGAATCGGCTGGGTCGGGATGCATGGCGGGTAGAATATCGCAACGGAGCACTGAACTACAAGATGCCCCGGCCAGATAGTACGATTTTCACGCTTGGCCGATCGGGTGCGCCATTGCCACCCGATCGGCCGTAATGCGTGCAATCCTTAGAGCGAGGTCTGACGGACCTTCTCCATGGCCATGCTGACGCGGCCCGAGATCGGGGCCATCACGTCGCTCATGAGCTTGAGCATCGCTTCGCTGTTCTTCGAGCTGTAGGCGACGGCGCTGTCGAAGTTCTTGCGCATCATGTCGCCCTGGATCTTGAAGAAGTCGGTCGGCGACTTGGCAGCTGCCAGTTCCTTGATGTCGCCCGACATGGTTTCGAAGGTCGAGCGACCTTCCGAAACGATCTCGGAGCCAAGGCCCTGCATACCTTCGGCGAAGATCTTGCCGGATTCCATCACGGCTTCGACGTTGCCCTTGGTGAATTCGTTCACTTCACCCATCATGGTGGTGCTTTTTTCGAAAGCAGCCTTGGCCTTGGCCTGGGCCTCGGTCATCGCCTGCTGAATTCCTGCAAAGTTAGCGCTCATGTCCATTGATTGTTCCTCGAGCATGAAGTTAGTGAAAAGTCCTGCGAATACGGGTGACTTGGCATCGACGGTCTTGGGCGCCGCCTTGGTTTGAGGTGCCGCGGGCTTGGCCGTAGCAGGCTTTACCTTTGCGACCTCCAGCGCCGGCTTGGCCGGAGCGGCCTGAACCGGAGCGACGGGTGCCGGCTTCGGCTTTTCGGCCGGAGCTGGCTTCGACTTTGCGGCGGCAGCCTTGGGCTTCTCCGCAGTCTTGGGTTTGACGGCCGCCTTGGGGGCAGTCTTCGCCTTGGGCGCGACCTTGGCCGTCGTGGCGTCGGCCGTGTCAGGCGCCGCAGCTTTCGTTTCCACGACCGGAGCCGCTTCGGGCTTGGCTTCCGTGGCCGCAGTTTCTTCGGGCTTGGATGCTTCGGTCGGGGTCACTGCGAGCTCATCCTTTTTCGCTGCTGATTCCTCTGAAGCGGCTTTCGCCGCCGTCGTCTTGGCTGCCGGCTTGACGGATTTCCCGGCCTTGACCGAAGGCTCATCCGAAGCTGACGCTGCCGCCGCTTCGTAAGCCTTTTCGGCAAGCGCCTTACCCTTCTCGTCTTCGGTCCCGGCCATACGCTTCAATCCTGCTTCCCGCATTCTGCGCTCGGGCCAACTGCAGCCCGATTCGGTAGTCAGCGATTCGAGAATTCTGTTTGTTGCATTGCACAATATGATCTCGCACAAGCGAAGTCAATACCAAAATTGTGCACTGCACAATAAATGTTGCAGTGCAGCAATCGCGCCCAGACACGGGGTCCGGTGCGGGCTGGGCAGTCCTCTCTCCAATGTCGCGCCGCAGCGCGCTGCCGATGCGATACTACCGAATCCGGCCCTGCTTGGATATCCGCAATTTCCGAAAGGTTTCGTGACGATTGCGCGGAACTGCCGATTAAATTTCGGCAGCGCCGGTGATCATCGCTTCACCGAGCGCAGGTCATCACCCCATAAGATGCGCAAAGCGCCAGGCATAAACGCCCCCGGCGCGGCGCACCCTGACAGCCGCTGAATCAGCGCGTCATCACGTAGCGACCCGGTGCATCCTCGATGACCTTGTCGCCGCGCCCGCCCGGGCGCCGCTTGCCGCGAGCCGAGACTTCATCGCTGCCCAGTGCACGAATCCACTCGACCCAATGGGGCCACCAGCTGCCCGGGTGCTCCTTCGCCCCGGCGACGAATTCCTCGAGCGTGTCGGGCGATTCGTCGTTGGTCCAGTACTGGTACTTGCCCGAAGAAGGCGGATTGACCACCCCGGCGATATGCCCGGATCCTGCCAGCAGGAAAGTCTGCGGCCCCGAAAGGTAATGGGTGAACTTCCAGACGCTGGAAGGCGGGGCAATGTGATCTTCGCGCCCGGCCTGGACATAGGCCGGCGTGGTGATGCGGTGCAGGTCGATCGGCACCCCGCACGCGCTCAGCGAATCCGCAACGACAAGGCGGTTGTCGCGGTAAAGATCACGCAGGTAATCGCGATGCCAGCGGGCCGGCAGGTTGGTTACGTCGCCGTTCCAGTGCAGCAGGTCGAAGGCAGGGTATTCCTCGCCCTTGAGGTAATTCTTCTCGACGTAGTTCCAGATCAGATCGTTGCCGCGAAGGATATTGAAGGTGGCCGCAAGATAGCGTCCGTCGACGTAGCCCTCCGGCGAAAGCTGGCCGATCGTCTCGATCTGCTGGTCGTCGACGAAGACCTTGAGGTCGCCTGCCCCTTCGAAATCGACCTGGGCGGTAAAGAAGGTCGCGCTGGCAACCTTGTCGGCCTCGCCCTTGCGCGCCAGCACGGCAAGTGTCGCCGCCAGGGTGGTCCCGGCAACGCAATAGCCGATGGTGTGCACAGCCGGTACCTTCAGCCTCTCGCGCACATGGTCGATCGCGTCGATCTGGGCCTGGATGTAATCGTCCCACAACAGGTCCGCCATCGAGGCGTCGGCAGACTTCCAAGAGACCATGAACACGGTCAGCCCCTGCTCGACCGCCCAGCGCACGAAGCTCTTCTTCGCGTTGAGGTCGAGGATGTAGAAGCGGTTGATCCAAGGCGGGAAGATCACCAGCGGCGTTGCCAGCACCTTGTCGGTGGTGGGCGTGTACTGGATGATCTGGAACAGGTCGGTCTCGTGAACGACCTTGCCCGGCGTCACCGCGATGTTCTCGCCCAGCTTGAACGCGGCCGGGTTGGTATGCGTCAGCTGGCCCTTGCGCAAGTCGTCGAGCATGTGCTCGAACCCGCGGATCAGGCTCTCGCCGCCAGTCTCGTTGGCCTTGGCCAGCGCCACCGGGTTGGTCAGGGGAAAGTTCGCCGGACTCAGTGCATCGACAATGGTCTTTGCCGCGAAGATCAGCTGCGCCTTGCGGCCCGGCTCGAGATCCTCGATCGCCTCGGCGTGTTTCATCACCTGCGTGGAGAGCAAGAGGTAGAGCTGGTGCAGGACCGCGAAGATCGGCTTGCTGCGCCATTCCGGATCGGCGAAGCGCCGATCGCGAAGCGGCATATGGGGATCGCCCTTCGCTTCCTCGAAAGCGCGCGGGCCCATGCCGTACTGGCCAAGCACGGCCGTCAGCACCGCGATGACTTCGTCCCAGAGACCCTGCTGGACTTGCGGGTTGGAGAGCGGCAGCTGGCGCATCACGGCCTCGAAAGTCGCGATCCACTTCACCGGGTCGGTGTAATGCGATTTCTCGCCCGACGCCTTGCTCAGTTGCTCGACCTGGAACTCGGTCCAGATCGACTGCAAGCGCCCTGCCACTTCCGCCCACTGGACGGCCTTCTCCGCGCCCTGCGAACTTTCGGCAGGCAACATCTGACCAAAGAGAGTCGCCATACCCTTGGCCTGGCCGCGAAGCATATCCGAGAACACTTCCGTAGCGTCAGTAGCCATGAATCACGAAACTCCCTTGGATCGTGACCTAGTCTTAGTTGCACTGCACAAACTGTCGAGCCCCCTTCTGGGCAATATCCTTGCGCAATCCACGCGATCGGCATTTGCGCCGCGCGCGTAATCCCCTACAGGAAGCCACGCGGCAATCCCGCCGCCATCATGGATTTATCGAGGTCATGGAAGACGAGTTCTACCGCATCAAGCGCCTGCCGCCCTACGTCATCGCCGAAGTCAACGCGATGCGGCACGCAGCACGCCAGGCGGGACGGGACATCATCGACCTCGGCATGGGCAACCCCGACCTGCCGCCGCCGCAGCACGTGATCGACAAGCTGTGCGAAGTGGCGCAGAAGCCCGATGCCCACGGCTACTCCGCTTCTTCGGGCATTCCGGGCATACGCCGCGCTCAGGCGAACTACTATGGCCGCCGCTTCAACGTCGATCTCGATCCCGAGACCGAAGTGGTGATGACCATGGGCTCGAAGGAGGGCCTGGCCAGCCTCGCCACGGCGATCACCGCGCCGGGCGATGTCGTGCTCTCGCCCAATCCCAGCTACCCGATCCACACTTTCGGCTTCATCATCGCCGGGGCCACGATCCGCTCGGTGCCGACGACGCCTGACGAGCGCTACTGGCAGTCGCTGGAACGCGCGATGGCCTTCACCGTGCCGCGCCCGTCGATCCTGATCGTCAACTACCCGTCGAACCCCACGGCCGAAACCGTCGACCTCGCTTTCTACGAACGCCTCGTCGCCTGGGCCAAGGAGAACAAGGTCTGGATCCTGTCCGACCTTGCCTACTCCGAACTCTATTACGATGGACAGCCGACCCGCTCGATCCTCGAGGTTCCGGGCGCCAAGGACGTTGCCGTCGAGTTCACCTCGATGTCCAAGACCTTCTCCATGGCAGGCTGGCGTGTCGGCTTCGCCGTCGGCAACGCGAAGCTGATCGCCGCGCTCAAGCGCGTGAAGTCCTACCTCGACTACGGCGCCTTCACGCCGATCCAGGCTGCCGCCTGCGCAGCGCTCAACGGCCCGCAGGACATCGTCGAGAAGAACCGCGAACTGTACCAGAAGCGCCGCGACGTCATGGTCGAGGCTTTCGGCCGCGCCGGGTGGGAAATCCCCAGCCCCAAGGCCTCGATGTTCGCATGGGCCCCCCTGCCTCCTGCCCTCAAGGAGATGGGCAGCCTCGAGTTCTCGAAGCAGCTTCTTACCGAAGCCGAAGTCGCGGTCGCGCCGGGCGTCGGATACGGCGAGGACGGCGAAGGCTTCGTGCGCATCGCCATGGTCGAGAACGAGCAGCGACTGCGCCAGGCGGCCCGCAACATCAAGCGCTTCCTGAGCTCCAAGGGGGTCAACACACCGGGCGCCTGAGGGGCCCTAAACAGGCTGACATGGTATTTTCTCACATAAAAAACTGTGATCCAGGTGACATTCCTGTAAGTTTTTATGTGTTGTTTTTGAGTGCCCAAACCCGAACAATCTGCGTGCATGAATTGAAGGCCTGCACGGAGATGGGGGAAATGATGGCCAGCCTGGATACCGCCAAGAAAGCCGACCAGCATAAAGGAGCCAAGCATGGCTTCTGCTGGTTGGCCTCGGGCGACATTCCCAAGGACATGGACCTGCGGCGTTCCGGCTGGAAACTTGTTGAACGCGACCGGCCGAGCGAGGAATGCATCGGCGTATTTTACGCCGCCGGTCTGGACAACATGGGCTGGATGCACATCCTCTCCTCGTTTGGCGTGGAAATGCGGCGCCACGTGCTGGTGACGGGCGTGGAGCTTGCGCACGAACGGGCCACGCTCCTGCAGATCGGGTTCGGCGACGTCGTCTCTTCAGACATCAGCCTCGAGGAACTGGAAGCCCGCGCCAGCCGGGTCTCAGAGGCGCTGCAATGGCTGCCGCGCCATCGCAAGATCGGATCCCTCTCGCTCGACCTGCTCGCACGCGAGGCGTTCGGGGACGACAAGCCGTTGAACCTCAATCCACGTGAGTTCGCCCTGCTCTGGCGCCTGGCGGACTGCGTCGGCCACACCGTCAGCAAGCAGTCGCTGATCCAGGACGTGTGGCGCATGGGCTTCGTGCCGGAGACCAACAGCATCGCCGTCCACATGTCCCGCCTGCGCCGAAAGCTCTCCTTCGTGGGGCTGTCCGGCATGATCGAGACGAGCTCGCCCGGCGGCTATCGCCTCACCCTGCCCGAGGAAGCTGATGAGGGACCCGGCGTGCGCTCGCAATACGGCAAGGTGGCCCCCTCAGGCGCCCTGGGCCGGCCCGCGAAGCACTGACAGGAAGCGACGCGCGCCTCTTCCTTTTATCCCTTTTCGGAAATCGCCGAGAGATCCGCCGGAGTGTTGATGTTGGGGATCGACTTGCCTGCCTTGACCTTGCGCGCACCGATTTTGTCGGCGAAGCGCAACATCGAATGCTTCTCGTCACTGTGCAGTAGCGCCTCGATTGCCATGGAGGCCGAGGCTGGCCAGAGGCCAATCACCGGCTGATCGACCAGACATGCGGGCGCAGCGCCCAGAAGCTCAAGCAGGTTATCGGGCAACGCCGCGACATCAACGCCGCAGGTGAGCACCGTTTCGTAACCCTCGTCATGCGCGTGGTGCAAGGCCGCCGCAATGCCGCCAAGAGGGCCCATCCCGGGCCGCGGCCAATCAGGCAGGGTCGGCGCCGGCGCCGTTTCGCGCCCGACGACAATCACGTGATCGCACAGTCCCGCAAGCGCATCGACCGCCAGGGCAAGCAATGTATGCCCTTCCAGCTCCGCCAGCGCCTTGTCACTGCCGAAGCGACTGGATTGCCCACCTGCAAGAACGGCTCCAAGGATCATCAACGCGGCTCCACCAGCAGCCCCGCCCAGGCCGGCGCGGCAAATCGGCCCTAACGTAGCGCAAGGAAGCCCTTAGCCAAACGATAGTTTTCAACCGACGCGCGAATCGGATTGCGCCCGGCCCGGAGGGTTGCTAGGGGCGCACCTCCACAGGAACACCACCTTGGATGGCCCGATGGCGGAGTGGTGACGCAGCGGACTGCAAATCCGTATACGCCGGTTCGATTCCGGCTCGGGCCTCCATCCTTTTCATTTTTCTTCATAATTTCAAATATTTACGAAGAAAAATGTCTAACCGGATGTCTAACTTTCCCTAAGGTTAGACATTTTCCACGCCGATAGAGCCAATTTTGCGGCCTCTGCGAGCGCATCTTCCTTTTCGGTTTCAGGCAATTTTTCCCAGTCGGAGACTCGGGCGATAGCGGCCGCAGCAAGACGTCTCTGCTCAGCGCCGCGGACATAGATTGCCACCTCTTCATCGCGGCTGTGACCTGAGACCGACTTGAGGCCTTGCTGGCTCGTCTCAACGTCTGCCAAGCGCCGCATCATCGCCTTTCGCAGACCGTGTGCAGTGCACTTATGCAATCCGGCCTCGTCGCATCGATCTCGAAACCAATTCCCAAATCCGGCATTAGTGAACGGGCGGCCGAGTTCGTTCAGAAGGAAACATTCCGCACCCTCCGGTAATGGGGGCATGGCGACAATTGCTTCGAGAAGCTGAGGTGCGACGGGTAACCCCAGAACCTTCCCCCCTTTGGATTGGCTGAGTTCAATGCGCCCGGTCGCTACGTGCCTGGGACCAAGGTGGATGGCATCGATGCGACGCTGCCCAGTCCACAACATCAATTCCATCGCAAGCCGAGCGCGAGATCCCAGAGGATGGCATTCGCGATACTGGTCGATGTCGCTCTCAGTCCAACTGTAATAGCCTTTGGAACGTTCGCCAGGAGCGATCTTGATACGGTCGGCCAAAGCTGCGGGATTGCGATCCATCATCCGGGATTTGACGGCGAAATCGAACAGACGGACCAATTCCTTTCGGAGCTTGCGAGCGGCCTCAACGCCGCCTTCGATTCGCGAGCCGACCTTCCGGCGTTCCATTTTGCGCTGCAAGATGGCCTCCACATGTTCAAATTCCAGGTCCGCAACAGTGCGATGGCCATGCTCCTTTCGGAATTTCTCCAGGATGCCGCGAATTTTTCGCTGGGTCGTTTCAGTCGGGCCAAGCCGTGACGGCAAAGAGCAATAGCGAGCTACCAGATCATCAATAGTTCCCGGAGCACTGCGCTTGACCTTGACGGGTATGGCCACCTCCCGACCATCCAAGCATGCTCGATATTCTTGGCGGAACTCCTCGGTTCCCAGCTTGGATTTGAAATAGTGGCTTTCGAATCCAGTGCGCCGAAAACGCAAGCGCTCCTTGCCGTGGCGGTCGACAAACGCCGTCACGTATTTGGGCAGAAATCGGCGTCTCATCGCAAAAGATCGTCCCAGCTGTTCTCACGCTGTGGCATCGCCGCGCCGGGGGCAGAAACTGCATGAAGGATGATTCGCCCGTTGGGATCAATTTCGATCCGGCCGACATGCATGCCAGCGGCCTCGGCTGCCTTGATGGCGCGAGTAAGGTCTGACTGTTTGAAACGGGATGGTTGCGTCATCGCCGAACCTGTCTCAGTTCGAATGGCACGTTCCGTCCGCTCAGACCCCTGCTACTCCCTCCCCTTCCAACTTCGTTCTTACGGCCGACATCGAACCAAGTGCTTCGCGTGGGCTTGATGCGTGACAAGCGGAAGCCTTTGGCAAAACGCGCCCGGCATTTCGCGAATGCCGCGCCTGCCAACCGGGCCGTTCTTGATGAACTGGGTGCGGCGAGCGCATCTCCGAAAGGAAATGGTCCCGCTGGGACAGCAGTCCCCCCTACTCTCCGCAGCGCATAACAGTTGCGCCAACGATGACGTCGACGGCTGCTCGGGCCAGCAGTGTCTTGGAAGTGGATGACATCCAAGTTGCGGGTTCCTCACGGATTGCCCGGCGCGGTGTCATGAAGCACCTAAAATGTTATACGAATTTCGATGCCGATGGAATGAGCAAATCGAGCTCGCTGATCGTCATCGCTTTCAGCATATGAGAGGTTGAGATAGACTGGTTAGATCGCGTAACAAAAATGTCATGATCCGATTGACGGCCAGTAGTATATTCATGCTGTTGATCGCGATTCCAAATTCAGGATTGATTGCGGTCATGGCGATCAGGGCGCGCCCTCGATGGTTGTCCTTAGCCATATCTACAACCTGCGGGCGATCAGCCTGGCTGAATGGAAACGCTTCGAATTAGCGAAAATAGACTGGTCGCCAGCCAAACCGAATGCCTGCGCTTCAACAGGGGGAGTGCTGGATGGTTATTGGTCCAGAGCTTGTCGAATTCATGCTTAGCCTCGGGCAAGTACGCACCGATGCTGACTTCTATGATTTGTTGCTGGAAACAACCAGACGCCTCGGCTTCAAGCAGTTTGCGTTCGTCAGCCACGTGGACCTGCTAGCCGCAGCGGACGAGGCGGTTGCGATATCGAACTACCCGGATGGTTGGGTCGAACGAATTTTGGCCGAGCGCTATTATCTCGACGATCCCGTCCATGCAGCCAGCATTGGCCGCTCCACTCCCTACGCATGGCACTCCATCCAAAGGCGGGTAAGGCTGAGCAAGCGCCAGCTTTCGATCATGCAAGAGGGTGCCAGCTTCGGACTTCAGGATGGCGTGACCGTACCGGTGCATTCGCCAGGAGAATATCGGGGCACCTGCTCCTTTGCGACCTCTGAGCGCGTATCCATGACTCCTAGAATTCGAGGTGCAACGCACATAGTCGCTGGCTTTGGATTTGAGGCTGCGCGAAAGCTGGTCCGCATCCGTCTCGGTGCCGAAAAATCGACCCCGTCCTTGCCCCGACTCAGCCCGCGCGAGGTAGACTGCGTGGGCCTTGTCGCAACCGGCATGGGGGATACCCAGATCGCGCACGCATTGGGACTTTCCGAAGCGACGGTGCATCAACACGTCACCGGCGCCATGCGCAAATGCGGCGTATTCAAGCGGACCGCCTTGGTGTTCCGCGCCCTATTTGACGGACATATCTGCTTTCACAGCCTGCGCCGGACATCCTCTAAATAGAGGAATTTTCGCGAATCCCGGTTTCGCTGATCCTTTCGCCATCGCAAAAGGAGATGGCGAATATGACCCATGTCATTCAAGGCGGATGGGCGGCGGCGCAGGGGCCGCTGCTCGCTCAGATGTATCAGGAACGCAAGCGCGTATTCATCGATCTGCTGCGCTGGGATTTGCCCGCGCTCGATGGCCAATATGAAATCGACCAGTTCGACACACCCTCGACCATCTATCTCATCATCGCCGATACCGACGGCAAGCATTTGGGTTCGCTTCGGCTTCTGCCGACCACCCAGCCCCATGTTCTGGGCGATGTCTTTCCCGGCCTCTGCAACCTCGACAACCCACGCCTGCCTGATGTCTGGGAGATCTCGCGGCTGTGTTTGTCGCGCGGCATCCGTGCGGCCGAACGCCGGATTGTGCGTGACAAACTGGCAACGGCCCTGACGCTATTCGCGCGAGATAACTGTATCCGCGCTTATTGCTGTGTGGCCGACATGCCCTGGTACACGCAGATCCTCTCGTTCGGATGGCGCTGCGAACCGCTCGGACTGCCCCAGGACCTGCCTTGCGGCATGCTCGCCGCCCTGATGATCCACATCGACGACGAGACACCCCGGTTGCTGGGTGAAACCGGCATCTGGTCGGAAACGCTCGCGCCACTTGCCGCTCTCAGTCAGTGACGAAGGGGAAACTGCGATGACCGCCATTTCACTTTCCTCTCAGTGTTCAGCTCGACTGCGCGATCATGGCTATGCCATCATTGAGGATCTGGTTTCGCCGGATTTGATCGAAGCCTTGAACGCGGACTTCGAGACGCACTTTGCGGCCACCGCGTTTTCGCAAGGCAGCTTCTCCGGCCCGGCAACGCGACGCTTTGCCGGACTTCTCAAGCGATCCTACCATGTAGCACATCTCGTCGGGCACGATCTGATCCTCGCGCTTGCCAACGACCTGCTGGGCCCATGGTGCGATCATTTCTCGCTCAATCTCACGCAGGCAATCGAGCTAGCTCCAGGGGCGAGCCAGCAGGTTCCTCATCGCGACCAGGACATGTGGCCATGCAGCCGCTTCGTTGACCGCGAACGCGGCATGGAATTCCTGATCAACGTTATGTGGCCGCTGTCGGCCTTTACGCGGGATAATGGCGCAACGCTCGTCTGGCCCCGAAGCCACCGGCGGCAGGATGAACTGCTGATCGCCCCTAAGGAAGCCGTCATTGCAGAAATGGCGCCGGGCTCGGCACTCGTATTCCTGGGTTCGACGCTCCATGCGGCAGGCGCCAATCGTACCGCCCTTCCCCGCCGCGGCATTATTATCAGCTACTGCCTTGGATGGCTGAAACCTTACGAGCTCCCTTGGCTTGCATACCCGCCCGAGGTTGCGCGGCAATTCCCCAGAAGCCTTGCGCGCCTCGCAGGGTACCAAGTGCATCGCCCCAACCTCGGTACGTTCGAGGGCCGTTGCCCTTCGCTGTTGCTCGAGGACACTGCAAGGCCGAGCGGAGCGATCGATGCCCTTTTGCCCGAACAGGAAGCCCTGATTGCCGCATGGCGCCAAAGTGCTGACGCACCGGGGGGCCATTCGCTAATGCTGGCCCCGCATCTGAATTCCGGTGCGGCCTCGCTCGGGACGGAGCGACCGGGTGGATAGCCCCGGTGCGGCGAACCGGCACCTTCCCCTGTGCCGCGCGCTGATCCGCCAACGACAGCTTGTGACGGATCTTGTCGGATCGATGCTGTGCGCAAATCCAGTGTGGGACATGTTGCTTGACCTGTATGTCGCCGACCATGAAGGCAGATTGCCCTACATCTGGCCGCTCAGCGTAGCCGGTAAAGTGCCGATCTCCAGTGCCCATCGGAAGATCGATGCCATGGTCCAACATGGCCTTGTTGTTCGCGTTGTTGATGAAAGTGATCGCCGCCGGGTCGGCATTCAGCTGACTGCGGAGTTCCGCGAAAGACTTGAATTGCTCTTCGACAGGTTGATGCTGGCATTCCACGATGTCTCCTGTTCGTGACGATACCGCGATTGAAACCTCCGCGAACCCGTCATTGCCAGGGCCTCGCCAGTCCCAGTTCGACGAGATGATCGCCGACATCCCTTCCATCGACTAGAATACGGGCGAGCGTGCGACCGTATCTATCCGTTCCGCTTCGCGAAATCGCCACGTGACCGCCCTTCAGGAATGAAGCGAGTTCATCCCTACTGCGCACAGCAAGGCTATAGTCGCACCATCCTTGCCGCCGTCTGTCGGTGCATTTAGGGCTATCGGGCAGTTCCGGTGCGTCGATGTTCTCGATCCGCACGCGTTCCCCGGCGCACGTGCGGATGGTATCGCCGTCGTGTACACTGCCAATGCAAAGCGACGGAGCCGCATTCGTGCCGGCAACCCGGGCGATCCCAGGCCAGCCCGCTTCCATCCACATGCTCAGCCCCAAGCCGATGAGGCCGCCTGCGACGAGACCGAGCGCGACGATGAGAAGCCCGCCATGCCGGCTTGCGGCCCCGCGGGGAAATCTCCGCAGTTTCGGCTTGTATCCCCGGAATTGTAAGACGTTTGCCGGACGCCGTGACTGTCTCGATGATCTGCGCATCCCCTTGATATATCGTGCTCATCCGCTTTGTCATTCGTTCCCGCGCGAAGACCACTTGGCAATTCCGCAGTTTCCCGCTGATTTGCGCCTCCTTGCGAGTGACGGCTCGCCTGCATCCGGCTATTTGACCAAGTATGTCCCTGCTTTGCTATTTCGGCCGCCACAAGCCTTCAATGCACTCCATCGCGCGCGGAAAACAGGGAGGATATACGGCACTATGCGATTCGTGCGGGGTTCCTCTCGAGCGGGATGACGCAGGCTCTTGGCGCATTTCCCACCCAAGTCGCGCACCGACCTATCCGCGGCGCTGACGCGCAATTTTGACAGTCGATTTCAGCTGCACATCCAGGGCAGGCCTAACGCACAGAGGCGTTCGCGCCCACAGCTAGGCCGCAGGTCGCTTTTTGGGACTAAGCCGTCGTTCCCAAGTTCCTTGCTGAGCGTCCGGTTTTGCCAGCAGCCGACGTCCGCGGCTGCTGATGTAAACGACCGGGCCTGGTCGACTGCTGCTGCAAGCGATCGCCTTGTCGTGGGACAAACCCGCCGCTCCCGCACGGCCGGTTCAACGGCAGGTCCATCGCTAAAACCTGACACTCGCCGAACGGTTCACTGGATAAAGACTGCGGCGGCAATTGGGCCGATTGCGGTCGGACCGCTTCTTGCTAAAGGATTAGGGAATCAGACAGTGCGCGATCAGCCAAAGCCTTGCAGCGAGCGGCTCGCGTTCTTTAGTGAGCGCTCCGATCTCGCATTGATGCACGTGCGTCAGCGGACCATGCTCGATGGAGCGATCGGGCGCCTTCGGTCCCCTTCGCCGGTGCGGAACATGATGGGACGCATTGAGGCTGCCACGGAGATGTAATTATCACTTTAATCGAAAAGATCGCGAACCAAAGGCGCATGTCCTTCCCCTCGGCATTTCGAGGGAGTTCTGACCATCGATCATTTCTTTCTATCGCATACCTCAAGCCAACATGGAGCTTCCGAGACTCTATCGGCGATTGGCAAACGGGGCAGAGCCCCCTATTTGCCATCAATGATATTATCCTGCTCAGAATGAGTTAGAGCCATCCTAGCTACGTTAAAGACATCGAGGACTGGACGACTGCTGCTATTTTTTGTGGCAGTGTTCCTCTATGTGCTGCAGCCTCTCGATGCTGCCGGGCATCTCGGTGCCGAAGCTGTTGCCGCAGGGTCCAACTCTACGGCTGTCAAGATCGTCAGCAGCTTCGACGTGCTAGAAGATTCGCTCGACTACTTTCCGTCCGACAAGGGAACGAGCGAAGCGCATCAGCATCAATTCCATTTAGATCTTCGCCTCGAAGATCGCTCGCTCGCTGACGCAGATTATCGAGCGACAACGATGGTCGTCGACTTCATCGAAACATTCTTAGCCGAATCGCCGACAGGCCCTCTGCTGCGACCGCCCCGAATCTGACCTCACGCGACGCCGCGCGAAAGGCGTGGTCGACGAGGTCCAGATTCGGAGTTTCAAATGCACAAAGGCTTGGCGCGCATGGTCGCGCTCATCGCTGCGGGTTTTGCAATCACGTGGTGTGGTTACGCAAACGCGCAAACAATAACATTGGAAGAAGCACTCCAGCGCGCTGGAGCAGAGGCGCCTACCATTAGCGCGCTGGAGACCGACGTCGAGGCTGCGGAAGGATTAGAGCGTCAGGCGGCGCTCCGTCCCAATCCGGAGGTATCTCTCGACGTGGAAAACGTTGGGGGAAGTGGCGCCTTTCGAGGCTTCAATTCTACCGAAACAACGCTTGCGGCAAGCCAACGTGTCGAGCTTGGCGGTAAGCGTGGAGCCCGCATTCGCGCTGCCAGAGCCGAAACGCGCGTAGCCGAATTGCAAGCAGCCCTTGCGGTGGCGCAGCTTGGTGCAGACGTCCGGCAAAACTATGCGGCGGCAGTCAGTGCCAGGTCCAGATTGGAGCTCGCCCTCGGTGTCGTTGAACGCAACCGTGAACTGGCTCGGATTGCGCGTGAGTTGGTCGATGCAGGACGCGAACCTCCCCTTCGCGCTTTAAGGGCAGAGGCAGCGCTGGGTGAGGCCGAAGCGCGACTGCAAGAGGCAGAAGCGGCTGATCTCTCGGCAAGGATCGCCCTTGCTTCGCTGTGGGGTTCGCAATCGCCTCCCGACGCAGTTGTGCCCGAATGGCCTCAATTCCCGGGCGTCATTGCAATCGCACCTGAGAACACGATTGGCGTGCAACTCGCCGGTGCGGAAGCGGACGCCGCCAACCGGGTCATCGCGCAAGAGCGCGCCAATGCAGTCCCCGATCTATCGTTGAGCGCCGGTGTGCGGCGGTTCGAAGAAACCGGGGACCGGGCATTCGTCGCCGGAGCGTCCATCAGCATCCCGCTCGGCAATCGCAACCAAGGCGCCATCTCGGCTGCGGAGGCACGCGCACGGGGAGCGGAGTTTCGCCGCGCTGCAGCCATGGCAGAGGCTGCCAGGGAACTCGCCAGCTCCCGGGCAGAATATCAGGCCGCCGCAGCGCGGGTCGCGACCCTGGAAGAACGAAGCGTGCCACAAGCTCAAGAGGCGCTGCGTCTCGCTCAGATCGGCTATCGTAATGGAAAGTTCACACTGATCGACGTGCTCGATGCGGCAGCTACGCTCGATGACGTCCGTATCGCTCTCATCGAAGCGCACGAAGCGCAAGCAAAGACTGGCGCGAACTTGCAGCGGCTGACTGCCACCCCGGAGATCATGCCATGACACGCAGAAAAACCTTCATCGCACTGGGCGCGGTGGCCATCGCAGCGATCCTAATCTGGATTATCTGGGGTAGCGCCGGAAACGCACCCACCGACGCCCCGCCACCTTCACAGACCGCCTCTGCAAGCATTCCCTCGGAAATACGACTTACGGATGCGCAAATGCAGACGGCAGAGATCGCTCTTGCGACCGTCGAGGCAGGTGATGCCGGCGAACTGATCGTGCCGGGCACCGTTCGTGCCGCGCCCAGTGCGGTCGCGCGCCTTGATGCTCGTGCCAACGGGGTCGTCGCTCGCATCCTGAAGACACTCGGCGATCCGGTCAGGCGCGGTGAAACGGTCGCCCTGCTCGAAAGCGCCGAGGCTGCAACGCTTGCTGAACAGGTCGCATCAGCTGCCGCCCGAGCGCAGCAGGCGCGGGCTGCCTACGAGCGCGAAAAGCGCTTGTTCGAAGCGAACGTCACCGCGCGGCAGGACCTCGAAGCTGCACAAGCAGCGCTCTCCGTGGCGAGCGCGGAACTTACGCGCGCGCGTGCAGCAGTGCAGGCAGCCGGCGTTACACGCAATGGGCGCTCGATTGCGGTAACCTCGCCTGTCGGCGGCCGTGTGACCGCAGCGCCGGCGGTGCTCGGAAGCTATGTGACCGCCGGCACAGAACTGTTCCGTGTCGTTGATCCCTCAAGGCTCCAGATCGAAGCTGCACTTTCTCCCGCTGACGCTTCAAAGGTCGCGGTGGGAGACGTGGCCACGATCAGCCTTCCCGGCGGAGGACAGGTCGATGCAAGGGTTCGCTCGATCACCCCATCGGTGGATTTGCAGACTCGCGCGTCTACCGCTGTCCTTTCTCTAAGAAGTGCACCGCCAGGCCTGCAACCGGACAGCTTCGTGGAAGTCAGGCTGACGACCGAGGCCGCAAGCGGCAGCGTGCTCAGCGTGCCTGCGGACGCAGTGCAGGATTTGAATGGGCAATCGATCGTGTTCGTCAGAACCAACCGGGGTTTCCGTGTCGCCCCGGTCACGACCGGCCAGCGGTCTGCAGGCCGGGTCACAATACTTTCAGGAGTGACAAAAGGCCAGCAGATTGCCTCGCGCAATGCCTTCCTCATCAAGGCGGAAATCGCGAAGCAGGGAGAGGGCGATGAGTGAGGGAAACACCGTGCCCGAGAAGAACCATGGCCCACTTGGGTCGGTTCTTGATCTCGCCGTTCGCTTCCGTTGGGCGGTCCTTGTCGCTGTCGCTCTTGTCGCGGCGCTGGGAGCCTACAATCTGACCAAATTGCCAATCGATGCGGTGCCCGACATCACCAACAATCAGGTGCAGATCAACACAGTGGCACCGGCCCTCTCACCAGCGCAGGTGGAGAGCCAGGTCACCTTTCCAGTGGAGACAGGCCTTGCCGGTATTCCCGGGCTGGAAATGACGCGGTCCATTTCGCGCAATGGTTTCAGCCAGGTCACGGCAGTCTTCTCCGAAAGCACCGATATCTACTTCGCCCGCACACAGATTGCCGAGCGTCTCAGCGAGATTGGGGGTTCGCTTCCTCTCGGCGCTGAACCAAGCATGGGACCACTCGCCACGGGCCTAGGCGAAGTGCTGATGTGGTCGGTGTCGTTCGAACCAAAGGGTCAGACCAATGACGGCGGCACTGGCTGGCAGCCGGATGGCTCGTTTCTCACCCCCGAAGGCGAACGGCTCGACTCGAAGCAAGCGCGATTTGCCTATCTCAGATCGGTCCAGGATTGGATCATCTCGCCTGCAATGCAGCAGGTCCCGGGCGTGGCGAGCGTGGATTCGATCGGTGGCTATGAAAAGCAATTCATTGTCCAACCCGAGCCCAATCGACTGATCGCGTATGGCCTTTCCTTTCAGGACCTGTCCGATGCCCTCCAGAAAGCCAACGTCATCAAGGGAGCGAACTTCATAAATCGTGGCGGCGAAGCATTGCTGGTGCGGCAAGACGCCCGACTGGGAGGGGTCGAAGATATCAGGAACGCGGTCGTGGCGACCCGTGAGAATGTGCCTGTCCGGGTTGCCGATGTGGCTACCGTGCGGATTGGCGGCAATCTGCGCACCGGCGGAGCGTCCCTAGATGGCGAAGAGGTCGTGATCGGCACTTTGCTGATGCGGATCGGTGAAAACAGCCGCACCGTGGCTGAAGCAGGCACGACGAAGCTAAAGGCCGTTGCGCAAACCCTGCCAGCGGGGGTCACGGTCGAGCCCGTCTATAACCGTTCCTCGCTTGTTGAAAAGACCATAGCGACAGTCGAAAAAAATCTCACCGAAGGCGCGCTGCTTGTCATCGTGGTGCTGTTTCTCCTGCTGGGGAATATTCGCGCCGCGCTGATCGCGGCCCTGGTGATTCCGATTTCCATGCTGATGGCAGCCATCGGCATGAATCGGCTGGGCGTGTCGGGCAACCTGATGAGCCTGGGCGCGCTTGATTTCGGTCTCATCGTCGATGGTGCGGTAATCATCGTGGAGAACGGCATCGCTCGCCTGGCGGCCAGACAGCATGATGAGGGCAGGCTTCTGACCCTCGGTGAACGCCTTGCTGAAACACGCAAGGCCGCGCAGGAAATGATCAAGCCGACAGTATACGGTCAGGCGATCATCCTTCTGGTCTACGCGCCCTTGCTCACCTTCACCGGCGTGGAGGGAAAGACCTTTTCGCCAATGGCGATAACCGTCATGCTCGCGCTGGCCTCGGCCTTCATCCTTTCCCTCACATTCGTTCCGGCAATGATAGCCTTGCTCCTGCGCGGTCGCCTCGCCGAACGAGAGGTTCGGGTCGTTCGGGCTGCGAAAAGCCGGTATGAACCGTGGCTCAAGGCAGCGCTGTCACGTCCGCGACGGGTGATTGGCGGCGGCGTGGCGGTATTCGCGGCGGCTGCTCTCCTCTTCGGAACGCTAGGCAGTGAATTCACACCTCAGCTCGACGAAGGCGACTTCGCGATCGAAGTAGTGCGGATTCCCTCCGTTTCGGTCGAGCAGGCCATGGTGATGCAGCGCCAGGTGGAAAAGGTGCTCGGCAAATTTCCGCAGGTCAGTCACGTATTCGCGCGAACCGGGCTCGGCGAAGCGGCAACCGACGCGATGTCACCCAATGCCTCCGACACCTATATCATTATGAAACCTCGTGACGAATGGCCGGATCCCTCGCTCGACAAGACCAAGCTGGTCTCCGAGATGGAAGAAGCGCTTGAGGTCCTGCTCGGCAATACGACTGAGTTCAGTCAGCCGATCCAACTGCGTTTCAACGAGCTGATTGCGGGCGTGAAGGGCGATGTCGCGGTCAAAATCTACGGGGAGGATCTGTCACGCCTAGGCTCGGCTGCTCAGAATGTCGCAGATGTCCTTCGAGCCGTATCCGGGGCGCAGGATATCAAGGTGCAGCAGATTAGCGGGTTCCCTACGCTGGACGTCACACTCGATCGTGCCCTCATTGCCAGGTATGGGCTCAACGCCGATGATGTCTCACAGACGGTCGCCATCGCGCTCGGCGGCCAGGCTTCCGGCCTCGTTTTTCAAGGCGACCGTCGCTTCAATGTGGTCGTGCGACTGCCCGATCGTATCCGGAACGATATCGATCAGCTGAGGGCATTACCTGTGCAATTGCCAGGCAGCACCATGACTGTCCCGCTCGGGGAACTTGCCAGCTTCACAGTCACCGAAGGACCCGCTGAAGTGCGGCGGGAGAACGGCCGACGGCTGGTGGTCATTTCTGCCAATGTGCGAGGCCGTGATCTGGGTTCCTTCGTTGCCGAAGCTCAGGCCAAGGTGGAAAATCAGGTTGCCTTGCCCCCAGGCGCGTCGATTTCGTGGGGCGGACAATTCGAGAATCTCCAAGCGGCGCAGGCGCGGCTCAAGCTGATCGTCCCCGTCTGCTTCGCGCTAATTCTCCTGCTGCTCTTCTGGGCGCTTGGCGGATGGATACCCGCTTTCGCGGTATTCAGCGCAATCCCCATGGCGCTTGCTGGAGGGGTGTTCGCATTGGCTGTCAGAGGAATACCATTCTCCATCTCGGCTGCGGTGGGCTTTATTGCCCTTTCCGGAGTAGCCGTCCTCAATGGTCTCGTGATGATGACAGCTATTCGTCAGCGGCTCGACGAAGCTCTCCCGCTTGATCAAGCCATCGTCGAAGGTGCGCTGGCGCGCCTCAGGCCGGTGCTCATGACTGCGCTCGTGGCCTCACTCGGCTTCGTTCCAATGGCGCTGTCGACTGGAACAGGTGCAGAGGTGCAGCGACCTCTGGCGACCGTCGTCATCGGAGGATTGATCACTGCTACCGCGCTGACCCTGTTCGTGTTGCCCGCGATTGCTCGCCTCGTCCTCAACGAGCGAGACGAGGACGGGAGCGGTCCTTCAAGATGGCGCGAGCTCATAGACTGGCTCATGAGGACAGTGAGGCGCGGAATTGGTTCTGAAAGGCGGCAGGCCTTCATGAATAGCGAAGCGATCAGGGAAACCGACTGATGGACAAGTCCGAAAACAGCAACCTGACCACTGATCTGCGTGCTGCAGTGCGCTTCGTCGCGATCGCGAACCTTGCCTATTTCGGTATCGAGTTTGCGGTCGCCTCGACGATCGGATCGGTCTCGCTTTTCGCCGATAGCGTCGATTTTCTCGAAGACACTTCGATCAACCTGCTGATCCTGCTAGCGCTCGGATGGACGGCCGTAGCGAGAGCTCGGACAGGCAAATTTCTAGCGTTACTGATTCTGGTCCCCGGACTAGCAGCAGTCTGGACGGCTGTGGCGAAGTTCGGGGCACCGGTCACGCCGGATGCGAATCTTTTGACGATCACCGGCGCGGGTGCCCTGCTAGTAAATTTCGCATGCGCGATTCGCCTTGCTCGTCATCGCCATGGGAATGGAGGACTCACCCGCGCAGCATTCCTATCAGCCCGCAACGATGTCCTGGCCAACATAGCCATTATCGCAGCCGGCATCGTCACGGCGATTACACTCTCCTTCTGGCCTGATCTAATCGTTGGAATCGGTATCGCGTTACTGAATCTCGACGCTGCCAAAGAGGTCTGGGAGGCTTCGGATTCCGAGACCTCGGATCTCGAGGCCGAGGCTTGAACGTGCCAAGTCCAGACGCCTGTCGCGAGGGCGCCAAAGACCTGCCCTGTGCTATGTTTGATGCCTTAAAGCGAAGGCGTCAGTCTCCCTCGCAACACTGCGGTCAACTGTCGTTGACCGCCTGTCCTTCTATCCAATAGGTCGACGCCATGCATCATGATCACACCCACCCCTCCGTCCATAAGCACGATTTTCTCGGATCGTCGCACGACAGTCACGCTCGCCGAACTCGATGGGTCGTTGCGCTGACCGCAGCTATGATGGTCCTTGAGATCGCCGCAGGGCTTTGGACTGGGTCAATGGCCTTGTTGGCGGACGGCATCCACATGGCAACGCATGCGGGCGCTCTGGGTGTGGCAGCCTTCGCATACTGGTTCGCGAAACGGCATGTCGGCAATCCCCGCTTCACCTTCGGAACGGGGAAGGTCGGCGACCTCGCGGGGTTCGCGAGCGCCTTGCTTCTCGCGGTCTTCGCGATCGGTATTGCGGTCGAATCCTTTCAGCGTCTGCTCGCCCCGGCCAATATTGCCTATTCCGAGGCGATCTGGGTGGCTGTCCTCGGTTTGCTGGTCAACCTAGTCAGCGCATGGCTGCTAGGCGGAGATCATCATCACCATCATCATGGTCATGATCATTCGCACGATCGCGGCCACGCGCACTCGCATACCGACAACAATCTTCGTTCCGCTTACTTCCACGTTCTCGCCGATGCATTGACCTCCGTCATGGCGATCGTCGCGCTACTCGCCGGCCGCTATTTGGGATGGGCCTGGATGGACGCTGCCATGGGTCTCGTCGGCGCGTTCGTTATCGCTCGGTGGTCTTGCTCGTTGATGCGCGATACGGCAAGTGTCCTCATCGACGCGGAAGCTGGCCCGGATCGTCTTGCGGAAGTTCGCGAAGCGATCGAGGACGGAGATGCGGTGGTGAACGATCTCCACGTTTGGCGGGTCGGCCCCGGGCACTATGCCGTCATCGTCTCGCTGGTTGCCGATCGTCCACTTGCGCCGCAAGAATATGCCGATCGGCTGGCAATCCATGAGGAATACGCACACGTGACCATCGAGGTGCACTCCTGTGAGGGCGCGCATCGGCTGCGACACGCGGCGTGAAGTGATGCTGCGGTCTACTGCTTCCAAGTCGCTCAGCTTTTGCGCTGCTTCCGCTTAGCTCTGCGAACGACGGCTTTTAGGACCCCATTATATTAGCGGGAATGACCGAAGATGGGGCGCGTTGCTGACCGTCTTCTTTACCCTTCGCGATCGGCAGGTTTTGGTTTGATGCGACATTCAAAGCTGCTGGTGTGAGCGACTGGGTCTGGTCGGATCCGGAATCTGCCCCGCAACATCAAAATGCCTGTTCAGCCATATCAGCGCCCCCACAGCCAACGTTCCAGATCAGCCCCCTCGCCTCATATGAATCTTTGAAAAATTTGGGCTTGTCTCGATTCCGTCATCAGTCCATTCTGCAAATGTTCCCGTAAACAGAACGGGAATGGGGCGTGGAAACCCCTGCATACTTAGCTCGGCTCTCAGCTTTTGAGGCCGGGTGGCATGCGCGCATGTCCAGCCGGCTTGCCGGTAAAGGCGCATGCGCCTGTGTGTATGCCAGGTTTCCAACATCCGGCTTTGGCCGTCGCCCCGAGTGGACATAGGCGCGACGCATGGACCAGAGCTACGGACGGACAGAGTTTGAACGTGACAATGCCAGCCTCACCGGGGCTGGAAGCTGATGCGCGCCGGGGGCAACCAGGAAGGTTCTGTCCGACTGCCCCGGCCCGATGAGCCTTTGAAAGACTGCTGCGCTTTCGATGACATCTATCGCAGCGAGGCCCCTGCCCTCGTCCGTTTCCTTCGCTCGAAGCTCAAATCCCAGTGCGATGCCGAGGACCTTGCTCATGAGGCCCTCGTTCGTTTCCTGCGCGCTGCCGACCAAACGCAAATCCAGACCCCGCAGGCCTACCTGCGACGCATAGCCACCAATCTCCTGATAGACCGGGCCGAACGCGGGACGACCAAAATCACCGACCGATCGGTGGAGCTTACCAATGCCAGGGAACTCGCTGCCCCTGACGATCAACACCGCGATCTGGTCGGACGGGAGGAACTGGACCATTTCAATGAGGTATTACGCAAACTGAAGCCGCGAACGCTCAAGATTTTCCTGCTCAGCCGCGTCGAGGGGTACACCTACAAGCAGATCGCCCGTAAGCTCGGCATGACGGTATGGGGCGTCAAATGGCATATGCTTAGAGCAGTCGAACATGTTGACCGGCATCGGAGCGAGCGATGAGCATCGGGTCCTGGTTCTCTCGCACGCGCAGGATCGAGCGACAGGCGTCGCGCTGGGTCATGCTCATGATCGATGACCCGCACCGGTATGGACCGCGGGTAAAGCGATGGATGGAGCGCAGCCCGGAACACCGTGCCACCTACAGCCGCATCGTTGCAGGCCTTGGCCGCGCCGGTAACGCGGCCCGGATGTTGCCTGAACTGCAGGACGCAGCTGCCCCCCAATCGGCCACGGCCCCATGGCAGGCTCGAACACCTCTGGCTTTCGCAGCCCTTGCCGGACTGGCTGTTGTTGGTGTCGCAGCTTTCCAGCAGTTCAAAGCGACGGATCCCCGTCCTTCCGCGATAGTCGAAGCGGTCATCTTGACGTGGTGCTGGAAATCTGGACAGGGTGTTAAGCTCATCCCGACCTAAGGAATGGACGGGAATGAAGAAGACGAGAAAGCGCTACAGCGCGGAATTCAAGGCGAAAGTTGCGATGGAGGCGATCCGTGGTGAACTGACGCTGGCGGAACTGGCTGCGAAGCACGGCGTCCACCATACGATGATCGGGGGATGGAAGCGTCAGGCGGTGGACGGGATGGCCAGCCTGTTCGACGGCGGTGAGCAGGCGTCGAAGACGGAGACCGAAGCGGAAATCGAGAAGCTGCATGCCAAGATCGGGCAATTGCTGGTGGAGCGGGATTTTTTGGCGAAAGCCTCCGGTCGATGAGCGCGGGCCAGAGGCGATTGCTGATCGAGCCTGCTCACCAGCGCCTGTCGATCGCGGCGCAGTGCCGCCTGCTGTCGATCAGCCGGTCTTCCTATTATTATACGCCTGCGCCTCAGAGCGAGGAGACGCTGGCGCTGATGCGGGTAATCGACGAGACGTTCATGGACTGTCCGTGGTACGGCAGCCGGCAGATGGTGCGGCACCTGCAGCGGCTTGGTCATGCGGTGGGCCGCCGCCGGGTACGACGGCTGATGGCGCAGATGGGGCTGGCGGCGATCTACCAGCGCCCGCGCACGAGCGATCCGCACCCGGAGCATCGGATTTATCCCTATCTGCTGCGGGACATGAAGATCGAGCGGCCCAATCAGGTGTGGTGTGCGGACGTGACATATCTACCGATGCGCCGAGGCTTCCTCTATCTCGTTGCGATCATGGATTGGGCCACCCGCAAGGTGCTGGCCTGGCGATTGTCCAATACCATGGACGCGGCTTTTTGCGTCGAGGCTCTGGAGGATGCCATGGCCCGCTTTGGCAAGCCGGACATCTTCAACACCGATCAGGGCAGCCAGTTCACTTCGCAGGCCTTCACCGGCGTGCTGCGGGCGGCCGAAGTGAAAATCAGCATGGATGGCAAGGGGCGCTGGATGGACAACGTCTTCATCGAGCGCCTGTGGCGCTCGGTGAAGTACGAGTGCGTCTATCTGCACGCCTTCGAGACGGGTTCCGAACTGCGCGCAGGCCTGTCCCGCTGGTTCGCCTATTACAACCATCACCGGCCTCACTCACGCCTTGCAGGCAAAACCCCGGCAGAGGCATATGGGCAAATCGACGCTTCAGATCATGGGGGGCATGCCCCCCATGATCTGATCACCAGAATGGCGGCGTAAACAACAACCGGATGAGCTTAACTTAGCCGCAAACCTGTACAGGAAGGCGGGACCACCTCACTCTTCCCGATCGCACCGCATGGATTTTCCGGCAGTATCGTATCGAGGGGCAGTCTCAAAGGGACATCGCGCACGAGCTTGGCATCAGCTTGAGTGCAGTCGAAAAGCATTTGCAGCGTGCCTACAAAGCTGTTCTCTCCCTGCGATCCCGGCTCGATACGACGGTCGTTTCGCTTGTCGACCGCAAAAAGGTCCCGCACTCAGGGAGGAATCCATGACAGCGATACATGACTCTCGGATCGAGGAAGAGGCCATCGCCTGGCATATCCGTCTGGCGCAAGACGACGACGACGTCTGGGATCGCTTCGCCGAATGGCTTGAAGCGGACCCTCGCAATAATGCGGCTTACGAAGCCATTGCTGATGCTGACCGTGCACTGGATGGCGTTGCCCGCGAAATGGCGGTTCGCGAGACTGACAATGTACAGCCTGAAATCAAAACTGTCCGAGTCGGTTGGTCCAGCAGCCGAGGCTGGGGCATCGCGGCCTCATTGGTACTCATTTTCGGCACGGCCTGGTTCGGTTACGGGCAGTTCGACGACAGCTACGAAGTGACCACTAGGGCTGGCGAAATGCGCCGCTTCGCTTTGGCAGACGGCACGCGCATAGCTGTGAATGGCGGTACCCGTCTCATCTTGCACCGTCGCGATCCACGCTCAGCACAGCTCTTGGCTGGAGAGGCACGGTTCATCGTCCAACATGACGATACGCATCCCTTCACGCTCAACGTGGATGGCCAACGCATCGTTGATGTCGGCACCGTGTTCAATGTGCGCAAGACGCCGCGCGCGCTTCGCGTGGAAGTGGCCGAGGGAGCTGTGCGATTCGAAAGTGGCGAGGTTCGATTGCGGCTCAACGCCGGGGATACCTTGGATGCCGATGCACAGACCCTCAGGGAAGGCAGCCGTCCAGTTTCTTCGATCGGAAGCTGGGTGGATGGCAAACTCGTGTATCACTCCCGCTCGCTCGCAGATGTCTCGGTTGATCTCTCTCGTGCACTGGGCATTGCCATTGAATTGGCTCCTGACGTATCCACGCGATCGTTCACGGGTATCATCCAACTCGATGGCGATGACGAAACTGTGCGAGCCCGCGTGGAGCAACTTCTGGGACTGAAGGTGGACAAGACTGCGGATGGCTGGACGATTTCGCCCTAGGCATCGGGCTTGCCTCATCCCGTTCACTTCCGCGCTGCTGTGTGCCGCTCCCTTTGCCATCGCCCCGGCATGGGGGCAGATTGCGGCCGCTGGCTCGCAGACCCGTGATTTCGTAGTTCGTTCCGGTCGGCTTTCAGATGCACTTATGGACTGTGCCGAGCAGGCGGGCATCTCGATCGCCCTGAACGATCCCGCACTTGATGAGCTGCCATCGAGCGGATTGCGCGGTCGCTTCACTGCACGTCAGGCGTTCTCGCGTCTGCTGCAAGGCAGCGGCTACCGCTTTGCCTTCCCCGACGCGCGAACCGTTCTCATACTTAAGGCACCAAGACCTTCCCGCAACCGTCCGCGACTGCCGGCACGTGTCACACCTGTACCGCCCCCGCCCAGCGAAATCGTGGTCACTGCCACGAAACAGGACAGGACGCTGGCCAACTATCCGAGCAGCATATCGTTCGTCTCCATGGAACCATCGGATTCGGCTCGGTACGGTGCACAAGGGTCTGCATTGATCCTGCAGCACATACCTGCCCTGTCTTCGACCAACCTTGGCCCGGGCCGCAACAAGATATTCATTCGCGGCATCGCCGATTCCAGCTTCAACGGGTCCAATCAGTCGACCATAAGCCAGTACTTGGGCGATGCACGGCTAATCTACAGCGCGCCCGATCCTGATCTCCTGCTTTATGATGTTGCGAAGGTAGAAGTGCTGGAAGGGCCGCAGGGCACGCTTTATGGCGCTGGAACGCTTGGCGGCATTATCCATATCGTGCCACGCATCCCCGATGCGTCATCGGCCCGCTTCGGTATCTCGGGGGGAGTTCATCTCACACAGAATGGAAAGCCCGGAGGCGACTTGGCCGGCGTGCTCAACCTGCCACTTGAGCGAGACCGGCTTGCCCTGCGTCTGGTAGCCTATTCCTCACAGGAAGGCGGCTACATCGACGATGCCCAGCGCAGGCAGCGCGATGTGAACCGCAACACGGTCACGGGCATCCGTGCCAGTTTGCGCTGGACGCCGTCTGCGGATTGGACGGTCGATCTCAGCATGGTCGGCCAGGATCTCGCCTCGCGTGATGGCCAGTATGCCACAAACGACGTCGGCAGCCTTGCGCGCCGATCGGCAATCGCGCAGCCTTTCGACAACGACTACAGGCTAGCCTCGCTTACGGTGCGCCACTCCTTAGGAGGTATCAATCTGGTTTCGGTCAGCAGCTACACGATACATTCCATCGACACCAGGTTTGACGCTACGCCCCCTGTCACGGGCGCAAGCCTCCCGGATGCGCGGCAGGCCTACGTCGAGGACATTGAGATCAAGCTTTTCTCGCACGAAACCCGGTTAACTGGTTCCTTCGGGACACAAGGATCCTGGGTATCAGGCCTCAGCGCAATCGACAACATCGAGCAAACGACCCGCTACCTTGGGCCGAGCAGCGAGCCGGGGCTGCTCTCTGATGTGCGCAACGGGACCCTCGACGCCGCTCTGTTTGGCGAGGCGACGCTCGGACTAGTCCCCGACCTGACCGTCACGCTCGGCGGAAGGCTTAGCTATGTGCGCGAAACCGGGGAGCCAGCCGGAGTGCAAGTGATAGAGAACTACGAGCCGATCCGCAGCCAGTTTCGGGCACTGCCCACCGCTGCACTGTCTTGGATTCCTGGCACGGACCAGATCGTCTATGTCCGCTATCAGGAGGGCTATCGCCCTGGCGCCCTGGAAATCGTTTACGATGCAGGGCAGCCCAGGGCTGCCCGTTTCGAGCACGATCACGTACGTACATTCGAAATGGGATGGCGGTTCGGAGCAAGCGAAGGCACGGGGCTGTCCGGGGGCATTGTCGGTTCAGTGGCTTGGTGGGATGACATTCAGGCCGACTTGATCGGCGAGGACGGTTTGCCATATATCGCCAACATCGGATCGGGTCGCGTGCAAAACATCGCGGCGCGTCTGGCCTATGCAAGTGATAATGGCTTCGTAATCGAAGCGTCAGGTTTTTTTGCGAGAAGCAATCTTGCTCATCCGGCGGCCGGCTTCGACGCGGCCACCGACCGCGACTTGCCAAATATCGCAGACGAAGGTTGGCGCTTGGCGGCAAAGCAACGATGGAGTCTCGCAGGCGGCAGCCTTTCTCTCGATGGCGCACTGCGCTATGTTGGCCGCTCCAAGCTTGCGATCCGTCCGCCCTTCGACTTGCCTCAAGGGCGGTATTATGATGCCTCGTTAGGTCTGCGCTTCCAAGGGGCGCTATTGGGGATCACCCTGGATGTCAGCAACCTGCTCAATTCGCGGGCGAATACATTTGCCTTCGGAAATCCGTTCACGCTCGCGAGCGGCACGCAGCAAACCCCGCCGAGGCCGCGCTCGCTGCGCCTTGGCATTGATGCGAATTTCTGAATTACAGTGAAACGCCTCCTCGTCTCGATCCATGATGTCGCTCCACACTTCGAAGGCGAAGTGGACCGCCTGCTTGAACTCCTCACGCCGATCCTGGGCGGCCCGAGGCTAGCCATGCTGGTGGTCCCCAACCACTGGGGAAAGTCGCCGATTGGCGGGGATGCCGCCTTTCGAAGCCGCCTGCGAAGTTGGTCCGATGCCGGAATTGAAATGTTCGTGCATGGCTGGTTCCACAAGGATTTGAACAACCATACAGGGCTCGCCAATCTCAAGGCGCGGCACATGACCGCTGGCGAAGGCGAGTTCCTTGGTCTGGATTACCGGACGGCTTTTCAGCGCATGAGCGAGGGCAAGTATCTGCTTGAGGATATCACCGGCCAAGCAGTTGCTGGCTTCATCGCACCGGCCTGGCTGTATGGCCATGGCGCGATGCGGGCAATTGCTGACTGCGACTTCGCACTGGCCGAGGACCACATGAAGGTCTGGCAACCCAGCCTCCCGGACAAGCCTCTTGCCCTCGGCCCTGTAGTTACATGGGCGAGTCGCAGCCCGGCACGGACGGCCTCATCCCTTGCGTTCGCGGCGCTGGCCCGCAAGGGACTTCATTTACTCGATACCGTACGTATTGCAGTCCATCCCGGGGACGTGACCAAGACCTCGATCCTGAACAGCATCGAGAAGACGGTAGTTTCCTTCGCACGCAGACGGTCCGTCGGACGATACGCGGACCTGTTGGAGAACGAGGCGCTTCAGTAGCCCTGAAAAAAGATCCTATTGCGAAGTGTGGGTCCCGTCATCAGACGGAGTCATTGCAAGTATGACAAAGTCGCTTCGCATCGTCGTGCCAATCCATAGTTTCGAACCCGGAGGGGTGGAACGCGTAGGCTTGGGATTGGCTAAGACTTGGGATGACAAGGGCCATGCTGTGACAGTCGTATTGGGCCGCGACGAAGGAATGGATCGCAATCAGGCCCCCTCGATCCGTTATCGCAGTATTACCTTTCCGATTTCAACCGCGCGCTTCGAGACAATCTGGATGGTCTGGTCGCTGCTGGTCTATTTGCGGCACAACAAAGCCGATGTGCTATTCTGCCCAGGTAACACTTACGCCATCGTCTGCGTCGCCATGCGTGTACTGCTGGGGTCGCGCTGCCCGCCAGTTATAGCGAAAATCAGCAACGACCTCGTGCGGGCCGATAGGCCCTGGCTGTTTCGCATCGGCTATCGGCTGTGGTTGCGCTTGCAGGCAAGGTTTTTCGCTCGCCTAGTTGGCATGGCGGAACCCATGCGCGAGGAAATCGCCTGCTTCATGAGTGCACGGTCGGAGCAGATCGCCGTCGTCCCCGATCCGGCGCTGGAGCTACGACGGCTTCAACGCCTGATGGCTATGCAGAGGGAGCGCGACCTTGGCCCCTCGGTCCATTTCATTGCGATCGGCAGGCTGGTTCCGCAGAAAAACTTTCCGCTTCTTATTCGCGCCTTTGCCAAGGCGTTCCGTTTCGGTGACCGGCTGACCATCGTTGGGGACGGTCCCGAGCGTGCGTGCCTCGAGAATCTCGTAAAAAAATTGGCAATCTGCGACCGGGTGCAGTTCACCGGGCATCTCTCCAGTCCCGATGCATGGTTGAAACGGGCTGACTGCCTGCTGCTTTCTTCGGATTACGAGGGCGTGCCTGCCGTCGTACTGGAAGCGATCGCTGCCGGGTTGCCCATCATAGCGACCGAGTGTTCGATGAGCATGTCGGAGCTGTTGGGCTATGGCTCCCGCGGCGTCATGGTTCCTGTCGGCGATGACGAGGGATTTGCAGCGGCAATCCGGGATGTCCTCACGCTCCCCCGATTAGGTATGAAAGACCGCTCCTTTTGCATGAACTTCACGCTCGAACGCGGCGCTGAGCAATATCTTTCCCTGATGCAGACTGTGCAATCGGGACTCTCATCCGAACATGCCCAAGCGTTGCCGGTTACACCATCCTGAACGAAACTCTCCTTCCCATCGTCAAATAGCTGGACAGGTGCTCTCTTGACCCAGACCCTTGCATTGGACCACGCCACCTTGGAATCTGCGGTGGCGCCTGACTTCGAACTGCGGGCCCAGGATACGTTCTCGCGACTGCGCAGTGCCGTATCGCTCCCGCTTGCTTTCACCGGACTTATCGCTCTGGCTGTCATCCTTACGCTGCGCGGGATGGATATGCAGCAAGTTCTCGTGATGGTGCCGCGCCAGCCCTTGTTCTGGTTCGTCTTCGCGGCATTCTATTTATGCGGACCGATGAGTGAGTGGATCATTTTCCACAAGCTCTGGGCGTTGCCGGCAGGTGGTTTTGGCGCACTTATGCGTAAGCTTGTCTGCAACGAGCTTCTGCTTGGATACCTCGGAGAAGCATATTTTTACACTTGGGCGCGGCGCCATTCCGCAATGACCAATGCACCGTTCGCTGCGATCAAGGATGTCGCCATTCTGTCAGCTATGGTGGGCAACGCAATCACCCTTGTGCTGCTAGTGCTGACCTGGCCGATCGTGCACTCCACCCGGCTTGGTATGGAGAATACCTCACTTGTTTTTTCACTTGTAGCCGTGTTGGCGACTTCGATTGCCGTCATGGCCTTTCGCCGACGGCTGTTCTCGCTCGACCGTCGCGAACTTGCCTTCATCAGCTTCATGCACCTGGCCCGCATTGTAGTCGCAACCGTTTTGTCGGCTTTGCTGTGGCACATGGTGCTGCCTGACGTGCCAATCATCTGGTGGCTGTTTCTTGCGACCTTGCGGTTGCTGATCTCGCGGTTGCCCCTCGTGCCCAACAAGGACGTGGTCTTCGCGGGTCTTGCAGTCCTTACGCTTGGTCATGAAACCTCAATCGCGATACTGATGACGATGATGGCCTCTGCAATACTCCTCGTTCACCTGCTGGTGGGAACAGGGCTGGTGATCGGCGATCTTGTGCGCGGCGAGAAGCCAGCATGATGCGAAGCCATTTCACCATCGCGGCAAGTATAACGTGTCTGCTCGCACAGCCGCTGCAGGCAATGCCCTCAACGCCGGACTTGGGAAAAGCAGAAGGCCAATGCCGGAATAACGAAACAGGCCCGGCCTTTCAGGTCGCCGTCGATGGTCTGAAGGACCGCAAAGGGAAGCTCAAACTCGAAGTATACCCTGCCAACGGAACGGATTTCCTCGCTGATGACAATGTCCTAGTCATGGCAGGCAAGACCTTCCGCCGGGTAGAGGTGCCGTTACCTGCCACCGGAGCGGTAAGTCTTTGCATTCGTGTACCCCGCGCCGGCAGTTACGCTCTCTCGCTACTACATGATCGCGATGGCAATCGAAAGTTTGGCTGGACCGTCGACGGCATCGGTTTTTCGAACAATCCCAAACTGGGCTGGAGCAAGCCCAGTGCTCAAAAAGTCGCCATCGTAGCAAGTTCCGGGATCACACTAGTTCCTATCACACTTAATTACCGCCGCGGCCTTGGCATGTCTCCGCTGCGATACTCCAACTGAAAAAAAAACGGGAAACTAGTAACGATGCGGATCGTTGATGTCTGCGCCTTCTATTCACCCAATGGCGGCGGGGTTAAGACCTACATTGACCAGAAGCTGCGGATTGCGCCTATGCTGGGTCATGACGTGACAATCCTGGCTCCGGGGGACAGTGATGAATTGGTTGAGAACGCCCCCGGCGCACGCATCATCACGCTGGCTGCCCCGCGTTTCCCTCTCGACCGCAAGTACTGGTATTTCGCCGATGAAAGGGCTCTCCACGCTGCACTCGACAGGATCGGTGCCGACGTGGTGGAGGCATCCTCGCCATGGCGCAGCGCCGCGATGGTTGCACGCTGGAAGGGGCAGGCGCGCCGCAGCCTCGTCATGCACGCGGATCCGCTGTCAGCTTACGCTTACCGTTGGCTCGGCGGGATGATGACGCACCGAACAATCGATCGGGGCTTTTATCGCTTCTGGGATTACTTGCGCTCGCTTGGCGCCGCTTTCCATACGACGATCTGCGCAAACAACGATCTGGCCCGGCGCCTGCACGAAGGAGGCGTTCCTGGCACCCATGTCCAGCCCTTGGGCATCGAGACACAGGTCTTTTCCGCTGCAAGGCGGGATCCTGTGGTGCGAGCAAGGTTACTTGCCGCTTGCGGACTGCCAGATAGCGCTCACCTTCTGGTCGGCGCAGGCAGACTCGCGCCCGAGAAGCGCTGGCCGATGGTGGTCGATGCCGTAGCCGCAGCAAGTCGTTCCGTCCCTGTCGCTCTTGCCCTCTTCGGCGAAGGACGCGAGCGTCTGGCGGTGCTGCGTGCTATTGGCGGCAATCCTCATGTGCGCTTGTTCGAACCCCAGCGCGACAGGGCAACATTTGCCACCATCCTCGCCAGCGCGGACGCCTTGGTCCATGGCTGCGAGGCGGAGACTTTCTGCATGGTCGCCGCCGAGGCTCGCGCCAGTGGTACACCTGTTATCGTGCCAGACAGCGGTGGTGCGAGCGACCACGCGCGCGACGGGGCCGGGCTTACGTTCAAGTCCGCGAGTTCAATTCACCTCTCAAGTACGATCTCTCGCTTTTGTTCTGGCGCTTGGACCGTTGGCAAGATGGAGCTACCCATTTCGCATGAAGATCATTTCGCGCAGTTGTTTGCCCACTATGAAAGTCTGCGCCATGTTCGGCATGCAGCGTAAATGCGCTCGGAGAGAGAGTCTTATGCCAGACATCTCGATATGTTCACCGATCTGCAGAGCGCTTGGTCAGCCAGCATAAAGTAGAATAAGAAATTTATCCGAAAAGGTGCGGATATAAAGGGGGGGCGGAGTCATGCCCATGTGCGCATCGGATTTCTCTTCAATCATGATCAGATACACCAGGTCGGGCATAGCCTGCCCATTGCCATGGCGCTTGCCAATGGTGGGTTCGACGGCGAGATCATCGTTGCGACCACCACGCACGCGATGGCCCGTGAAGTCAGGCGAATCGCCGGCGACCTCATCGGCACACGTATCGAACATGTAGAACTGCATCCATCCGGCTGGTCTCGCAGCCTTGATGCGGTGCTGGGCAAGATCATCCCGGCCCATAAACTGCTGATCTATAGCGACAATCTGGATTTCTTCCACAGCCTCGATGTGCTTGTCGTGGCCGAAAAGACCTCCCTGCTGCTCAAGTCGCGCTATGGGTTGAACAACCTTGCCATCATCCACACCCGCCACGGCGCGGGCGACAGGGCCATCGGCTTCAACAAGGCCAGCGCCGGGTTCGATCACGTATTGTGTTCGGGGCCGAAAATCCGGGACCGCCTGATCCAAGAGGCGGGACTTGCGCCAGAGGCGATCACCGTGGTCGGCTATCCCAAGTTCGACCTGGCCCGAGACAAGCCCGCGCACCGCTTTCTGCCCACGTGCGAAAAGGTCGTGCTCTACAACCCGCACCCTTCGCCGCACCTGTCATCGTGGTATCGTCACGGCATCCAGGTTCTGGACACCTTTCTCGACTATCCCCGCCATGGCTTGATCTTCGCGCCGCACGTGATGTTGTTCGAACGCAACTTCGTGGTCACCATCGACAAGCTGACGATCGACCGCCCCGGCGCGATTCCCCAGCGCTTCCTGCGCGGCGACAACATGCAGTTCGACCTTGGCAGCAGGGCCTCTACAGACATGACCTATACGCTTGCCGCAGACATCTATCTCGGTGACGCGAGCAGTCAGGTCTACGAGTTCCTGCTCAATCCCCGCCCGTGCATCTTCCTCAATTCCCACCGTCATGCATGGGAAGGCGATCCGAACTTCCTGCACTGGCAGGCGGGTGAGGTGATCGTGGATCCCGGCCAGCTTCCCGGTGCACTTGCTCGCGCACATGACCTGCACGAAACTCGCTATCGCGCAGTGCAGGAAGAAATGTTCGCGCAGAGCTTCGATCTTTCGCCACTGCCCTCCTCGGTGCGGGCGGCCAATGCGATTGCCGACTTCGTCCAAGGTCGCAAGCCCACGCGCTCGCATCTGAGGCTGGTCGGAACATGAGCGCATCCGCACCGCGCGGACAAGCCTCTACCCCTGCGTAAAGACTGCTGCTAACCGAGCCTCCCCGACCGTGCAGGGCGCGGCAATTTGGGAGCATGAAGTGTCGACACCGGCGACCAGCGCTGACGGTCGTATCCGCAGGATCTTCAAGGGATTAGGACTGGTGCTGGGTGGCAAGGCCGGCGCCGGCCTGCTCAGCCTCGTCTACCTGCTTCTCGCCACGCGCTATCTTGGCCCCACCGAATACGGCGTGCTGGTGCTAGTCCATGCGTATGTCACCACGGTCTGTGGCATCGTGGAGTTTCCTTCCTGGCAGGCGATCCTGCGCTATGGCGCGGAGGCCGATCGCGACGGGACGCCCCATCGGATGGCGCGCCTTCTGCGCTTTGGAGCTTGCGTCGAACTGATCGGCGGCGCGCTTGCGATCCTGGCCGCTATGGCGCTGGCGCCGCTTGTCGGCCCGCATCTCGGCTGGTCGGCCAAGGCGCAGGCCTTCGCGCCCTACTACGCCTTTGCAGTCCTGGGTTCGATCCGCTCCACGCCATCGGGCTACCTGCAGCTGATCGGCCGCTTTGACCTTATCGGCCTGCACAATCTGGTCCAGCCGCTGGTGCGCATCGGCGGCGCCGTGCTGGTGATCGCCTGCGGCTGGGGCCTCAAGTCCTTTCTCGTCGCCTGGCTTCTGGCTGCCGTTGCCGAGTTCTCGGTGCTGTGGGGCATGGGACTGTGGTTCGCCTCTCGCCGACTGGGTGCCAGCCTGTGGCGGCCGCAAGTCGGAGAAGTACGGCGGGACAACCCCGGCATCTGGCGGTTCCTCATCGCCAGCAACCTGGATGTGACCTTGCGCGATCTGACCGGGCGGATTGCGCCGCTGATCGTCGGCTGGGTGCTTGGCCCTGCATCGGCAGGCCTTTTCGCCGTGGCCCAGCGCGCAACCGTGATCATCGCGCAGCCAGCCCAGATCCTTGGTAACACCGCCTATGCCGAACTAACCCACATCGTTGCCGAGGGCGGCAGTGCCGGGCAAATGCGCCAGACCGTGGGCAAGGTGGCGGGGATCAGCCTGCTGGCAGCGGTGCCCGTCGTGCTTGTCGTCACCTTCTTTCCCCACTTCATCGTGAACCTTCTTGCCGGCCCGGCCTTTGCCGCCGCAGCCACTGTGATGATCGTGCTGGTGGCGGCGCGGGCCATCGCGCTGGTCGGTCCGCCCTGCAGCGCGGCTATCGCATCTTTGGGCCATCCAGAGCAGTCGATGGCCGCCAACCTTTTTGCGAGCCTTGTCTTCCTGCCTGTGCTGCCCTGGCTGCTCCACCGCTTCGACCTTATGGGGGCGGGCTTCCAGGCTGTGGGCCAGGCGGTAGTTTCCAGCCTCATCCTCATCGTGCTGGCGTGGCGCGGCAGCGGCAGGCTGGCATGACCCGCCCGCGTATCGCCTACGTCATCAATTCGCTGGAAGGCGGCGGCGCCGCGCTGCCCGTGCCTGCCGTTGCGCGCGTCCTGCGCGAAAATGGGGCTGACGTGCGTGTGTTCGCCCTGTTGCGACGCGATGGGCGAGCGCTGCCGCCGATGCTCGAGGCGGGCCTCGATCCCGCGATACGCGAAGGCAGCGCGGGCGATCACCTTGCCGCTGCACGCTGGCTGCGCCGCGAGGTCAAGGAATGGGGCGCTACCCATTTGTGGACCTCGCTCAGCCGCGCAACAATCCTCGGCCTTCTTTTGGGCCCCGTTATCGGGCTTCCGGTCATCGCCTGGCAGCACAACGCGTTCCTCAAGCCATGGAACCGCAGGTTGCTGCGCGCCCTGCAATCGCGGGCGCAGGTATGGGTGGCCGATTCCCGCTCCGTTGCTGACCTCTCGGTGGAGCGGCTTGGCGTCACGCCGGAGCGACTTGCAACCTGGCCGATCTACTTTGCTGATGAAGCCATGCCGCAAGCGCCGGCCTGGTCACCGGGACAGCCGCTGCGTCTGGGCAGCCTCGGGCGGCTTCATCCCGCCAAGGGCTATGATGTCCTGATCGGTGCCCTGGCCAGACTGCGCAACGAAGGGTTCGCCGCGCCCGTGCCCTTCACGATCGAGATCGCGGGCGAAGGATCGCAGCGCGCACGTCTGGAAGAACTGGCCAAACAAGCCGGGCTCGATGTGCTTTCGCTTGCGGGTTATACCGATGCGCCGTACGGCTTTCTCAGCGGCCTGAATCTCTATCTGCAACCTTCCCGTGCCGAGGGTTTCTGCATTGCCGCGCATGAGGCGATGACTGCAGGTCTGCCCGTGATCGGCTCGCGAGTTGGGGAAATGCCCTATTCGATTAGACCAGGCGAGACCGGATGGCTGGTCGATCCGGGAGACGTCGCCTCCCTTGGCGATGCCCTGAGCTTCGCCTTGAGCGAGCCGGGGAGGCTGGCAAGCATTGGAGCCGCTGCGCGAGATACCATGTACACCCGCTTCTCATGGGACAGTTTCTCCATGATCGGGCGGGAGATCATGGCGCGGATCGGCAAGACATGAACGGTACAGGCTGGGGAAAGAGCGCGAAACTGGCATGACGTGCGGGCAAGTTTGGGTATTTGTATCCCCACCTCCCACCAGAAGTAAGGTATGAGCAGCCATGAAGTGTGACGTGCAATGCTGCAATTCGTGGAGATACATGATGAAGTTCCCCCCCCGTGTCGCAGTGGCTCTCGCCGCCCTCTCCATCCCGCTGGCCGCATACGCGGCGGCTGGGCAGGACCGCGACGAACCACGTGCCGAGGCCCAGACGTTCCGTCCGAAAGTCAGCGAGGTCGAAGCGCGCCGCGTGGCGCTCGTCGTCGCCCATGGCCAGATCGTCGAGACTGAGTACGAGAAGGAAGACGGCGGCTGGCGATGGTCTTTCGACATCAGCGAAAACGGCCGCATTCATGAGATCGGTGTGGATGCGATGACCGGTAAGGTCGTGGAAGACAGCTGGGAAGCGCCGGGTAGCGCGGACTGACCGAACCTATGCGCATCCTGATTGCCGAAGACGACGTAGAGACAGCCCGGTTCATCGAACGGGGGCTTGCCGAACTCGGGCATACCGTCGTGGTGGCCGGGAATGGCGACGATGCGCTTCATCTCGGGCTGACCGAGAATTTCGAGATCATGATCCTCGATCGCATGATGCCGATCCGCGACGGATTGGAAGTGCTGCGCTGCCTGCGTGCTGCCGGAAATGAAACGCCGGCAATCATGCTCACCGCATTGGCCCGGATCGAGGATCGTGTAGGCGGTCTGGACGCAGGCGCCGACGATTACCTGACCAAGCCCTTTGCCTTCAGCGAGCTGGTCGCGCGCGTGAATGCTCAGGTCCGGCGCAGAGCGCCCCAGCAGACAGAGACCCGGCTTTGTGCCGGGCCCATCGTGATGGACCTTCTGGCCCGCGACGTGCGCCGCAATGGCGTGGTTGTTCTGCTGCAGCCGAAGGAATTCCGGCTGCTGGAGGAACTGATGCGGCATCCGGGCGAGTTCGTTACGCGCACCATGCTGCTGGAACGCGTGTGGGATTTCCATTTCGATCCGCAGACCAAGATCGTCGAAACGCACATGAGCCGCTTGCGTTCGAAGCTCAACGAGGGCGGCCTTGATGACTGGATCGAGACGCGGCGCGGTGTCGGATACCGGGTGCGCGCGCAATGAAGCTGTTACCGCGCAGCGCGGCATACCGGATCGCCATCCTTTCGGCGCTCGCATTCTCGCTGGCGACGGCACTGGTGGGGCTCGCGGTCTATTTAGCCGCACACAATGCCTTCGAGCGTCAATTGGACATGTCTATCGAGCAGGCGAGTGCCTCGCTCCATGCCGAATTCGACGATGAAGGGCCGGCAGGGTTGATCGAAGCGATTGCCGTTCGCGAAAAGAGCGCCACCAAGTCGTTGGGCTTCGCCGTGTTCGCACCAGACGGGCAACGGATCGCGGGCAAGCTGGATACATCAATGCCGGCACCGGGCTGGCACCGCATCGTCTTTCACGATCCCGTCGAAGGTCCCGATCCCGCGCGCTCGTTCACGGCAGAGCTTGCCGATGGCACGCGGCTTGTAGTGGCAGCCGATCTGGAACCGGTCGAGCGCATTGATGAGACCATACTGACGGCATTCGCGCTCGGTTTTCTGGGCATCCTTGTCATTAGCGCGCTCTTCGCCACTGTCCTCGGGAGCTACCTCAAGCGACGTCTGGACCGGATTGCCGCGGTGTCGCAGGGCTTTGCCGGGGGCAATCTTTCGCAGCGCGCCCGTGTAGGCGAGCATGCCGACGAGTTCGATCAGTTGGCGGCCGCGATCAATGGCATGCTCGAAAGGATCGAGGCGCTGCTGCGCAATCTCCAGCAAGTCACCTCAGACCTTGCGCACGATATGCGGACACCGCTGTCACACCTGCGGCGCGATCTGGAGTACCTGCAGGACACCGACGGCCCTGAGCGCGACGCAAGAATCCAGGCCGCGATCGACAAGAGTGACGAGATACTGAATCTCTTCGCCGCGATCCTGCGCATTTCGGAACTCGAACAGGCCGATCTCAAACGCCATTTCCAGACCCTGGATCTGACGCGACTGGTAGCGGAACTGGAAGAGGCCCACCTTCCTCTTGCCGAGGATAGCGGACATGCCCTGCGCGTCACCGGGCTGCGCAGTGAGGTGTTCGCGGAAGGGGACCGGGAGCTGCTGGCGCAGGCGCTGATCAATCTTCTTCAAAATGCGCTTCGTCACACCCCTGCCGGCACCGTGATCGAGATCGGTGCGGATTTCGAGGACGGCAAGCCCGCGCTCTTCGTTTGTGACAACGGGCCAGGCATAGCCGAGACCGATCGCAAGCGCGTTCTCGAACGCTTCGTGCGTCTGGAAAGCGCGCGCTCGACGCCGGGCAACGGTCTCGGCCTCAGCCTCGCGCGAGCCATCGCCGAGGCTCATGGCGCGCGCTTCGAACTGCGCGACGCGCGGCCCGGCTTGAAGGCAGTGCTTGTTTTCGAAAGGCAAGCGGCATGAAGCGGCTTTCTCTTCTGGCGATCGCGCTGCTGGCTGGCTGTGCGAGCTATACGCCGCAGCCGCTATCCTCAGAATCCGTGGTGCTGTCTACGCCGGTCGCCGCGGTGCTGGAGAAGCGTGCCAGCGCTGTGCAGCGCCCGTGGCTGGCTCCGGTGAATGTCGATCTGGCCGCTCCGCTCACGCCGGATGCCATCGCCGCGATTACGGTGACCAATGATCCCGATCTTGTGGCACAGCGCACGCGAGCGGGCGTGTCGGACGCACAGGTCTTCGCTGCCGGGCTCTTGCCCGATCCGACGTTCTCGACCGGAGCCAACAGCGTGGTGAGCGGCCCGGACTCGCTGCTCGATGTGTCGGGCGCGCTCGGTTTCGATCTCAACGCCCTGCGCACGCGAGCGGTAAGACGCACCGAAGCGCAGGCGCAGGCACGGTCTGTCCGGCTCGATCTTGCTTGGGCGGAATGGCAAGCGGCAGGTGATGCGCGTCTGCAGGCCGTACGGATCGAAGCGCTCGACCGGCGCCTTGCGCTGGCGAGGGCGTCGCAGGAGGCAGCGCAGTCTCTGCTGGATCGCATCGTACGGGCTGCAACACGCGGCGACCTGGCCGCCAGCCGGCTGCAGGCGGCCCGCCTTGCTGTGCTCAATGCCAACGATACCCTGCAGACGGCAAAAAAGAATCTCGCGGCCGCACAGGCTCAGTTGCTTCGCCGGCTGGGGCTTCCTCCCGGAACCGCAGTGCGGCTGGCGGACCAGGGGGTGCCTGACGCAGCGCCGCCCTCGTCTATACAGCTTTTCGTGTTGGCCAGAGAGAACAGGCCGGACCTTGCAGCGCTGCGTCAGGGCTACGCCGCGCAGGAGGCCACCGTCCATCGCGCCGTTCTTGAGCAGTTTCCCAATCTCACGCTGACACTGAATGGCCAGCGCGATTCCGCAGGCAACATGCTCGTGGGCCCAGCGGTGGATTTCACACTGCCGCTGTGGAACCGTAATCGCGGCACCATCGCGGTCGAGAGGGCCACTCGCGATGCGTTGCAGGCCGAATACGACGCACGGCTGTTCCAGACCCGATCGGATATTGCCGAAGCTGAGGCGGGAATAACCATCGCGCGCCAGCGGCGGGCAAAGGCGCTTGCGGGGCTTGATGAACTGGAGCGACAGGCCGCCGCGTCGAAGCGGGCGGCAGACCGGGGCGATCTGTCCTGGGACACCGCCCAGTCGACGCTGCAGGCACTGCGCGATCGGCGCATGCAAATCGTTCAGGCTGAACAGGATTTGTCCGAGCAGATGATTGCGCTCGAATTGCTAACCGGCACGCCGAGGGAGGCATGGCCCCGATGAAATTCCTACTTCCCGCAATGGCGGCGACGCTTGCGCTTGCCGGATGCTCGGGCTCGTCGCCCTCGAACAAGCAGAGCCAGCCGGAGGCCCTCGTCTCGCTGGCAACGGCGCGGAGCGGCGGTGTCGCCAGCACCGAGCAGGTCTATGGCGCAGTCGAGCGGAACGCGGAGACGCAGTACAATCTGGTGGCGCCGGTTGAAGCGACGGTGCAGCGCATCGCCGCGCCGGGCGGGACTGCCGTTTCGAGCGGCGATCTTGTGGTGGCTCTCACGCCCAGCCCTACTACGCATGCGCAGATGACACAGGCCTCTGCCGGCGCTGCCACCGCACAACAGGCTTATGAACGTGCCAAGCGCCTGCGTGCCGACGGTCTGGCCAGTGATGCCGATGTCGAAAGCGCGCGGTCTGCGGCTGCCAATGCGCTGGCCGCGAAGCGGGCGCTTTCGACGCAGACGAAACAGCTCGCCTTGCGTGCGCCGGGCGCCGGATATGTTCAGACGATCAGCGCAACACCGGGTGACCTCATCGGGTCTGGCACGACCGTGGCCACAATCAGCCGCAAAGGTTCCTTGCGGGCGCGCTTCGGTATTTCGCCGGCGCTCCTGGCGCGCTTGTCGCGGTCTGCCGGAGTGACTTTGCAGACGAATGGCGGCGAGGCCTCGCGCACGGTACCGATCGTTGCCGTCGATCCTGCCGTCGATCCGCAGACCCGCCTAGCTTCCCTCTATGTGCGACTGCCTTCTACGGCCGGTATCGAAACCGGGCAGGTACTCTCGGGGCAGGTTGCGCTGGAACAGGTCGATAGCGGTACGACTGTGCCCTACGACGCTTTGCTCGACGACGGCGGTCAGCCCTACGTCTATGTCGTCAAGAACGGCGTGGCGCACCGGCACGATGTGACGGTCGGCGCTGCGAACGACAAGCGCGTGGCCATCACCAAGGGCGTATCGACCGGAGACAAGGTCGTGACGGCAGGCGGCACCGGCGTCGAGGACGGCATGAAGGTGCGCACCAAGTGAAGTCGCGCCTTTCTCGCCATGCCCGTGCGCTATGGCTCGCGATGATCCTGCTGACGCTGGGCGGCGTGTTCGGTGCGCTCAAGCTTCCTGTCAGCCTGTTCCCGCAGATCGACTATCCCCGCGTGGTCGTGTCTATTGATGCTGGTGAACGCGATGCCGCGCAGATGGAGGCGGCGATCACCCGGCCAATGGAGATCGCGCTGCGATCGGTGCCGGGAGTGACGCGTATCCGTTCGACCACCAGCCGTGGCTCGGCGGAAATCCAGTTGAACTTCAACTGGGGCCACAACATGCCGCGCGCGTTGCTCGCCGTGCAGGGCATGCTGGCGACGATCCAGCCCGACTTGCCTTCAGGTACGCGCTACGATGCCTGGCGAGCGGACCCGACGGTATTTCCCGTCTATGGCATCGCGCTAACCTCGCCCAATCTCGATCAGGAGGCGCTGCGCCAGATCGCGGTTCTCAAGGTTCGGCCCGCGCTTACAGGGATCACCGGCGTGGCGGCCGTCGACATCCTTGGCGGATCGCCGCGCACGTTCGAGGTCGATGTCGATCCCGCCAAGCTGACCGCGCTTGGCCTGAGCCCGGACGACGTCAGCACGGCGCTGAGCAAGGCCAATGTCGTGCGCGGTGCGGGCCGTCTGCAGGACCGTCACCGGCTCTACCTGCTGCTGGTGCAGAACCGGCTGAAAGATGCGGCGGACATCGCCGCAACGCCGATCCGTGCAGGCGCCATGCCCGGTGGCGGGCTGGTGACCGTCGGTGACGTGGCCAGCGTTCGCTCCGCCGTGGAACCAAACTACACGCTCGTGACGTCTAACGGCCAGAATGCAGTGCTGATCAATGTGCGCCAGACCTTCAATGGCGATACGGTGCAGGTCGCACACGACGTCGCGGCGAAGATGAAGACACTGGGCTTGCCGCCCAGTGTGAAAGTGACGCCGTTCTACGATCAGTCGCAACTCGTCACGGGCGCTGCCAATGCCGTGCGCGATGCAATCCTGATTGGCGCAGTGCTGGCCGGACTGGTCCTGTTCGTGTTCCTGCGTTCGGTGCGGCTAATGGCGATTACCGCTGCGGTTCTCCCTGCCGTCTTGGCGGGAACCTGCGTCGTGCTGTTTGCCCTGGGAATGCACTTCGACATGATGACGCTGGGCGGCATGGCGGCCGCCGTGGGTCTGATCATCGACGATGCGGTGGTCATGCTCGAACACATGATGCGCCGCATGCAGGAAGGCGAGGCAACTGACACCCCCGGCCTGCTCTCGGCCGCGGCTGAAATGGGCAAGCCTTTGTTCGGATCGACCGGCGCGACGATCGTCGTGTTCCTGCCGCTTGCATTCATTTCCGGGGTCACCGGCGGCTTTTTCAAGGCGCTTGCCATCACCATGGTGGCCGCCCTTGCCATCTCGCTGGTCTACGCGCGGTTCCTGATACCGCTGCTGGCCGCACACTGGCTCAGGCCCAAGGATGCCGAGGCCGCGGAAAACGCGGGCGGCTTCATGGGCTGGATCACGCGTACCTACGATCGCGCGTTCAACCGCACATTTGCGCGCCCGCTGCTGTTCGTCGCCATCGTCGGGATCGGTCTCGCTGCCGGAGGATACTATTCCTACAAGCACGTGCCTTCAGGCTTCATGCCCAAGATGGACGAGGGTGGCTTCATCCTCGACTACAAGGCGCAGCCCGGCGCGGCGCTTCACGATACCAACCACCTGCTCAAGCAGGTCGAACAGATCATCCAGAACACACCGGAAGTGGCCAGCTATTCGCGGCGCACCGGCGCGCAGCTCGGCGGCGGCCTGACCGAAGCGGACGAAGGCGACTATTTCATCCGGCTCAAGGGCGGTTCGCGCCGGCCGATCTGGCAGGTGATGGACGAGATCCGGCACAAGATAGACAATCGGGTCCCCGGCCTTCAGATTGAAACCGCGCAGCTGATGGAAGACCTGATCGGAGATCTGACAGCCGTCCCGCAACCCATCGAAATCAAGCTCTTCGGCGACAATCCCAAGGAACTTGCGGCATCGGCAAAGAAGGTCGGCGATGCCATCGGCAAGATCAACGGCGTCGGCGAAGTGGTCGACGGCCTGCGCGTCGCCGGAGACGCCATCGCGGTAAAGGTCAATCCCGGCGCCGCGCTGCAGCAGGGACTGGATCCCGAAACGCTCGGAAACCAGCTTGAGGCGCTGGTGGGCGGCACCCAGTCGACCCAGGTGCGCGTCGGCGAGCAGCTTATCGGTGTTCGCGTGCGGGGGCCGGCCGATGTGCGCGAGCGGGCGAGCCAGATCGGTGAATTGCCAATTACGGCGCCCGATGGCCATACCGTACGTGTCAGCCAGATCGCGGATGTCTCGATCCTCGCCGGGCAGAAGCAGCGCACGCGCGAGGATCTGGCCCCCTTCATCGACGTCACCGCCCGGCTGGAAGGGCGCGATCTCGGATCGGCGATGCAGGAAGTTCGCAAGACGGTCTCGGGCCTGAATATGCCGCGCTCGATCCGCGTTGAATATGGCGGCATGTATGCCCAGCAGCAGAAGAGCTTCACGGACCTCGCGATCGTCTTCGCGGCCGCGCTGCTTCTCTCGGCCCTGCTGTTGACCCTGCTCTACGAGCGCATCGGCTGGACTCTTGCTGCACTCACCACTGTGTTGATGTCAGCTGCAATCGTCCTGTGCGGTCTTTGGATCACCGGCATCGAACTCGACATCTCCGCGCTGATGGGACTGACCATGGTCGTGGGCATGGTCACTGAACTGATCGTGTTCTTCTTCGCGGAAATCGATCCCGAGCGCCCCGTCGACCTCGCCGCGCTGCACGAAGCCGGTTCCAAGCGCCTGCGGCCGATCCTGATGTCCGCCTTGATCGCGGTTCTCACGCTCAGCCCGCTGGCGCTGGGGATGAGCCGGGGGGCGGGTCTGCAGCGTCCGCTCGCTACGGCGATTATCTTCGGCCTGACTGCCGCAGTGCCCTTGGTTCTGCTGTTCTTGCCTGCCCTGCTGCAGGCTTCGTCACGCGTTACATCTGCGGCTCGCAATGGGCTCGGTAGAAGCCGAAATTCGGGCACGTCGCGGGAATGACGAGCCTTGGTTTACAATTTCCCAACCTTGGAACGGGGTGAGGTCAGTCGGGGTTATGATGTCGAGCTACATTGATTGTTCCCGACCGCTCGCGCCTGCATTCATCCTGCGATTTCAGCGCAGCGCCGGGCGGAGAGATCGGTCCGGTCAGCATGTCAGGAGACACAGGATGCGGAAATTCGCGCATGGCGCACTCGCCATTGGACTGGCCACAGCACTCGCCGGGTGCGGTGGCGAATCGAAAACTCAGAATACGAGCAATACGGCTCAGAGTTCAACGCTGCCTGTGCCTTCGACGAGCACGGGCTTGGACACTGCAAATCACAAACTTCTGGCAGCGGCCGAACCGTTCGAAAATCTCACGGAATCGTCTTTCTCGGCCGGTTCCGACGAACTCAGCCAGTTGATTGCTACGGCGCGTTCCTCTGCGAAGCATGTGATGTCGCAGCTGCCGCCGGCTGCGGCGCAGGATCTGCAGGTCCGTCTTGACGAGATAGGCAAGGCACAAAATGCTGACAAGCGTGCGGACGTCGCGCTCGCTGCGGTCGAAGGATACCGGACGCTGGTTTCGAATGTGCAGGGCAGGACGATCGTCCCGCAACAAGTGAGCCTGCTCGATTATGCCGGCTTCAGGATACAGGCTGATCTCAAGGCCTCGCCGGCCCGTTGGACGGACATTGCAAGCGCCCTTGGCTTTGCAAAGCAGCGTTGGGGAGAAATATCCGATCAAGTGCATACGAAGAAAGTCGCAGCCGATATGCAGACTGCTCTTTCCGACATGACCAGCGCGGTTTCGTCGCAGGACAGCAAGATGCTGCAACAAGCTTCTACACGAGAGCTCGATCTTGTCGACGAATTGGAGAACTATTTCACCAAGTCCGCGGCTAGCTGACCATGGTGCAGACAAACTGTTGGCGCTCGTTTCCGTTCGATCGTATCCGCTGGCTGCGGCCCCTGTAATGTTCGGCTCGATCACACACCTGCTCGATCAGTTCGGCTATGCCGGCATCGCATTGCTGATGTTTCTGGAAAACGTCTTTCCGCCCATTCCCTCTGAGCTGATCATGCCGCTTGCCGGATTCGATGCGGCTCGGGGCGATATGAACATAGTTCTCGTCATCCTGTCTGGCAGCATCGGTTCGCTGGTCGGAGCGAGCCTTTGGTATTTTCTCGGCCGCTGGATCGGCGAGGACCGGCTGAAGCGCTGGGCGGGTCGGCACGGGCGCTTGTTGACGCTAAACGCATCGGACATCGACAAGGTCAACACCTGGTTCGATCGCCATAATGAAAAGGCCGTGCTGATGGGGCGGTTGGTTCCGGCCGTGCGTACACTGATTTCCGTGCCTGCCGGTCTGTTCGAAATGCGGCTCGACCGGTTCCTGCTCTTTTCAAGTCTGGGCACTGCCGCCTGGACAGCACTGCTGACAGCGGCAGGCTACTTGCTCGGCGAGCAATACAAGGCTGTTCAGGGATATCTGAACCCCGTCTCAAACATCGTCGTGGGCGCCTTTGTGGCCTTCTATCTCTTTCGCGTGGTAACCTGGAAGCCACTTTGAAGGTCCAAAGGCATCAGCTCCAAAAGGAGCCGTTCCATTTCGTCCGGCATTGCTTTGCATCGACCGTCCACGATGTAGGTCGGATATATGTCTGTCCTTGGGGCGACGCAACGTACCCATCCGGTGAAGGCCGCAGCGACCGTGGCTAGGTCGCGTTCGGCTTGACGATGCGCTTTGCTGCAGCGTTTCGCCTGGCGGCGATACGCGAGAGTGCGGCTTCGATCGGCAAGATGTCGAGTTCTTCCGGATCGTAGCCATCGAGCCAGTCGTTGATTTCGGCATGCTGCTCGTGCGTGGGATCGGACCTGATCTCCAGCATGTCGTAGAAGCCGGAGATCCCGCCGCAATCCTCGGGTGGGCACTCGCGCTCGCCGCCGATGAAGCGGGGATAGGCGAGAGCCGGGTCCCCCTGTCGAACATCGCTCAGGGTGAGCGTGTGCTGCCAGTCGTCACCAAAGTCGTAGGAATACGCGATCGTGGTTGTGCCGGGAGCGAGTACGTCGCGCAGGCGGATGCGCGCGGCAATCTTGCGCGGAGCTGTTCCCCAGTCGTCTTCCATCGGCAGGCCATAAGTCTGGCCGTCAATGAGCATCTCCCAGAGATGGTAGTCGAACCACCCCATCGCGGCCTGGACGATGTCGTGCAGGACCTTGAGAGTGACCGAGGTCGGCACTTCGACCAATCGCCAGATCGGCGGATCGCTGTCCTTAAGCTCGATGCGCAGCGTTGCGATCTGCAGGAAACTGTCGATGGCTGTGGGCCTGTCTGTCGATCGGGCGGTCATGCCACCTGCGATAGCACTCCGGGCCGGACTTGCCAGTTCCAGGGAAGCAGCTCGTCGATCCGGTTGACGGGATGCTCCGCGATGCGCGCGAGGACATCGGCCAGCCAGGCCTGCGGATCGACGTCGTTGAGCCGGGCGGTATGGATCAGCGTGTAGAGCACGGCCGCACGCTGTCCGCCGCGATCGGAGCCGCAGAACAGCCATGCCTTGCGCCCAAGGGGCACGCAGCGCAGCGCCCGCTCGGCCGCGTTGTTCGTGAGGCAGATCCGGCCATCTTCGAGGAACCGGGTGAAGGCACCCCAACGCCGGAGCATGTAATTGATGGCCTTGGCCAGATCGTGGCTGCGCGAGAGCTTCGCGAGCTGGGCGGTGAGCCAGGCGTGCAGATCCGCCATCAGCGGTGCGCTGAGGCCCTGCCGGACGGCGAGGCGCTCTTCGGTCGCCTTGCCGCTGATGCTACGCTCGATCTCGAACAGGGCATCGAGGCGCTGCACGGCTTCCAGCGCGATCGGATACATCATGCCGGAGCGCTCGCCGCGGCTCTTCCTGCGCGCGGCAGCCTCGACGTCAGCCAGTTCGAAGAACTTGCGCCGCGCGTGCGCAAAGCAGCCCGCCTCGATCACGGGCGCAGGCTGACGACCGGGCGCGTAGAGCTCGTTATAGCCGCCATAGGCATCGGCCTGCAGAATCCCTGCCCAGGACGCCAGGTGCGCCCGAGGATGCTCGCCGCGCCGATCGCGAGAATAGTGGAACAGGGTGGCGGGCGGATCGCTGCCGGCAAAGGGCCGGTCATCGCGGACGTAGACCCACAACCGCGCGGTATCGGTCTTGCCTTTGGCCAGGACCGGCACGGTCGTATCGTCGCCATGCAGGCGCCGGGCTGCAAGCACGTGGGCTTCGATCCGTCGATAGAGCGGCATCAGGGCGAAAGCCGCCGCGCCCACCTGGTCGGCCAGCGTCGAGGTGCTGAGCGCCACGCCTTCGCGCGCGAAGCGCTCGGCCTGGCGGTTGAGGGGCTGGTGCTGGCCATACTTCTCGAACAGCAGCATGGCGAGGAAACTGGGCCCGGCCCATCCGCGCGGCACGACATGGAACGGCGCCGGGGGCTGCGTGATCGCCTCGCAATCCCGGCACGAAAACTTCTCGCGCACCGTTTGAATCACCTTCCACTGGCGCGGGATCACTTCGAGCGTCTCGGTCACGTCTTCGCCCAGCTTCGACACGCGCGCGCCGCCGCAAGCCGGGCACGAACACGGCGCAGGAATGACGACGCGCTCGCGCGGGAGATGTTCGGGGAACGGCTTGCGGCTCGGTCGCTTGCGCGCGAAGGCGGCGACATCGGCTGTCCTGGCCGCGGCAACTTCGGCGGCCAGGTCATCCTCGCAGGCATCGGCTTCGAGGTCTTCCAGCTGAAGCTCGAGTTGATCGAGCAACCGACGGCTGCGCTCGGCGCTGGCGCCATATTGCTCGCGGCGCAGCTTGGCGATCTGCAGCTTGAGGTGGGCGATCATCGCCTCGGTCGCGCTCTCCCGGGCCATGGCATTGGCGAGGCGCGCTTCGGCATCATCGGCGCGTTCGAGCGCGGCGGACAGCAGCGCCTTGAGCGCTTCGACGTCGTCCGGGAGAGGCGATGCGGCCGTGTCCATGACGAGCATGGAATCACAGATCGGCGCAGGGTTAAAGCCGAAAATGCGCTGGGAGACGAAGAAAGTGCCCGGCCTATCCGGCGCTCTGCGGACGCCAGGAATACTGCGGGTTACGCCAGTCGATCCCCTCCAGCAGGCAGGACAACTGCGCGTTGGTCAGCGAGACGATCCCGTCCTTCGCCGAAGGCCACACGAAGCGTCCCTTCTCGAGCCGTTTGGAATAGAGCGACATGCCGATACCGTCGTGCCAGATGATCTTGATCAGCGATCCCGTTCGCCCGCGAAACACGAACAGGTCCCCGCCGTGCGGATCGCGCTTCAGGCCCTGCTGGACCTGCAAGGCCAGCCCCTGCATCCCCTTGCGCATGTCCGTGTGGCCCATGGCGATCCACACCCGCGCGCCCGCTGGGATCACCGCAGCGCCTTCAAGGTCGCGCTGACCAGTGCGGCGGGCGCTCCGGCCGAAATGCGAATGAGTCGGCCTTCGCCCAGTTCAACGGTGATCGCGGCACAGCGATCACAGCCGTCCGGCTTCTCGTCCTCGGCGAGGACCGCCTGGGCAAAGGTCACGTCCGCCATCGGGAGGGCAGCCCCTTCGGCTTGTTCGCGCCGCAGATTGCGCCGCCATGTGTAGATTAGGCTGGTCGATACGTCCCACCGCCGTGCCACGTCCGCGACACATGCGCCCGGTGCGAAGGCTTCGGCCAGGATCTGGAACCGCTCCTCATCCCGCCACCGACGTCGCCGCTCCGGCCCCGTCATCACCGTGATCTGCCCCATGCTGCGCTCCTAAGCTCGCTCATACGAGCGCTCTTAAGACCGGTCGTTCACTCACCGGACAAGGCGGGGCTCACCGGATGGGTACGACGCAACTTGGGCAGGACCGATGACAAAGAGTCGGTCCGGGCAAATAACGCTGCGGCATTCGAATGTTTGCTAGGCGGCCTGGACAAATTTGAGCCAGTATCTGGCAGTGGCGAGATGGCCTATTCCGAGGAAGCTGTTGGCCAGTTGATCGTAGCGAGTGGCTATAGCGCGGTTGATCTTGAGGTGACCAAACATGCGCTCGATGCGATTGCGCTGCTTGTATAGCGCCTGATCATGCTCGATCTTCACTCGGCGGTTTGACCGGCCGGGTATGACAGCCTCAATCTTTCGGGCGGCAGGGTTGGCCCGGATTGCGTCGGCATCGTAGCCCTTGTCGGCAAGCAACGCGTCCGGTGTGCGCTCCGGCAGGCCGATCAGCTCTTCATAAGCCTTGCAGTCCGCCGCTTCGCCAACTGTCAGGTGGAAGGCGAGTGGTCGTCCAAGGGCATCAGCCAAGCAGTGAAGGTTACTGGTGAACCCGCCCCGCGAGCGGCCAAGAGCGCGTCGATGAGTCCCCCTTTTCCGCCCGCTGCCGAGACGTGGGCGCGAACTGTGGTACTGTCGATGCTGTAGTGGCCGCTGTCCGCCATGATCTCGTCCAGCATTACGGCAACGGTCTCCCAGACACCAGCCTCGCTCCAGCGCCGGAACCGGCGATAGATGGTATTCCAGCTGCCATATTTGGGCGGGACATCGCGCCATGGCGCTTCACAACGAAGTCACCAAAGTATGCCGTTAATGACCAAGCGGTTCTGTTCGGGGCGTCTTCCTCGACCACAGTTTTCAGGCTCGATCGGCAGCAAGTCCTTCAGAACCCGCCATTCTGCTCCTGTGAGATCGCCCCTGCTCAAGCCTGCCTCCCAAAAAAGCAGCCTTGAATCAAGCTTTGAGTTCCGCGTCAATCATGCTCGTGCCTTTCTTCGTTGCGGTCATCCAGAATTGGCGGCACATAAATAGGATGGCAAAGCCGATCCCGCTGAGATTCAGCGTCATGCCCGAGAATGAGGCCGCTGCCGTCGATTATCTTCAAGAACAGGGCTACTCGCCCACGACTATCGAAAAAGATGAAAGCGGTGTGGTCATCTTGATCTTCAGACCGTTACCCGACAATCAATTGATTGGCCTGTTTCAGGCTTTACCGATGCACCTGAGCGCCAAGACCGGCATCGTGATGGGCGATCAGCCGTCAATCACATAAGAGCGTAATCGGCGATGTGAATTTCCTAGCAAATCGCCCCCGTTCGGGTAGGGCTGGGCTCTGTCTTTTTGTCTGGCAGATGCCGTGATTGGTCTGCCAGACAATTTGGCGATCAGAACCGCAATTTCACACCGCCTTCCAGCGTCACATCATAGAATTCCCGCTGGATCGGGCGGTTGGGCGTTCCTTCGTAGAAGCGAAGCGGTGCATTGGTGAGGTTCTTCGCATTGGCGTAGAACTGCACGTTCTTGCTGAAGTCATAGCTGCCGTTGAAATCCAGGGTGTAGCGGCTGTCCTGAAACACGTCGGTCGCCCGGCTGTCGCTGACACCGAATAGCACTGTGCTTTCGAATTGCGAGGATAGCCGGAGCTGGACCGGGCCGCGCTCATAGAAGACAGCGGCATTCCATGACCAGGGAATAGTGCCGGGCATGGCCACGCTTCCTTCGCCGTCGCGCAGCGCTACCGCAGAGGACACGTAAGTCAGATTGGCGTCGATGCCAAGCCCGCCCAGCAGGCCAGGCAATCCCGTGAATTTGTCGACGAAGTTGGCTTCGATCCCCCGGGCATAGGCACCAGAGACATTTTCGTAAGTCTGGATCAACGCGGTTCCGGTGATACCCGGATAGCTGCCCCGCACCGCGCGGGTGACGATGAAGCTCTTGATCTCCTTGTCGAAGGCACCGACCGAAATGATGCCGCTATCGGGCAGGTAGTATTCCAGGCTGGCGTCGAAGCTGTGGCCATACATGGGCTTCAGATCGGGGTTCCCGGTCGATACCACGCCGCCGCCGACATCGATGCTGGTTGCCTGAAGCGTCTGATAGAAGCCGGGGCGGGCGATGCCGGTGGAGTAGGTCGCGCGGGCGATCAGGTTGGGCATGGCCTGATAGCGCAACTGCAGCGTGGGGAAGACGTTGTCGTAGCTGTGCGGGGTGGAAAGCGGACCTGTCTGCACCGCCCCGTTCATGATCGAATCGCCAATGCCGCGATAGATCGCCTTGGTATGTTCATAGCGGACGCCGGTCAGGATCCCGAGTTTGCCAATGGAGGCCCGGTACTGGATGTAGGCCGCCGCGATGTTCTCGGTGTCGTCGAAGTAGCTGCCCGTATCGAGGCTGAGAGCCGTGCCGCTGCCGTTGAACAGCTTGGTCATCTGGCCGGTATCGATATTGGGCCCGATGTTCGTTCCGGTGTTGTAGAAATTGGTAACCGCGGAGCCGGAGGCCGCATCGCTCAGGAGCAGCGTCGCGCCGTCATACGCGTACTTGCCGGCATAGGGCGCAGAGATCTTTTCGCGATAGCGCAGCTTGCCGCCGATCTTGAGTTCGTCGTCAGCCGCAAGGTGAAGCGGCGTTGCGGCATTGAGCGCGTAGGACCATTCGCGGTCGCGTGAATTTTCCGTCGCATTCTTGATGGTGTCGAGCGCATAGTTGGCGGGATCAGTAACGCTGCCACCACCCAGGACCTTGAACACCGGATAGTCGGGATTTGTGGTGTTGTCGTATGCAATCGTCAGATCGGACGGTCCGGCAAATTCGGTGTTATAGTCCGTATACTTCTTGTAGGTCGCGCGCGAATAGGCCGCGAACCAGTCGATGTGCACGGTGCCCAGATGATGATCGCCACCCAGTTGCAGCACGACATTCTGTTCCTTGACGTCGCTGTCGCGCAGGGTTTTGACGGTCGAGGCGCCGGTCGCGATAAAGCCCTTGGCATTGGACGGATCGGTGACAACCGAGTCACCCAGACCGTCTATTTCAAGGCGGTTCCGCAGCACACGCTCGTTATATCCCGCAACGTTTGCCCGCAGGAATATGCGGTTTTCGCTGTTCGGCGTGAAATCGAACTCGCCAGAATAGCCGAAGCGCTTGCGATTGTAGTTGTAGCGGCGCAGTTCAAGCGCGTCGAAGGCCTTGTCGGGCGTGCCGTTCACCTGATCGTTGATATAGGCCGATTCTAGGTCGTCAAAGCTGCGCTTGTCGTTGTAGAGAAACTGGCTCAGCACGAAGGAGAACGGTGCATCGCCATCGGCGTTCGTGCCGCCCAGCGGGCCGCCGACGACCACTTCATCGCGGTAGAGACCGGTGTTCTGATCGGTTTCGATGCCGCCGCCAAGTGTGACATGGGCATAAAGCCGCTTGGCGCCAATGGCGGTGCGCGGGCTCAACTCCACGGAACCGCCGATACCCTCCGCGTCATGGTCTGGCAGGCCGGTCTTGGTGACGATCATCCGGTCCACCGCGCCGATCGGCACGGTATCGAATTCGACCGCGCGGCCCGCAGCGTTGAAATAGGTGTAGCTGGGCGAGGTGTTGAGCAGTACGACGCCGCCAAAGGTGGCACCGTTGAAGTTGCCGTCGAGGCCGCGGATGTTCACGTAGCGGCCTTCGGCCGTGTCGATGGACAGCGAGACGCCAGGCATGCGGCTCAGCGCTTCGGCGGAATTGACGTCCGGGTATTTCGCGATCGTTTCGGCGGATTGAATATTCTGGATATTCATGGCTTTTTTCTGTTCTGCGCGAGCAGTCTTCGCCAGCCGCTGTCCTGTCACCACGATTGTTTCGCCCTTGACGCTGGCGGCATCCGGCGCGGAACCGCTCGTATCAGCCCCCCAGGCGGGCGCAGCAGCCAAGGGAATAGCGATTACAGACGACGAAAAAAGCAAAAAAGATCCGGACCTCATAAATGCGCCCCTAAGTGTTTTCCAAAGTTGGTGGTTGTGGCGTAAAATCAATACTTGGGGCGCTAGAATTGATCCATTACAGAATTGAGACTTATTGCCGATAAGCAATCAACATTGCAAACTATCAATATAATTTACATTATTATTACTTTAGGAGAGGGAGACTACGAGGACGTGAAATGTCCCGGGCACCGGCTTTGGTCGCTGCCCGGCGGGAGCCGCGCCCCATTTCGCGGTCGGCAGATAGAGTTTTCCGGTACGCGGATCGAGCGCGCCGGTGCGTGCGCCTGGCTCGGTCTTCACCGCTCCCGTCACGCGAGGCGCCCGCGCGCCATCAAGGGCAATAATGCTGAGCGTTCCGTCCCGTCCACAAGGAATATAGGCCTTGCGACGGGCCGCATCGAGAATGACCGCATCCGGTCCCTGGCCGATGTCGAGCAGCTTCACGAGCTTGCGGGATCTTGCATCGACCACCGCCGCCTTGCCGTTGTCGCAGGCGCTGATGAGCATTCCGGACCTGGCATCATAGGCAAGGCCGGATGGCGCTTCACAGCCGGTCAGGGCGATCGATTTCCCGGGCTTGCCGGTGGCGAGATCGGCCGTTTCCAGCTCATTCTCGTCCTCGTTGTTCGCAAACAGCGAAGATCCCGGCCCCTGCTGCGGATATTCCAAGCCCGGCTTGAGTGTAATGGTACGCACGACCTTCATGGCCTTCGGGTCGATTTCGGACACCGTCCCGGCTTTGGCGTTCATGACGACGGCCAGTTTGAGACTGGCGGAATAGAACGCGCCGTCGGGATCCTTGCCTACTGCAGTCCGGCCCAGTTCCCGCCCCGACCGGGTGTCCAGAAAGCGCACGCTATCATCATGGCCGCTGGTCACCATGAGCGTGGACGTCCCGGGAAGCGGCACGACGGCATGACTATGGGCAATCGCGCCTATCGAGGGGAGAGCCTTGCCTTTGGGCAAGTCGATGACAGTGACGCTCGTGGAACGGGCCACGTACAGCCTGTCATGCGCCGGATCAACGCTGGCGTAGTCCCAGCCGCCGTCCGGGCCGGCGATATGGCCGGTGACCGCTGGAGTCGTGGATGCTGCAGCGGCGGTGGCCATCAGCAACGCGAGACCTGCGTAAGATGCAGTAAGAGGATGGATGCGCATGAGACTGTGTTCTCCCTCGTCGTCAATGGGCCGGACCATGAAATGCCGCGAACGGGGTGACCACTGCAAATTGCGGATCGCGCATGACATTGCCAATTTTCAATACTTGTGGCGATTGCGGGACGAGTTTCGTTCATTAACATTGGGAACTTTCAATGAATTCCCGCGCCACGTGCGGTTAGACAGACGGCGTTCAGCAGGATGGAGTGCAGACCTTGGACGTGCTTGTCGTTGAGGATGATCTGCGAACGCGGGAACTTGTCCGCGAGTGCCTGGAAGGTAAGGCGCAAACGACACTGGTCGCGACCTGCGCCGAGGCGCTGCATGCGGCGGGGGAGCGCGAATTCGACGTGGCCATCGTTGATCGCATGCTTCCGGACATCGACGGGATCGAAGTCGTGACGGAACTGCGCCGCAGAGGTTCGCAGACCCCGATCCTGCTGCTTACCGCGCTGGGTTCCGTCAATGATCGTGTACGCGGCCTCGATGCCGGAGCGGATGACTATCTGGTCAAACCTTTCGCCCAGACAGAACTTCTCGCGCGAGTCGCCGCCTTGTATCGCCGCCCGCTGCTCGGCGCGCGCACCACCCAGATCTCCGTGCGAGATATCGACATCGACCTTCTCGGCCGCCGGGTGCGACGTGCGGGCCAGACCGTGCATCTCCAGCCCCGCGAGTTTGATCTTCTCGCCCTGCTTGCGCAACATGCGGGCCGTCCGGTGACGCGCAAGATGTTCCTCGAACAGGTCTGGTGCATTCACTATGATCCGACGACCAATATCGTCGAAAGCCATATCAGCCGACTGCGCTCGAAACTGAAGCGCGGCTTCAAGGATGATCCGATCGAGACCATTCAAAATGTGGGATACCGGATGCGCGAAAGTGCCTAGACTGCTCGCCAGCGCGGCTTACCGGCTGGCTTTCACTTATACGGCGGTTTGCGCGTTGGCGATTCTTCTGCTGGGCACAGCGGTCTATCTGGCGGCCGGGGCAGCTATCCAGCAGCAGCAGGATGAGGATTTGCGCAAGGAAGGCGATGCGCTGCTTAGAGCCTACCAGAAAGGCGGTCGGCCTTACCTCTTGGAGGCGCTCCAGCGCCGTGAAGCCTCTCCGAACAACGATTTCGTCTATGCCCTTTTTGATCATGGCCGAAAGATCGCGGACAAGTTCGAGGCTGGCGAACCGCCTCGTGGCCTGAGCAACCTGACCTTTATCGACCCTCGGGAAGGGCCTGATCAGGCACGTGGCCTGCTGACCCGGCTTCCGGATGGAACGGGTTTGCTTGTTGCCCTGGACACCGAAGGCCTTGAACGTCTCGATGCGACGATCCTCTTGCTCTTTTCCATCGCCTTCGTTCTGATCGTGGCTCTTGGAATCGCCGGTTCCCTGGCACTGGGACGGCATCTGAAGCAGCGGTTGGACAGGATATCCACGACCGCCGCCGCCATTGCATCCGGAGATTTGACCAGCCGTATCGAGGAATCCAGAGCATCGGATGAATTCGACCGGGTGGACACAGCGCTCAATGCGATGCTTGACCGGATCACGTCGCTACTGGAAAATCTTCAGCAGGTCTCAAGCGATATTGCCCATGATCTGCGCACACCGCTTACCCGGCTGCGAGCCGAGATCGAAGCGGGCCTGAACCGGCCAGACAATGCCAGGGCCATGCACGAGGCCTTGCAGCGCGCGCTGGATCAGAGTGACAGCGTCCTATTCCTGTTCGCGGCGATTCTGCGCATTGCGGAAGTCGAGGGAGGAACGGCTGCAAGCGGCTTCCAAAGGCTCGATCTCAGTGCACTCACCGCATCGGTCGGCGAAATGTACGGACCGGCACTTGAGGACCAAGGCCGTTCCTTTCACTGCTCGGCTGACACTGGGCTTGCGATCCTGGGAGACAGAGAACTGGTGATGCAGGCTCTAGGCAACCTGCTCGACAATGCCCTGACTCACACGTCACCGGGAACGGACATCCACGTGACGGCGCGGCGGGATGCAGGCGGAATCCATGTAGCGGTGGCAGACAACGGCCCTGGCGTTGCCGCGGTCGACCGCGAGCGCGTGGTGCGGCGCTTCGTGAGACTTGACGCCAGCCGGTCCTGTATCGGGCATGGCCTTGGGCTCAACCTCGTGGCGGCGGTCATGAAAGCGCATGGCGGATCGCTGCGCCTCGATGACAACCGGCCGGGCCTGGTGGCCACAATGACATTTCCCGCCGCAGAATAAGGCGGAGAAAAGCGGAACCGGCCTTGAGACCTCAACGGGTCAACTGAGGCAATTGCCGTTCAGCAGCGTCTTTGCCGGTAACTGTCCCGCGTTGTCGCGCGGACGGCGTTCCACGAGCACCGGAAAGGATATTCTATGAGCCTGGCAATGGCGCTTCTGGCATTGCAGCCTCTGCAAGACATGGCGGTTGTTCCGGTTCCCGAACCTGCCGTCACTCAGACAGCCGCCGCGGATCACGCGGACGCGCCTGCACCTTCAACCGATATCGTGGTCACGCGGCCACTCGCGCCGGATCCGGCCGAAGCCGTCAACATCAAGTCCTTCGAAGCAACGCAGGCAGTGGACAAGGCTGTCTTTCGCCCCGTGGCAACAGCCTACAAGCATGACGTTCCCCATCCGGTCCGCATCGGGGTGCACAACTTCCTGAAGAACGTGCATGAGCCTGTGGTGGCCCTGAACTACGTCCTGCAGATCAAGCTGGGAAAGGCCGCAGAAACAGTCGGCCGGTTTGCGATCAACTCCACTCTGGGGGTGGCCGGTCTGGTTGATGTTGCCCGGAAAAAGCCGTTCAATCTCCCGCGCAGGCCCAACGGGTTCGCGGATACTCTCGGCTACTATGGAGTTGGCCCCGGGACCTATTTCTACGTTCCGCTGGCCGGACCAACAACCGTTCGCGATGCGCTGGGTACAATCGCCGATGGATTGGTGCTTTCTGCGGGCATTGGTACTCCGTTCAACAAAAAGGCGTTTGCCGTTCCCGCCCTGGCCATTGGCGCGCTTGACCGTCGGGCGGAACTTGAAGGAACCTTGGCCGAACAGCGCCTGCAGGATCAGGATGCCTACACCTCGCGCCGCGACCTCTACTTGCGGGCACGAGCGGCTGAAATCGAGGCTCTGCATGGCAGGCAACCGCGCGACATCACCCCGTCACCTGCACCCCGGTAACGATCCGCAATCCAGGCTCCGACCGGCATAGGGCGGAAGCCGCTCTGCCTAAGCTTACCAAATTGTATCCCCTGCGCAAACTCCAACCAATCTATAGGCAGGCATTCTCTGGGGCATGCGATCATGCATGCCATTGGAGAAGGTTGATGAATCGGACTTCACAATTCGCCCTGCTGCCGCTCGCTGCGATGGCGATCCTGCTTTCCGGCACGGCCAGCGCCGCGCCTAAGCCCAAGGTGTCCAAGACCCAGGCAGAGGCGATCGCGCTCAAGGCGGCGCCAGGCAAGATCGTCGAATCCGACTACGAAAAGGAAGACGGAATCTGGCGCTGGTCGTTCGATATCCGGCAGGGCAAGCGCATTCACGAGATCGGCATCGACGCCATCACCGGCAAGATCGTCGAAAGCAGCTTTGAAAACCCCGGCAACAAGGACTGACCGGAGGTCATGTGTATCCTGGCGGCCGAGGATGAACCGGAAACCGCCCAGTTCGTGGCGAACGGTCTCCGGGAGCATGGCCACAACGTGCTGCTCGCGGGAACTGGCCTGGATGCGCTGCACTTTGGCCTGACCGAGGATGTCAGCCTGATGATCCTCGACCGGATGCTGCCGGAGCTGAACGGACTGTCCGTGTTGCTCCGGCTGCGTGCGGCCGGGATCACGGCGCCGGCCATCATGCTGACCGCACTTGGCCGGATCGAGGACCGCATCGGAGGTCTGGATGCCGGGGCCGACGACTATCTGGTCAAGCCTTCAACCTTCGGCGAGTTGTTCGCCCGGGTCAACGCGCTCAGCCGCCGGGCCGCCCCGCAGGAGGCGGTCACGCGGCTGGTGGGGCCCCATCTATATGGATCTGCTGCGCCGCGAGGTACGCCGCGACGGCGTGCCGATCCTGCTTCAGCCCCGCGAGTTCCGTGTGCTGGAGGAACTGATGCGCCACACCCGTGAGTTCGTGACACGCACCATGCTGCTGGAGCCCGTGTGGGATTTCAATTTCGATCCGCAGACCAAGATCGTCGAGACGCATATGAACCGCCTGCGGTCGAAGTTGAACGAAGCGGACTGCCGGACGTTATCGAGACCGTGCGCCGCGTAGGCAACCGGATCCGGACATCAAGAGTCCTGATCAGGAGCGCTGTGTACAGAATTGCTTTCATTTCGTCGCTGTCTTTCGCGTTTGCGGCCCTGTGTCTGGGAGGGGCGGTTTACTCTGCCCCTCATGCCGCGCTGGCGGGCCAGCTGGATGCCAGTATCAAACAGGCCACGGGCAACCTCCTTGCCGAACTCCATGATTACGGGATGCATGGCCTTCGCGAAGGCCTTTCACAGCGGGACGCGAGCGGCCCTGATACTTTGGGATATGCGCTATTCGATCCTTCAGGGCGCAGGATTGCGGGCCGGATGAACACAGCGAGGGCAACGCCCGGCTGGCATCGGATCATGTTCCTGGACCCCAAAGAGGGCGCCGATCCGGCTCGTGCCCTCTTAACCGGGCTTCCTCCCGGCTATCAGCTCATTGTTGCCGCCGACCTGGAGCCGTTGGAGGAGATCGACCACACCGTCCTGATGATGTTCGGCGTGGCCTGCGTGGCACTGGTGGGGATCGGAGCTCTCGGAACACTGAGGTGGTCCCGCCTTCCTGTACAGGTTTGCGGCTAAGTTAAGCTCATCCGGTTGTTGTTTACGCCGCCATTCTGGTGATCAGATCATGGGGGGCATGCCCCCCATGATCTGAAGCGTCGATTTGCCCATATGCCTCTGCCGGGGTTTTGCCTGCAAGGCGTGAGTGAGGCCGGTGATGGTTGTAATAGGCGAACCAGCGGGACAGGCCTGCGCGCAGTTCGGAACCCGTCTCGAAGGCGTGCAGATAGACGCACTCGTACTTCACCGAGCGCCACAGGCGCTCGATGAAGACGTTGTCCATCCAGCGCCCCTTGCCATCCATGCTGATTTTCACTTCGGCCGCCCGCAGCACGCCGGTGAAGGCCTGCGAAGTGAACTGGCTGCCCTGATCGGTGTTGAAGATGTCCGGCTTGCCAAAGCGGGCCATGGCATCCTCCAGAGCCTCGACGCAAAAAGCCGCGTCCATGGTATTGGACAATCGCCAGGCCAGCACCTTGCGGGTGGCCCAATCCATGATCGCAACGAGATAGAGGAAGCCTCGGCGCATCGGTAGATATGTCACGTCCGCACACCACACCTGATTGGGCCGCTCGATCTTCATGTCCCGCAGCAGATAGGGATAAATCCGATGCTCCGGGTGCGGATCGCTCGTGCGCGGGCGCTGGTAGATCGCCGCCAGCCCCATCTGCGCCATCAGCCGTCGTACCCGGCGGCGGCCCACCGCATGACCAAGCCGCTGCAGGTGCCGCACCATCTGCCGGCTGCCGTACCACGGACAGTCCATGAACGTCTCGTCGATTACCCGCATCAGCGCCAGCGTCTCCTCGCTCTGAGGCGCAGGCGTATAATAATAGGAAGACCGGCTGATCGACAGCAGGCGGCACTGCGCCGCGATCGACAGGCGCTGGTGAGCAGGCTCGATCAGCAATCGCCTCTGGCCCGCGCTCATCGACCGGAGGCTTTCGCCAAAAAATCCCGCTCCACCAGCAATTGCCCGATCTTGGCATGCAGCTTCTCGATTTCCGCTTCGGTCTCCGTCTTCGACGCCTGCTCACCGCCGTCGAACAGGCTGGCCATCCCGTCCACCGCCTGACGCTTCCATCCCCCGATCATCGTATGGTGGACGCCGTGCTTCGCAGCCAGTTCCGCCAGCGTCAGTTCACCACGGATCGCCTCCATCGCAACTTTCGCCTTGAATTCCGCGCTGTAGCGCTTTCTCGTCTTCTTCATTCCCGTCCATTCCTTAGGTCGGGATGAGCTTAACACCCTGTCCAGATTTCCAGCACCACGTCACACTGCTGCTCGGCGGTTGGCCGCAAGCGCTTGCGGCCGATCTTGATGTCCGCGCTGATCGCAATCCTCACGCTCAACCCGCTGGCCTTGGGCCTGAGCCGGGGTGCCGGCCTCCAGCGTACGCTGGCCACGGCGATTATTTCGGCCTGACAGCGGCGGTTCCACTGGTGCTGCTGGTCCTGCCTGCTTTTGTCTCTATTTTCCCCGAGCGGGAACGCGGAGGTCTTTGAGTTTCAGAATCGTCGCGGAAGAATATGCACTTCGCATAAATGGCCGCGTTGCTGGCTGCTGCGGATGACACATTTGTCACCACGGTGCGTTCGGAATCTACGTCCTGGCCTCTGGAGCCGACGGTCTCAAAGCTCCCAGCTCCGGTCAATTCGGTTTGTCCAAATTGCGATCAGGGTGCAGCGACCGCCTGATCGAAGGCACTGTCTCCGAACCGGCGTTCCAAGCGCTTCGCAACACTCAATGAATAGCGCTGCTGCCGCCAAGCCGTCGGGCTGTGATAGATGCCGACCGCTCGCCAAAAGTCTCCTGTATCCCGCAGCGCCGCCAGAAATATCCAGCGGGCCGCTTCCACGTTAAAACAGGCATCGAAGCGGAGCCAATTGCGGACCTCAGGGCCTGACCTGCCCATTAGCTCCGCAATCTTCGGCACCCACCAACTGTTGATCTGCAACGGGCCAAGATCGTGCGTGCCATTGGTATTGCTGACCTCTGCACCGATCCAGCCCGCCTCCTGGTCGCGCAGGCCCCAGAGGGCCTTTTCAAGCCAAGGGCGGCCCTCTGCTGCGGCGTGGATGCAACTGGCAATGCGGGCCTCGTCAGACACGCGCACAACGGCATGCACCGGCGTGGCAAAAAGCATGAAAGCCGATGCTGGCAGCCAAAGCCGAACTGCCTGCTGTAATTGTGTGGACCCAAGAAAATTGGTGGTCATGCGCAAACTCCCTCACGGTTAAGCAATGGCATCAGCGGTCAAAACCGGATCGATCATTGGATTTCTGATGATCATGATCGGCGGCCGGAAAAGCGTGCCCCCTGCCCGCACGCGCATGACTGCGGTCGGCGCTGGCTCGGCGCTCAAGCGCCGAGTTAAGAATACGGTCCATGATTTCCGCAATGCCGCCTGCGCCTTCTGCGAGATGTTCACCCAGGCCCTGTGGGGAGCGGCGCTGATCAAGCTGGCGTTCCAGCAGCTGGTCGCGCCGGTCCTGACGCAAGCGCTGCTGATCGTCACGCGCCTGCGCCAGGCGTCCCGCATGACGTCCGGCAAGAGCGCGCGCGGCATCTCGATCGAGCCGGCCGAGCCCTTCCAGCGCCGAAGTCTTCTCCCCGGAGCGAGCCTCAAGCTTCTCGACCAGCTTCTTCTCACTTTCGGTCCAGAGCTTCACGCCAAGTCGCGCCCGGGTAATCGCCGTGTAGTAGTTCTGGCCATTGACCAATGCCGAGTTCACCGGCGCCAGCACATAGACCCGCGCATAGGTCTTCGACTGCGCGGAATAGACCGTTTCGGCATAACCGTGGTCCCAGGTTTTGTGCTCGCTAAGATCGATGGTCTGGACGCGCTTTCCGCGGTCCCAGCGGATGGTGGCAAGGCTCCCTTCCAGCTTCTCGACCGTACCGCGCTCTGCATTCTTGAGGTCCAGTTCGGGGTTGACGAGCCGCCACTGGATGCGGTCGCCTTGCGCAAGGTCGCGCTCCTCGCGGTGGAACACGTTGACGTGACGCGCTTGCCCCAGGCGCGGATCCCACCGGATCATGCGGCCATTCTCATCGACAAGGCGAACGATCTGTCTGCCATTGGCCTCCTGGCTGAGACCGGCCACCCGGTACTCGGTATCGCGGGCGATGCCCGGACCGGCCAAATCGCGAGCAAAAGTGACAACCTGCCCACCAGAATAGAAGCGCGCGAAGTGCTTTTCCTGGGCGGTCATGCCTGCGGGGGTGAGCACCGAGAGGCGGGTATCCTCGGCCGCAATCGCGCTCTCGGACTTCAGGGTCTCGCGAATCTTCGCATTGACCAGGAGCCGGGTTTCGTTCTCAAGCACGAGGATATTGGTCGTCGCGCGCGTCTCGGGCTTGAGCCGGGTCCATTCCTCGACGAGTCCGCTTGCCAGGCCCTCAGCGCTTGCCCCGCTCACCACCTTGTCCAGCCTTTCGAGCGAAGCGACGTAGTTGCCGGCGCGGGCTTCGGTTACCGCGGATTTCATCATCCGCGTTTCCTGCCGCATCGATTCCGTCAGTTCTGCAGTCGGAAGTCCCAGGCGCTGAAGGAGCCAGAACGGCTTGCCCTGCTCGATCGCGCCGGTCTGCCGGTTGTCGCCCAGCAGGATGAGCCTTGCGCCTGTCTCGCGGCTGATCTGGAGCAGCCGCCGTGCCTGCCGGTTCCCCAATTGCCCCGCCTCGTCGACCAGCAGGACGTGGGCATCGGTGATCCCGTGTCCGCCGCCTGCCAGCAGGCTGGCCACGGTTCTGGCCTCCACGCGAGCCCCGTCGCCGAGATTGGCGGCTGCCGAGGATGTCGGCGCCAGAGCAAGAAAGCGCGTTCCAGGTTCGGCCGCCTCGGCAAGCGTTCGCATCAAGGTCGACTTGCCTGCACCGGCGACGCCGTGGAGCCCCATGACACGATCGCGCGACGACGCGAGCATGACCAGCGCCTGTTCTTGCGCCGGATTGAGCCCTGCGCGTTCGAACCGTGCCAGCAGGCGATCGGACGAAGCAATGGGCCGGGCATCATCCAGTGCAAGGGCGAGTTCGCGCGACAAGGCCTGCTCGAGGCGGGCACTGCGCCGCGTTGTGCGCCCCCGGGTCAGGGTGCGATCGCCGGTCGGCTCGCGCACCGCGAGCAGCTTGCGCCGTACTTCATGCTCGCCGATGAGTAGCCGCACTTCGGCGAGACGGACCTCCCCGACATGGCTCGCCAGCGCATGGCGATAGAGTGAGCCCAGGTTGGAGACGGCCTCGCGAGTTTCTGCCTGACGGATCCCGAACAGGGCTGCGCGCCGGCTTGCCATGGGATCGGGCTGCGGCCCCTCTCCTTCGCGCTCTGCGGCTCGGGAACCAAGGTCAGCCAACTCCTTCACATAGGGTTGTGCGCGCTCAGCCCATTGCGCTTTCAGATCGTCGAGCCCCACCTTCACCTTGGCTCCGCGGGTTTCGTAGAAGGAGGCCCGGCGCGCGGCCTGCCCGGCCAGGCCATGTTCCTGCGCATGAGCATCGATCTTTCGGGAACGCTGCGATGTCTCGCGGATGAAGTTCTTGGGCACGCCGGCGATCTCGAAGAGGCCCCGGCGCGGATCGAATTCGATCTCGAAGCCCTGTTCGCGCAGGTCCCGCGCGAGTTCGTTGCGGTAGACCTGCCCTGCCACCATTTGCTCGGCGAACATGGCCCGGGTCTCGAGGCTCGCCATGGGACCATCGGCTTCACGATTGGTCATGTTGAGAACGACGACATGCGTATGAAGGTGCGGGTCAAGATCCCGGCTTGCATGCTCGGTGAAGCGCGCGAAAAGCAATCGCCCGGTAGTTTCGTGTATGATCTCGCTGTCCTCGCGCCGGCGGAGCGAGGCATGTTCTTCCAGATAAGAGAGCGCCATGGTCACTGCGCGTTCGTGGGCGGCGATGATCCGGTCATCGCCTTGGACGAGCGCCATGATCGAAACCGACTTGGGCGCATTGACGGCAAAATCCCATCCGGGATGGTGCTGGACATCGCCATCGCCGCGATGCCGGCCAAGCTGCCCGCCCGCCACCCGCCCGGCAAGCAGTTCGGCGAAGACATGGGGATCGACTTTGCCCTCAAGGCCAAGCTCGGGCGCGAGCCGTCCTCCCCATTGGCTGGGTTCGTCACCGCCCTTGGTGTAATAGTCGCCCACCGTATAGTAGCGCGCGATATTACCCGAAGTGCCCTTGAGACGGCGGGGATGTATCATGCCGGCCGGGCCTTGCGATGAGGGCCGCCTGCCCGGTCATAGACAGCGATCTCGATACGCGGATGCCCTCGCCGCGGTGCCAGCGTAAAGTCCTGGACCTGTCGCGCTTGTTCCAGCTTTGGTTCTGGATCCGATTCCAGTTCTGGTTCTGGTTCGCTCTGCTGGGGGAGCGGTATTGCCTTCGGACCGGCTTCGACGGGATCATCACCATCTGATAGGCCTGCTGCAAACAGGTCCGGTTGACGCCCGTCCGCTTTGCTCTTGCTTCGCGGGTTTAGAGTTTTGCTGGGGCGCCTGTCCTTATTCTCCGGGGTGCTCTCCTCGCCCGGCATGCCGGAGTGATCGTCGCCTCCTTCGGTATGAAGCGTGGCGATGATCGCCTCGCCATCGCTGTCGCGCAAGGGCGGCGTATCGCGCTCGACGAACCCTTCCGTCACGGTCGACACAGTGTTGAAGGTATCGGCAAAACGCACCACCGGAAGGTTACGGCCGAAACGAAGGTAGCCTGAAAGGTTGGGAAGATTGGTGACCTCGGTGTGCATGACCAGCGGACGCGTTACCTGCATGCGCGAGAGGTTCACCCCGTCGCGCATGTCGTTGACGCCGTAAGACATGCCTTCGTTCGCCTCGATCTGCTCGACCTGCCCCAGGTTCTCCGAGACATGCTTGGCGGTGGGGGTATCGTTCGCGCGCAGCGCCACCCAGGTCGAGCAATAGCCGGTGATCGCGGCGGCATCCTGTATGCCGTAGGTCGCTTCCAGTTGCGGATAGGACTGGAAACCCAGGATCCCGCAGCCTCCGTACTTGCGCGCGCGGGCCAGGAAGTCGGACAGCGAAGGAAGCTTCTGCAGGGAAGGAAGCTCGTCGATGATGCAGTAGAGTCGCCGCCTGCGATCGGGCGCCAGGCTCATGATCGCCGATATGGCAATGTCGAGCCAGACGGTGATGAGCGGGCGCAGCGAGGGGAGCTGGTCGGCCTTGACGGTAATGAAGAGCCAGTTGTCCCCTTCCTCGTTGGTGACCCAGTCGCGGATCGAAAGCCCCGTCCGGGTATCGTCGAGGTAGGAAAAGCTGCGCATGACTGAAGCGAGTTCGGCCTGGATTCCGGCCGAGGTCCGCTCGCCCTCGAGACTAATGAAGGCGGCGGCATCGGTTCCCGCGGCGAAAGCAGCCAGGTCCTTGAGCGGGGAGCGCAGCAGCCGGTCGAGAAGTACGGAGGCCAGCATCTCACCTTCGCGCGCGAGCTTCCTCAGGACAGCGACAAGCGTCCCGCGCGCGGCCTTGGCCCAGAAGGGATCACCGGCCTTGTCGGGGATCGTCGATTCCGCGATCTGGTCGTAGTGGTACTCGCGCGGGACGTCGCCCCAAGGCGACCAGTGCGCGGTGCGGGCATCGAGCGGATTGAGGATGATGTCCTTGCCCGGGCGGTAGAACTTCTCGACGAAAGTTCCAGCGGTGTCGTAGATGATCGCCCGCTTGCCCTCCTTGCGGATACCATCCAGCATCTTGACGATGAGGTTGGTCTTTCCAGTTCCCGGCGCGCCGCACAGGAGAATATGTTCAGGCTCGAAGGCATCGGGCACAGGAACCCCGCCGATCGAGAAGCTCCCTTGCTTCTGCCTCCAGAGGGTGCGGCGCACCTGCCTGACGGTCCCGAAACGCGCCCCGCGCAGGTATTCATTGGAACCCAGCCCCCGACCCGTCCTGGTGAAGGCGAACCAGGCGAACAGGAGCGCCACGAGCGCGAAAACCCCGGCGACGATCGCACCGTGAATGAGCTCGATCTCGAAAGCGTGAAGTGTACGCTGGGCGATCGGCGAGGCCATCAACCAGTCGGCCGATGTCCAGTAAGGATGGCCACCGGGCGTCTTGAACAGGACCGGATCGTTGGTTCCAGGCGCCGCGTCGGTCTTGAAACTCGCCTCCACGAGCTTCATCGCGACGTATCGCTGATAGGCCGTGGTATGTTCGAGGGCCCACCACACCGTGCCCATGACCCACAAGGCGAGACCGGCCATGAAGGTCTGGAAGAAGACCTGGGTCGTCATCCTGACGTTGTGGACGATGGACTGGCCGCCGCGGGTCCAGCTCCCCAACGTGTCGTTGCGAAAGATGCTCATCGCCGCCCCTCCCGGGTGAAGCAGACGAAGGCTTGGCCCCTGATTGCTGATCCGACCTCAGCGGTCATCGGGTGGCTCTCCGGTCGCGACCGCGGACCAAAATGACCGGGCACAGACCGGAGGCAGCGCCAATGGAGCGACCCGCCGATCACTGATCCTGGTCCGGATCAAGGAGGCCGCGTTCGCCTAAGATCGTCCGGGCATCGGCCATTCCCCGCTCCAGGAGCTCAGGGGCACGCGCGCCGATCGAGGTGGCGAGCAGGGTGAGGATCTGGATGGCGGTGGCGAGGACCTCGTCCTGCGAGGAATAGATGTACCGGCCATTGGGATCGGCCGCCTCACCCAGAACCTGGCGAACAAACTCCGACAAGGTGAGGTTTGCGCCATAGGCCCGGCGCTGCATCTGCCGGAAAAGGGTGTCGTCCACCCGGACGCTTATTCTGTGCATACCGCTGCTCCGCGTTGCGAAGCCCGGCGTCAGGATGTCATGAAGCAGGAGTTTTTTACCGCAAACCGGCAGGAAACTCAAGAAATGCGGCTGTCCGCCGCGGCACACGCGGAAATTGCGAGGAACTCTGCGGTCTTCGCATTGGCAGGCGCAGTCCCGATACTACCGGTATGACGCCAATGCGAACCAGCGGGTGACGCGGCGCCCCTGGCAAGCCACTGACCAAGCGCGAAAAATCGGCGCAGCACCCGTGCGTACGGTGCATTACAAAACGGCCACGGCCGTGCGTCCTTCCTTGCGCAGCGATTTCTCGCTGCGTCGCCACGTCCCGGAAGGGGCGCGGCTCCCCCGAAGGGGGCCTTGTCCTTTCGCCGGTGGGACACCGGCAGGCTGATCATGGTGCCGCACAGGGGAACCTCCGAATTCATGATGACCTCCCCGTCCATGGATTGCAGGCAGGCCGTAGGCGGCCGATAAAGGGGACGGCGGGCAGACCATCGAAGGATCGATGGACATGCCCAAGAAGACCGACCGTGAACGCCTCGCCGACCTTGAAGCGCGCCAGCGCATGATGGCTGAAGAGGTGGAAAAGACCCGCCGCGCCTTGCGCGGCAAGTACGCAGACATTGTCGCTGACCTCCCGGTAGAAGACCTCACCGAACGGGAATTTCGCGATCTGCTTGCCGCTTCGATCCGGTGTGGCGGCGCGGTGGCTGTGAGTGCCCTTCGCGCCCTTCCTGAAGCAAGCGCATCGTCGAAGTCGGGTACTTCAGCCAACTCCAAGTCATCCCGCAGGGATGGCCCAGCGACGAGCATGGCGTAGCCACGCGCAGGAGGCCGGAGCCACACTTGTGGCTTCGCATCGGCGCCGCGACGGGCGCGAAGCCGAGAGGCTTCGGGTCCCCGAGCGGGGGCGACATCCACGCTGGCAAAATGAAAGGGACCGGCCGAACCGAAGCCCGACCAGTCCTTGCTCCCCTCTTATGCTGCGTCCCGATTGGTGCGCTGGTCCTTCAGCGCGAAGAAGTGCGCCGGTATCCGCTTCGCCCTCACCTCACGGGCAAGATGCGACTGCAGCCCGGAGCCCTCGCAGACGATCGCTTCGACCGGACGCAGGCCCAGGAGCTGCTCGTTGCGGGCAAACCCCGCCCGCTTGCCGAGACGCCGGTCAAGCGTGAAGGCGATGAGCATGGTCCCGCTGCGCGCCGCCCAGGCCGCCGCGATGGCATCGCAGCCCTTGTCCTGCGCTGTGGTCGCCAGCACCATGTTCGGGACCCGTGCCTTCACCGCGTCGAGCGCTTCGGTGAGGAGTTCGTGATCCTCCCAGACCTGCCCTCCCGAGAAGACCACCACCGGACCTTGCGGAGCGTGCGCCTCGGCCTTGCGCATCCGCCGCGCGGCGAGGAAGTCCTGCGCGGCGATGACCGAGGCGGTGCGCTTGGAAGAGACCAGCGATCCCCTCACCGACGACCATGGCCGCCCGCTTTCCGCTAGGTACGTCGCTGCCGCGTGATCGCGCATGCAGGCCACCGCTTCGCGCGCTTCGTCGAGGGACTGGCAGAGCACCTGCGCCTCCTCAAGCTCACTCATCAGCACCTCGCTGCCGTCGGCATCGCGTGCGAGATCGCGAACCTTCATTGCCGCCCGGTCGGCTTCGCCGTCGAGCTGCTCGGCGACCTTGTGGAAGGAATTGACGATCCCCCAGGCAAGGCGCGGCGCGAGGCTTTCGATACGGGTATCGCGCAGTACGTCGAAGAGCGTGGCGACCAGCATTTCGGTAGCAAGCTGGGCCTGCATGGCGTCCGGCATGTCGCAGGTCAGTTCGTCGTCGGCTATACCCATGCGGCTCGCATCGAGGCCCGTTTCGAAAGCGGTGGAGAAGCCATCGGCCGGTGTCAGGGTTTCCGCAGCAATGAGATCGGCGATTTCTGAAAAGTCGCGAATGGTGCGCTTGATGTTCATCGTAGCCTCCTTGAATCCAGGAAAAGAGGCTTCCCCTCCGGCACGGGCTGCGAGCGCCGGGGTCAAGGACCGGGCGCAGCCCGGCCGCGAAGCGGGCGACGGAGGAACCGATTTGCGAAGCAAATTGGAGGGGCCGTCGATCCTTGAGGCCGGGGCTGACCCCGTGCCAGACTTGGACTTGTTGGAAGAGAGAATAATACACGGGCGCCTGCCCCATACGCCCGAGCCCTGGCATGGGCTCGATGCCCATGACGGGGCTTTTGCATGGTTCACGGGTGTGTCTTTACCGGTGGGATCAGCGGAAGGTCTGAATTCCCCGGCAGCACAAAAATGGGCTGGCGCGCGAGGAGTGCGGCCAGCCCGAATTGTCCGGTTCAGTCGCGCGGACGAACCATGTCTACCCCGGTGTCGTCACGCGCGCGGCTGTGTCCCATCGCCCGGATCGGGCGGAATATAATCCTCGAAAGGGTTCCCATCGCAGAGATGTCCAAACGGGGTCATGACGTAATCGCCTTCGTCGCGGCCCACGGCCGTGACGACGTAGCGGGGCACACCGGTCCGGGCATCGGTGCACTCCAGGAGCGCGAGATTGCCATCGGCTGCTGCGCGAAGCAGGGTTTCGAAATTGCGGCGATAGGGTTCGGGGATTGCCATGCGAACCTCCTGCTATGGAAGTATGATGGGGCGGGCCGATGGCCCAGCCCTCGATGATCAGGCCGACTTCACGCCCTCATACGCGGAACAACGGTGTCAGCGATCTGGTCCGTCTTGCGGAACGCATGGATCGGGACATTGGCCTCGCGCAGAACCTGATAGAGATTCGCCTGAAGGCCCGATCCTTCGCACAGTAGCGCTTCGACCGGCTTCAATTCAGCAAGCTTGCGGTTGCGGGTAAACGCCGTCTTGCGTCCCGAACCATAGAGCCCGTAGGCGACCAGAGGCACACTGTTTTCCGGGCGCGCGGCCCAGGCCGCCGCGATCGCATCGGCGCCCTTTCGCTGCCCGGTCGTCACCAATGTCATGTGCGGCACGCGCGCCTTGATCTCGTCAAGCCGCGCCCACAGCGTCTCCCAATCATGCCATTGAGCTGGGCCGGAGAACACCACAACAGGTCCCCTGGGACTGTGCTTCTCGCGCGCGGCCAGTTCACGGGCGCGCAGAAAATCGAGCGCTGCGATCTGGCTGGCGGACGAAGCTGAGGAGGCCTTGCTGCCGCGCGCCGGGGACCATGGCCAGCCCGACTGCACGCGGTACATCTCGGCGGCATAGTCGCGCATGCATTCAATCGCGGTGCGCTGTTCGGCCAGCGACTGGCACAGGAGCTGCTTCTCTTCGAGCTCGTTGTTGTAGACTTCACTCATGTCGGGATGGCGCGCCAGATCACCCAGTTCGAGGGCAATAGCGTCCTCACGCCGTTCCAGTTTTCCGGCAACGAAGTGGAAGCTGTTGACGAAGCCCCAGGCGATTTCGGGGGCGAGCGGTTCGAGCCGGGTTCCGGTGAACAGGTCGAAGATCGCGGCGATGACGCCGCCGCATTCGGCCTGCGCCGCGAAGGGTTCGGGCATGTCATGTTCGCCCGGTTCCTCGCCCGGCTGGGTGATGGAAACAGCAAGCGGGTCGCCAAACGCCGCCTGGAATTCCGGGGTGGCGGTCATCTCGGCATAGAGGCTCTTGAGGTCGGCGAAGCGATCGACGCTGCGCGTGAGATTGGTGCTGGTCATGGCAGGGTGCCTTTCACGTCTCGGGATCTGGACAAGAAAAGGCCGGAGGCGCTGATTGCGCCCCCGGCCTTCGCAAGGTGCTGTTCGTGCAGGATCAGAACAGCGGTTCGTCGCCTTCGTCGGCACCGGCGCCCATCAGCGCGCCATCGGCTCCTGCGGTGCTGCTGCCGAAGCCTTCCTGCCCACGCTCATCGTAGGAGCGCTGCATTCCACCGAAACCGCCGGCAAACTCGGACCGCATGGTCTCGCGCCGCCAGGCGATGGTGTAGCCGCCGTCTTCGGTCGGGAAGAGCGCGACGGGCAGCGGTTCGGGAAGACCCGGATCATCGACCGATCCGGCAAGGAAGGCTTCTCCGGTCTTTTTCGAGAAAGCCTCCCACAGCGCGCCGATCTGCACCCAGCGCCGGGCGACGTTGAGCGCCAGGATCTCGTAGGCGGGCGCACGGTCGCTCATGCTCTCGACCTTGCGCAAACCGATACGCGGCAGATCGATGGTGCGGGTTGCGATGGAGCCAGTGAGGCGGCCATTGACGCTGCGGATTTCTCCAATGTTCATGATCTTAACTCCTTGATGTCGCTCTCGAACCATTTCTTCGCGACATCTTCTCCGAACCTCCTCTCCTCTTGATCCCGCCCTCGCGGCCTTACCCCTGCGTGGCCGGGCGCACCGCCCTCGCCTCCCGCGCCGCGCCATCATCCGGCCGTCCGCAAACCTCAGCGGACTGGCCTGCTATGCACTTCAGGGGTATTCTTCGGCGATGGACTCGGAAACGCTTCGCACTGTGGCGGACCTTGCCCGCAAGCGCGTAGCGCGCGGGTGTTCAGGCGCGCATAGCGACGGCATGATGCGGCTGGGCGCGGCGCGCGCCCTCACCCAGCTTGCTGTGGATCTGGAAGTTTCCGCGGCCGAACTTGAGCGTCGCTCTGGTTCAGGACGAAAACGTTCCCAACCGACGAACCGTACCTGACCGGACGAAACGCTCGCGGTTCAGGATCTTCCGGATCTCTGATCACGGTCGCAATGTACGCGCTGAGGTTCAGGCGGAAGCGGGAGCGATCCAGGTCAACGTGAGGCGGTCAGGTCCGACCATCTGGCCTTCAGCGACAACCTGCTGGTCATGGAATGGGGCGAGATCTTCCTCGGAAACGAGGAAGATCAATTCCCCATCGCCCGTTTCGAGAACGGCGCTGCGGCCGTTGAGACGAAGCAAGCCGCTAAGGCGGCGATAGGTAGGATGGTGCGAGGCCATCAGACGGCAGCTCCTGAGGATGGGGCGCCGATACGGCAATTGAGTCGCGGCATTGGAGTTACTGCCTAACTGGAAAAGAGGATCGCGCCGACATCGCGGGCCCCATGCAGAATACGCTCAATACGGATGACCCTGTCCAGGGTGCTGTAGAAGATCACATAGCTACCGTGCGGTCTGGAGCGCAGCCCGGGACGAAGGTCGAAACGAGCACTCCCGGACTCGGGGAAATCGACAAGCCTGGCACATGCCGCTTCAAGTTCGTCAACAAAGGTGAAAGCCCGCGGAACATTGTCGCGAGCGATGAAGGCGGCAATATCGACAAGGTCTGCTTCCGCCGCGGGCGAAAACTGCAGATGCATCAACTATCCCTGGCGGCGGCGGCGATATCAGCGATCCGCTTGCGTGCGTTCGCGAATGCCTGCTCAGCGGGAATGCCCGGACCGCTGGCCGCACCATGCTCGATCTCGGCGCGGAGCGCGTCGAGCCGGGCCTGACGCATGGCGTCCTGTTCCTCGAGCAAGCGGAGGCTATCGCGAACGACCTCGCTGGCGGACGCGTAGCGACCGCTGTTCACCTGGCTCTTGATGAAGCCCTCGAAATGGGCACCCAAGGTAAAGCTGGAAGGCATGATCAAACTCCTCTGGCGGGGAGAAATATCACTTTATGATACATGAAGGCAAGTCTTCCACAGGCAGGCAAGCGTGCGGAAACCTGCTTCAGCTTGAGCTTATGCAATGAGTGCGACGATGCGCTCGTCAAGCCTGGGAGCCCGACTGGACGTTCGGAATGGCTGCAACGGATCCCCCGTCCGAAGAATAAACTGGCTCACTCCGGAATGCCGGCGCCGCTGGAGTCCGACTGCGTAGCAATGATCGAAGCTCGTGAGCACTGCTCTTCGCGGGGATAGCGCTTGAGCGGGACCGTCATCACGCATGCGGTGTCTCCAATCCACGGTTCAGGGTGAACATCAATGCCTCCGGAACAAGATGATAGTCAGGCCGGCACATGGACGATTCCTGCGTTGAAGCGCTCAATCCAGTCGCGCATCGGTTGACGGTCTTCCAAGGGAACGGCCGCGGCGGCCGTCTGGAATTCGACGAGATCGACCGGGGCCCCGGCAATGATCTGGTCGACCTCGTCTGGATCGAGCAAACGCTGATCCCGGATGTAGTCCGTCATCGAACCTGGACGCGATGCGGTGGAACTACGCCACAGCCCTTCGACACTGCGCAGACGTGGCCCCGCTCGTGCCTCAACCAGCACGATCAGGCGCAAACACCAGCGGGGCAATGAGCGCAGTTCATCCACTTTCTGGGCAGCGCAAAGCCAGCAGGCCGACTTGATCGGGACGGGCAGGCCTTCCTCGCGGATGCGACTGGCGCAGCGGGCACGATCCCATCCCCATTCGCGAAGGGGATAGCGGTAGTCGAAGCGTTCGCTGATGTGCCCTTCGCGATGCGCGTATCGGCGGCTATCGGCGGGAGATGCATCATAGCCGATAAGCTTGAGGACCTTGCCGCCGCTCCGCCAGCAATCCTGCGCCGGCTTCCAGTCGGAGACCCATTGGTCCTGCGGCTGTATCTTCCACTTCTGCGAGCATTAGGTCTGGATCGACCTGTCTTATTGGCCTCGCAAAGCTCGCATTTCCGTCGTTCCTTCACCCTCTCCCCTTGCATGACGCCCGATTAGGGCGTGACCGCCTTCAGGCAGCAGAGGGATCGGGCGCTCCGGCGTTGGTGCGGATCGGAACGGGCCGGCGCATCCGATCGAGTTCCTGCACGAGTTGCGCATTGCGGCGTTCGAGCCGTTCCGCCCGCTGCTCGGCTTCGACAGCGCGCTTCAGCAGGCTGGCATTATGTGTCGCAAGGGCGATGTTCCTGGCTTCAGCATCGCGAAGAGCAGAGCGTGTGCGATCAGCCTCGCCTGCGGCCGTTTCAGTGGCCCCCTCACGCTGCGACTGAAGCTCACGCAGGGCGTCGAGAACGCCGGGATGGTGGGTATAGATGATGTTGCGGCCGACCCCGGCTGCTCGTGCGAGCCCGGCGACCGTTGGCGCGGTGGACGCGTTATTAGCGAGGACGCCAAGGGCTTCGCGCAGGCGTGCATCGGTGTTCGCCCGCCGACGGGCTTGTGGGGTGGACAGATCAGTCTCGGACGCCATCGGCATTTCCTTTGTCGAGCTGGGCCAAGATGCGGAGAGATTCCTGGATGCGTGCTTCGGCAAGCGCGCGGCTCTCGGCATCGAGGTCATCGCGCTGGGTCAGCGCGGTGTTACGTTCAAGGCGCGCCTCCCAGACCGGCCTATGCCGGTCAGTCACGGCGAAGTTGGCGCAACTTGAGCAGGTGCTTTGCGTGCGAAGCACTGGGTTCGGCTCGCGCTCGCCGCCGAGGCAAGCGGATGTCTCCCGGCGGTAAAGGCAATAGCCCCAGTCGCAGACGCCGAGGCGCATATCCGTTTCGGCGAGGATTTCGGTAATATAGGCATCGACATCGCCCGATCCCGTGCGCCCGCGGAACGGCGATCGCTCGGAGAGCATGACGCCCGCCTTCCCCGCAACGTGCGGAGCCAGGAGCAGGTCTTCCAGCGCCTTGCGGGTTTCTTCGGCGGCCTGCTCGTCGATCAACTCGGCAAGCTCGAAGTCGGTGCCGACATAGGCCCGGTCGGTCATCGCGCGGTGGACATGTCCGAGATGGCGTTGCAGCGCCGTCAGGCCGGTGCGGTCGCGCCGCCCGATGAACCGCGAGAACGTCTTGCGCCCCTGATAGGTGGTCAGGCGCCAGGTGCCGCCTTGGTGGTCCGGCAAGGCGAGGAACGGCGCAAGCCGCTCGTTCAAGCGGACATTGACCATGGGTGACCGCAGTCGGGCGACGGGCATCATCGTCGGGAGCGGTGATCGTCCCCGACCGAGCTGGTGGAGCCAGAGATTCTTCTCGCCGCTGAGTTCGCGGAGCGGAGCGGAGAGACGCTCGAGTATGTGGATTGCGCGCTGGACCGGCTCGGGCGCGAGCCAACGGTGGAGGTCGCCATGTTCCGTCAGCGACGTCTTCGTGATCGTGCCGACCAGATAGACGTGTTCCTCGCCGTCTTCGTCGGTCGCGCGCCGTTCGAGGCAGCCCTCTTCAAGCCTGAGTATCTCGGAGGCGCGCGCGCCAACAAGATAGGCGATGACAGTGAAGCAGGCATCGCCAAGCCGGTCGAGCATGAACGCCAGGCGGCGCAGTGGCCATTCCGGATTCGGATACCGATCGGCGCAGGGACATGGCTCGGCCAGCATCGCGCGTCTGATATGCCAGTGGAGCATTCGTCCCTGGTGCCGTGGTCGGAGCCGTTCATACAAGTCTGCGAGACGGTCGCGCAGGGCGATTATCTGGTCCGCCGGATCGCCGAGCAACTCGATTGCCCCGCTGATCAGCGGCACGGCGATCTCGTCAGGGGTATAGGGATGACCGCCATAAGGCTTCCAGTGCCGCTTCCCGACCGAGGCGGCGCGAGGCGGTGCCGTCGGCGGCGCGTCGTCCAGCTTGTCGCGCTGCATATGGAAGGTGCGGATCGTGCCGAGATGGCCTTCGGCGGTGCTGAGCGAAAGCAACGCGCCGTTCCTGCCCGGGCGCGCGCGCAGCATCGCCACGAAGCGACCCACGGTGTCCTGATCGAGATCCCTGAAGCGTCGGACGTTTTCCGCCGCCATCCACCGGGCAAGGAAGCGGATATGACTGAAGTGGCCGCGGATCGTTTCCTTTCGGAGCGGCATCCGGCCTTCGGGTGGATCGTGCCGCAGCGAGAGCAGGAACAGTTCGGCCGCGTGCCGGAGCAGCGTCCACTGATCGTCGCTGAACCGGCTTCCGTCCGGCATTTCGAACCCCCAGTTGAACGTCATCGCGGCGGGCACGCCTTCGTTCCCGAGCAATGGAGCCGGAACCTGGGTGAACGTGGATGTCGGGACGGAGGCCATGAGGCTATTCCAAGTCCGGCAGCGAAGGCAGGGCGCACATGAGCCGTTCGGCGTCTGGCATCATCTCGGGCGGGAATGCCGGTAGCAGGTCTTGCGTCAGCACCTGAAGGCTGGGCGCGTAAAAGAGGCCGAACCGGATCGGGTCGATCCGCTCCCGCGCAGCTTCAAGATGCCAGGTGGCCTGGACGATCCGCGCGAGATGATCCGGGTCGATCGGGACGATCAGGCCCGGACAGGCAAGGCAGCCTCCCAGTTTCGGGCACACGCGACCAGGATGGGCATGTCCGCTGTCAGTCGGGCGAAGGCAGTCGTGGCCGAACAGCGCCGTCACCGGCGCGCCGGTATCCGCGCCTCTATGTTGCGAGCGATCCGAGATTGTCTCGCCGCGGACCCATGTGATCATCAGCGCCTGAAGTCGGGCGATCGTATCGCGTTCGAGGCGGCGAACGGCATCGCCGTCGACGTAGATATCTGTGGTGGCGACACTCGCATGATTAAGGACCGCCTTGGCCGCCATGATGTCGCCCTGCGATGCAGTATAATGGGCGCTTGCCATGCTGCTGCGGAACAGCTTGGGCGAGAAGTCGGGAAGCAGCGCACGAGGCTTTTCGGGATGCGCTTCGTTCCACGAGGCGATTGCAGCGTTCTGGCGCTCGTAGAAGCGCAACATTGCCGATCGCAACGTGGCCTGCACGATATGGCCGGCGTGATGATCACGCTCGAGGCGGCCAGTCGTCATGAGGAAGCGATGCAGGAACAGCCGATCGCGGCTGGACGGTTCCACATGCGGCAACAACGGCGCCGTCATCGCAAGGAGCTTTTCTATCAGGCGAGGCGCCGCATAGGGCCGGCGATTGTCGAATGACCGCCGTTGCATGCGTTTCACCTTACCGCCGGCGCGGGGTTTCACCCACTCTACCATGACGCGATGCCGCTCGAGCGGATGGGGCACCAGGCAGTCGCGCTTGATCTGGCGTAGCGGACCGGCATTTGCCGCCGTCTGGATCAGCAGCACGATATAGAACGCAACCAGCGTGTCGGTCGTGACGTGGAGATAGCTTTCCAGCTCACGGAACCCGCCTGCGTCGGCGATCCGCTGCCGATCGGGCTTGTTAAGGTCCGAGCCTCGGGCGGGCGGCATGACGCCGTGGCCGAGGCGGTGGAGCTTCCATATCCAGCGATCCCGTTCGGCGGTCCGGCCACCATGGAGCGGCAAGTTCGGAAGAGCGACGATGGTTTGCCCGTGCTGGAACTTGTCCCAGGCAGTGTCGATCTCGGCATAGCAGACTGCCAGCAGGGCACGCATTGCGGAGGTCGTCAGCCTGTCTTGCGGTAGCCGCTGGACGCCGGCGAGCGGGATCGCATTGTTGGGAACGGCGAAGCCCGGTGCGAACAAGCCGGGATTGTCCGCGATCGCGCGCTTAAGGACCGGCCGGATCATACCGAGCTGACCGGATTGCGACTGGACGCCGCGCCTGCGCCCGTTGGTGGGCTTCGCCAGCCATGTAATGAACCGGCGGATCGTCGCTGTATCGAGGTCAACCGCGCGCCTGACACGCCCATCTTCGCACAGGAACCTGCCGAACACGCGGAGCGCGAACCAGCGTGAGGTGCGGGTGGCGGCGCTGGACGCCACATCATGATCGCGGAAGGCGCGCGAGATAGCTGCGCTGATGTCGTCCGGCATTCCGAGCAGCGCCGGGTCGAACCGTTGAACGATCCTGCCCCATTCGTCGCGGAACTGGATTTCGGCGATCTCCGCCGGATGGTCCGCCGGCGTCGGTTCGAGCCGAAGCGTCCGATCGAGGCGGTTCCTAACCATCGGCCGGGATCAGCTCGCCATAGAGATAGGCGAGGCTTTCGCTCAGGTCGCGCTCGTGCAGTTCGACACAGCGCAGATAGATCGCCGTCGTCGTGATCGAAGCGTGGCCGAGCAGCACCTGCACGACCTTGAGCGGGTTGAGGTTGGGATTGGTGCGGGCCTGGACCTGGAGACGGGCCAGCATCGCCATCGCAAAGGTGTGCCGGAGCCAGTGCAGTGTGCCCTGCAGCCCGGAAGCGGCAAACGCTTCGGCAAGCTGCGCCGTCAGGAGCTTGCGCGTCATCGCCCGTCCATGCTCGTTCAGCAGGAGATTGGACGGCGCGCGATAGCGCCGGTCGGAACGGCGGATACGGCGGACGATCCGGGCGCGTTCCTCGCCGATATACCAGTGCGTATGATCGAGCAGCCGAAGCGGCGGATAGACCGTCCTTGGCCGGTCGCCCTTGGTGATGTGCAGCGGCACGCCAACCAGCGGGTCGATGCCGAGGTCGAGTGGCCAGCTATCGGGGATCTGGTCGACGGCAAGCGCGCAAAGTTCCTTGCGGCGCAGACCCGCCCCGAGCGCCCATTGCGCGGCAAGTCGGGCGGTAGGCCTGAGATGCGCGAACAGCCGCGCCAGTTCGTCGGCGCGCAGCGGCCGTGGCAGCTTTTCGGGGCGCGAGACGATCAGCTCGTTGAACTGGCGCCGCTGCAAGCCTGGGCGATAGGAACCGTCAAGCATCAGCGTCATCTTCTCGGTCAACCGGAACGGGCAATGGTCGATCAGCCCCCGGTCGAGCGCCCAACCGTAGAAGCGGCAGACGGTCGAGACGCGCGCATTGATCGTGGTCCGGGCATAGGGCCGCCCGGTATGCGTGCTGGGATTCTCCAGCATCCGGTTGCGATAAGCAGCGATGACACGCTCGTCGGCCTCGCGCCATTCGATCCCCGATTGTTCGAGCGAGTCGAACCAGTCGTGGAGATGTTCGCCATAGGTCCGGACGGTTTCAGACGCCTGCGCGCGGCCGCTCAGTTCGGCCTGCTCCATGAGCCAGACGAAGGCAGGCTCGATGATCGCCATGTCGGCGTCGAACAGGATCGGGAAGCCAAGTGGGACATTGGGCATGCCAGAGAATGCCCGAATCATTGATACCACGGGCTATCTCCCTCGCCCGCACAGATGCGATTTCGAAAGTAGCGCAATATGGCCGGTTTGACCGACGCATTTCGATGGAATGGGCGGTTTCCTCGTCATGTCGAAGGGTGTCGTTGCGACTCGACACCAACCACTCACCGTGGCTGCTGACACTTGGCTCCCGCCTTGATATGAGTGAACGATGATCGAGGGGGAAGTGGTGGCACGTCGGGTATTCTTTAGCTTTCACTATGACCGTGACGTTCGACGGGTCGTGCAAGTCCGCAATTCCTGGGTGGTTCGGCCCGGTGGCGAAGCCCAGCCCTTCTATGACAAGGCAGAGTTCGAAGAGGCGAAGAAACGAGCAGGCGGCATAGAAAAATGGATCGAGGAGCAGCTCAAAGGTACGTCCGTGACTGTGGTGCTGTTTGGCGCGGAGACGTATGACCGTGAATGGGTCCGGCACGAGATCAAGAGAAGCTACGAGCTTGGAAAAGGCCTCTTGGCCATCGACATCCATAGCGTAAAAGATCCGCAACTTGGGATTGATCGTCAGGGGACCAACCCACTCAGCTATTTTACAATTAAGCAGAATGGCCGGGATGTTCCGCTTTCGAACCTATACGGGGCGTATGATTGGGTTCGGGATAACGGCTATGTCAACATGCCGGCTTGGATTGAAACTGCAGCAAAGGCGGCCGGTCGCTGACATCAATGAGTATCTATGAATTGGCCATACTTGGCGCCGTAACGCCCGGGGATCGCGCAACACTAACCGCGACGCTCGCCGATATCGTTTCCGACTTCGGATTGACGTTGGGCGACGATGTAGTTGTGCATAATGCGGACACGCTGAGTGGACGACACAAACCAGCAGCATTCGCGTGTGCGTATTTCGGAGGAAACGCCCAACAAGATCTGGAGGCGGCCCAGGAACTCATCCGAGCGAGCGCGCCCATCATTCCCACCATCGCCGCCGGCGCAGACTTCAATGTTCACATCCCCCAGTTTCTCCAGCCCATCAACGGGCTAACGCGGCGCGCTGACGATCCAGCGATGACAGAACTCGCATCGGCGATGCTGGAATGCGTTGGCCTGCTCCGCCGACAGCGACGGGTATTTGTCAGCTATCGACGCGTTGAATCCCGAGCAGCTGCGTTGCAACTCCACGATCTCCTCGCATCCCGCGGATTCGACGTTTTCCTGGACACACACGATATTAGGCCCGGCGATCCGTTCCAAGATGTGCTTTGGCACAGGCTCGTCGATTCTGATGTTATGGTTATGCTCGACACTCCAACTTATTTTGATAGCCGATGGACGCGACAAGAAATAGGAAGAGCACGCGCAAAGGAGATTCAAGTTCTTCGTGTCATTTGGCCTGCACATACACCGAACAAGCTGACTGATCTTGCAGAGACCATTTATCTTGATCCAGAAGAACTCGAGGGGGCGGATGGACCGATAGTAGCAAAAACGGCCGACGCAATCGTTCTTGAGGTGGAACGGCTACGAAGCCGAAGCATCGCATCTCGATATATGTCGATAACCGGCAAGCTTCGCGCTGACGTCGAAAAAATTGGAGCATCGGTGGAAGGCGTCGGCGCACACCGAGCCGTCGCTGTGCGATTGCTGGATGGTCAAAAGATTTGGGCATATCCGATTGTTGGAATCCCCACGGCCGAAATTTTGAACGATGTGGCCGATAAGGCGCGACGAGCGGAACAGCAGGAGATACCGGTACTGGTCTACGATCATATCGGCATCCGTGATGCATGGAATGCCCACCTCCGATGGCTTGGAGAGCATATTCTCGCGGTCCGCACGATTAAGGTTTCCGAAGCCGGATGGGCTCTCGCAGCATGGGAGAATTGACCATGGCTGAGGCCATTTTCCTATCGGCAGGTGTGCCAGATCCGAAGCGAGGGCCACAATATGCGGCGACCGCCGACACTGTCGCGATTACGGCCGCAGTTTCCGCTTTGGTGCACGTCACACTTGGTCGCAGACTTCTTGTTTGGGGTGGACAACCCGCAATCACACCGATGATCTGGGTGGTCTCTCAAGACATCGGAGTAAATTACGGACATTGGGTACGGCTCTATCAGTCCCGCCATTTCGAGGATGAATTCCCCGAGGACAACGAGCGATTCAATAACGTGATTTATACAGACGAGGTTGAGAAGGATCGGGAGAAGAGCCTGCTTGCCATGCGCGAGCGCATGTTTTCCGAACACAAGTTCAAAGCAGCGGTATTCATTGGTGGTATGGGTGGGATCGTACAAGAGTACGAAATGTTTCGACGCCTGCAACCAGAGGCTGCAGTGATACCAGTAATCTCCACGGGCGGCGCGACGCTTGAAGTGGGGGCGCAAGTTGGGTCTCTAGCGCCCGACCTAGCGGAAGACCGAGACTATGTTGCGTTATTTCACCGCCACCTTGACGTTTCCGTCCGAGAGGAGCGCTTCGAAAGCCCGGCCCTCCAACCGGCTGTCGTTGAGGAGCGATTTTGGCAGCCCCCTGCCACTGCTTAAACGGGGTGGGAACTCATCATTCGCCAGCCAGCCATTCGCTGAGCTCCGTAGCTGTGTTCCTTTTCTCGTCGAGAACCATCCAGACACGCTTTTGATGACCCTGTAGATCCCCCCAGACAATGCGGCGGTATAATCCCAGATACTCCCACGATGCCCATGCTTGCTCATGCGAGCTGTCGGATGCCGGGAACAGCGCGATCTTCGTCAGCCCTTTATACCCATCGGCCACGCCCAACTCCCAGGGCACCCAACGGCTGTCCTTGCTGTTCTTGCTTGCAAGAAGGACGAAGCGCTTGGTCTGGCGAATACGGCTCTTTAACAGCCCCGCCGTTTCCTCCGTCGTGTATGGGGGCATTTCCGGGTCGATTTCATCGACATAGACCCTGGCTCCGTGCCCTTCCAACACACGAATAGCGCCAACGACCAAATCATCATCTTTGCTTGAGTGCGAAAGAAATGTGGTGCCTGAGAGGCTACGAGAAGCAGCAGATTTTCTGAGACTTGCCTGTTCGCTAACATTTAACTTATCGGCAAAATTCCGAAGCTCGGATTTTGTAATGTATTCGATCATAATCGAAACTCTATCATCGAATATCGCACGAATTCACGGAGTTCCATCAGTTCTTTGAGCGGATCGCTATCGCGTCCTCAATCCAGCTCTCGATCCCGTTTTTGATCGAATCATAGACTGCCTTGCTATCTGTGCCTGAAGGGGTGACCAGCTTCGCTATGGACGATAGCTTTTTCCCGGTATTTCCATAGCCGACTTCGTCAAACGGATTGCTACCAGCCGCGCACGAATTCCCGTCGTGGCCGAGAAGTTTGTTTATCCGAATGCCGACCACTCCTTTGCCGGCATCCCAGCCTTTAACGATCTCGCGGATTACCCAAGGGCGGCTCGCTGTTTCAGAACCGACAAGCACCACCACACAGCTCTTGCCGTACATGTTGTCATCGATCCATTCTTCGATGGAGGCCTTGCCCTTCCGCTTGACCTCTTCCCATGCATTCGCGGTGCAAAGAGTCTGCCCTTCAAGAGCACCGATGTTACGCACTTGCTGGGTGCGCCAAAAATCGTTCGCGAAGTGGAAACTGAAGAAAACGCGCCGCGCCATAAGGCCCCCTTTTGTTCTCCGGTCTTCTACAAGCCCAGGCTTTGTTTCGCCAGTGAAATCGATCCTGAAATGATCTGCTCGCGAATGAAGTGCGGTAATTGAGTCCAAGCGGATTCATCCGGCAATCAGGCGTCGCTGCGCGACGCGAGTGACGGGCCGACCACCGCCAGCTCTTTGGGTTAGCGCGGCGGTCGGCCCGTCACTCATCGCGAGCAAAAGAGACAGTCTCTGAAGCCGGACCTAAGCTGCAACTGTGGCGCCCGAAGCTGATCGAGGGCAGCGTGGCGTTTGTGAGACAGTTTTCAAGCAAGGTGAAGTACGGTGGCCAATGCTTGAAACGGCGAGGGGTATAGCGCACCACATGGTGCTCGATGCCTCGCTCATCCATCCATTGCTGGAACAGGGGCAGGAAGGCGTAAGTCTCTTCGCGTTCGGTGCCGGTATCGGCAGTGAGGACCGCGGAAAGCGGCATGCCCCTTGCGACCCACTCGATGATCATCGCCGTGCTGTCGATTCCCATGCTCCAGGCCGCAACGACAGGCACGCCGTGCGGAACTTGCGCAGGACTCATGCCGTTCACCACGGGAACACCGGCAGGCCATCGACAGTGTCGGAATCACAGTCGAACAATAGATGATCGCATCCCAGATCGCGGGCGAACCGCATGGCCGCCAGAAGCTCCAGGGGAACCTTCCGACGGTACGGTTCGGGGATTTCGCGGCTGGCCACGAACCAGCCTTCATGTGTCGATGCGACAGCCAGGGGCCGAAGCGAGCGATCAAGAGCGGCCCAGGCATCAAGCCGCTCGGCTGTGCTCAGGCACACATGCGATGTGCTGAGAACGAGATAGCGCCCGAATTCCACAGGCACCTCCAACGGTTATGGAATGGAGACGTGCCGGCCAATGCGAGGATCACGTGGCCGGCACGTGGCGGTTCAATTGACCTTTTCGAGGATCTTGCGCGCCTTGCCCTCGATCTCGAGCCGGGCGTCCTGGTTGGTCTTGCTGCGCGCGTGGGCGGTAATCCCCTGCACGAAGTCATAAAGGCTCTCGGGTGGGCGACCTTCCTCGGCGAGCACGCTGGCGATGATCTTGCCGGTCTCGGCCTTGGAAAAGCCGCGCTTCCTCAGGAAGTCCTCGCGGTCCTCGTCCTTGCGGGCAACGATACGCTCGCGGGCCTGCTTGATGCCGTGGACGAAGCTTCGGGGCGAGGAATCCGCGAAGTGCGCCAAGGCAGGTGCAGCCTCATGCGCGAAACGGTTTGCGGCAAACTTCGAATGGCGGATATTAATCTCCTCGAAATCCTCGACGCCGTCGGGTAGGGGCGAGGGTTCCCGGTGGGATTGTCCTCTACCCCTCCCACGAAACCGGACTTGATAGTTTCCCATCATCCGGCTTCTACGCTTGCACCATACGATCCAGTCGTTCCTGTAGCCGTCCGGCATGATGCGCGACATGGCAGTCGCGGCAGAGCACCACACGCTTGCGCGTTCGGGCCGCCTTGATGCGGGTCCACAAGGTGGTCCCCTGCATATCACTCATCTTGCGAACGTGATGCACCTCCACCGGCACGTCTTCGGTGCCGCACGCCTGACATGCCCTTGCCCGCAGACGGTCGACAAAGTCATTCCGTCCTGCAAAGTGGATATGCGCAAACGTTTGGCGGTCAACATGCCCGGATGCCGGTGTTGGCCGAACATCCTTGAGGCGGAACATCGGCATGAAGCGCCGCTGATGGCGGCCCTCATACCACAGGCCGAGGCGATCCCCGTTCCGGAGCCTCTCTGCCGTCACCTTGACCGAACATTTATGCTTCCGCGAGATGGTCTTCATGAAGCTCCACCACCAGAGGTGATGAAGCCGTCCGACCTCATCTTTCCAGAGCGTGCCGAGTTTGTAATACTCAGCCAGCCCCCGCATCATCGCATTATATCCGGTCAGGATCGCGACATCGGAGTTGTTGATCAGTTCGCAGCGTGCCTCACCCCGGTTGATATAGATATTTCCGAGGCGTTGGCGTTCCGCAAACCGGGCAAGCCTGTCCACCGGCACGTGAAGTTGCATCCGGTCGCCAGGCAAACGCATGGTGACGGCACGGCCGCCCTTGATCATGCGTTTGGTTCGCCCATCGCCGTATGTCTTCAACTGATAGCCGAGGAACATGGCGCCCTCGTCCGCCTTCCTGATCCCGCTTTTCTCCTCAGACACCTCAAGCTTCAGGGTTTCCGCCAGATAGGTTCTGACTTCGGCCATGATACTGCGGGCATCGTCCTTGCTACCGATCACGCCGATAACGAAGTCGTCGGCATAGCGGCAGTAGCGGAGTCTGCGGTAGTTGGGGTCGAACGGGTCGAGGGCCGGCTCTTCGAGCCGTCGCCGCTCCCATTCCCTGATCTCTTCGACGAGCGCGGGGATTTCCTCCTCTTGGCCATTGGCCCGCCGCCGTTCGATCATTCTGCGTCGGATCTGGATCCGTTTCGAGGCTTCGAGATAGGCGGCACTGCGCCGTCTCGATTGCCCCTTGTCGAACCGCGCCTTCATGCCTGCCATGAACTCGTCGAGTTCATGGAGGTAGATATTGGCGAGGATCGGCGAGATCACGCCGCCTTGTGGAGCGCCGCTGAACGTCCGGTGGAACGTCCAGTCTTCAAGGTAGCCAGCCTTGAGCATCCGTCCGATCAGCCGTATCAAGCGATCATCATCAATGCGCCTGCGTAGGAGACCGAGCAGGATGTCATGGTCGATATTGTCGTAGTAGCCGACTATATCGACCTCGATCAGCCACTTCACGCCATGCCATGTGCGCCTGATTTCAGTCAGAGCGCTGTGACATGACCGCCCCCGGCGGAAGCCATGCGATTGATCGGCAAAGACCGGCTCGTAAACATGTTCGAGCAGAATCTTCACCGCCGCCTGCACCAGCTTGTCGTCGGCAGTAGGAATGCCCAACGGGCGTTTCTTCCCATTGGGTTTGGGGATGTATTGCCTGCGGGCCGGAGAGAAGCGATACGAACCGTCCAGCACGGCGGCCATGATCCGTTCCATCCTTTCGAGCGAGAAGCCGTCGAGGGTGTTATCGGGATCAATGCCGGGCGTGAGCGCCCCCTTATTGGGAGCGACCTGCTCATAGGCCCGTTCCCAGAGGGACGGACAGCCGAGCAGCCGGAACAGACCGTTGATACGCTTTCCCTGGCGTGACAGGTCGATGACCGAGTCCAGTCTCTTCTCTACGGTGAGCAGTTGCATCAGCAGACCTCCGTTATGAAGTTGAAAGACCCAGCAAGCGCGCCGCCCTTCACCCGCGCAGAGGGGATTCCCCGTCCGGTTACCCGGCCAGTTTCACCCATGCCCGTCCATCCTTGGATGGCTGTCCCGGGCATTACCCCGGGCGTTTGGCTAATATGGCGGCTCCGTCGCCTTACGGGACACCGGAGAGGTGCCCGCTTAGGCGATCCCATGTTTACACGATCAGTGAGATGCGACGTGGTTAGGTGGCCCGTTCGATCGTTGGCCTCTCGACGAGAGGTGGACCGTGCGACCAAGTTTAGGAGGACGCTATGGGGTAGTCCTCCCTTCGCACGGCATGACGCGTCAACCATTGCTGCGTCATGACTCGCATAAAGTTCCTGAATCTGGGCTTCACGCAATCCAGCATTCACCATGCACGTCTTGCCCTGACGTCCCGATAGCCTACAATGGCTTCGGCCCGGATGACGCCTTTTGCCCGACATGCTATTGTCCCCTGCCGCTTTCACGGTCGCAGCCATTGCTGGCCAAGGTAAGTCGGGTGAGCATCAGGCTGTTCTTGGTTTCCTGAGAAGTCATCCTTCACTCAATTGATCGCGCCACCATGGCGCACCCACAAGTTTCGGTTCATACACACCGCGCGAAGGTAAAACGTCGCGATTCCCAACGTCTTGGAGCCAACCTCGGAGTTCCAGGCATAGAAGCCCCGGAAGAAGAGATCGGGCTCGCCATTGGGCAGCTTGCCGGCCTCGATTGGATGGGTGTCATCGACCAGGAACAGAAAGACATCGCGGTCGGAGGCATAGAGCGTCGTCGTTTCGCTGCTGACATCGACATGGGGGTTGTAGACCATCGAGCCCCAGTCGAGCACGCCGGGGACCTTCCAACGCGTATCGCCAACGCCGTCTCCGGCAATCCGCATGACCGCGCTCACCAGTTCGTGATCCCAGATGCGGCCATTATCCCGACTCTTCAGGACCGTCTCACAGACGCAATGATGATGAGGCAGCTCCATGATCGATCGCCTTCCTGTTGGAGGTGCGATGTTTTGCCGGGGTGGGCTCGAGCCCACCCCGGCAAAACATCGGCGCCCGGAGACTTCCCATCCCCAAGCTCTTCTTCACCGATCTCTCCTCCCTCCCCTCCACCGTCGTAATCGATGGGCAGGTTCACGGGCTGACGCCTGACGAAATCTCAGCAGCCAGCAGGTGTGGACTGGTCGATGGAATGCCGTTTATCCTGCGCGATGACGGGAGCTATGATCATCAGCTCAACCGCTTCTTCCGCTCCTGTCCCACGATGGGCGTGCGGTCGCTCAACAGCCTTCGGGCCTACGCGCGCGATATCGTCGTCTGGATGCGGTTCCTGGGCGAACGCAGAAACGGCAAATCCCTCTGGCAGGCCGATCGTGATGACGTCACCGCCTTCCACCATGCCCGGCGGCTGTCGAAGCCGCCCTATCGAATCTCGGCCGCATCGTGGAATCGCGCCGTAGCCGCGCTCGACAAACTCTATCGCTGGGCGCGCGACGAGAATCTGGTCGCCGATCTGCCGTTCACCTATCGCCAGAGCTGGGTCCGTTCGGCGCCGGACGGACCACGTCAGGCCGTAGCCGCCAATTGCGCGCGCGAGCCTGGGGCACGCAAGGGTAACATGCGCTTCGTCGATCTGGAGCGCTATATGCTGTTCCGGGATGTCGGCCTGCGAGGCCGGCTGCCGGATGGACGTGAGGATCCATACTGGCGTGGACGCCACGGTGAGCGCAACGCTCTGTTCGCCGAGTTCCTGATCACGACGGGGCTAAGGCTGCAGGAAGCATCGAGCCTGCTGCTCGGCGAGCTTCCACACCATAAGCTCTCCGACCCGTCGATCCGATCGGTGCCGTATCGGCTTGCGGCGGCTACGGCGAAGGGAGGTCGCGGACGAGATATCCGCCTGCCCGTCAGGCTGCTGGCCCAACTGCACGACTATGCGCGCATCGAACGGGAAAATGCCGTCAGCAAGCGAGGAGGCCGCGCCCCACCTTCGAATGCGCGGCCAATCCTCGCGACGCCGACTGGGCGTAGATCCCTTCGTGTCAGCAACGGTGATCGTGAAGCTGTCGTCAGCGTCGATCGCTTGTCTCCGACCGAACGCGCCAGGCTCATCGATGCAGATACGTTCGCACCGTTAAGCCTGTGGCTCACCGAAACCGGGCGGCCGATGACGATGCCGGCATGGGAGGCGGTATTCATGCGCGCGAGCGCCCGCTGCCATGCACTGGGGGTTGAAATCGACGTGACCCCACACATGCTGCGCCACGCCTTTGCCGTCCATATGCTTGCCCTGCTTCTGCGCGAGCAGGTCAAATACGCCGCCAGCGGTGACGCGGGGCAGACCGGCTCGGTCTATCGGCGCCTGATCGGCGATCCGCTGCTCAAGCTGCAGCGGCTGATGGGACACAGCCGGATCGAGAGCACCTACATCTATCTGGATCATCTCGACGAAAGTCAGGCGATTATCGATGTGGCGGTGGAGCAGTGGGGGCTTGATCTCGCGCCGGAAAAAGCAGCGTGACACGCGGGCACCATGCCCGCTTCCCGGAAGCTGCGCCGGAGTCCCCAACAGGTGCAACGGCGCTCGATCCGCGGCGGTTCGCTGTTCGCTGCGATGACGGCAGCGAGGTGCTGGTAGACATGCGCAACTGGAAGCGCACAGCCCTTACAGCCGAAATGGCGGTGTTGCTCGATGAATATATCCGCCGGATGGGACCAAGCCCCATCGCCCGTTCGGTTCAACGAAAGGTCAGGCAACTGGGTCTGTTCTGGACGTTCCTGGATATGAATGATCTGTCGGTGAGCGGGCTCGGCGACATCGATACGACGCTGATCAACGATTACGAACTCTGGTTGGAGCGCAATGGCGGAGGGCGCTTCCACCAGCGTCACCTTCTCGCAACGCTGATTGGGCTTCTGCGCCTTGCACCGGAAATGCGCGGCGGCATCCTCTCGCAGGAGACGGTCGCACGCCTGACCTTCATCGGCCACGGCGAAGGCGGGGTCAGCCAGCCACGAGATGCCTATAGCAGCGGCATTGCAAACCGGCTGAGAAATGCCGCCCGCGTACAGATCGAAGACGCGCGACGCCGGATAGCACTGGGCGACGCGCGACCGCCGATTCCGAAGCGCATGGAGATCGGGACTCGCGTCCACGAGCATTATGCCGCCGTGGTCGACGCGATCGTTCGCTTGGGTCAGGTCGGCACACGCCGCAAGGACGTAAGACGCTTCGTCCAACTCGCCGGGCACCGTGGGATCGATAATACGATGGAAGCCCTGCATGCCGGCTTCTACCTGACCCGGCTCGACTTCATCGCGTTCCTCGTGCTCCTGTCTCTTGAGACCGGCATGGAAATGGAATGCCTGCTGCGTCTCAAGGCGGACTGCCTGCGTAATCCCACCAAGGGCTATGTCGAGATCGAGTATTACAAGCGTCGCGCGCGCGGATCGGAATGGAAACGCTTGCGTGTACGCGATGGTGGTAGTGGCACGCCAGGCGGCCTGATCAAGCTCGCCCTCGCGCTGACCGAGCGGGCGCGAGGGCATCTCGGAACAGATCGGTTGTGGGCGATCTGGACCATCACAGGGCTCCGCGTGGCTGGCGACGATAGCCGCAAAGGCATAGAGGTCTTTGTCCGTCACCACCAATTGCTCGATGATGACGGCGCGCCGCTACACCTGTCGCTGTCGCGCCTTCGCAAGACCAACAAGGCCGAATGGTATCGCAAGACCGGTGGGCAGCTCGAGCACTTCGCTGTTGGGCACTCGATACCGGTCGCGGCGCGGCATTATGCCGAAATCCCGGCACTTCGACCGATCCACGAGCGAACCGTCGCCGAGGCCATCGGAGACGCGCTGGAAATGGCGCTACGGCCAACTATCCTGTTGCCCGACGCCGATGGAGATCAGCATACTGCGGGCGAGCAAGGTGGGAAACCTGCGTACTGTAGATCTTCATCCGGTGAGGACCTGTGGCTTGCCCGCTGTAGCGGCTTCTTCAAAAGCCCGTTCGGTTCAGCGGGCGAAGCCTGCCCGACGCCCTTCTGGGGGTGCCTTGAATGCGAAAACGCGGTGATCACGGCGCGCAAGCTGCCGGCGCTTGTTGCCTTCCAAACCTTCATGGTTGCGCAGCGCGAGGTGCTCGACGCCGAAGAGTGGGCAAGCAAGTTCGGCCGGGCCTGGTGGCGGATTGCGGGCCAGATCCTGCCAGCCTTCCCCATGGCGCTGGTCGAGGCAGCCCGCACCGAAGCCGAATTATCGGGCACGGAACTGTTCTATCTTCCCGTGGAAGCACGACTATGAGCGAGAGCCAGCCAGCCCTTGCGCCGGGACTTTCCGCGATACGCGCCCATGATGACGTTGTGCTGGCTTCGATGGCGCTCAAGGATGGCACCGACCGTGCCAAACTGTCCCGATTCCACGACGATATCTGGGATATCGACCCCGCAATCATTCACGTCACAGCGCGCAATGCCTTCCGCACGATCGACTTCAGCGGGATTGCCTGCCCCATCGAACGTCTGACAGCCAAGGAATATATCTATGCATGGCTGAACGAACTACTCCCGGATCGCGCGGGGCGTTTACGCCCGCTATCGACCCGCACCGCGCTGGCGACGCTCTGCAGGTTCATGGCGTTCGTCCGGGAGCGAGTCGGACGGTTCGACGTTCGGATCATCGACCAGGCATTGCTCGATGGATATCTCGCCGAACTGAGGGCGCGAAACGTGCAGCCGAGCCGGGTGGCGGCATGCCTGCGGCCGATCGTGCAGCTTCGCCGCCTGGCACCCTTCCTGTCCCACGGTGGGCTGCGCTTCGTGCCTTGGCACGGACGCGCGATCTACACCGTCGCGGGCTGCAAGGGTCGGCCCTCCGAGAATCTCACGCCGCGCATACCTGAGCCGGTAATCGGCGCACTTATCCGTTGGTCGCTCAAATATATCGACATCTTCGCGGCCGACATCTTCGCAGCGCGCGCTGAACTGGATGCACTTGAAACGGCCTATGCCGAGCGCCCCGCCAGTACAAAGCATAGCCGTCTGGCGGACCGGATGGCGGAGTGGACCGCTGCCCGTCGGTTGGCGGGCCGTGGTGTTCCTGTCTGGAACCGCCCACAGCGGAATGGGGGGATGAGCCAGGCCATCGCGGAATCCGACCGTTACGACGGTCACGTCGTGAACATGCGGCTGATCGCCATGCAGGCAGGGATCCATCCGACCACGCTCAGTCAGCCCAACATGAGGGCGCTCGTGCTCTCGGCAATCGAGGAACTCGGCATCGAGCATGGCGGTATGGACACGCTAATCACCCTCGATCCCGATAGCGGACGTCCTTGGCGTGAACGGTTCGATGCGTTCGATCTTGTCCGAGAAGAGCGGCACCTGCAAACGGCAGCCTACATTCTGTGTTCCTATCTGACCGGCATGCGCGATGGCGAAATCCAGGCCATGCGCCCGAATTGCATCAAGCGAGGCAAAAGTGCCGATGGGCGGATCGAGCGGATCGCGGTGCAGAGCATGATCTACAAGGGACGCGGGACACACGGTGAGATCGAAGAATGGGTGACGATTGCACCCGTCGCACGCGCCGTTGAGGTGGCCGAGCGCCTTGCGCGCCGCCATCGCGCACCGCATCAGCATGACGGTTTATGGATCGTGCTCGAACGGGGCACAGCCGTTGAGCGCACGCTTCCCCACATCGTGCAGCAGATCAACCGCTATCGTGAGCACCTCGACGCGCAATATGGCTCTGTCGACATGCCTGCCGTGCCGCTCGTTGATGGCCGAAACTGGGTCTTCAACACCCGCCAGTTCCGTCGCACGCTTGCCTGGTATATCGCCAATCGGCCGTTCGGCGTGGTTGCCGGGAAAATCCAGTACAAGCACGCCTCGGTCGCCATGTTCGACGGCTACGCCGGAGCGTCAGCATCCGGGTTCCGGCAGGAGGTCGAGCAGGAACGCGCCCTTGGTCAACTCGATGATATCGTCGTCCAATATGAGGGCTACCGCAATGGCGAGAGACTGGCGGGACCTGCAGGCGCTCGGATCACTGCGGAAATGATGCGGGTAGCAACTGCCGCCGAGCTGCCCGGCATTGTTGCAGACGAAAAACGGGTGAAAGCGATGCTCGCTCATCTGGCGCGAACGCTGCATGTGGGCGTGCTCAACGACTGCTTCTTCGATCGCGCGACCGCGCTATGCCTGCGGAGCGCCAACGAAGGTGCGGCGCCGCGGCTCTCAAACTGCGCGCCGGATCGCTGTCCGAACTCGTGTATCACGAGCCGCCATGTTCCGGCATGGCAATCCGCCATCGATGATGCCGAGGCGGTGTTGAAGAGCAAGCGCCTGTCAGCCGCCCAACGCACGGCGATACGTGCGGATCGGGACCGCATGAAGAAGGTGATCGCGCTATGGGCGGATCCAGCGGCATGAAGCCGGTCAGCACCGAGACCGAACGCAGATTACGGGGCGCCCTGGCGCGCCTCGTGGCGAGCGGCGACCGGCTGTCGGTCGCGAACCTGGCGCGGCAGGCGGGTGTGAGCCGCGCTACCGCGAACAGGGCGGTTGCGGTCCGGGCAGAGCTGCGCGAGGCCGCAGCCGGGCGCCAAGGTGCCGCACCGGCAGCAATCGACAGCGGCGAGCAGTCGCAGACCATAGGCGAGAATATCCTCGCCCAACACGTGCAGGTACGTGCGCTGCTACGCGGCGAGGAACGCAGGCGAAATGCCGACGCCGGCAACGTCGTCCCCATCCTGCGGCGATGATACAATCTGCTCCGGCGGGGGCGTTGGCTGCTGAGCGTGCATCCAGTCCGCAGCCTGCTGCGCCTTGCTGGCAGCCGTGAAGATCGCGCGTGAGTCATTCTTCAACACCTCGAGCCAGGAGGCAATGTACGCTGCATGATCGGGACGTGGGTGATGCGCGATGCCGAGGTCCGCGAGCACGAGGCCGCTCAGAATCTCAACGCAGCACTCCTCGGCCGCATAAGCGGCGGAACCGAAGCGGCCGGAGAGGTCGCGATCGAGCCGATGCTTGGCTCCTGAGGCGTGGCCGTTCTCGTGAAGCCAGACACCGTAAAAAGAGGCAGCGTCGCGGAAACACTCGAACGGGGGCATGCACACCGTATCCGTCGAGGGGCGATAATAGGCCTCCGAACCGCCAAAGACAGTCGCGATACCCAGGCTGGAAATGAACGCTTCCGCTGCGGCATGGCGCGCCGTGTCCGGGAGCATCGTGATGGGCGGCACCTCATAGCCATCAACCTGCGCCACGTTGAAGACGGAAAATGCGCGCGCGAACATCTTGCGATGGCCATTCTCGTCCTCATCGCTGTCATCGTCGGCAGCGGAAGACACCTGCTTCCAGAACACCACGGTGGTGGCGTGCTCGCCCTTGCGGACTTGCGCGCCGGCCTCGATCCATTGGCGATAGGTGCCCCACAGCCCATCGCTGTAGCCGCCCGCCATCGCCGCCACCCAGAGCGCCACGGTGTTTATGCCGCGATAGCGCTTGGCCGAACTGACGTTGGTCGGGCGCGCAACGCTGGTGCCATGATGATGCCAAGGTGCGCGCCAGTCACCGGCCCCGTTCTCAATAGCTGCGATAATCTCGGCGGTGACGCGCGTGTAGACGTCAGCGCGCTCGCCAGCCTGCTTGCGATATGCCATGTTCATCTCCTGGGAAATGGCCGCGAGCGCACGTCGGCATCGCCCGCATCGGGGCGCGCACGGGGCTCAGCGGTGCGATGGAAAGATTAGTGAGCCGTCGGTGAGACAGGTTGACTGTTCAGATAACGCCCGTAATCGGGGCCCGTGACCGCGCGCAGTTCGGTACGGCCGTCGTCGGTCTGGAGCAGCTTCACCTGTTCGCCGCGATGGGAGAGTAGGCCGTGTTGCATGTTGATCCCGGCAAGGGCCGCAGGCAGCGTGCGCAGATAGGACGCGGGCGCCCCTACCAGGCTCGCGAGCTGACCGAAGGACCAGTTGGTCGGGGCAATCGGCGTGTCGTCGCCGGGCGCGATCAGCGTGAGCAGTTCCGGATCCTCGCTACGCGCCTCGACACGGACAGACCTGCTTTCGACGATCCGTGTGGTCGCCTGATCGGCCCGGCGGCGCACGCTGGCGTGAAGGTCGGTGAGTGAGAGATAACGTTCGTCGTCCGGGCGCGAGAACCATTCGGATGAAACGCGGGAGATGTTCTGGCCACGCGAGATATCGACGCGGTATCCGCCGCTGACGGGCGCGTCTGAGGGTTGCTCGATGATGCGGGCGATGGTGGCCATGGTGGTGTTCCTCGAAGATGGTGATGATCAAAAGCCCGAAGCGTCGCCGCCCTCAGGCTCATCCTCTTCATCCCCCTTCCCTTTCGTCACATGGCAGTTGACCCCGCCCCGTTGGGGCCGGCGATCAGCGGTTGCCATTCGTAAAGCAGGTGAGCATCCGGATCGTGTTCGTTCCCGATCGCGATCCGCACCAGGCGTCCATCGCAGGCAAAATTGGCGGCGCGCGGGAAATCGCAGTAGCTGCGCCCTTCGAACACGAAATCCCGGGAGCGAACCTCAATGATCTTGCGCGCTGCGCCCAGTGCGCGATGGGTGAAGGGTGCGTGCAGGAGGGTGAGGGTATCGCCGGGTTTGAGGCGCTTCCTGAAGCTGGCGAGCGAGACCAGATTGTCGACCGGATTGGCCTTCCCGCGCCGGGCAGCGAGCGCCGCCCAATAGGCCTGCCTAATGGCGACTTCTGCATAGAACGAGCAGTTCCAGTAATCCTGGAGCGGGTTGGTGCGGCAAAAGCCGAAGCGCTCGATCTGATCGCGCACCGTCGTGATGAACGTCTCCTGCGCGTCGCGCGTTGACAGATCACGCGGAGCGTCGAGAACTTCGGCCGTGATCTTGCGGCCACCGGTAAATCGCTCGCTGCGAAGGGCGAAGCGGATTTCAGGGAAATGGTTCGCAAGGTGCGTTTCGATCCGGCGGCACAATGTGCTGTGGTCCTCGGACGCACGATAGAGGTCGCCCTGATAGTGGAAATTGCCGCGTTCGTCGTAGGGGGTCTCGCTGTAGAGGCGCGCGGGCGCCTCCACCGGGGTGGTGGATGGCATCATCGTGTCCTTTTTCATTGAGTAAGAAGGAGTGTCAGACGCGGCCCGCGGCTACCCAGGCCCAGTACCCGAGCCGGGTGTCGTCATTGGCCACTTCGGCCTGCCAATCGGCGATGGGATATTCGGGATCCTCGCTCCAGCCATTGCGGCTTTCAGCGGCAGTGGCTGCATGAGATTTTCGCGACAGCATGTCATTCAGCACGGCGCCTGTGGTCTTGAAGACCATACCATCGGCAAAGATCGCGCAGGCCCCGCCCCCGAATTCACCCACCTTGGGACGAGAGCAACTGCATGCCCATTCGAACCCGATGGGCGCCTGACGCAGGGTTTCCTGGCAGCAATGCCGGATCAGCTGCGCGAGAGCATCCGGCTGGAAGTCAGTGGTCGAATAGAGGCAGACGGTGGATAGTTCCGGACGGTCACGCGGGTTTTCGGCTGCGAATTCCACGCCAAAGTCCGGAAAATCCGGATCGGCAAAGATGGCAAGAAACCCGCTCCACGGCTCGTCCGGATTGACCGGCGGAAAGGCGGCCAAAAACTCCGGCGATGGATCCTTGGGGGTGTCTTCGGCCATGAAGGCGTAGCTCGCCTCGAATGCCTCCTCGATCAGCGCCAGTTCGGCATGGGTGCAACTGAAGGAGAAACTGCCTTGGATGTAGGTGTCAGCCATTGTCCGTTTCCCCATTCACGTCGATGCATGCAGGGCCGCCTGCGATGGTGACTGGCGGGGGCTGGAATTCCGCGCTTTCGAACCATGCTTCGATCGCCTCCATGGTTCCAAGCGCGCAGATCATGCTGTGGGCAAGGACGATTTCCTCGTTCTCGGTCATGTCGAACTGTGCGGGCGTGCCGGTGCCGGTAAAGACCACGCGCTCAGGTCCGAAAACACCGCTGCAGCTGCCGGAATCGCGTACAAAGGCGATGCCATGGTCTTCGCAGAACTGCTCGGTCCACTCGAACATGCCGCCGGGCTGCGCATAGGCGAAGGCCGCGAGGGTCTCGCCGGGACGCAGCGATGCAGGATCGAGTGGCTCGCCTTCCCAGTCGGCGCGCCCTCCGTCGCGGTCAATCGCTTCGAACAGGCCAGAAATACACACATGAGGGATCACACCGCCGATGAGGATCGATGCACTTGCCCGGTCAGCCATCTGGGTTCTCCATATTTGAGGTTCTGAAATGCGCGCCCGGCCAACCGGGCGCACCTACCCTCCCCCCACTCCCTTCACGAGCCAGGGCGTGATGGTGCGGATGCCGGAGCCGAGAACCCTTGCGATATCGCGGAAAGGACCTCTTCAGCCCGATCGAGGGGCACGAAAATGCGCGTGGTGTACTGGATCACCTCGGTGAAGCAGCCCCGCGCCTTGAGCCAGTCCCGGTCGCCGGGACCGGCACCGCGCAGTTCCAGGCGGCGGCTGTTGTTGACGAAGACCGAGGCCAGGCGAACGCCGTCGAGCCCGGGAACAGGCACACCGCCGTCGCTTCGCGCGGCAGCAATCAGTTCGGCCGGCGTCAGGCGCACGGATGCTGCAAGGCCAAACTCGGCCTGAAGTTTCTCGACGGCGGCCGGCATAACGATCCGGCCGAGCAATGCTTCGCTGGTCCTGTCGGTAATCCTCCAGACCCGAACATCGTCCGATGGGAGCTTGTGCCAGACCGGCAGCAGGAGCCCGGTCGCCAGGCTGATGGTCTCGACATCAAGCTGGGCCGAGGCTGCCGTCACTTCGGTCTCCCACAATGTGCGGAACGCATCCTGCTCGATCGGCTGCCAGTGGGTGCCCTCCAGGGCATGCGCGGACAGGCGTTCGCTTCCTGTGGGCCGGACCAGTTGGCACATGGGCACCGGGCGCCCCTCGTCATCGGTGATCGACCAGGAGGGAACGCGCAGCGCGACCTTGCCCGAGCGGCCGTTCCGCAGCCAGGCAACGCCCTCGGTGCCTTCCCACATGCGCGTGAGCCGCGCCCATGACATGGTGCGCGGTTTGGTGTGAAGTTCGAGGCGCAGCAGGCGTGTCTGCGCACCGGTGACGGGATCCGTGCGCAAGACCTGCTCCCCAAGCGGCACGACCCGTTCGGCGACAATGGTCTCGACGCCCAGATCGAGCGTGCCCGCCTCGCGCGCGGCATCGATACGGGCCTGGATGAGCCCGCCATATTCCTCGAAAATGGCATTCTGCGCCGCGATTCTGAGCGCCAGGATGCGATTGAGCCAGCGCTGGATCGGCGGTAGGCGCTCCAGCAGAGCGCCGCTATCATCCTCGACCAGCTTGAGACCGGTCATGTTCGTAAAGTCGGGAAGTGTTGTGCTGGAAAGCTTGCCGGCGTGCAGCAGGTGATACCACTGGGTCAGGGCTTCGCGGGCATAGGTACTTTCGAGGCTGTCAGCCGGGTTGAAGAGGTTCTGCCCGCCAGTCTGGCGCTGGCCGCGCGTCAGTGCCCCCAGGCTGTCGAGCCGCCGTGCGATGGTACTGATGAACCGTCGCTCGCCCTTGCAGTCGGTGGTAACGGGACGGAAGACCGGCGCACTGGCCTGGTTAGTACGATGGGTGCGCCCGAGCCCCTGGATGGCGCTTGCCGCCTTCCAGCCCGGTTCGAGCAGGAAGTGAATGCGGCGTTTCCCGGCGCTGCCGCTGCCCAGGTCAGCGTGGTAGGAACGCCCCGTGCCGCCGGCATCGGAAAAGGCGAGAATCGGCTTGCGGCCGGCCATGAAGGCATCGCTGTCAGCCTTGCGCGCGCCGGGGCTGCGCGTTTCCAGTTTCTGGTTGCCGTGCGGATCGAGAACAATGCGTTTGGTCCGGCCAGTCACTTCAGCGACTGCATCCTTGCCGAAGTGGGCGATCAAGGCATCGAGCGCAGCGGGAATGGGCGGCATGCCGCACAGCTGCTCGATCAGATCGTCGCGCGCAGCCATGGCTTCGCGGCACGGCACCGGCGCGCCGTGTTCGTCGACCATCAGTTCGGAACGGGCGGTGCCATCGCTGGCCGTGAATACCCGCATCTGCCGGGTCGGAAAGGCATTCCTGAGGTAATCCACAAGCCCGTCCCTGGGCGAAACGTCCACAGCGAGATGCGCGCGCTCCTGCGCCGAGAGGCCCGACAGGCGCCGTTCAAGGACGGCTTCCCCCGTCGTCACCAGTTGCACGACGGCGGCATGGCCGGTCGCGACTTCGGTTTCGATCGCCCGGATCAGGCTCGGCATCTTCATCGACAGGAGCACCTGGCTGAAGAAACGCTGCTTGGCACTTTCGAACCGGGAGAGCGCCGAACCCTTGGCCTGCGCGTTCAGGGTATCGCCCGACATGCGATCGACGACGCCGGTGGCTTTCAGGGCCTCGTCCAAGTGCTGATGTATGATTCCTTATCGCGAGGAAGCGATAATGCGCAGGAACGCGGCGTAGGCCCCGCCAGACTGCGGAACATTACGGCATTTCCTGCGCATTATTTCACAGGGTGTCGAGCCACTCCATCAGGCTGGCATCCCGTTTCCACGAAGGGGGTACGTTGCTCGCCGCCGGCGCACCCACCTGTTCCAGCGCCTTTCGCTTGGTCTCGAGATTGGCCTGTGCGTAGTGGTTGGTCGTGTCGAGGCTGACATGCCCCAGCCAACTGCGGATAACGGTAATGTCCACTCCGGCTGCTACAAGGTGGACGGCGGTTGCGTGCCGGAAGCTGTGCGGCGTCACATGCTTGGACCGGAGCGACGGCACAGCCTTGGCTGCCTCGTCAACATAGGCGGCGAGTTTGAACCGCACGCCCGACGCGCCCAGCGGCTTGCCATATCGGTTGACGAAGATGCGCTCGTCTGGCGCACGCGGTTGGCGTTCCAGTAACTTTTCGATCAACGTCACGGTTTCCGGCCAGAGCGGACAGATCCGTTCCTTGCGCCCCTTGCCATTGAGGCGAGCGCAGTGGGGTGCATCGAACCGGATCGCGTCGGGGCACAGATCAAGCGCTTCCTGGATCCGCGCGCCGCTGTTGTACAGGAACGAGAGCAACGCATGGTCGCGCATTCCCGCGACAGTGCTCCGATCGGGTTGGGCGAGAATCGCCTCGACTTCCGCCGGCTCGAGATAGCACGGCGCGGATGTCGGTTCCCGCTTGAGCGGTACGGTCAGAACCTCTGCGCATTGCGCGACATATTCCGGATTCCTGTCCGCCACGAAGCTGAAGAAGCTGCGGATCGCGGCGAGCCGGCAGTTACGCGTGCCGATCGTGGACCCGCGCCCATGTTCGGTATGGTGGAGGAACGCGCGCACCTCGTCGGCAGAGATATCGGCCAGTGCGACTCGCGCGACCCCGCCGCCTTTTCGCTCGGCGATAAAGCGCAGCAACAGCCGCCAGGTGTCACGATAGGACCGGATCGTATGGACCGAAGCACTGCGTTGCTCGACCAGCCATTCCTGGAAGAACGCCCGCAACAGAGAGGGGAACGGGTCGCTTCTCGTCATGGCCGCGCCTCCATGGTGAGGCATCGGGCGCCGACGGCACGGAAGCGTTCGCTTGCTTCCTGCAGCAGATCCTGCGTGACGGTGATGTAGACCAGCGTGGAGTTGATATCCCGGTGGCCCATGTAGGTGGAGAGGAAGTGCAGCTTGTCCTGCGGATTGACGCCGGCCCGGTACCATTGGAGTATCCGGTTGACGACCATCGAATGGCGCAGATCGTGAACGCGCGGCCCCGTTCGCCCGGTCGGGGCCTTGAACCCGGCGCGGCGCATGACATCGGTGATCATCGTCGAGACAGACCGCGGCGTGTAGCGATCATTGAAGTGCCCGTGCCAGAACAGACCTGATTCCGGATTTTGCGGCGCACCTGCGCGCTGCCTTGCATCGATATAGGCGCGCAGTTCGGCGAGGACGCTGCCTGTCAATGGCAGGATCCGGGTCTTGTAGAACTTCGTTTGCCGGATCGTGATCGTGCCCGACTGGAAGTCCACGTCGCCCAGATCGAGTCTGGCGAGTTCGCTGCGGCGCAGACCGGCACAATAGGCCAGAAGCACCATGGTGTAGAGGACCATCGGTCGCAGCGGTGCATTTGGCGACGGGTAGGAACGGGCAACATTGAGCATGTTCCGGACATCGGACGGGCTGAAGATATGCGGCCGCCGATGTTCTCGCGCCACTTCCCGTTCGGGCCGGGCGTCAAAGCGTTTCGGCGGGATGCCGGGATCGAGGCGATGCCGCGCCTTGGTCAGGAGGCGCCCGAGCTTCTGGCATTCAGCCGCGTGATTGCGAGTTGGTTTGGCCGCCTTCCAGCACGCCAGCATGGTTTCAAGCGATGACCCGGCAAGTTCGGGGTTCGCCTGAAGGAACCGGTCGAACCGCAATATCCAGTGGCCCTGCGTTTCATACTGATAGCCCCGGCTGTGCATCAGCGCGACATGATCGCGCATGAAGTCGCCCAGCACGCTGCCGAAGGGTGCAGGCTGTCGCAACGCGGCGAGTTCCTCATCGGGATTGGACGACGCCAGCGCGCGCCAGATCGGCTTGCTGTGTTTGACGTTGTACCGACGGCGAAGCGCGACAATGGGATTGTCGGCGATCAGTCCGATTTCGGCGAGGTGGTCAAGGAAGCGATCGACGATGCAGACCTGGTTCAGCAATGTCGACATTCGCCAGCGTCTTGCCATTTCCTTCAGCCAGGCCTCGAGCATCTGCCGGTCCACCGCCGGATGCCGGCGGGCAACATCTTCGAAGGTGCGAAGGAACCAGCGATAGGTCGGTACGCTTCCCGGCCGGAACTGCGATTTTACCAGGAAGGCGTCGACGACGGTGCGATCGGGATCGTGCCAGGCGCTCATGACAGCACCTCCATTCCAGGCACATCGAGTGCCACGGCTCGGAGATCATCTGTTGCCAGTTTGAGATAAGTATTGGTGGATTCGGTGGATCGATGCCCGAGCACGTCGCCGATAATCTTTTGCGGGACCGACGCCCGCAGCATTTCAACCGCACGGGCGTGACGGAACACATGCGGTCCCCGCTTCCCGGGCGGTTCGACGCCTGCGGCCGACAACCGTCCCCTGACCATGCCATACAGGTTCGTCATCGCGATATAGGGCGCGCAGGACCGGACGAAGACCTCCCGCGCTTCGGTCCGGGGCCGCCCATGGCGAAGGTAATCGAACAGCGCCTCGCCAACCGGCGCCAGGAGCGGCATGGCGGAATGCGCATTGGTCTTGGTGTGGCGGATATGCAGGGATTCTTCGCGCCAGTTCACGTCCTCAAGGCGCAGGCGACAGATTTCGCCTTCGCGCAGGCCATATGTCGCAAGCAGCTGAAGTATCGCATGATCGCGCAGCCCTCGCGGCGACAGGTCCGTCTTCGCAGCTGCCAGCACCGCCGCGATTTGCTCCGTGTCCAGCGTCGAGGGCACATCTTCATAGGCGTAGAGCATGGGACCGATGATGTGCGGGGTGAGATCGGTCGGGATACGACCCGTCCGGTGCAGATAGCGGACCACCGAGCGGAGCCGCTCCGCAACATCCGCCAGTGACTTGCGCCGCAGGCCAGGCCCGCGCATGTCCATGTAGAGATCGACATCCCTGACATTCAGTGTTGCGAGACCAGCTCCGCCGCCGCGATCGAACTGCCAGCGCAGGAAGTTTCGTGCCTCCCACATCGCCGCCGCAATGCTCGCACTCGCCAGACCGCGTTCGTCGCGCAGCCATGCCTCGTATTCGCAGCAGATCGCATGGCGGAACGCCGCGTCGGGTCCGGTCAGTTCCGGTTCGGGAGGCCATTTGCCCTGGGCAAGCCGAAGCAGCTTGGAAATCGCCGTGCGCGGCAGCTTGTGCCAGCGTGGGCTGGGATCCCGGCCATACCGGGCCTGAAAATCCTCGATCGCATAGTGGAAATACTGATCGACCTGCCCGGGCGTCACGGATTCCACCCGGATATCGCATTCGGCCAGGTAATCGAGAAACGCACGAGCATAGAGGCGATGGTTCGCAACCACCACGGGATTGTAATTTCGCTCCGTCAGGAAATTCGTGAGCTTGGCGATCAGCTCATCGTGCAACTTCAACATGATTGTCTCCTCGGTTGGTCCAGAGACCGCCGAGGTTCGCAACCAAAATAATGCGCAGCAAATTTGCGCCAGATAACGGAAATTCCGCGACTACGCCGCGTTCCTGCGCATTATCGCTTCCTCGCGATAAACGATCTTATGCGCAGCTGCTCATAAGATCGCCCAGGCGTCCGCGTAAGCATCATAGATCGCGATCTGGTCCGGCGTCAGCTTGTGTTCGAGGGCCTCGTATTCGACGCCGGCAAAGCTGAGAGCCCGGGCGGTATAGAGCCCCATGGCTTTCAGATCGCGTGCGACGATTTCCATGGCGGCAATGCCGCCGTCCTCCATCGCCGCCATGAACCCGGCCCGGTCACGAAAGGCCGTACCCGGTCCCCACAGCCCGAGACGCGCGGCGTAGCACAGGTTCGCTGGATCGGTGGCGCCGGTCGCGGAAACATAGAGCACGCGTGCGCGCGGCAGCGCGTGCTGCAGGCGCACGCCGGCAAGACCCTGTTCGGAACCCTTGGCCGCGCCGAACTCGGTCTCGGTTCCCGCCGCATTGGCCATGGCGTGCGCCTCGTCGAACACCAGCATGCCTTCGAAGTCCTCGCCCAGCCAGGTGCGGATTTGCTGGAGCCGCGAGGCCTCGTCGTGGCGCGAGGAGCGCAAGGTCGCGTATGTCAGGAACAGGATGCCGCTGGTCATGGCAATCGGCTTGCCAAGCGGGAAGGCATCGAGCGGCTGGATATCAATGGGAAGGCCGCCCAGCGCCGCCCAGTCGCGGCGGGCGTCCTCGATGAGGCCGGAGGCAAGCGAGATCCATACAGCCTTGCGGCGTCGCCGGTTCCACTGATCGAGGATTGCAGCGGCAACTTCGCGCCCCTTGCCGACACCGGTACCGTCGCCAATGAAATACCCGGTACGATAGACATGCCCGTCCGCGGCCTCGGCCAGTTGATCGCCCGCCTCGTTGGGAATGAAGGCGCCCGGCAGATCGCGCTCGAATGCCTCGCCGGCCTGGATAACGGTTTCAAGCTGCGCATCGGAAAGCGCGGCAAGGGCGCGCGCCTGCAGCATGGGCCGATAGCAGGGGGCCGGCGGCAGGACCGAAGCCATGGCAAGCGATTCCACAAGCTGGTCGGGATGCGCAGCCGCTCCCGGGATTGCGATGCGGGAAAGCCGCCAGGGCACGTAGATGCCGACGGGATCGCCCGCTGGCAGCGGCGTCTCGCGGACTGCATATTCGAGCGGTTTCGCCGCATCATCGACGCGCGGATCTCGCCGGGGGACGGTGCGGCGTGGCGATGCGAGCCCCGAGAACAAGGGCGAGGCGGCAGGCCGCGCTGCGGCACGCGCTGGCGGTTGCGGCAGTGCCGCCGCAGGTGGCAGTGTCGGCGAGGGATCAAGCCGGGGCGGCAGTGCCAGAATGACTGGCAAGGCCTCTTCCAGCGTATGGACAGTATGGCGCTCCACCGGCCCCGCCCAGCCCTTGTCGTAAACAAGCAGACGCACCGCGATGCTTGTGCCATGTTTGGCGAAAGGGCTGCCCAGGATCGTCAGTTCCATGCGCGGCGGCGCAACCTCGGCCACTGCGGTGTATCCCGCCGAAGCGCTGCCATCACAGGCGAAACCCGGCGGCATGATCGCCACGCAGCGCCCGCCATGGCCGAGCCGCAGAAGTGCCGATCGCAGATGGCGCGCGCCGGCGTGACGATCGGCGCCGCGCCCCTCGCTGCGGCTGAATGGCGGGTTGATCAGAATGACGTCGGGTGAAACGCCAGCGGGCAGTTTGTCGTGAATGAACTCGGCATCATGCGTGGTGACCTCGCGGGCCATCGCCCTGCCCAGCAATGCGGCACGGCCGGGATCGCGTTCGTTGAGGAGCAGCCGCGCACTGGCCCGCGCCGCATGCACCGCGAGCATGCCGGTCCCCGCCGAAGGTTCGAGCACGAGGTCCGACGGCACAATTCGCGCTGCCTTGGCTGCTAGCCAGGCCAGGGCTAGCGGTGTGCTGAACTGCTGCAGATCGATCTGGGCTTCGGACCGGTAGGTCTGTGTCGGCAGGCTCTTCTGCAAGGCGAGAAGCGCTGCAAACATGGCACAAGGATCGTCACTATGCAGCGTCTCCCAGTCCTTGCGACGCAGCAATAGGACCTGCGACGTCTCGAGCGCATCATAGGCATCGCGCATCGACCAGGCGCCGTTGGCGTCCGATGCGCCGAACGTCTCGGCCATCAGCTGATTAAGGTTTCGGCGGGAAATGGGATGAGACCGTGACAGCCTGTCGGCCACGGCCCTGGCGACGACAAGCAGTTTGTCAGCCTTGGTGGTACCGGCAGCGCCATCGGCCCCGGCGAGATCGAGAAGTGGGAGGTTCATCGAGGTGATCCTTGGATAGAACAGGCGTCTCTTCCGCCGCCTTGCCCATCCCTCCTTTCCCCCTCGGTCAGTGTGAGCGGGACGCAAGGAAACGGGGCCACGGCATGATTGCCGCAGCCCCGTGAGGAGGGTTCAGTCGAGTTCAGGCGGCTGCGGCGATCGGATCGCTGTCGTCCTCGTCAGCCGGGTTCGGTTCTGCTTTGACGCCGGGACCGGTTTTCAATTCCGGTTCACTGCTCGGCGCGTCGGTCGCGTTGTCATCCGAAGCGAGGTCCGTGCTGTCGGCAGCGTCGAGCGGCGCGAAGCGCATGGCATCGGGCAGCCAGGCCAATGCCCGTTCCTTGATGTCGGACTCGACCAGAATGTCGCCGGCAAACAGCTTCTCGGCCGAGGCGGCAAGGTCATGCTTCTTCGAGGCGCCGTAACGCTGGCGAAGTTCGCCGCCGCCAACTTCGTCAAACAGATCGAGGATCGCCGGCTTGGTGATGCGGTCGAAGTAGTTCCGGGCCGTCGGCCGCCACCAGGCCGCGACATCGATATCCAGCTTTGTGCCCAAATGATCGATGAACGCACTGCCCGTTGCGCCAGCTGGTACGGCGTCGATCGTGCGCGCTACCGCCCATCCCAGCCAGGCCGCGATGGCTTCCTCGGGAAGCGCGCAGAAGGCATCGTAGCGCATACGAACATCGTCGTGATCGCACCAGCTACGGTCGAGGGAACCCTCGATCCGTGCCCATTCCTCGGCTGCCTGCGTGCCGCTCTCGAAGTTGGAAACGCGCGGGCTCGGCACCCGGGCACGCAGGTCGCTGGCGAGTTCCATGCCGCCGTAGAGCCGGGTTGCCGCATCGGCCATGATGAAGGTTCCGAGGTCCAGGGCGAAACGCGGATCGCTCGCGACATGAACCGCCAGCATCTCCGTCTTCATCATGGCCAGTTCGTCGATGAGACGCTGGCTGTGCGCGGGCCTGGATGCGGCATCCGCCTGAGCGTCCTCACCATCTTGGTCATCGCCGCCGTCGATCCCGATGCCCTCGTCGTCGCCCGCCGGCTCTTCGACTGGCGCGACGTAAAGCTGTTCGTGAACCCTGGGCTGGCCATCACGGCCGATCACCACGTAGGCGAGCGAGGACGCCTTCTGCTCATCGGTGAGGATGGGGACCCGATTCTGGATCGCCTCGTATTCCGCCTCGAGTGCCTGGACGCGGGCTTCATCGTCCGCGGTGTAACCCTCGCCATCCTCGTCGTCGGCCGTCTCTCCGATTGCCTCGATCTCGGACTGGATCGCCTCGCAGCGCGCTTCCTGCTCCGCCGTGAGCGGCGGCAGTTCCCCATCGACATGGCGCAGGGAATAGGTCTCGGTGTAGGGAATGTGGGAAGCCGGAACCGCGCGGATCTGGGCATAGCCTTCGCGTGTCCGGATCGCTTCGGCTGCGGCGGTAAGCTTTTCCTCGGCGAGGTGATCGAGGATATCGCCGTCGATCCACATTTCGCTTTCCACGTCGGAAAAGAGATCGGCATCGATCCGGCCGCCAGAGGCAACGTAGGCTTCCCGGCCCACCAGCAGCGCCTTGGGGTCGCTGCCGCGATAGCCGCCCGAGGCAAGCTGACGGCGGATTTCGCTGAGGTTGCTGCGGTAGTAGCCCTGCCCCAGTTGCTCGAACACCGAGGCCTGTCGTGCGGTGTCCGATGTGCTGGCGTAGGCCATTGCAACATCGAGCGTGATCTCGCCTTCGCGCAGAGCCTCGAAGACCGGTTCGGCAAGATTGGCCAGCCGCAAGCGGCCGAGCACGAAGCGCTCGGTGAGACCGAAACGCTTGGCTATGTCGGCAGGCGTCTTCTTCTCGGTCTCGATGATATCCTGAAAGGCGCGGCAGGCATCGGCAGGCGACATTGAGAGCTTGAAGAAGTTTTCCGAGAGGCTGATTTCGATGGCGTCGTTGGCCTCGGCAACGACCATGACCGGCAGTTCGGTATCGGCGGCGAGGTCGCCTTTTTCGATTGCGCGGTGGACGGCATCGAGGCGGCGGCCGCCTGCAGTGATCCGATAATGGCCTTTCTTGCGCGTGACTGGCAGGCCGATAAGGTTCTGGATCACGCCTCGCGCGACGATACTGGCTTCGAGCTGAGCATCGGCCTCGGGATCGCTCATCTTGCGCACGTTGCTCGGCGACTTCGTCAGTTTTGAGGCCGAGACGAAGATGATGGGCTGGGACATGGATATTCTCCTGGCGGACGAGGCCCGACCATTCAGGCCGCTTGCCGCGTCTTCTTCCCCACCCCCTTCCTCCTTGACCGCAGCAAGTCATTCCAATCGTTGAAGCCTGCGGGCGGCCAGATCGTCTCGATGGTGCGGCCTGGCACGACATGGGCCTCGCTGGCCTTGGATGCACCGATGCGCCCGGCTCGATCGTTGTCGGGTAGCAGGATCAGACGGGTGACGGTTTCCGGCACAGCGACGTAAGGGAACCGTTCGCTGCCGAGCGTTGCCCAGACCGGGATGCCCAGCAGGAGCATGACTGAAAGAGCGGATTCCACCCCTTCGGCAAGGCTCAGCACCTCAGTCGCCGGTGCGAGACTGACAGCGCCTCGGCCCGGTTGGGCAAGAGAGCGGCGCGGATGGGCAAGGTCACGGGCGCGGCGCGGTTCCTGTGCGTCGAGGAACGTCCGCTGGAGCGCGACGAGGCGGTCATCTTCGTGGATTGCGGCGAGCATGGCGGGACGGAATGCCGCCAGCTTTCCTCTCCCAAGCGGCGTGCGGGGGTGATATCGCAAGACGGGCGGCGTCAGCGGGATCGCGCGGCGGCGGAGGTAGGTCTGGGCCGGTGTTCCCGCGATCGGCAGGGCTTCGTCCCACAAGTCCTGTGCTCGTCGCCGGAGCCAAACCGGGCTGTGGGGCGAGCTGGGTGATCCGGCGAGCCGCTGGCCACCAGCAGGGATGCTCATGTCGAGCCCCCGGATTGCCCGCATGACATCGATGGTCTCGCAACCTGCGAAGCATTTGAACAACAGGGCTGTCCTGCCCACCCTCACCGACAGGCTGGGCGTGCGGTCATTGTGCGCCGGGCACCGGCACATTCCGCCGTCCGGCGTCCAGGTCCCGCCAAGCCGTTTGACGAGATCGGCCGCCTCGCTTTCCAGATCTCGATAGGGGTGAATAATGGACGATGTGGGCATGGCGGCTCCCCGAACGGAACATGCCCTTCCCCCTCACCTCCTCCAGATTTCCGAAGCCATGTCCGACTACCGGTGAGTTCCGGTGGCAGGTTGGTCGGGGGCTTGAGAGTTGGCCGGTCTCGCAACCGCCGCAACTCGCGTACTCAGCCTAATTACCCCACTAGAATACAAGCGCCCTGCAGGCCGATCGTGACCGACCTGCAGGGCTTCGGGGATTATTAGGACTTGCCGCGCCGATCTGTGGCTCGCCGGCTATTCAGCGATAGGCCGGTGTCAGCGTCTTGCGCTCCTTGCGGGCGGGCTTGGCCTTGGCACCGTCCTCGGACATCGCAGCCCCACCTCTGGACTTTCTGGATCTGCCCTTTGTCGGCTTGGTCGCAACAGGTGCGACCGCTGAACTGGCTTCGGTGGCCTCGGATGCTTCGACCGGAGCCGGAGTTACAGTAGTGGTCTCCGCCGCCGGTTGCCTTGCCATACGCCGTTTGGGGGCCGGCTTTTTGGCTGCGGCCTTCTTTGGCGTTTCGACTGCCTTTGCCTGCTCCGTCTGAGGTATAGCCTCGGACGCCGGTGCCGGGCTGGCGTTCGGGGTTTCCACAGGTGCCGGGACGGCATCGGCGGCATTTACCGGTGCGGCACTGGCGGCGGCAGCCTTAACTCGAGATTGCCGGGCCGGCGCTATCGGGGGGGCAGCAGTTTCCGCGCCGGCAGCCTTCTTGGGCGAAGCCACCTTCTTCTTCGAGGCGCTCTTTTTGGAAACAGCCTTCGCTTTGATCGGCGTGGCAACTTCTTCCGTGACTTCAGGTGCCGGTGCTTCCACGGCCTTGTCCCCTGCACCGGCATCCTTGGCACTGGCGTGCATCCTGGTCGCCACATCGCGGCGTAGCGCGACGTAAGCCGGCGCAACCATCGGATAGTCATCGGGCAGGTTGAAGCGGGCTTTGTATTCGGCCTCGGTCAGACCGTGTTTGGTCAGGTGCCGCCTCAGCATTTTGAATTTCTCGCCCGTGATCAGCGAAACGATGACATTCGGATCGGCCAGCGATTCCTCGATCGACACCGCAGGTGTATTGGCAGCTGAAGCCTTTGGCGCGGGCTTGGGTGCCGAGGCTTTCGTTTTTGTGGCCTTTGCCGGTGCAGCCGGTGTTGCCGCGGGCTTTGTTTCAGGCGCAGGTGCGGCCTCGGGTTCAGCAACAATCTCGGCCTGCTTGCCTTCCGGCTCGACGGTTTCTCCGGCCTGAACTTCAAAGCCGGAAATCGCCTTGAATACATCGCCCAGCAATGTCGGCAGCTCGGCAGCGCTGAGCTTGTTGTTGTTCACAAACGCCGTAACCAGATCAAGCGAAGCGCGGCGCGCGTCAAAGTCGTCCATAACTGTCCATCGGGAAATTTTGTGCAAGGAGCGGTGAAGACGTGCTGCCCCGCGTCAGGTTGAAAGTCAAATTCCGGCGACTTTGGCCACCATCGGCACCAGAATTTGGGATTCGACAATGCGCCACCTATGGAACGGCGGAACGTAGCCCGGTAGCAGGAAGCCGTGAACACACTATCTTTCAGTCAGGTCGGGATCGTCGGAACCGGCAGGGTCGCGCGAGCACTTGCGCTCGGTCTGCAAAACCATTCATCGGCGCCCCTCATGGTATGGGGACGCGCACCTGCGAAGTGCCGCGAGGCGGTTGGACATCTTGCCCATGCCCGGGCTGTCAGTTCACTCTCCGACATCGTGGATGCCTGCGACGTCGTTGCCATTGCGGTTGCCGATGATGCCATCCCGGAGATCGTTCGCGCAATCAGCGAGGCCGGGGCGCTGAGCCGAGCTCCGCTCGTCTTCCACGTCAGCGGCGGAAGCGGGACAGCGGTGCTTGAACCTCTGCGCCAAATGGGCGCGAAGACCGCGGCAATCCATCCTGCCATGACATTCACGGGCGACCCGAAACTTGAGTTGGAACGCATGGCCGGCTCGCGCTTTGCCGTCACCGGATCAAGCGCGGAAAGCTCCCAACTTGCGCAATCCATCGTGGAAGCGCTGGGCGGAATTTCCGTCGAGGTCCCGGAAGCTTATCGCGCTCTTTATCATGCCGCGCTGTGCCACGCCGCGAACCATCTCGTTACCTTGTTCGCCGGTGCGTCCCATGCTCTGCGCGCCGCAGGTGTAGAAGATCCTGCAGGTCTGCTTACGCCACTGGCACGGGCAGCCCTGGAAAACAGCATCGCCAATGGATTTGACGCGCTGTCGGGACCGGTACTGCGCGGAGATACGGAGACCATCCGCCGCCACCTCGCGACACTGGAAGGCGATTGCCCCGAATTGCTCCCCACCTATCGCGCCATGGCGCTCGCCGCTGCCGAAGAACTCGAACGCCGCAGCGACCCGCTCAACCGAGCTAATTTGCTCAACCTTCTCGGCAAATAACGACAAATCTCCTTGAGATGGCGAACGCAGCGGGGGATAGGGCTCACGGTAAAGTCAGTCTCCAAACCTGTCGCCGAAAAGCCTTTTCTTCAGTTCGGCGGGAGACAGACTGCTCCAATCTACCTGATGGTCACTACTGCCCGGTCTCGTCTGATCCATACTGGAAGCGGCTTGATCCCCTGCGGCAGCGGCCAGACTTTCGACGTCCTGCATATGAAGGGTGGGAGGACGGCCGTCTTCATGCCCCCGAGTTCGACGCGAAAGCTCTGACCGGCGGCCTGGATCGGTGGGTAAAGCGGTCTCAACCGCCGGGTTCCGGGAATTGTACAACCACGATCTGTCTGCCGCGAACGCGATGGCATCTGCGATCCGCCCGTCGGGCGAATTGCGAAACGGAGAGAGGTCGACAGCCATCGCGGAGATGCCTGCCTGTTCGAACGTTTCTTTGCGGGGCGGAGATTTAGCGCGCTTTATCGTAAACAAGATGCAAAGCTCACGCCGAATATCGCCTGAGCCTCGGACGATCCGGACACCGGCAAAGCCGCCGAACACCTCCGGTATTGCCTCAGCAAACACGGTAATCTGAGCCTTGCCGGGAATTCGGGGAATTCTGACTTTGCTCAATCGTTTCAGCGCATCAGCCGCAAATTTGCTCAGGGCATTAAGGTGCGCTTCCTTGCAGCCCTCGGCTGCCCCTGAAGCGTGGGCAAAATGGTGGGCACGCAGATTGCCTTTGCGTGCGATCAGGTCTGCCCCGCATTCGCATTTCAGGCGATCCGCGCCCCCTCTCCGCGCCTCGTCAATGAACAGGCGGGTACCGTCCGGCTTGATGCCCCAGACGATCATGGCGTCCTCGGACCCCACGCCGATGCCGCGCTTCATGATCACATAGCCAAGGCTGTTGCGGTGTTTGGGCTGTTCCATCAATTGCTGCACCATCGACATTGGTATTCAGTCGAGGAATTGGCAGGTCAGGTAAATCTACGATACGACCGGTCCACTGTCGAGAACAGCCGCGCGCCGGTAAGCGACACATCTTCACGTGATGATCGGCTGGGACTGCCGGTGGTTTTCCCGAATCCAGAACGGGAATCTGGACGCTCAGCCGTGGATTGGGATAGGGAGCCAGCCACATGAGTGAACTTGCCTCCTACCTCGATGAACTCGATCAATTGCTTCTCGATCAGGGCGAGGACTGGATGTTGCTTACCCAACTCGACGGCTACCTCGCCGGCATATTGGTCAGCCCGGATCTGGTTCCGCCGGGCGTCTGGCTGAAGCACATCTGGGCCGGAGATGACGGCGCCGGCTTGCCGCATTTCGAGAAGATGGAGGATTTCCAACACATCATCGATCTGATCATGCGGCATTACAACGACGTTCTGGCTTCGCTCGCCCAACCGGGTTGCTATGAACCGTTGTTCGATATCGACACCCGCAATGACGACGTTCTCTGGGAGTTGTGGGTCGAGGGTTTCATGCAAGCGATGGACTTGGCCCCTGACGGATGGGAGCGCATCGCCGTCAGCGGCGACGCCGGGTGCAAGGCGGCGCTCAAGGGTATGGCGAAGCTTCATGTGATCGCAAATGGCGAGGCGCAATTGTCCCACGGCAAAGTTGAGCAGTGGACTCGCGAGGCACCTGACCTCATTCCGATTTGGGTTGAAACACTTCACGCATGGCGATTGGAGAATGATCCAAGCCGACCGTCGTCACCTCGGCAAGGAAAAGTCGGGCGCAACGATCCATGCCCTTGCGGATCAGGGAAAAAGTACAAGAAGTGCTGCGGCCTGAATTGAGGCAGCTTCGCCGCGACGCATGAAGCGAATTGACGACTCAAGCCGGCAGAGGGGCGTTCCCAGGCCCGGACAAGCTTGTCGAAGCCGCCCTACATTCACGTGAGTCTCGACGAACTGGAAAGGGAAAATCTGGGACATTCACGACTGTCGGCTCCGGGGTGAATATCTGAGGATGTGGACGTTCCCGGGGGCAAGCGTTGATGAACGCTGACCGTTGCTACAGGCGATGTTCGAAACCGCGAATCGATCCGGCTCGCGCTTGATTCGGCAGCGGTGGCGGTCAGACGTTATCAACGCGAAATGACGTGACCCTTGGGGTGAGGCGAGCAGATGACTTTGGACGGTTTTTTGACGGTGCTGGCGTTACTGGCGGCAATCTATGCCGTGCTGCCTGAGGTCCAGCGCCTACGGCTCGGGCTCGCATGGAAGAGCCAAGCCCTGCTAGGGATCGTCGCGGTCGGAATCATCCTCGCGTTGGAGCTCTATGAGGTGCGGCCGCCCGTCTGCCCATCCATGTTCGGCGGTTTCTGTCGATGGCTTGTTCTGCCAGAAGGCGAGGTCGGCGCGTCGCGGAAAGTCGCGTTCCTGGTTGCGTTCGGGTGGCTGGTTCTTGCGGTTGTGATCCACAATCGTTCACGCCCGTCCCTCGGGAATGTTCCAACATTCACGCAGCTCGCCCAGGAGCTTCTCGACGAAGAACAATTCGGGGATGCGCTCAAGCTGCTCGAGCCGAGAATGGATCTCCTGGCGCGAGCGAGCCGAAGGCGCTGCTGGCAGCAACGGTTGCATGATTGGCTCGAGGAATTCGGCCCCACTGACCCGAATTCATTTGCCACGTTGGCACACAGGCCAGGGGATCGGCGATTTTCGGCGGAAACCTGGCCGACCTGGGCTTCGGGGCCAATCCGTCTGCTCGCGTGCGTCGTTCCGCATTGTCAGCGCTCCGAATCTGCAGCGAGCGACATGCTCCAGATGCTGTTCAACTCATCGAAGTTGCTCGACTATGTCGCCGAACGCCGTCCCTATTTCGGCCTAGCCCTGATCAGGCACCAGGTCTACGGGGCGGCTGATTTCAGCGAACGGTTTCTGTCTCGCCTGATCGCGAGCCCGGGTAGCGCACTCTACCATGAGCTCGCGACGAACCTCGTCACGGATGGTCCGGTTGCTTATGCCCTTCCGATCCGGAACAGGCTGCTCCACTTCCTCTTCGCAGATGCCCGACATGCTGAGCAGCTCTCTGCGTGGAAGGGCGTTGGCGGCTATATCGAACGACTCCTCGATGGCGAGGAGCGGCCTGACTATTGGACATGGCTGAACGGGGATCAGAGCTGGTTCGAGGACGAACGGTATCGCGATCCGATCTTCATGGGCCTGGTGTTTTTCGACATCATGGTGCGCTCGGCCGCGCATCAGAATGTGTTGGGGCACATGTGGCTCTACTATCTCCGGCACTTTGCCCGCCGTCTCGAGGCGGGATATGATTCGAGCGGCGAAGGGATCGACCAAGAAGCCGAATTTCCGGTCCGCGCCGCGCGGCTTCTCTACGAGCTGGCCCAAATCGTGAAGGGATGGGTCGAGCTCTTCGAGAACCTCCCCGAAGATTCAGTCCATCGGCAATTCCCGCCCCGGCGGGAGTCACCGGGCTCTATTCCGCATGCCGCTGCACTCACGCTTGGCGACGTGCTTGCAACTGTCGCATTGTCGGATCGCATAGATCGTGGTGTTGCCCAGACGCTCAACGACGTAATTTTGCGCAGTATCCGCGACTTCCATGATGACGGCGGTGAACTGTCGCGGATGCGGGGGTGGCTGATCCAGGCATTGCTCGATGGCGGCAACACTGCCGATCGCCGGCGCTATTACAACAGGCTCGCGGACCTATTCGCCGATACCGACCATTTCCTTCGTCACGAGATCGAGGACTACGCCACCGAGCTCGTGAACCGAATGAACGAAGCGGGCGCCGCCTGAAGCTATGCTTTTGGCGCGGCGCTCCGTGCCGTTCGGGGCTTTCTCGTCAAGGCCGAATAGGCAGGCGCCTTCACCCGTATCCGTCGCCATTGCTGTCGTACCACGCCTGAAAGCACCAGTTGAAACTCGTTGTCCATTCATCGCGGATAGGCCTCAGAGCTAAACGCGCGGTGCGTCGCTTCTCCAACTGGAACTGCCCTGTTCCTTGGTGTGGTGCGCACTCAAGCCCCGCCACCGGAGGACCTGAAACTCGGGCAGGTTGCCATGGCTTTGTAGATGGCCAAGGCCTGTCTCGCTTAGCTCAACACGTTGCCCCTCGGCCCAGCGCGCGTTGTTGTGCGACATCTCCTGCTGCCAGCCGTCGCGCCAGAAACGCGTAGTTGCCATGACGCCTCCGTTCTGGTCCAAGAAAGAGAAGGGATCGTCGCTCGAGTGGTGCCAGCCCAGACGCTTCGCGAGCGTCGGATCGAACATCATTATCTCCGATCTCTCGCCAACAAGGGATACCCGAACATTTCTCGCCATCGTTGAAGGCTTCTTAGAATCGGCATTGACTATCCCGCCACAAGTCCAGAAGGCCTTGGGAAGCTCTCCGATCGCCTCGCCAATATCATCGCTGGAACCGATCCGCATGCCACGAGTAACGAGCAGATCTTCACTGAACAGCGAGCGCGAATCGAGCACCGTGAAGCGTGCCCACTCGCAGACCACCAACTCGGACGCAGCTGGCCGCTGGATGCTTTCGGCATGCAGCCAGTCCTCAGCCCGTGCGCTCCAGCGCTCCTCAGGCAGTATCGGCCAATCTTTGTCCGTAGGCCGTGACGAGGTAATGGTGCGAGGTGGGAGGATCGGGCCGCCATCAAGTTGATGGAGCAGCAAGTCAAACTCCATTTGGGAGAGGGTCCCCGCCCGCCAATGCTCGCCGACGATCACGTGCAGCGCCTGGATGCACGCGCCGATATGCGGGCGCGTAAAGGGAAGCCGCAGGCCGAGCGGCGTAAGCCGCAATTCAAGCTCCTTGGTAGCTTTGGCGCCATAGGCGCTGGCACCGCCCCAAGCGTTTATCAGCTGTGCGGCGCGGTGTCGGATGTTCGCGGTAGGCACGCCTGAATAGCGCGCAATCAGCTCGAGCCAGCTCTCAAATCCTTCGGTCCAAGCAGCGGCATCGTCGATGACCGGGCTCAGCGACTCCGCATCGCGCAGACTTCTGCCTGTGGCGAAATCGAGCGGCGGCAATTGCAGCGCGTAGATCGGCGACAGCTCGATTTCCGGCACCTGCGCGGCACCGCCCCAGATGCCGCTCAATATTTCGGCCAGCACTGCGACGCATCCGTCCTGATGCTCGACTAGCCCATCCATCTTGTTCATGAATGATTGTGAGATGCCATCACAGCTTCGCGCTTCAAACAAAAGGCGGAGGCCGAACAACGCGGTTGGCCCATCGCCCTCGATCAGCTTTTCGCAGGTCCGCGAGAAGAGGGCTTTCGCCTCGCTCAACTCCGCATGAGCGAGTTCCAGCAGACCGGCAGCCGCTTGCTCCATTGGATCGGAAACGCCGAACTGCGCTGCGTCGAGGAACAGAAGAACGAGGAGGTCGAGATCGTCCCTCTGTTCGCAATCGATACGGGGGATTTCCACGGCTTTTTGATAGTCTCGATATTCAAGGATCTGTTCGTCAAGCCGCGCCCAAAGTGCCGGCCAATCGATTTCCTCGAACAGCAACGGAAAGATTTCGTCCACGCCCCATAATGCGCTGCCCGTTCCGTGGCCGCCTGCGGCAAGGTCACGCAAAAAATCTTCCCGGGCGCGGTTATGCGCGTCGGGACAGCTGAGAAGGTGCCGCGCTCGATGATGGTTAAGTAGATTGCTGTCTGCCCAGCCGCCCCACCCTTCGCGAGTTTCGGTGCCGCGTAAGAACAGCGCTTCGGCATAGTCACGCCTGCCTGCTGCGAGCGCGGCGCTGGCAAGGGCGTTCTTCACCGGCGGGTCCCGAACGAGTTCGGGATTTCGCGAGGCGAATGCCTCCACTTCTTCCCAAGCCTTTTTCGCGATGATCCTGCCTATCCGCTTGCCGAGCTTGGAGTTGACGTAATCACCATAATGGACACTGGTCTGTGCTTTGCGTCGGGCGCGCTCCACAGCAACCGCGCGCTCGACATCCTCGAAGGATTTGAGTTGGAAGTAGTCGGGGAGCGTATCTTTGTCCTGAACGGGCTCTGCATTCCAACGGTCGATTGCCAGTTCCAACGTTGGAGAAGTATAGTCGCGATCAGCCAAACCGTCCCGGAAGACCCGGAGGAGTTGCGCTCGCTGCGATGGCTTGGCATCGCGTTCTAGGCTGGCGACGATCATTCGCTCGATGGGGGGGAGCGTTTCCTGAGGCGCTGCGGCAGCGAGATCACGCAGGAACTGCCCGGTACGAGTCAGGCTGTTATAGACTTCCTCATAATAGGGAAGCGCGAGCGCTGACCAAGTGATGGCGAGCGGGATCGCAAGATCCGGGCGTCGTCGCAAAATCCCCCGAGTAACCGCGTCGACCAGGGCATCCCAATGCCAAACGCCCGATTCCTTTGCCCACCTATAGGCATCCCAAGCCGCTGCTGTGCCACTTGCGATCGAATCGACAAGCACCGATTTTGCCATGCGCCAGGCCTGGTCGTGCGCATCGCTATCGTCGACACCGGCCGTAAGCCGCAGCATCCGAAAGGCACGATCGGCCGAACCGGACGGATCCGCGCGATTGGCGGCTGTGAGCACCCCTTCCCATAGCTGATAGAGCCCGTCCTTCTTCGCCGCGAGGTAACAGCCTAGCGATTGTTGCCGCATCATGTGCAGCAGCTCGCGTGCTCGCTCATGCAAGCCGATATTGCCGAAAGCGATCGCGAGCTCGGAAAGCAAGTCGATCGCCTCTTGCGGAGAACGGGCATGGCCCAGTCCGGCATGCGGCCTTTCTAGGCGGCCGACCGCGGCGGCAGCATCGCCATCGAATGCGAACATGGTTTCGGCGAATCTGCGATGGATTTGCGGGGTTTGGCGGAAGCTGCAAACAGACAATTGCAGGCATGCATCGAACTCGGCCGCAAAGCCGGGCGCAGCATCAGGCACTAGTCGGACCAGCTTGCAGATGGCATCGAATAATGGCTTGTCGGCGTGCCGGAGGCGATAGCCGAGCAGCACGTCATCGTGTCGGTTGGTTACTGCGCCTGCCAGAAATGCCAGCGACGCCTTTATTTGTGTCACGATCTGCGAAGACGCAACGGGTCGCTCCGCCCTGACCTCCCCGATCAACGTGCCTAGCCGCACTGCTTGGGCTTGCACTCCGCGGAACAGAAATTCTTTCGGAAGCGCGGGTTGAGCCGGCGCCTCGCCAAGCTGGGCTGCGATCGCCGTATAACCGAGAATGGCGTCGACTGCGTTCTCGACCTCATCCGACTTGTGCTCGAGACCGGTCATGTCTGGGACGGCGGCCCTTGCGAATAACCGTCGCGCAAGTTCGTGATCCTTGCCAGCAATCGCGATGCGGGCCGCATGCAGATGCCAGCTGTCGTGCAGATTCTGCCCTTCGGACAAGGTCGCATACGCGGCCACGCATTGAAGCGCTTCCTCGGTACGCGATGCAATCATCTTTGCTTCTGCGCTCTCAAGATGAAGGATCGTGAGGTGGGCGCCTCGGTCTACTCGATGCTGCGTCGCAATCTCGGCGACTGCCCTATCGGGATCGTGGCGCACGATTGCGCGCGCAAGCAGGTAGCGCAACTCGAGGAGGTAATCGTCCCGCGTCCTGCCGGAGAAGGAATCCTTATCACTGCCCTGTTTGCCGATCGGAAGGCGGATGCGCCGTTCGATCTGTTCGTCTTCGAGAAGCACGACTGCGAGCTCGGCCCAGGCCTCCATGGCTTCTCTAGTGCCTTGGCCGTGGCTTTCGTCGAACCATTTCCATGGATTCTCACTGTCGAACAGCAGACGTGCCCTGTCTACTTGGCCGTCGTCGAGCAGGGCATCGATAACAAGCCATTCATCGCCGGCGACATGATTAGAATCGAGCTGAGCAACCGCCATGTCGAGGTCGCCAGCTGCGATCTGGGCCGTGACGATCCGCTCGGCCATGGTCAGTGCGTCCTGGCGTCGCCAGATCTCGTCACGAGCGAGCATAAGGTCGAACAAGGCGGCGGGATTGGGCTCGGCGCCGAGACAGGCCACGGCATCCCCGATATCGTTGCTCACCTCATAACTGCGTCGACCATCGACAAACTGGCCAACAAAGTACCGGCGGCTGACCAAGGCTGCGGCTTGATCGAGATCGCCAGCGAGAAAGCGGTACCGGAATTCAAGGAAGCGCTGCACGCTTGTCTGCGGCGCTGATCCGGCCAGTTCAGCCAGGCCCCGATAGATGACAGGATCACTGAACGCCGGGTCTGGCTTGCCATAGAGCGTGATGCGCTGCTGACGCAGGAAAAGACGGAAACTGTTGTGAAAAATCCTCCAAGCACTACCGCCATGGTCGATCAAATGATGGGCAAGTGTGAACGCCTTGTCGACCGCGCTGCTCGACAACCATTGTGCCAGCAACTCTGGCTCGATCCGACCATCGGCGAAACTCAGGACAAATAGGGTCTTCGAGACATCGGCGCCGGCGCCCTGCGCCTCGCGCCAAGCCTGGCGATAGACTTTCTCAAGGTCGCCATCATATTCAAAACCGCCAGCCAGCAGAGCCTCGCGCTCCTCAGGTCGGGCACTCAGGAGCTTGCCGAGTAGGTAGCGCGTCACCAACGGATGACCGAGGCTCACGGCGAAGACCTCGGCGGGGTCGACCTGCTCGCGATCCAGGCCCACCGAGATGACCATCTCCGCCACAGCATTGCGACTGAGCGGTGCGATCTCGATCCGTCGGCCGCCATCCGATGCCTGATCACGGACCTCGGGCGGAATATCGGCGAGGTCGATCCGCTGGCTACCTAGCAAGAAGAGGACGCCCTTGGGGACGCTCTGCGGAAGTGGCAACGCGCGTAGGAAACTGGCATCGGGCCGTTCCTCGCGCGGAACATGGTCGAGGCCGTCGACTACGATGACGGTCATTTGCCCATCGACCGCATATTGGTTGCCTGCTTGCTCGAGCAGCCTTTCGAACGTCTCGCGTTTCTGCTCGAGCGTGTCGTCCTTGGCGCGCTGAGACTGATATCCGAAGCCAATAAGCTGGCTGTTCAGGTCATCAAGAAAATTGGCATCGACACCGCGACCTTGCCCCTGTGCCTCGCCAGGTACGAACGCAAGGTAGCGCGCAACATTGCATTCGGGACTGGGCTGCACGAAGCGCTCGAGCAAGGTAGATTTGCCAGCTCCTGGCGGACCGAGCAGACAGAGATAGCCCGAGGCATGCGCGCCCAGCGCCGCTTCTAATTCTGCCTCACTCTTTTCATTGCTCTGTACATGGGCACCAAGCGGAAACCGGTGCTCGAAACGGAGCTGAAACCGGTCGGCCCAACCGAGTGCATCCAGCAGTTCGCGACGCGTCCATCGCGTCCTGCCATCATTGCGTCCGACAAGGTCGCCCAATGTATGGGCTAGGTCATTGATTTGCGCGCGAGCGGCGGCGTCCTGAGTGACGGGAGATTCCGCATTAGCCGATACCCCGAGCGCGAATTCGAGACGGCCAAAGAAACGCTCGAAATCCGGCTCCGTCAGGCCAGACGCCCGAAGTAGCGCTTCAATGAGCGGCTTCCACTCGCTTGCTCGCCAGTCGGCCAACGACCAATCAGGATGGCGCGCCTTATCGCGAAAGAAGTCTGCCGAATCCCGCTGGGGTACTCCAAATTTGCCGCGATCCGATGTCGTCGGATAGTGCGACGATACGTAACGGAGTTGGACGAAACGATCTGGAAACTCGCTTTCGAGCATGACGAAGGACGCGGCGCAGTCCGCGATAACCTTGTCCGTACCGAGCAACAGGCCTGTGATGCCCACAGGCTTGGGCTTGCCCGATGATTTATACTGATGCCCGATGACCTTGCCAGCGATGCCGATTACGAGATCGTCGAACATGCCGGCATGGTCATCTGCTAACGCCACAAACGTCAGCGTACCATCCAATATTGCCTGATAGGCAAGGTGGGCGGAGGCCCGGTCCTGATATCTAAGCCCCAGCCTTGCGGCCCGTTCGCCGGCGCCGGATGTATGTGCCATTGTTATGTTCGCCGATTAATTAATGAAGCTGGACCGTCCATGACAAGCAGAGGTGCCCGCCGACCGTTAAATAGACATTAGGTTATCTGCCATTCGCGATAGTGGCATCGAAGGGTAGCTATCCGCAAGTCACACCCCGAGACGTGTCTGTCCGGGCCGTCCAACATAGCCGACAAGATCTCCATCCTGATCGCAGCACTGGAATGTCCGACATTGGGAAAGGCAATTTGGTCATTGAATGACCAAGAAGGGTCGGTTGCGATGGGGCAGGGGTTGGGATAGTCCAGCCAATCGGCGGCGCGATTGGAAACATTCGGTTACGCTAACACCGATCATTCGTGGATTCGCAGGGGGAACAATGTGGGCGTGGCACAGGTCGGTCGCCGCGCATTGCCGCGTCCGACAGCTAATCCCCGCGAGTGTCATTTGCGCTCCGCGGGCCGGCTGATCATCGTGACGTTCTTCGGATTGATCACGACGTTGATGCCGCTGGTCGTTGCCATTTCGGCTCCATAGTCGTCCAGATCGATGACCGCCGGCCGAACATCCAGCAGCTCGAACCCGGTGGACGCGAACGCGCTCGCCTCCTCTCCTTTCTGCTCGAGAATGACCTTGGTGGCGAGCGTGATCCCGCATCCGGCAAACTCTATGGTGTTGAAGTAGATCGCCTCCAGCCGGACCTCGTCGGTTACCCCGCCGATCGCGTCGAACTCAAAGCGTGCCGCGGAGGAGGGATTGAACATCATGTCGAGCGACATCTGCATCGCCGGTGCAGCCCAGATGTCTTCGAGCGAGAATGACTCCGATGTCGATATGCCAGCGATATCGAGGGCTTGTCGGAACCGCTCGACGAACTCCAGCAGGCGCGGAAGATCGTCGAGATAGGGTCCGTCCAATCCCTCTTGCGTGGGAATGCCCGGTATCCGAATGCCCCTGAAGTCCAGTTCCACCGTAGCCTTGCCACTTGCGAGGTAGGTCAACCCGCGCAGCAGTGGAATCCAGGTCGCCAGATCATGGTGGTCGGCCCTGAAGTTGCCGACGCTTTCGAGGTGGAAGCTGCCCTCGTAGAACAGCAGATTGAGGGCGGCATGGCGGATCGCAAGCATCGGTCCGCCCTCGACCGGGAACGGAATCGCTGTCTCACAGTCGAACACGGCGGCCGGAAGCAGCGGCCCTGAGCGCACGATGATCGCGCATGGACCTATCGTCGGCAGATCGATCGGGAATTCCTCCATCCCTTCCAAGAGGGAGCCTTTGTAGGGGACCCGGATCCCGAAGCGACGATCATAGGCCTGGAGCTGGACCGGCCTCAGCGGCACCTGTCCGGAGATGATCTTGAGGAAATGGTCCTGGTCCTCGATCCAGATGAGTGCCTCGCCCTCGACTTCGTGGCCCTGCTCATAGCCGAGCGTCGCCAGCTGGTGGCGCTTGGCCTCGAAGTAGCCATCGACGTCTGTAGGGCAGATCTCGGCGAGCGCATCGCGCAGCCCTTCGGCAGTGGGCTTGAAGCGGCGCCCTTTTCGATAGTCGAAGGACATCCAGATGTGGTTGATGTCCGTCCGCCCCTCGGCCTCGGCGACGCGTAAGCGGCGTAGGATTTTGGCGAGCTCCTTGCCGAGAAGATGGATGACATAGCCCATGAGCTCGGTCCCGTCCGGACGCATCCGGAAGACGACGATAGCGGACGGCCCCCGGTCCTTCGCCAGACGCTCCATCGCCGACAGGCGCGCGCGCACCGCCCCGCTCTCGCCGGCCATGCATTTGAGCTGGACCATGCATGCGCGCGGCTCGCGTTGATCAAGCGTTTCCTGCGGCGTTCCTTTCATCGGAAACTCAACACGAAAATCCCAGCCTGCCCGATCACGGCTCGTACGGCTGCAGATCAGCTTAGCCTGGGCGCACAGTTTGGCGAAGAGGTTCTCGCCGGCTTCGCCCAGTTCATCGGGGGTCAAGGCTCCGGTCATGGCGCCCGTCAATTCCTGTTGAGGCCCATCGCGCGGCTCTGGAGCTTGTGCTTCCAGAGCTGCTCGACTGCGACGATCTCCTCATGGGTCGCCGACGATCCGCTGACCTCGAGGATGCTGACCTGATAGTCGCTGGGCTCGCTGCTCTTGAGACCAATATTGCCGCCATGTCCGTCCTGGGCATAATTCTGCCAGCGGCCGAAAAAGCCGGCGTCGCCAGTTGCCGAGCCGACGTATTGCTCTCTGGTTTTAGCCGACGTGAGGAGATAGACGCCGCGTGCCGCGCGTAGGGCAGAGACCCAGGTCGCTGGCAGCCCCTGCACGTCGGAGATGTTCGCGATGAAGTGCGTGTATCCCGGAAACGCATCTTCCCGGAACGCGCGGGTCAGCTCGACGATTGGCTTATTCTGTCGATCCGGACGCTGTACCCAGGACCTGGCGCCCGCCCCCCATTCGATCCACAGCCGTCCAATATAGAGTTCAAGTTCGCCGACCCGAGCCGTCTCATAGAGGTCGAGCTCGCCATTGCTGAGAGTCATGCCAGGAACGAGATGGAGCGGATCGATCCACGAAGCATCGACCGTGCCGACGCGCCGGGCTGTATAGATCCCTGCGAACAGCGTTCCACCGGTCGGCGGAGCCACGAAGCTCGCCCAGAAGGGCACCGCGAGCCCGGCGCGGTTGCCAATCGTCTGCACCCGTTGATACTCTTCGAAGGAAGGCCGGTCGTCCCGCCAAAGCAAATAGGGCGTGCGGCCGTTCGGCGCCTTCGTCTGGTGGCGGAGCAGACGGACCTGCCCGGCGGCGAGCCCCGCTTTCTCGAGCAGATCTGTGAATAGCAGCATCAGAACCCCCTAATCTGCTGGACGAGGGTCGAGCGCGGCGGCTGTGTCACGCCAAAGGCTGCGGCGATCTCTCCCCATGCGGTTTCGAGCTCAGTCAGCCGCTCGTCCTCGCCCAAGCCCGCCAAAGTGAACTCGGCCGTGGCGCTAGGCTCAAGGGCCACCGGCTTGCCGCCCCACCGTGTGTCCGAGATCCAATGCAGCCCTTCGAGGCCGGTGGCACCGATCATGACATCGAACGGGCCTTTAGCGCCCTGCCGTTGCAGGACTGGTAGGTTCTCGTCGATGAAGTCATTGATATGCGAGATAAGCGCATCGGCGAAGAACAAGGCCCGATCCTCCCGATCGGCGATGAAAGGGTCGACGCCCCAAAGCTCGCCGGTGCTGCGAAACTGCATCACACAATTGGTCAGAGGCCTTTCACCTGATGCCCGCAGACTACCGCTGTAAACGATGAAACCGCCCTTGGTGGCACCCCAGCTATACCCCTGCGTCGGCCCCATGATCCGCGGGCGGACGCCATCTTGGACGGTCTCGCGCGGCGCCGACCAATGACGCGGACGAATGCGGACATAGCCGTAGGGGCCTTCGGTCAGGACTTTGGTGCCGGGCGCGCCATCCTCGTTGATCGTCAGTGGAGTGGCGGGATCGAACCACAGGGCCGGATCCGCGGGATGAGCGTACTGCCATGCCGGTGAGCTGGGCTCAGGCAGCGCCGGCGTTGCGACGGCGATCGATGCTCGCAGGGCCTCGCGCAGCGCGGACCGGAGCTTGTCCCGTTCCGTTCGCAAGTCCGCCGAGGGCGCGCCTTCCGGCAGATGGAAACTCATCGGCCCCCGCCGTCCGCGCATGTCGAACGGGAGCTGCTCGATGGTCGCCCCGGGATAGGCCGTGTTCCACACGGTGATAACGCGCTCGAGTCCAATTGCGCGCTTCGCATAGCCGAGTTCGATCAGAACGTTGGGATTGGCGATCGCCTTGCCGTTGGCCGCTACCGCGATCGGGGTGACGTCTCCGACGAAGACCTTGGCAGCCTCGATTTTGGCGAGGATGGTGCTGACGATATCCGGCGAGCCGGCGACACCCTTCGTATCGGAGGTAAGCTCGTGACGTTCCTCGAGTTCGGCATCCAAATCCTCGATTGCCAGCGCGAGGGCGTCGCGCACGATATTGCGAGTGACGCGCGGGTCGAGATCACTTTGCCAAGACCAGAAAATAGTACTCATCGCCCCCCTTTGTAATGCTCCCCCCGCGACATGCCATGTGTTAATATACGTGCATACCGTGATAGGTCCTCGGCGCGTCATTCGCATGTGTGTCGCCGCCCGAACGAACGCAATGTTTCTCAGTGCCCGCGCCGGATGGGACCTCCCGATCTACATCGGATCGACGTGTCAGCCAGCGGAATACCCGAACACATATCACGACGAATACCGTCGGCCGAACACGGCGGCGCACCGCCTCGCCGAACGAACGGCGAATTTCGAAGAACGCGCGCGGGGCATCGAACGGCGGCTATGTCGGCGGTTCCGACCGGGCGGCCTGAGGCAGCCCGAATGACTCATCATTTCAGACTGCGACGTCCGTGCAGCCAGTAGCGAGCGTCTTAATCTTGTCGACACCTGCCGGGATAGCAGACCGTCGGCAGCTGGGGATCAAAAATTGGGTGCTGAGAGTCTTAAATGGGTCGTTCTTGCTGGTCCCGACCGCCGGCTCTTGGGACTTTTCTGCCTTTCCTATGCCGTAGGATGAAGGTCAGCTCCTGCCAGAAGCCGACATTTGACCTCGGGCCACGCAGGGCGGTGGTATGACTGCAACTAGCATGAATACGGGTCTGCAAGCTCAATCACCCGGCTCTGCTACTCCCACGAGATCACGCCGTCCGCCGAACGCCAGCTCGCTGGCCGGATCATTTTCTCATGAGCGATTCGGACTGACCTTATCTCCGCCTCGATCTCGCGCCGCCAATGCGCGAGGAAATCGAACAGCACCGGAAAATCCGGTGCTGCATCGTATTCCTGCCAGGCATAAATCTGCAGGAGCGAGGGGTGATCCGGCATGAAATAGCAGATTTCTGCCGTGGTCAGCCCGTATCCTTCCAGTTGAACCAGGAAAGCGCGGTCGGTCATTGCAGTGTGGGCTGGCTGTCTGGGCCGTCGAGCGAGCGCAGTGCCGCGAATACATCGTCAACGGAAACCGGAGCTTTGAGTTCGGGAGGCTGGCGCATTGCAGGATGATTTTCGACGGCATGCCGATCGGACGCCCAGGAAGCCAGCATGGCTCGCTTCACTTCGGGCTCGAGCGAGGGATGATGCGCTACATCGAACGGATGCAGGTAGCGCGCGAATGGTTGCGACATAGGAACATCCTCCTTTCTGCCTTGCCGCTGATCACTCACTGCGGATTGCTCCGCTCACCATATTTTGTGAGTCCATTTCAGACCGTCAAGACCCTGATAAGGCGTACGGAAAGTGCCCATTGGCAGTCGCAATCGGCGAGTGCCAAAAAATTTGGTTTGGACCTCTTGAAGCCGTTTTCAGCAAAACTAGATCGCGCACTGCCTCCTGCCGATCATCCGGGGGAGGCGCTTTAAGTCATTTCGCTTTGTAATGGAGGTTATGCATGCATTTCCGACCTTTGCACGATCGCGTGTTGGTTCGCCGCATCGAGGCCGAAGAAAAGACGGCCGGTGGCATTATCATCCCCGACACCGCCAAGGAAAAGCCGATGGAAGGCGAAGTCGTCGCCGTGGGCCCTGGTGCGCGTGACGATTCCGGGAAGCTGGTGGAACCCGCCGTCAAGGCAGGCGACCGCGCCCTGTTCGGCAAGTGGTCCGGCACCGAAGTGCGGATTGATGGCGAGGACCTGCTCATCATGAAGGAGAGCGACATTCTCGGCATCATCGAAACAACCGCCGAACTCAAGAAGGCGGCGTAAGCAATCAACCCAATCTTCAGTTCAATCGAAAGAAGAGAAAGGAGCAGGCCAAAATGGCTGCGAAGGAAGTAAAGTTTGCGTCTGACGCGCGTGATCGCATGCTGCGCGGCGTGGATACGCTTGCAAATGCGGTCAAGGTAACTCTCGGCCCCAAGGGGCGCAACGTGGTGATCGAGAAGAGCTTCGGCGCTCCCCGCATCACCAAGGATGGCGTCACCGTTGCCAAGGAAATCGAACTCAAGGACAAGTTTGAAAACATGGGCGCGCAGATGCTGCGCGAAGTCGCCAGCAAGCAGAACGACAAGGCGGGTGACGGCACGACCACCGCCACCGTTCTGGCCCAAGCCATCGTGCGCGAAGGTGCCAAGGCGGTTGCTGCCGGCATGAACCCGATGGACCTGAAGCGCGGTATCGATCTCGCCGTCGGCACCGTGGTCAAGGACCTTGAAAGCCATGCTAAGAAGGTGTCGGCCAACAGCGAGATCGCGCAGGTCGCAACCATTTCCGCCAATGGCGACGAAACCGTCGGCCGCATCCTTGCCGAAGCGATGGAGAAGGTGGGCAATGAAGGCGTGATCACGGTCGAGGAAGCCAAGAGCTTCGAGACAGAGCTCGAAACGGTCGAGGGCATGCAGTTCGACCGCGGCTACCTCTCGCCCTATTTCGTGACCAATGCCGAAAAGCTGAAGGTGGAACTCGAGGATCCGTACATCCTCATTCACGAGAAGAAGCTGTCGAACCTGCAGGCGCTGATCCCGCTGCTCGAACAGGTCGTGCAGTCGGGCAAGCCGTTGCTGATCATCGCGGAGGACGTCGAAGGCGAAGCCCTTGCTACCCTTGTGGTCAACAAGTTGCGCGGTGGCCTGAAGGTCGCGGCGGTCAAGGCACCCGGCTTCGGCGATCGCCGCAAAGCCATGCTGGAGGATATTGCCATCCTTACCGCCGGCAATGTGGTCAGCGAGGAACTTGGTACGAAGCTCGAGAACGTCACGATCGGCATGCTCGGCCGGGCCAAGAAGGTCATGATCGACAAGGACAACACTACCATCGTCGATGGTGCCGGCAACAAGGCCGACATCGACGCCCGGGTCAGCCAGGTCCGTGCCCAGATCGAGACCACGACCAGCGACTACGACCGCGAAAAGCTGCAGGAACGCGTAGCCAAGCTTGCTGGCGGCGTCGCCGTCATCCGTGTCGGTGGTGCCACCGAGGTCGAGGTCAAGGAGCGCAAGGACCGCGTCGACGATGCGCTGCACGCGACCCGTGCCGCTGTCGAGGAAGGCATCCTGCCGGGTGGTGGTATCGCCCTGCTGCGTGCGCTCAAGTCGCTCGAAGGGCTCAAGGCCGCCAATGACGACCAGCAGTCGGGTATCGACATCGTGCGCCGCGCGCTGCGAGCACCGGCTCGCCAGATCGCCGAGAACGCAGGCGAGGACGGTGCCTATATCGTCGGCAAGCTGCTCGAAGGCGACGATTACAACCACGGCTTCAACGCCGCGACCGGCGAATACGAAGACCTTGTGAAGTCAGGCGTCATCGATCCGGCAAAGGTCGTACGCACGGCGTTGCAGGATGCGGCTTCGGTTGCCTCGCTGCTGATCACCACCGAGGCTTTGGTGGCTGAGCTGCCGAAGGAAGACACGCCAGCACCGATGCCGGCGATGGACTTTTAATCGCGAGAGGAGAGCGCGGGTATCGCACCGCGCTCTCCAATCCGCGAACACCAGGCAGTTAGCAATGCCAGTTCGGCACCTGCTCACGCGGCCTGACACCGGGCAGGTTCTGAACGGGGCTTAACGGATCAATCGGTCGAATGAGAGAGGAGAAGTCTATGGCCGACAGGTATCTGGAGTATCTTTCACGCGAACATGCACGGCTGGAGGATGAAATCCGGCTGGAAAGCAAACGACCCCGGCCTGACGAAGTTATGATTGCCCGGCTGAAGAAGCTCAAACTGGCGGTCAAGGACCAGATGCAAAACTGGGCTTCCAGTCACGCGAGCAGCGATCGGCTGACCGCGTAAACGGACTTGATCCTATCAAATTGTCTCCTGGAAGAAGGCTAGGCGCACCTCCATCGGTGCGCCTGGTGTTCTCTTGCAAGGCGCTGAAAACAAACCCATAAAAATTTTTAATAGGTCTTGAAACCAATTGCGCGTTTCATAATTTTATCAATGCCGGATGCCATAACGGGTCCGGTTGGACAGAGGGCGTCGGCTCTTGGTTCCCGGCGCCTCTCACGCCCAGATTGCTCAACAAGGAGGATTTGGAAATGAGAACTGCATTTGATTTGACCCCCTATCGCCGCTCGACGGTCGGTTTCGATCGGCTCTTCGATGCGCTCGAGAACAGCTTCCGCGCCGAGACGCAGGATGGCTACCCACCCTTCGACATCGTTCGCACCGGCGAGGACAGCTACCGGATCACTCTGGCGGTTGCCGGCTTCCGTCCGGACGAAATCGACATCACTGCACAGCAGAACCAGCTCGTCATCTCCGGTCAGAAGACCGAGAAGGACGAAGACGGTGTTGAATTCGTTCACCGCGGTATCGCTGCCCGCGCGTTCGAGCGGCGGTTCCAGCTGGCCGACTATGTCGAAGTGCGCGATGCGGATTATGAGCACGGCATGTTGACGATCTCGCTCCAGCGGATCGTCCCTGAATCGCTCAAGCCGCGCAAGATCGCCATCGGAAGCCGCGAGCATGTCAACGACGACACGCCGCAGCTGACTGAAGACAAGGCGGCCTAAGCCCCAATCATCGGGCAAATCCTCGGCGGGGTGGGTGCAATCGCACCTGCCCCGCTTGACGAAGCTTTGCCCAAACCAGCCGGTACATTGGAGGAATGTCGAGATCGCTATCGTCTTTGGCTTAGCAATGAATAAACGGCAGCTTCCGGCGGCTTTATTTGAGCGAGTGTATGGCCGAGATGTTCGTGGCTTCTGTCCGGGTGCTGAGAGCCACACCAACGGCAGGTTTTGGCGTGAACGGTCCTTCATGATGGTTGATGGGAACGACCGGGTCTGGTCGTCAGTTGCCGTTCTGAACGGTCCGCAGCTTAGGAGAATACCGCTATCGGAATGCTCAAAGATTGGGTAGAAATTGGCCACCCAGCGGTTAGACATCCGGCATGGGATGCCGCAGAAGTTCAATTGGCATTTCGGGATGGTTAGACAATGCATCCACCTGAAATACCTCGATTAGGAGAGTCCGGCTCGGGCCTCCATCCACAGTGGCGAAATTTCGCCAATCGTGGCACGTATGTGGACCTATCAGGCCAGCACGATTGCCGCCTCATGGCTGGCCTCACGCTCGCGGCAAGATCGCGCCTCCCGCAACTTCCAGCAACGTCATGCCGGGAAAATGTCGGTCCAACATGATCGAAACCCGACTATGCCAGCAGTGCGCCCCGCTCCTGTTCGACAATGCGAACGCGAAGAGCCCCGGCAACGCTCCTGCGCAAGAACGACGCCAGGGATTCCGGTTTCAGTGGGTTTACTGCCCCCGAAAGGCGACCAGTCTGCTCGCGACCTCGTCGACTGCAACCTCAGGGCAATCGAGCGCGAGATCAGAGATCCTGGGGGTGTGCCAGCACATCGGCGATATGCCGCAAGAAACGTGCCGCATCGGCGCCGTTGATCACTCGGTGATCGTAGCTCAGCGACAAGGGCATCAGCGAGCGCGGCTCGAATGCCTCACCGTTCCAGACGGGGGCGATGCGCGTCTTCGTAACACCGAGGATCGCAACTTCCGGAGGGTTCACGATCGGCGTAAATGCGGTTCCGCCGATCCCGCCCAGCGACGAGATCGTCATCGAACCGCCTTCCATCGCGCTCATCGGCAGGCCCTTTTCGCGCGCTGTCTGGCTCACCGACTTGAGTTCATTCGCCAGATCCTGAATTGCGCGTGTGTCGGCATCGCGCAGGACGGGAACAAGCAGGCCGAGGGGACCGTCGACGGCAATGCCGACATGACAATATTGCTTGCGATAAAGCGTCTTGCCGTCTTCCGACAATGAGGCGTTGAAGTCGGGAAAGGCCTTGAGGCCCGACGCCAGCGCCTTCACCAGGAAGATCAGCGGCGAAATCCTGGTGCCCGCCTCGCTCAAGGCCTTGCGATGCGCTTCCAGTGCCGTCACGTCGATATCGTCATGATGCGTGACATGCGGGATCGTGGCCCATGCCTGACTGAGCCGCTTGCCCACGACCTGCTGAAACTTGGTAGTCGCTGCGGACTCGACCGGCCCGAACTGTTCGAAATATCCCTGCATATCCATCACGCTTGCTCCTCAAACTTTTCAATGATCTGCGCCCCGCTCGCCCGATTGGCGGGCGAGGAAGGTCTTGCGGGCGTCACTCTGCCGGCCAATAGCGCGCCTTCACCTCCTTCTTCATGAGCTTGCCTGTATCGGTGCGCGGCAGAGCGGGATCAAAGTCGATCGATCGCGGGCATTTCACGTCGGCAAGCCGCTCCCGGCACCATTCGATCAGCTCGCTTGCCAATGCGTCGCCCGGCTGCGCAGAGGACTTGGCCTGCACGACGGCCTTCACTTCCTCGCCAAAATCGGGATTGGGCACGCCGATAACCGCCACATCCTCCACCGCGGGATGAGTGATGAGCAGATTCTCGACCTCCTGAGGGTAGATGTTGACGCCGCCCGATATGATCATGAAATCCTTCCGGTCGGAAAGATACAGGAAACCCTCATCGTCCAACCGCCCGACGTCGCCCATCGTCGACCAGTCCGGATTGAGCGGATTGCGCGAGGCGGCAGTCTTCTCCGGATCGTTATGGTACGAGAAGTTATAGGCACCGGAAAAATAGATCGTGCCGATCTCACCCACCGGCAATTCATGTCCATCGTCATCGCAGATATGAATCGACCCCATCACAGGACGACCGACGGATCCGGGCTTGCGCAACCATTCCTCACTGGTGATACGCACATGGCCGTTGCCTTCCGATCCCGCATAGAACTCCATGAGGATAGGACCCAGCCAGTCGATCATCGCCTGCTTGACCGGCACGGGACACGGCGCGGCCGCATGGATCACCGTTTTGAGTGACGACAGATCGTACCGTGTACGCACCTCCTCCGGTAGCGCCAGCAAGCGGATAAACATGGTCGGCACAACCTGCACAGCCGTGACATGGTGACGCTCGATGGCCGCAAGGAAGGCCTCGGGTTCGAATTTCGGCATCAGCACCACGCATCCGCCCAGCGCCTGCACCCCGGTTGTCGCTGCCAGCGGCGCAGAATGATAAAGCGGCGCGGGCGATAAATAGACGGTCTCCCGATTGAAACCATAGTAGCGCGAGAACATCTGCGCCGCCGGATTGGGAACGATCGGCGATCCACCCGGTGGCGGGAAGCGAATACCCTTGGGCCGACCGGTCGTGCCGGAAGAATAGGTCATGCGTCCGCCGGCCCCTTCGTCCGCAATGCGCGTACCGGGCAAATGCGCGGCGATTTCGGCAAGATCGCGAAAGCCTTCGACGGGGCCAAGCGTCACCAAGGCCGCCAGGCCGGGCATCTGCGCCTCGATCGCCCGAAGCCCCCTGGCGGTCGCCGCAAGGGTGTCGCCAACCACCACCGTTTTCGCTGCGCTATCGTTGACGATGTAAGCGATCTCGTCCGGCTTGAGACGAGAGGACACAGGGACCAGGACGAGGCCCGCGCGCTGCGCCGCCCAATAGAGATCGAGATATTCAGGCCGATTGTCGCAGACAATGGCGATGGTATCGCCGCTGGCCATTCCCAGCGAGCGCAAGCCATGAGCGAAGCGATTGGCTCGTCGTTCAAGTTCGGCATAGCTGATGGAATCGCCGGTCGCCGTGAATACCAGGGCATTCTTGCCCGCGGCTTCCTCGGCATGAATCTGCGGATGCATGCAAGCCTACTCCTTATCGTTTGGCGCCGACTTGAAAGAGACGCGAGCCGGTGTAAAGCGTGTTTCACTAAATACACAATTTTTCGGCACCTTCGAGCGCGTCCGCGCAATTCCACCATAACCGGGAGAACACCATGGCCACAACCGCAACCAGGAGTGCGCAGTTGCGCCATCCGGATGCATTCTTCATCGGCGGCGAATGGGTCGAACCTTCGACCGGATCGACCATAGACGTGATCGACAGCAGCACCGAAGAGGTCTTCCTGCGCGTTGCCGAGGCGCAGGAAGAAGACGTGAAACGCGCGATAAGCGCCGCAAGGCGGGCGTTTGACGAGGGCCCCTGGCCGCGCATGAGCCCGCAGGAACGTGCGCCCTTCCTGGAAAAGATCGCCGCTGCCTGGAGCGAACGCGCCAACGCCCTCGCCGATAGCTGGACCGCTGAATCGGGTGTGCTTCGCGCCATATCGGCCTCAGCCGCGCCCGGACTGGCAAGTACATTTCGCTACTATGCCGAGCTTGGCCGCGACTTCGCATGGCAGGAAGAACACGTTTCACAAACCGGGCAGCCAGCGCTGCTGGTGCGCGAGCCAGTGGGCGTGGTGGCGGCCATCGTTCCGTGGAACGCGCCCCATCAGTTGATGACCGCCAAAGTGGCCCCTGCATTGATCGCAGGCTGCACAATGATCATAAAGGCGTCGCCAGAAGCGCCCAGCGCCCCCTACCACCTCGCCGAAATCTGCGAGGAAATCGGCTTGCCGCCCGGCGTGGTGAACGTGCTCACGGCCGACCGCGAAGTATCGGAACTGTTGGTGCGCGATCCGCGCGTGGACAAGGTCAGCTTCACTGGTTCAACCGCCGCCGGGCGCAAGATCGCCTCGATCTGCGGGGAGAGGATTGCGCGCGTCACGCTGGAACTGGGAGGCAAGTCTCCAGCGGTGATCCTTGACGATTACGACCTTGGCACGGCTGCCCGGTCGATCGCCCGCTATGCGCCGATCATGACCGGCCAGGTGTGCTCCTCGCTGACCCGGATCATCGTCAACAAGAAGCGTCACGACGATCTGGTGGCCGCGCTTGCCGATACCTTCGGCAAGATCCAGGTCGGCGACCCGTTCGAGGCGACCAGCCAGATGGGCCCGCTGGCGATGGCGCGGCAACGCGATCGCGTGGAGGAAATGATCGCCATCGGCAAGGCTGAAGGCGCGCGATTGGCAGTCGGCGGCGTTCGCCCTGCGCACCTGAACCGCGGTTACTACATCGAACCCACCGTATTCGCGAATGTCGACAACGAGGCCACCATTGCGCGCGAGGAAATCTTCGGCCCGGTGCTCAGCGTCATTCCCGTGGCAAACGAGGAAGAAGCGATCGCGGTTGCCAATGACACGATCTACGGCCTCAACAGCAGCGTCTTCACCAACGACCCGCAGCGCGCCTATGCGGTCGCTCGCCGGCTGCGGGCCGGCACGGTCGGCCACAATGGCTTCAAGACCGATTTCACCGTCGGCTTCGGCGGTTTCAAGCAATCCGGGATCGGGCGAGAAGGCGGCATTGGCGGGCTTCATCCCTATCTTGAAGCCAAGACGATGATTTTCGAGGACATGCCGACGGACCGCTGACTGTCACCATCCGCCGGCTTCGGCCTGCTCCTCCCAGTTATGGCAACGGGGGCAGGCTGGGGCTGCGCGGCTGGCCGGTGTAGGCAGTCATGCCTCCATCGGCGACGACGACCGAGCCGGTCATGAACGACGCATCGTCCGACAACAGGAAGGCGATGACGCCGGCAATCTCGTCCGGCTGCGCGGAACGGCCCATCGGGATCGCGCCAGTCCATTGTTCGCGCTGGGGAATGCCGCTTGTCATCGCCGTGTCGACCAGCCCCGGACACACGGCGTTGACGCGAACCCCGTCCCGCGCGCAGTCCATCGCAACGCTGCGGGTATAGTTGATGACCGCCCCCTTGCTGGCGCAATAGGATCCCATGCCGTAATCGCCGCCCAGGCCGGAAATGGAGGCGAGATTGACGATTGCACCGCCGCCCGTTTTCCGCATGGCCCGGATCGCGGCGCGGCAACCGTACATCACTGCATGCATGTTGACCTGAAAGACCCGGAACCATTCCTGGTCCGACTGGACGGCTGCATCGCTCAGGCTGCCGGTCCCCGCGTTGTTGACGAGCATGTCGAAGCGACCGAAGCGTTCACATGCCAACTCTATCGCCGAGGGGATGGCTTCGGGATCAGTCACGTCTGCCTCGATCGTCACGATGCCGTCTGGCGCATCGCACCGCTTGCGATCGAGCGACAGCACATGCGCGCCCTCACGCGCCAGACGTGCCGCCGTGGCAGCTCCGATGCCTCCCGATCCGCCGGTGACGATCGCAACCCTATCCTGAAATCGCTGTAACAACTGCTTCTCTCCCTGAGCTATGCGTTCACTGTGCAGCGATGCCCGCGCCAGGCCCGGGCAAAAAAACAACAGCCAAGCAGCGTCGCCGCATTGTCGAACGGGAACATCCCCTTGCATGGTTTGCGACCGTGGACACAAGCCCGCTTCACTGTAATTGATGCACAATACTTGACGCACCGGTCGTTGTAGTGCTCAAACGAATACTCGCTGCTGTCCCGTGATGGTGTCGACAGCCGCAGAATAATCGAGCCATGCCGAACGATGATCCCCGATCCCAACCCGTGCTGAGACGCCGCTGCGAACCGGCGCGGTATGGCCCCGGCCAGCAATCCTCCGCAACCCACGGATGAAGATTTCGTCCCGCGCCCTTGCGCCATTATCCGACACGGTATTCCGCCGGATATGGAGCGCCAGCCTGCTCTCGAACCTCGGCCAGTTGACGCTTGGCGTCGCTGCCGCCTGGGAGATGACACGGCTCACCCCTTCTCCGGAAATGGTGGCATTGGTGCAGACATCGCTGATGCTGCCGATCATGCTCGTTTCGGTTCCCTCCGGTGCCATCGCCGACATGTTCGATCGGCGCAAGATCGCGCTTGCCGGACTCGGTTTTTCCGCCGTCTCCGCAGCCCTGCTTGCGGCCTGCTTTGCAGGTGGCCTGGCCAGCCCCGTCGTACTCCTCGCCTTCTGTTTCTGCGCCGGCGCAGGCATGGCGCTCTACTCACCGTCCTGGCAGGCATCGATTCCTGAACAAGTACCTCCCGAGCACCTACCGGCCGCAATTGCACTGGGATCGGTCAGCTACAACATCGCCCGCAGCTTCGGACCTGCCCTGGGGGGTGTGGCCGTACTGGCACTGGGCGCAACGGCGGTATTCGGCGCGACCGCCCTGCTCTATCTGCCCCTGTTCGCCGCATTCCTGTTCTGGCGGCGGGAGACGATACCGCCGCGCCTGCCGCCCGAACGGCTTGACCGGGCGATCGTCTCCGGGATCCGGTACGTCTTCTATGCGGGCACCGTTCGGACCGCGATGCTGCGGGTGCTGCTGTTCGGCCTGACCAGTGCGTCCTTGATGGCCCTCACGCCGCTGGTCGCGCGCAACTCGCTTGGCGGGGACGCGGGCACTTATGGCCTGCTGCTCGGCGCCAGCGGCGTAGGTGCCGTGATCGGGGCTTTCGTGCTGAGCTGGGTGCGGGAAAACATACCGACCGATCCTGCGCTGGCAGTCGCGACGCTCGTCCTTTCAGCGATGCTCCTTGTCGTCGCCTGGGCCGGCAGCATCTGGCTTGTCGCTATCGCCATGGCCGTTTCCGGCGCGGCAACCATGCTTTCGGTCGCGACTCTCAATGTCGTGGTCCAAACCTCCGTTCCGCGCTGGGTTACAGCCCGGGCCTTGTCCTGGTTCTCCTCGTTCCTCACTGGCGGCATCGCATTCGGCTCGTGGTTCTGGGGGGAGATCGCGGCAATCTCCGGACTGTCGAATGCCCTGTCGATCTCTGCCGGAGCGCTTGCCGCTACTCCGCTGCTGGCCCTGATCTCACCGCTGCGCGATTCGGACAGTCCGGATCTTTCGCCAATGGAGCCGAGACCCGACCCCAACGTGGACCTCGCGGTCACCAGCCGGAGCGGACCGATCGTTATCGAGGTGGAGTACCGCGTGGAGCGGGATCTGGCGCGAGCGTTCTACGATGTGATGCTCAAGGTGCAGCGACTGCGCCTGCGCAACGGCGCCTTCGCCTGGTCGATAGCGCGCGATATCGGCGATGCCGAATTGTGGACCGAACGCTTCGAATTTCCGACATGGCAGCAATACTTGCGCCATCGGGAGAGATTCACAACGGCCGACTGGGATTTGCAACTGGCCGCAAACGGCTTTCACAAGGGACCGCCAAGCAACGTCCGGCGACGACTGGTCAGGCCGTTTGGCTCGGTCCGCTGGCGCGCGGAAACGCCGGTGCCGGCAACCGACGAGGTCGGCATCTACAATCCTTGAGAACTTGGCGATGCGGTGCGCTCCTGCCGGAAGAATGGCGAATGCCGAACCCCGACAGGGAGACCGTCATTCCAACAGCGCCTGCTCGTTGAACCAGCTGCCGGCCAGCGCAAGGAGGCCTGCCCCCAGCAAATGAATCGCGGGGACCAGCAGCAGTGCGAGGCCGAGAGCGGAAGGGCCGAGCGATGGGGTCAGGGCGTCGCTGATCATGCCCACCGCCAATGGTCCGAGGCCCCCGGCGATGGCATTGCAGAACAGCATCAGCGCCGAGGCCGTCGCGCGCGCATGCGATGGGACCAGGCGGTGCAAAGCCGATATCACGGGCGGTGCATAAGCAATGACGGTGATGTTGGCGACCGCGAGGCCAATCATGGCGAATGTCGCGTCGGACGTCACGAAGGCCCCTGCGGAAGCCAATGCGACCACTGCCATCAGTATCGCGGTCGACCATAGCAGCCACCGCCCGTCGCGGGCGGCCAAACGGTCGGCAACAAAGCCCAGGCCCAGCAGCCCGACCGTCCCCAGAAGACCGGTCAACAGACCGAACTCCACTCCGATTTCACCAAGCGTGAAACCATGCGCGCGGATCAGGTAGGCAACGCCGAAGGATGTCAGCCCATAGGCCCCGATACCGATACAGGCCGAACCGGCGAGGACGAGGAGAAAACTGCTCCCCCGGAAGTGGACAAGCGTATCGACCAGCGAGGGGTGCTTTGCCCCTTCCACCGAGAAACCGGCCGGTTTCCGCCACCCAAGAACCAACAGGACCACCGGGGAAAGCAACAGCCCGCAAAGGCCAACCAGCATGAAAGTCTGGCGCCAGCCAAGCCATTCTCCGATCAGACCGCCGGCGAGAAAGGCGATACTCGTCGCGAAGGGAACCGCAAGAGTCAGGACAGCCAGAGGCGCGCTTCGCTTGTCTGGCGTGAAATTGCGCGAGATGAAGGCGTGCGCTGCCGGTGAACTGCCGGCTTCGCCCAGGGCCACGCCCATCCGGGCGACAGCGAATTGCATCGCATTCTGCGCCAGCCCACCCAGCGCAGTCATGATGCTCCATAAGGTCAGGCAGACGGCGATGACGACGCCGTAACGCCCGCGGTCGGATATCCGCGCGATCGGAATGCCGACGACGGCATAGATGACGAGAAAACCGAATCCGGTAATCAGGCCGATCACCGTGTCGGACAGTTGCAGGTCATGCTTGATCGGTTCGATCAGCACGGCCGGCAAGATCCGGTCAACGACATTGAATACGGCAACGAACGTCAACAGCACGACGGCCGACCATCGCCGTGCGGGGGTCAACGTGGGAGCGACGCCTGCCCCAGCGGACGATGCAACGGTCATTCTCTCAACCTCAGCCGTTGGGTTGCAGCACCATGCGCCGCTCACTGTCGCCACTGGCGATGCGGCGATGCGCCTCGGCGGCGGCCGAAAGCGGCAGCGTCTCGGCAGGTGGCGGCACGACTTTACCGCTGGCGATGAGGCCCAGCAGATGCTTCGCATCCTCCATGTAATCCTCAGGATGTGATTCGCGGCGCTCCTGAATGTTGTAGAAGACAGTGTCGCGTCCGGTGCCATCCCGCTGCCCTTGCGCAGGCCACTCGACCGTCAGGAGCTTCTGCGATTTCATCGCTTCTTCAGCCGGCTTTTCACCATCGATGAATTCCTGGAAGCCATAGGCGACCAGACGACCACCCTTGGCAAGGGAATCCCAGCTCGTCTGCCAGCTCTCAGCACTGATCGCATCGAAAGCGGCGGCAACGCCCCCGCCGCTTGCCTGGCGAATCGCATTGGCAAGATCGTCGCTGCGGTAATCGATCGGATCCGCGCCGAGCGACTTCACCAGATCGAGCTTGCCTGCCGAGGCGGTTCCCACCACCCGCAGGCCCAGGTGGCGCGAAAGCTGCACAAGCGCGCGCCCGGTCGAGCCGCTGGCACCCACTACCAGAACCGCATCGCCCGCCGACAGGTCGACGCAGCGCGTCAACATCTGCCATGCCGTCACCCACATCAGGGGAACTTCGACTGCCGCTTCGGGAGCAACGCCCCCAGGCACCGGAACCAGCGTTTCCGCTGGGCGGATCAGGACCTGCGAGTAACTGCCGGACACCGGCATGTCCGCTACCCGCTTGCCCATCCAGCTTTCGGATACTCCGGCGCCGACCGCCTCGACGATGCCTACTGAATCATAACCTGGTATAAGCGGGAGGCCGCCCTTGTAGGCGACATAACGGCCGCGCCGCAGGATCGTATCGGTAAAACCGACGCCAGCCGCTTCGACGCGCAGCCGCACCTCTCCCTCGCCCGGCTCAGGAAGCGCGGCCATGTCCTCGATTTCCAGCACTTCGGGTCCGCCGAAACTACGTGCAATGATCCGCTGGTATCCTGACACTTTCGTCTTCTCCCAATTCTCAAACGTCTTGATTCTGACCTCATGCACGTTCAAGCGATTTCACGCAAACCATGTATTCGGGAAACGAGGGAGATCGAACGCCATGAAGGAATTCAAGCGGGCCTTGCCTGAACCGACGCCAGAAACCGAGCATTTCTGGGACGGTTGCCGTCAGGGCGAACTGCGTATTCAGCGCTGCATGTCCTGCAATCATTCCTATTTCCCGCCGCGCCCCGTTTGTCCTGAATGCTGGAGCCGCGATATCGAGATCTATGTCGCATCGGGCAAGGCAACGCTGCATTCCTATATAATCAACCACCGCCCTCGCCCCGACATGGGAACCGAACCGCACTCCATCGCCATGGTAAGACTGGCCGAAGGCCCCCAGATGATGAGCAATATCGTCGACTGCCCGCAAACGCCCGAAGCGCTTATCCTCGACATGCCCCTCGAAGTCACCTTCCTGAAGCAGAGCGATACGATCAGCCTTCCCCAGTTCAAGCCGGCAAAGGACCAAGCCGATGGTTAAACCGCGTTCTATTGCCGTAGTCGGTGCTGCCGAAACGACGAAGATGGGCATCGTGCCCGAAATGTCTCAGCTCGGCCTCAACATCGATTGCGCGCTCAATGCAATCGAGGATGCGGGCCTGAAGCCCGGAGACATCGACGGCATCGCCACTGCAAACGAGCATCCGTGGAACGTCGCCGCGATGCTGGGAATCACCCCCAGGTGGCTCGACGGCACGAACGTGGGTGGCTGCTCGTTCATGCTCCATGTCCGCCATGCCTGCGCCGCTATCGAGGCCGGGCTTTGCAATACCGTGCTGGTCACGCATGGCGAGTCGGGCCGCTCGCAGGTCGCGCCCACGCGCTATGCGGCCAATCCGGGCAGCCTGATCGGCCAGTTCGAACTGCCGTACGGGATCCATGCGCCGGTTACCCAGTTCACCATTCCTGCACTTCGCTTCCTGAAGGACACCGACACCACGCAGGAAGACCTTGCACGGCTGGTCGTGATCCAGCGCGAATGGGCGGCATTGAACCCGCGCGCGACGCGCAAGGAGCCAGTGACCGTCGACGAAGTGATGAACGACCGGATGATCGCCTATCCGTTCCGCAAGTCGATGTGCTGCGTCGTCACCGATGGCGGCGGCGCGCTGATCCTGACCAGCGCCGAACGGGCGAAGGACTTCCCCACCAAGCCAGTCTATATCCTGGGCACCGGCGAAGGGATCGAGAATCCCGTCATCAGCATGATGAGCGATCTCACCAGCTCTGCGGCCTTCCGCATTTCCGGGCGACAGGCCTTCGAGGAGGCCGGGATCACCCACGCCGACGTCGACCACCTGATGCTCTACGATGCCTTCGCGCATGTGCCTTTCTACATGCTGGAAGATCTTGGTTTCGCGGGTCGGGGAGAAGCGAAGTACTTCTACCGCGAACGGCGCTGCGCGCCTGGCGGCGAGCTGCCGATCAACACCAGCGGCGGCGGACTTTCGTACATGCATTCGGGGATGTACGGCATGTACGCGATGCAAGAGAGCATCCGGCAGATGCGCGGCATTGCCCCGGCGCAGGTCGAAGGGGCGAAGATCTCGGTCTCTCACGGCGTGGGCAACATGTTCAGCGGCGCCGGAACCATCATCTTCACGAACGAGGGCTGAACCCATGACGCTTGCTTATGACGACCTGATAGAGCGCCGCAGCGAACCGCGTGCCTATTCCTACACCGACACACAGATGCTGTTGTACAACATAAGTGTCGGGATGGGGCGCGACCCGACCGACCCCAGGGAACTGGGCTACATATACGAGAAGCCAGAACTGCGCGTAGTTCCCACCGCCGCCGCGGTTTTGCTGAGCGGCGATTCCAGTCTGCTGGGCAATGCCCCGATCGATTGGGCGCGTGTGCTGCACGGCGAGCAACGTATTGCCTTCCACCGTCCCATTCCCCCCTCTGGAGACCTGGTCTCGTCCAGCCATATCTCGGAAGTGGTCGATAAGGGGCCGGACAAGGGCGCGATCATCACCGTCACCGTCGAATGTGCGCTGGCTGGCGGCGAGCCGCTGTTCACGATGGACAACGTGATCTTCGCGCGCGGCAACGGCGGCCTGGGCGGTCCGGAAAAGTCCAGACATACCCCCCACGCCCTTCCGGAGCGCGCGCCCGACATGCGTTTCGTCACCGAGACCCGGCGCGATCAGGCCGCGCTCTATCGGCTGACCGGCGACCGCAATCCGCTCCACATCGATCCGGCCTATGCCAAGAGGGCCGGATTTCCGGCACCCATCCTGCATGGCCTTGCCAGCTACGGGATCACCTGCCGCGCGCTGCTTGCCAGCGTATGCGACTATGATCCGGCCCGAATGAAGTCATTCGATTGCCGCTTCACCTCGCCGGTATTCCCCGGCGAAACGCTGGAATCGGACATCTGGGTCGACGGCGACATCGCATCATTCCGGGTCCGAGTGGCCGAGCGCGACGTTGTTGCGCTGAACAATGGCCGATGCCTGATAACCAATTGATAGCCTGGAGATTCTACAGATGACCACCCCCATCGACAAACCTGTTGCCATCGTCACCGGCGCAGGCCGCGGCCTTGGCCGCGAACACGCTCTGGCGCTTGCCCATGCCGGCTGGGCCGTTCTAGTCAACGATCTGGGCGGGGCCGGAGACGGCACCGGATCGGACCCGACCGCGGCCGAACAAGTGGTTGCCGAGATCGTGGCGATGGGCGGAAGCGCTCTCGTCGACGGGAGCGACGTTTCGAACTGGGCTGCGGCCGGCGAGATGATCGAGCGCGCGGTAAGCGCGTGGGGACGCCTCGATGGCTTGGTGAACAACGCCGGTATCCTGCGCGACAGGACCATCGCCAACATGACCGAGGAGGACTGGGACCTTTCGATCGCAGTGAACCTCAAGGGAACGGCGGCACCCCTGCATCATGCCGCAAGTTACTGGCGGCGTCGCTCGAAGGAAACGGGCGAGCCGGTCAAGGCTTCGGTGGTGAACACATCGTCAGCTTCGGGCCTCTATTCTGCCTTCGGTCAGAGCAATTATGCCGCTGCCAAGGCCGGTGTCGCCTCGCTGACGCTGGTGGCCGCGCGCGAACTGGCTCGCAGCGGCGTGCGCGTCAATGCGATTGCGCCGGTGGCGACCACGCGACTTACCGAATCGGTCATGCCCGAAGCATCGCGAGCGCGCTGGGATCCCTCCCTCGTTTCGCCCATGGTCGTCTATCTGCTCTCAGATGCGGCCGGCGACATTTCGGGCCGGGTGTTCGAGGTCGGCGGTGACGGCGTGGTAGCCGTCGACATGCATCGTCCGATTGCCGGGATGCGCGCCGCGGACGGCAAGTGGACGGCTAAGCGGCTGGAGCCGGTGGTGCCCGGCCTGGTCGACCAACTGGCGCCGCAGATGGATTCCGCCTCTGCCAGCCAGTTCCTGCGCGGGGCGCCCCTCGAAGGCGAGTGACACGCATGGCGATGAGGGCGTCAGAAGACCCGTCGGCGCGGCTCCAAAAGGTGCTCGCGAATGGCGGCTATCGCGCCCTCGTCAAGCCCCAGAGTATCTCGCAGATATCGCTCCGGGGTGCCCGATCGCTCTGCCAGCTCGGCGAACATGCTCTCGATATATTCCGGTCGGGCGGCGAGGAGCGGCGCCATGGCACGTCGGCGTTCTTCCGAAATGTCCGGCCAGCTCCCAAGATGCGGAGAGTTGGTGATGTCGAAGTGTGCAGTGGCCGCATAATCGGCAGCGATCCGATCGCGTTCGACCCCCAGAACGGCCAGGATCAGTGCGGCCGCTACACCGGTTCGATCCTTGCCCACGGCGCAGTGGAACAAGACCGGCATGTCCCCGCAAGCAAGAGCCTGAAACAATCGGGTATAGGCTTCCGCTTGCTCGTAAGGCAGCCGGCGGTAAAGGCTGTTCATCCCCGTGCGGCTCATTTCTTCCGTCAGCGCGGGATCGCTCACCCGATCGCCGACGGCAGACGTCGACTGATTGTGATCGCGAAACCAGTAACGGGTGCAGCCCATAGCTTCCCACGGGGTGGGATGCGCGGCCCGTTCCCTGTTGTGACGCAGATCGACGATCGTATGGATTCCCAGGGCCCGAACGGTCTCGAGCATTGCACCGGACAGCCCGGAAAGAGCCGCAGAACGGTAGATGCAGCCTTTGCGAACCTGCATGCCATCAAAGGCAGGGTGGCCACCCAGGTCCCGCAGATTGGCGACGCGGGCAAGTTGATCGAACATGGAGCAGCCCTGTGAAAGCGATGGAAATGTCGATGACGCACTTGATGGAGATTTAACTTGAATCCAATCGAAACTGTAGCCCGTCTGGTCGAGGGCTGGGAAAAGCTGGATCTGGAAATCATTGCCGAGTGTTTTTCGGACGATGCGGTATGGCATAACATGCCGTACCCGCCCTACAAGGGCCGAGAGGCAATCATGGGCATGATTGCGCGCTTCCTCGGCGATGTCGAGACACTGGAATTCATCGTGCATCACTCGGGGGAACTGGCTCCGGGGATCGTCGTCAACGAACGAACGGACAGCTTTACGATGAAGGACGGACGCAAGGTCGACTTGCCGGTCATGGGCATCTTCGAAGTGTCCGACGGAAAGATCCGGCACTGGCGCGACTATTTCGACGGTGTGACGATGACCGGCTGACCTTCGGGAAAGTCGCGCCCACGAGGCTCCGGCACGTCACGCACCCCCTTCGCCCAATGCACGAAAGACCGTCCAGCCAAAGCGCTCGTGACTTTATCGCAGCGCTTTCTAGCCTTCAGATCGGCAGCACCAGTGATATCGTTCAATACACCGGTAATATAAGTAGGCCGGCGACAGAGAAACAACGGGGCCAGCCACGAACGCGCCCATCCTGAAGCTGTCGATCCATACCGCAACCGAAGCGCACAAATGATCCGATGATCCCGGGAAAGTCCAGAAAAACAGCCGGTTTTTCCGCCTGGATCTTCTGCTCGGACAACCGGGGAACCTGATCCTGCGGCGCATTCCCGAACTTCCGAGCCATGCATGAAACATGGTATACTCAAGGCGCCCTCGCCTTGTGCGGGACCAGCCAATGCTATAGGAAATCGGAAAGCGTAAAACAGCCTCATTGGAGAGACGGCGTGCTAAAATCCAATAACGGCGGTCTGCGAGAAGTTCCCTTCAGGATCGACGATCCCGAAATGATCCCGACCGCCCGCTACCATGACGAGGAATTCTATCAGGCCGAGCTTGACCATCTCTGGCCGCGCGTCTGGCAGATGGCTTGCCGACTCGAGCAGATTCCCAATGTCGGCGACTGGGTGGAATACTCGAATGTCGGCAAGTCCGTGATCGTCGTTCGCACGAAGGATGGCATCAGGGCATTTCACAATCATTGCCGACACCGCGGCGTCCCGGTCGCCGGCGGCGATGGCAAGAGCCACGGGAACTGCGCGAAGACGGGCTTCATCTGCCCTTTCCACGGCTGGCGCTACAACATGGAAGGCAAGAACACCTTCGTTTACGCCTCGCACATGTTCAGCGACGAGGTCCTCAATCCCGATGCGCTGAACCTCATTCCCTGCAGGGCCGAGATTTGGGGCGGCGCCGTCTTCATCAACCATGATGAAGACGCACCGAGCTTCCGCGAAACCATGGGTCCTCTTGCCGACCGCATGGAAGAACAGGGACTGAGCGAGCTGCGTGCCGAATGGTGGTACGGAACCGTGCTGCCGGCCAACTGGAAGCTGGCGATGGAAGCCTTCCAGGAAAGCTATCACGTCCTTCGCACGCATCCCCAGTTGCACCACGCTGCACCGGACTACTGGAATTCGCGCTTCGGCAAGAACACGGGCGGCCTTGGCGCGACCGAGGGCCGCGGCACCACGGTACGCGACATGATCAAGTCGCTGGTGGACAACTACGAATCGCTCAGCACCGGCATGGCCGGGCTCGTGCACCAGAAGGAGGTCGATATCGGCCGTTCGCTTCAGGATATCGAGCTGCCGGAAGGACCGGAAGAGGCAATCGGCGCCTGGTTCCATCGCTTCCGGGCGGAGCTGACCGAGCAGTTGCGGGCCAGGGGAGAAGACATCCCCGACCTGAACGAGACAGCCGAAAGACACGCGCCCAATGCGCTGGACTTCATCTTCCCGCATTATTTCCTGCTTTTCCCGCTGACCACCGCGACGGCCTATCGCATCCGTCCGCTTGGGCCTGAGAGCTGCTACTACGAGATCTGGTCCCTGACCCATTATCCCAAGGGCGAGGAGCCTGAGCCGTTGATGGCACCGATCGACTTGCCGCACGACAGCAAGGATTTCCCGCTCATCCCGCAGCAGGACTACGCCAACATCCCGCTGCAGCAGGCTGGCACGCATTCGACCGGTTTCGAATATATGCGCCTCGCAAAGGACGTAGAAGGGCTGATCAGCAACTATCAGCGGGTGATCGACGGATATCTCGCCGGTGTCGCGGATGACAAGCTAGCCGCTGCGACCCGCAAGCTGTCCGGCAATTTCGACGGGCCGATTCTGGACCTCGAACTGTAATCCGATCGAGACGAACGACGGGCAGGCCGTGTCCGCCCGTCGAACCGTCCACCTCCTGCAGCAGAAGAGAAGCCGTCGACATGTCGGCGGCTCGCTCCAGAGAGCGTTGGAGGAAAATGGAAGGGGCAGCTTTGACAAGCGCTGCCTTCTTCTGCCCCGCATTCACGAAGAAACGGGGACGAGCAATGGCTCGCCCCCGTTTGGAATCGGACGCCCGACCAGGCGCTGGAATCTCCCGGCTCGGCCGGGCACTCCTTGTCCCGCCGGCAATCCGGTCAATCGTCGCCTATTCGCCCTTCGCCGGCATCCGATGCAGCGCGCACAGCTTGTTTCCGGCCGGATCGAGAAGATAGGCCAGATAGAGATTGCTGTCGGCGCGCAGCCCCGGAGGATCTTCGCAAGCCGTGCCGCCAGCGGCCAGCCCAGCCTTGTGCCATGCCTCGACCTGCTCGGGTGACGATGCGGCAAAGCCGATCGTTCCGCCGTTCGCCCCGCTCGCAGGCTCGCCATTGATCGGGCTGGTCAACGCCAGCACGCCGCTTTGGCCGGCGAAGAATATCCTGCCCTTGGGGTCCGTGAAGGGCTGCGGCCCACCCAGGACCTCGAAAAGCGCACTATAGAACTTCTTCGACGCGTCGAGATCGTTCGCGCCGATCATGATGTGACTGAACATGAGACAATTTCTCCTTCTGCACATGAACGATTTCTCCTGCCACATACGTCGAAGCGACAGGCGTCCTCATTCGGACTACTCACTTACGCAGTCGGTTCGCCATAAGCTCGCGCCCGGGCCAGCCGAATTGCATCGCTTTGCCCAGTCAACTGCCGCGCGGCCAGCACCAGGCACAGCAAACAGAATGGCGCGAGCGCATAGACACTCATGATCGCGCCGCCCAGCGAACCGGACAGTTCGCTGATCTTACCCAGCATGTATGGTCCAAAGGCAAGCGAGACGAGCAATATCGTCAGCGCGAAGGCGGCGGCGGCGGTCCCGCGCATGCGTACAAGCACGAGTTCCTGCACCAGCACGGCCGCACTTGCAGCAAACAGGGACCCGAACAGCGACTGGATCAGGAACACCCACAGGAACAGGGTCTGATCGGACGTTGTAAACATGAGATAGATGAACGGAGCCTTCCCCACCAGAACGACAATGCCGATCCAGAGCGGCGCGCGCTGATCGAACTTGCGCCACCAGTCGACGAGAAAGCCGCCGGTCATCGCTCCCACGCCTGCAGTGACTGCGACGCTGAGCCCCATGTACAGACCTGCATCCGCTGGCGGCATTTCCAGCACGCGAATGGCATAGGGAACCGCCCAGAAGCCAATGGACAGGCTGATGCAGGCCAGCATCGTGAAGCCAGCGAGCGCCAGCACGAAAACGGGATCGCCATAGGTCAGATAGAACAGCGGTCTGTCGCGGATCTTGAGCACCGTGATCCACGAGACCAGCGCGTAAAGCCCGATCCCGAAGCCGATCCATTGCGCGGAGTCTCCGGTCCAGATCGTCAATCCGGTGCAAAGGCCCGCAAGTAACGCCAGCCAGGCGAGGTTCTTCAAGAGTGCGACCGAACCGCCTTCGCGCGAGATCGCCCACAAGGTCAGCGGTGGGACTGAGGCCGAGAATTCGCGCAACAGGAGATCGCCGAGCCTGCCCTTTTCCAGATTGGGCCGCTGCGGTTCGCGCAAGCGGCTAACCAGGATGGCCAGAATGACACCAGGTGCGCCGACCAGAAGCATGGCCGCGCGCCAGCCGCTGATTTCGCAGGCCCCACCAATCGGGACGCTGCCGCACACATCGCTCCAGTTCTGGACCATCCAGCCGCCAATATAGAGCCCAAGACCGCCGCCAAGGCTCGTGCCGGTGAGATAGACAGCCAGCGCGCGGCCGCGGCTCTTTCGCGGGAAGTACTGCGAGATCAGGGAATGGCTGCTGGGGTTCGCCGTTGCCTCTCCCAGTCCAAGTCCGATGCGACTGAGCGCAAGCGTCCCGAAGCTCCACGCCACGCCCGCGAACATCGTCATGATGGACCAGAAGGACAGCCCGGCCGCCATCAGCCGGGTACGGGGAAGAAGATCTGACAGGCGACCGATCGGAAAGCCGAAAAGTGCGAAAAGGACCGAGAAGGACGTGCCGTAAAGGAAGCCCAACTCGCCATCGGTAAGACCCATCTCGCCTTTTATGTCTTCGGCGACCGCGGCGATGATCGTCCGGTCCACGTAGCAGAGCACCGAGACGAGAAACAGGAGGAACAGGGCATAGCGCGCCTGCGGCAACCGCTTCTCCGTGTCGCCCGGCAAGATAGACGGTTCAGCGACTATCGCAGGGGCCGGGACAGTCCGGGTCTGATCCATACATGTTTCACCTTTTTTCCGACCTGAAAGCTATCGATCGGCTTTCGGCAGGGCATCCGTCTCTCGCTTCGGCGGGCATGGAATTATCGTTTTCACCCGTTCACCCGACGCTTACCTTCCCTATGGGATCCGGGCCGCGCACCCGCCCCTTGCGAGCCGCGGCCAGACCAGGGCGATCAGCCGCCCGCCGCAGGCGCGGGCCAGCCCAGCATGTCGGCAACCAGCCGGTTCAGGAAAGTGTCGGTCAGTTCCGGCCCGTCCTCGCTGGTATCGCGGTCCAGCGACATCTTGGCGCCGAGACAGCTCATCTTGAATGCCGCGAACTGCAGATACCAGTCCAGGTCTGCGGCGCTCTTGCCGCTCACCTCTTCCCACAGCGCAATCGTCTCGTCGCGCGTCCCCATACCTTCGAGCGTCGGCACGCCGATCGCCGTCGTGCGCATGTCTTCGGAGACCAGCCACCACGCAAGATCGTGCAACGCTCCGCCCAGGGAGCACTGTTCCCAATCCATGACCGCGACAACGCGATAATCCGCACCCATCATCATGTTGCCAAGCCGCGCGTCGCCCCAGACGATGCCCTCGGGCCGGTTCTCGGGCAGATTCGCCTTGAGGTGCTCGAGCACCCGATGATGCCAGGGCAAGGGCTGGCGCGATTCCACCCAGGTCACATAGCGTTCCCAGCGGTCGATTTCCTGATCGAAGCCAGTCCCCGGCGCGCCGGTGGACAGGAATGGCGCGTCGGAAACTGCCACTTTCTGAATGCCTGCGAGTTGCCGCACCGTATCTTCCCATAGAACACGCCGTTCGGAAGGCTTCGCTTCGAACAGCCACCCGGCCTGCGCATAGCTGGGCGAGGAAATCGGTACGCGTCCTTCGCATTTTTCCATGATGAAGAAAGGCGCGCCCAGCAGTGCCGTATCCTTATGCAGCCAGAGGGGTTCCGCCACGCGCACGTGACCGCTTTCATTCATCAACCGCATGATCTCGAACTGCTCGATGAACATGTCATCCTGGTAGACATGCATCGAACTGGGCTTGACCCGGACCACCAGACCTCGGCTCCGTTCGGCGCCGGCTTCGTTCCAGACGGCATCGAACAGGATCGTCTCGTGCGACATGCCGGCACCCTTGGGATAGGCGAGGTTCTCGATCCTGAGCCCGTCCGCCTCGGGCATCTTCTCCGAGAGCCACTGACGCAGGTTGGCCGCCAATTCGCCGAGATCGCGAACATTGGGAGCCACGATGGAATCGTCGCCCGTCTTGAAGGTGGTTACGCCGCTCGCCGCGGCCGTTGCCTTGTCCTGCATGTCCTGTCCTTTTCGCCGGTCTATCCGCCGGCACGTTGATGCTGAAGCGTTCGCCGAATGTCCGCCTCGATTGAATTCCCCGGTCCTGCCGGATTTCGCGAGACCACCCGCGCAAGTCCGCTCATTCATGTCACCTTTGTATCCCCCCGCCTTCACGGTCAGGAAGCGGCGCCGTATTCAGGCCGGTGAACGGTTCTTGCTGGCCAGCGCGGCCACTTGATGCCTCGGTCAACCATGATCCACATCGTGTCAAATATTAAAGGGTTCACTGAAGATATCATGGCCATGCGATTACGGCAGACTCGCAAGCCACCGCGCCCTGTTCAGCCAAACTCCGGCGACGTCCACCAGGGAAAGTAGTCCGGCATGTCCTTCGACACCTTGTCGGGGAACGAAGCCGCGCGCTTTTCCAGGAAGGCATCGACGCCTTCCTTGACGTCGGCCGTCTGTCCGCGCGTATAGACGCCGCGGCTTTCAATCCTGTGCGCTTCCATCGGACTGCTGTAACCTAGGCCGCGCCACATCATCTGGCGGGTCAGGGCCATCGCCACCGGCGCACCCTCGGCCATTTCAGCGGCCAGCTTCCGGGCAGAGGGCAGAAGATCGTCAGGGGCATGGACCGAACGCACCAGCCCGCCTGCCAGCGCTTCCTGCGCATCAAACACCCGGCCCGTTGCACACCATTCCATGGCCTGGCTGATGCCTACAAGGCGCGGCAGGAAATAGGAGGAAGTACCCTCTGGCACGATCCCGCGGCGAACAAAGGGAAAACCGATCTTGGCATTCTCCGATACCAGCCGCACGTCCATCGCCAACGTCATGGTGATACCTGCCCCGACTGCTGCCCCGTTGATCGCCCCGATCACGGGCTTGAGCAGATCATGGATCCGCATCGAGACCCTTCCGGCATGATCGCGAACGGCCTCATGGCCATAATCCACGGTGCCGTCCGGCCTGATCGGCGAGCCCAACGCCGCCTTGTCGGGGCGGTTTTCGAAATCGAATGTCGCGCTGCCTCCGGACAGGTCCGCTCCGGCGCAGAATCCCCGCCCCGCGCCGGTGACGATGATCGCGCGGACGTCATCGTCGGAATCCGCCCGGTCGAAAGCGGCCAGCAATTCGGTGGCCATCTTAGCATTGAAAGCGTTGAGCTTGTCCGGACGATTCAGCGTGATCGTCAGGATGCTGTTCTCAATATCAGTTAATATCGTTTCCATTGCCCCTCCTTTGTATTCAGCGTTCGACCGGCAACGACCTATAGGGCTGCGGGGCCTGTCTCAAGCATCATTGTGTGCAATTCGCTCCCGTCACTAGAACAGGTACTGGTTACCCTTGCTGGCACGCGCGCCATGATGCATGTAGCGCGCCGGCGACGCGAGTTCCCTCAAGCCGCCATCCCGTTAACCGCCATCCCGTTTCCGCAGACTTCACGATTGCGTGGTGGAACGGCCTCTCTTTCAATCCATGTTATAGACGGAAGGTGGAATGACACAATCGACGGTGCAGCCGTTTTATCATCGTCAGGGCGACAGGTTCGTACCGACGGGCCGCGGGGTCAGTCCATGGGATCCCAATTCTCAAACCGGCATAGCTCTCGCCGGTCTCGCCGCCCATGTGCTGGAAGGAGTCCCGAGCCTTGGCCCGATGCATCCGGCACGCACGACCATCGACATCCTTGGTGCGGTTCCGATGGCGCCGATCGACGTCAGCAGCCGCGTCATTCGTGAAGGCAAGCGTCTGCAGTTGGCCGAGATCGAACTGGTCGTCGACGGCGTTCCCCGCGTTCGGGCAACTGCCATGCGGACGCGGATAGAGGAATCGCCTCGCCTGGAACATCCGCTTACCCGCCCCTTCCCCACGGACATAGAGAAGCACACCTCACCGCTGGGCCTGTGGGCCGAAGTGTGCTGGTGTGGCGACGCGCCGACAAAGCCTGGCCCCGGCGCGCGCTGGATCAGGCTCAACGCCCAGGTCGCGCCCGAAATCCCGCTTTCCCCTTATGCCATGGCCTGCATCATCGCGGACTATGGCACAGCGACGGGGCGGCTCCTCCCCCGGGAGGAATGGACCATGGCCAATACCGAGATCACCTTGCATCTCACGCGCTTCCCGCGCGGGGATTGGCTGCTCATCGACAGCGCCAGCGAGAGCAGCGGGAACGGCATCGGCATTGTCCAGAGCCGGCTCGGCGATCGCGATGGGATGTTCGGCATCGCCCAGCAGACGTTGTTTCTTCAACGGCGCAAGCAAGACTGAACGGTTTCATCGGTATGCCCTTCCCCGCCGGCTGCGCTGGGACAGGGCCCATCGCGCTCAGTCAGGGTTCGAGGACAACCTTGCCCGAGAGACCTCCCCGCTCGATCAAATGATGCGCGAATGGAGCGCTTTCCAGCGGCAACCGGCAGGCGATGGGCACCGACAAGTCTCCTTGCGCGACCAGCTGCACCAGATCCGCCAGTCGTGAAGGATCGGGGCGGACGACCATCATTTCGGGCGGGCCGGCAAGGCCTTGCATGGGGATCGGTGTGGTCGCCGCTGTCCCGATCCGGCCAGCCCCGGACAATCGCTCGCAGATGCGCGCGACCGCCGCCCCGCCAACCGTATCGCAGACATGGTCGAAGTGCGGGATCTCGGCGGACGGATCGATCGGTTCGAGCTCGAAGACTTTGACGGCGCCCAAAGCGCGTGCCTCATCCTCCCGTCCGGCTCGCACGGCAGCAACAACACGGGCCCCTAGCGCCAGCGCCGCATGCACCGCGAAGCGCCCGACCGCGCCCGTCGCCCCGGTGATGAGCACGGTTTCGCCAGGCGACGGCCGAAGATGATCCTCAATCAACTGATAGCCCGTCAACCCGGCCGTCGGCAGCGCGGCTGCCACCGCGAGATCCATCGTTTCGGGGATCGGCACGAAATCGGAGGCGGGCAATCGCGCAAACTCCGCATAGCCGCCCTTGCTGCCCATCGACAGCATGGCTACGCCCCGGCGCCCCGGCAGCAGTTCCACGCCTTCTCCTGTCGCCGCGATGGTCCCTGCGACGTCGTATCCGACCACATGGGGAAACGTGAGCGGCGCCACATCGCGAAACATGCCCTGCCGCCACTTGGTATCGGCCGGGTTCACAGCCGCTGCGCCTACCCGCAGAATTATCTCTCCCGGCCCCGCAACAGGACATTCCATCTCGGCCTGATGCAAGACCTCCGGCGGTCCGTATTCGGCGAATTGCACCACGCGCATCGCAGTCTCTCCCATTGGCGCGCTTGTTCGGGGCACTACGCTTTCGGCCCCGCGCTGCCATGCTTCATGCTGCCGTAACCACGCCAGCGCGTCGGACACGGATTCCTCCAGGGGTCGGGGATTCCGCTGCAACTCCCGGTGCGCCTTGCCGTTGCCCAATTCGCAAAACACGCCGGAAAGATGAACGGCGTCGGCGCTTGCCATGTCGTCCCGCCGCAGATGAAGCCCGGCCCCGCGCCAACGCGCCTGCAGTTACCAGTCGAGTGTCCTTGGCAAGGGTTCGTAACCGTTGACATGGCCGAAAAAGATACCGTCCACCCGATAGCCCAGCATTCGCAGCAGGGTTTCCGACGCACGCTGGATCACTAGCGGGTTAAGCGACAGGAACCAGTTTTCCTGCGTGCGGTAGATTGGTGAAACGTACCAGCCGAACACCCCCGCGCGGCGCTGGTCGGTGGTGCGATTGCAGCCGGTCTTGTGCCACACACGCCCTTCCATGACGCACATCGTTCCTGCCTTGGCGACCAACGGCACCAGCGAAGCGTCGTCCTTGCCCTCGACTGCAGGGCGATTGAGAAGGTGACTACCCGGCGCCACCATGGTGCCACCGTTCTCTTCGGTGAAATCGTCCAGACACCAGAATACATTGGCGCCCTGCGGGACCTCCGGCCAGGGCTGCGGCACGAACAGCTGATCGGAGTGCATTATCATGCCCCCATGCCCGGGTCCGGCGATGTTCGCTGACATGCTGGAAAGCAGGAAGTTCGGACCGAGCAGATGGGTCAGAATGTCGACCGAAGCGGGATGTTCGGCAAGGTCGGCGAACAGCGGGCTACGGTTGAGCAGTCCCCAGATGCGCTGGTTCGATTCATCGAAATCGGCGCCTCGGCGCCGCTCCGGGCTTCCATATGTCAGGTCCTCTTCGGCCGCCCGATAAAGAGCGCTGCGCGTGCGCTCCAACTGATCGGGCGAAAGGGCATCGGCGATGAGGCACAGGCCGGTGTCCTGCAGGTCGCGCTTTGCCTGCTCCAGATCCTGCGTCGGGGCTCGAGGCGCAAGGGGCCGAAACACGCCGTTTGGGTTCGTGTCGTCCAGCTTTGCGCCTGCGGCGCCGTCCTGCCGGGTCGCTGTCGCGACGGTCTCAAGTGACATGATCCTCTCTCCGTTCAACTACGCTGGCCAAGCAATTTCATCGCCACATAGATGCGGCACTCTCTATTTTCCGGGCGCCCGCGCGGACGGTACCCCTGGATCGAGTCCCGCCCCGCTGGCCAGCCAGGGCCTAGATGGCGCCGTTCCGGCGAAGCGCTTCGATATCCTCACTGGACTTGTCCAGCACGGCTTGCAGAACTTCGTCGGTATGCTGACCCACATCTGGCGAAATCCGAGGCGTGGGTATCGGCGTACCCGACATGCGCATCGGATTGGCAATGATGGGCACCGGACCCGCGCGCGGGTGCTCGATCTCGATGACCACGCCGCGATGCTTCACTTGCGGCTCTTCAAGGGCTTCGGCCATCGTGTTGATCGGCGCGCACATGATCCCGGCTGCCTGCAACTTTTCAAACCAGTAATGCCGCGGGTGGGCCGAAAGAGACTCGTTGATCCCGGCATTGATGATGTCGCGATTGCTGACGCGCAGGGGCCGCGTGGCGAATTCAGGCGCGTCGGCCCATTCGGGACGATCGATGACCTTGGCCAGCGCCTTGAACTGGTTGTCTGCACCCGCCGAAAGGATCAGGTCGCCATCGGAACAGGTGAACTGGCCGGCCGGGTCGTTACCCGGCGTCGACGAACCCGCACGCATGGGGACAATTCCGCTCACAAGGTAGCCCTGCATGATGCTGGTGAAGGCCGAAATCGTGCTGTCCAGCAGGGCAATGTCGATATGCTGCCCTTCTCCGCCGTTTATCTCCCGGTGGCGCAACGCAGCCAGGATCGCGACGGTCGCGTACATGCCCGCGATGAAGTCCGAAATCGGCACACCTACCTTCTGCGGCGCGCCATCGGCTTCTCCCGTCACGCTCATCAGTCCGCAGGTCGCCTGGAACAGGCTGTCCAGTCCAGGGCGGTGACAATCGGGTCCGCTTTGCCCGAAGCCGGTGACCGAGCAGTAGATGAGGTGCGGATTGACATCCTTGAGCGTGTTGTAATCGAGGCCGAAGCGCTTCAGGTCGCCGACCTTGTAGTTCTCGACCAGGATATCGCACTCACGCGCCAGGTCGCGAATCAATTGCGCGCCGTCAGGATTGGCGATGTTGACCGTGACCGATTTCTTGTTGCGATTGGAGGAGATGTAATAAGGGGAATCGTCGTCCTCGCCCTCGCGGTTCTTCAGAAAGGGGGGGCCGTAGGAGCGCATGTCGTCGCCCTTGCCCGGTCGCTCCACCTTGATGACCTCAGCCCCCAGATCGCCCAGCAATTGCGTGCACCAGGGCGCCGCAAGATAGCGGCCCAGATCGAGAACGCGCAGTCCTTCCAACGGTTGTTTCATTATAATTTGCCTTCTTGTTCAACTATCTTCCTGGCTTGCGTCGCCCGATAAGCGACGCAAGGCGTCAGTCTCTCCCGCCAGTCCCCCTGCAATGTCGCATTACGGATCATCGTCATGCCGGCATTTGGCGACTGCCTGCCTCGTGCGATTGCAATCCGAATATCCAGCGCTGCGCGCGTGGTCAACGCCGCGGTGACGGGCGAGCTTTCCAACATCATTGCACCCCTCTCAGGGTGTCTACGAAAATGGTCTGGTGCCCCCAACCAATCATGCCCTCCCTGTCGCCAAGGCGCAGATTGGCCAATCCCACGCCGTTGCCGGCACTTTCGCTGCTGGCATCGAGCAGAAGCCATTCGTCACGAGGCAGGCGGGTCAGGTGGAGCGAAATGTCTATATTGGCCAGCGACCACTCCTTGCGCGAAAGCAGCGAAGCGGTGCCGGTTCCGAAGTCCGCCGACATGGCGGCCCGCTCGAACATGGTCGCGCTGTGCCCCTCCACGACATCGACCAACATCCGCAGCCACCGCATGCCCGGACCAGGCCTGTGCAAATTCCCCTGCAACCGATATCCGTCCGAATGAGGAGATGGCTCCAGGGGACGCTCGGATTCCGGAAAATCGACCGTGCAAGGCACTGACACATCGGGCGTATGGGTCTTTCGAACCCGCAGCAGGGACGCCTTGGCCCTGGCACGCCCCTCCGCCTGCAATTCCAGTTCCAGCATCTGAATGCGCCGCCCCGGTCGCACGACCCGCACTTCAGGCCGAAGCGGCACCATCGGGACCTTGCCGAGAATATCGATCTGCAATCGTGCAGGATGCATGCCCTCCCCGCCAGGCATGGATTCCAGCACATGCGCCGCGAGTCCCGCCAAAGCGATACCGTTCTGCGCATCGCGGCTCCACGGACTGGTGCCGATGCCGCTGGGGACGTATTCGTCGTCGATCAGGGAATAGAAGTAGTTGATTCCTGCATCGCCGGAATCGCTCTCGATCGCCTGCTCCACGTCAGACCCGACACCGGTTTCTTGCCCGCCGCTGCCGCTCCATCCGATACCGCTCGTCCCCCCGGAACAGACAGCATCGTTCGCCTGCCAGCCGTCACGCATCATGCGTGTGCGTCGTTCGCACCCATCGCATGGCGCGCAGCGAGATAGCCAAATGTACATGTGCCGGCGATGCTCGCCCCGGCGCCCGGATAAGTGCGCCCGAAGATAGGCGCGGCGCAGTTTCCTGCGGCGTAGAGACCGGGAATTGGCGTTCCCTGCCCATCGACGACGCGTGCATGACGGTCCACCACCAATCCCCCGACCGTCCCGACGTCGCCGGGAAAGACTTCGATCGCGTAGAAGGGCGCCTTTTCTATCGTGCCCAGGCACGGATTCGGCTTGACCGAAGGATCGCCGAAAACCTTGTCGTAGCTGTTGGCGCCGCGTTGGAAATCCTCGTCGACCCCGGTTCTGGCAAAGCCGTTGAAACGATCCACGCCCTGTTTGAGGCCATTGGCATCGATGCCGCATTGCCGCGCAAGATCCTCAAGGGTCTCCGCCTTTTTCATGTATCCCGATGCGATCAACGCGTCCGGCGTCTTTCCGGGGAGCATGATCCCCCAGGGATATCGACTGCGATGCCTACTATCGAGAACAACCCACGCAGGAACCGCACCCGCAGCGTACATGTTGAGCCCGTTCTGCATGTAGGAGCCCGATTCATCACTGAATCGCCTGCCCTGCCTGTCGACCATGATGCAGTGCGGCTTGGCCAGGTCATTCAGGTGGAAGACCTTGGAGCCGTCAGGGTTTCGTGAAGAGACCAGCCAGATCGCATTGCCGTCGAAGTAGCTTTGGGCACCCTTTTCCATAGCCATCGCGATCGGCCCGCCGAGGTCACCCGCATTGGTGTGCGACCAGTCGTCGTGCGTCGGCTTGGGCATGTATTCGTCACGCATGTCCTGATTTCGCGCAAACCCGCCGCTGCAGATCAGGACGCCGCGGCTCGCTCGAATGCGAGTCTGCTTGCCGCCGATCTGGGCTATAACGCCCATGACCCGTTCGCCTTCCTTGACCAGATCGACGACCGGCGCTTCGGTGCGCAGATCGATGCCCCGGGTGGCGTAGATCAGCTTCAGCATCCGACCTTGCAGGGCCGCTCCCATGGATACGAGTCGGGCACCGCGAATTTTCATCCAGGCGACATAGGCCGATAGCTTGACCCCCGCCATGAACCCGCGAAACGTCCGGCGGATCAACGCAAGGTCGCGCGGTCCGGGCCAGGTAACCGGCAAGGGGAAATTGCCGACACGAAGCTTGTCCGCCTTGTCGCCCAGTTCGCGCAGATCGAAATTGTCGGCGATCACGGACCGCCCCCTCGCGCAACCGCCGGGCAATTCGTCGTGATAGTCCGACCATCCTTCGCAACGCTTGAGGGGAATGCCCTTGCGAAGCATGAAGTTCACAACCTGGGGTGCGGTGTCGAGAAACGCCTCGCGCCGTTCCGCGGCCAGTGGCGTGGGATCGTTCGGGGTCAACGCATCGAGATAGGCCGCGCCTGCATCACGCGAGTCTTCCACGCCATCGCCCGCCTGAAGCGGATTGTTGGGAACCCACAATATGCCGCCCGACATTCCGGTCGATCCACCGAATTTGTCCGTGCTCTCCAGGAGCAATACCTTTTCGCTGGATTCGGCCGCCGCCAGTGCCGCAACCATGCCGCCGCCGCCGCTGCCCACCACGATGAAGTCGAACTGCTCGTCCCAACCGCTCTCAGCCAATTTCATCCTCCGCCAGATTTGGTATTTCCGATTGTCTTGACGCTCGCATGGCCCAATTTGCGCTCATGCGTCCATAACGCGTTCTGAAGGCATTACCAGACTGAAACCGGGAGGAACAGCCGGAGCGTCAAACTCCGAGCATTCGAAAGCTGTCATGCCGCGCAACAGCATGGCTGAGGCGATGGCAGAATGCGTCAATGATCTTCCGATCGACCGTCCGCGTGATTGCCCACAGGAAATACCCATAGACCACGCTCATGCGATATTCCGCCCACGCTTCCTCATCGTCGGGTACTTCGCTTCCCAGTCTTCTGGCTGTCTCCAGATAATGGCGAAGCAGCGTCCGCTCTTCCTGTTCAGCCACTGCGACCGGCAGCGTCGCATTGATGTGATAGGCCACGTCCAGCGACCAACCGCCGCGCTGAACCAGCTCAAAGTCGATCAGGCCGGCCCCAGCGGCAATTTCGAACAGGTTGCCGGCATGGCAATCGCCGTGGATCAGGAAAGGTCGCCGCTTCTCGTCCACCGCATTCAGCGCCTTGAGAGCGGCCATCAATCGATGCGCGTCGCGCTGCGCTTCGGGAATGCCCACGCTGCGCTCATCCGCAAGCAGGCCTTGCAACAGTTCGACCGGCACGACATTCGCAATCCAGTCAATGTTGCGTCCCGTCCAGGCGAGATCTTCTACCGGCCCCAGAGTGAGATAGCTGGCATGCAGCGTCGCCAGTTGTTCCAGACTGCGAGCGGTGCGTGTTGCATCGAATGGTTCGAGAGCCGAGCAGAAATGCGCCCCCTGGGCTTTCAGATCGCGCATGTACCGAATGCCGAAGTCGGTCTGGTCATCGTAGGGCATCGCGACGGGCTCCGGGTGCCGGAATGCAACCCTTCCCGCCAGATCTCTGTAGAAACGCGTTTCGCGCATTCCGGCGACGCCGGGCTTCTCGTCCGGCCGGTCGAGATATCCTTTCAGGCAGAGCGCCTCGGACTGACCGTTTTCGAAACCGACGCGGAAACGAACGATGGTTGCCTTGATCGTCTGGTTGATCTGAACGGGATCGACCAACTCGACCTGGGCGACACGTGCGCCGCTCGCCACAGGGGCAAGAATTTCACTCAACCAGTCGGCATCGAGCGCTCCCTCAAGCGTACGCGGGATCGAAAGCGCGGTCTTCTCCAGCATTCAGTATGTCCTTTCCGTCATCCCGCAGCGGCGAGATCCTCTGCTTTGCAACAGGACCGCAGGAGTCAGTCCGCGCTTGCCAGTCTGGCTGCCAGCAGTTGGTCATCGGCAACCTCGGGCTGCGCTCGCCCGCCTGTAAAGTAGAAACACAGCGCCCCCCCGATCGTGGCCAACGCTGCAATGTAGAGGAATGTGTCGTAGCTTTCGGTACCAGCAAGGGTCATGCTCATGACCACTGAGCCGATGGCACTGGCAAGGCCGGATCCGACCATCAGCAGGCTGAAAATGAAGCTGTAGTGCGCAAGGGCAAAGCGACGCGAAGTCAGATAGGCCGCCACATCGGTCTCCGCGCCCTGCGCCAGGCCAATAACCGCGATCGATCCTGCGAGTACGGCGAAAGCGTCGGCGCCCGAAGCGATCGCCACATAAGCGAAAGCAGGCGGGCCAAGGGCAAAAACCGCAACGACATGGGGAGAAATCTTGTCCAGAGCAAAACCGCACAGGAAGCGACCGACAACGACACACAGCGCATAGACCGAAACGAGCGCTGCCGATTGACTGAGGGGAATTCCGTTCTCCGCCAGCATCAGGCTCATCTGTCCGTAAACCAGAGTCTGCGGGATATTGCAGAAGAACATGCCGCCCAGCAGTAGCAGGAAGACGCGGTTGCCGAACATGCCGCGCAGTTCCGCCCAATGCATCTTCGGGCCGGCGACGACCTTGGCGTGCCCGTGTCCACGGGACTTGCCCATCAGCAGGATCGCAGCCAATCCACCACACAAGGACACCAGCGCCATCAACTGGTAGGCCGTTCGCCAGCCCGCGGTTTCGATCACCGATCCGAAGATCGGCGCCGCGATCGCTCCAACCAGCGGCGTACAGCTCAAGAGACAGGACAGGGCCAGCCCGCGCGCGCTGTCGAAACGCTCCACTACCACGCGGGTGAAGACCATCGTCGTCGTCAATATGCCGACTGTGCCCTTCACCAGGGTCAGCGCGTAGAATTGCCAGATCTCGCCGTTCATCAGACTGAACGCGAAATAGCATGCCGGAACTACCGCGTAGCCGATCATGGCCGCCTTGCGCGGTCCGTAGCGATCGGCAATGCGCCCCGCGATCGGCATGGCCACGAGACCGACGATACCGAAGGAGCCGACCAGCGCGAATTGCGCCTTGCTCCACCCGAATTCGGCAATCATGGCGGGACCGAAGAGATTGAGGATGTACTGGTTGATCGCCATGCCGAAGGCGAGCCCCAGGGCCGAGCCAAGCAGGTTCGGCCAGTGCAGCCGAAACTCGCGGAAATATGCAGAACCCATTTCCGTCACCTCACTCGACGAAGCAAGGCGGTCACAGGCGCCGCAAGATCATCGAATATGGCGCCGCAGCGACGGCATGGCACATCCAGCTCGGTCAATAAAGGCATCACGTCTCCTCGGGATCTCCGCGCCCGGACTCATCGCCGGGCTTCGGATCTAGCGGTGGTCTAGACACCGATCGGCGTCCAGACAATGACCGTTGGCCGGACCCACCGCGTCACCGGCAATACGGAAGGGTGGGACATGGCCCCGACTATGACCCGTTCCGAAAACGGCGACCGGTCGTTCACGCCTCCGGCTTCTCCACCCACTGCCGGAAAGTCGCGACATCGGCTGCAGCGCCCCGCCGAAGATGGCCAACGTCGCTTCCGGCTGCAAGGAAGCGAACGCCCCGCCCCATCAGTTCCTTGGCATTGGGAAGCCCCAAGGTGCCGCAGCCGGGGATCTTGCCATGCCGCTCACACGCGGCGACGACCTCGTCAATGGCCTTGAATACGGGCTCCTCCATAGTGGTGGACAGACCCAGGCCCAACGCCAGAGCGAGGTCCATCGATCCGACGAAAAGTCCGTCGACGCCGGGAGTCGCGGCGATGGCATCCACATTCTGAAGGCCTTCGGCCGTTTCGATCATCACGAAGCAAAGCGGATCTTCGGCGTCCCTGCCACCTCCAGCGTAGTAATTGCGCACCGGCCCGTAAGAGCGATTGCCGGCAGGGGGATAACGAACGGCCTGTGCAGCGATCTTCGCCTGCTCGGCAGTGGACACCATGGGCACTATCACGCCGGCCGCTCCGAGATCGAGCGCCCGCATGATAAGCCGCGCATCGGTCCAGCCTACCCGCACGAATCCGCCCGTTTCACCAAGTTCCAACGCCTGCAGGGCGCCGGCGAGATTATCCCAGGTTATGCCTCCGTGCTGCGTATCCAGGATGACCCAATCGTAGCCGGCCTTGCCCACGACCTCGACCGAAATCGAGTTGCCGAGCGCCACCCAGGCCCCCAGCGTCGTTTGCGCTTCGCACTTGCTGCGGATACCCGCCATCTTGTTCTCCCATGAATTCTACAGCCAAGCCGGCGGCGCTGAATGGCCAGGAGCAGCTTCGAGAGCGGCCGATCCTCCACGCCTTCGCATTCGAGGCGCTATTCCATCCGCCGATTCCAATCAAGCGACCTCCGGTAATCGGTATTGGCGCACCCAATTGCAGGACGCGAACGACCTACGCCAGAAAGTCCCAATCGGCAACACTGCAAACACTTTATGGACATTGTGTCCATTTTTCGATAACCGTGTCGGAAATGACGAACCCATCCGCCACTGCAGAACCCGTATCGCTGCGCAAGGCCCAGCGCAGATTCACGCGCTCCCTGATCCTTGACGCGGCGCGCGAAGTCTTCAGCGCCCGCGGCTTCCGCGCCGCGACGCTTGAGGAAGTGGCAGCGGCAGCAGGCACTCGGCGTTCGACGATCTACACGCACTTCAGCGATAAGGACGACATACTGGCCGCGATCGCCGACGAGTGGAACGAGGCCGCGCGCGACGTCGTTGCGAAACTGCCTGGCCCCTGCCCCGACAGGGCCCAAATCGACGCATGGCTGCTGGACGTGGTCGAATTCATCGAACGCGAACGCACCCCCAGCATATTGCTCAGCCAGCTGGGTAACGCAGTCGGGGCGCCGAAAGCCCTAAGCGGCACCGGAGAGGTGCTGATCGAAGGACTGGCGGCCAGCGTTCCGGCTTTCGAAGATGCCGCGTTACCGGGCGAGGCCGGCGGCGTGGCACGCGCCCATGTGATGATACTGCTGCGAGAGATGGGGTTCGCGGCCATGCACTGCACCGATCCCGCCAATCGCGACTTCGGTCGCCATTTGCTCGTGGCCGTAGGGGATCTGTTCGAACGATTCTTGAAAGATCATGCCGCAAGGAATGGATGAAATGAGTAAGCAGAAGAGGCTCTGGATGGGCAAACCCGATCCTTACGCGCGCCTCCGCGAAATCGAAAGACTCGATCTGGACGAGGACTACGTGGAGATCGCCCACCTGTTCTTCGCGGATTTTTCATCCGCCATGTTCAGTACCGGGGCCGCCGAATTCATGTTCACGTTCGCGGCACCGAAAATCTCGCGCGTGCTTTACGCAAGCGGGGAAATCGAAAAGCGGCTCGATAAGCGGATCGTGGATACGGGCCTGTTCACGGCCATCAATTTCATGCACGGGTTCGAGGGCAAGGGGAAGGAAGCTGCCGACCGCGTGCGCGAGATGCACAGCCGCTATCGCATTGCTGGCGACGAATTCGTGGCGACAGCTTGCGACGAAATCGTGGTGGCGCTCAGATCGGCCGAACTTTTCGGCTGGAGACCGGTTACCGACAAGGAGCGCGAAGCGGTCAGGCTTTTCTTCAGTGCGAGAGCCCTGGCCTACGGGTCTCCAACCAAGCTGCCGGACTCACTGGCGGGAGTCTATGAGTTCATGGAAACCTACATCGCCAATGAGTGTCGCTATGAAAAGCGCAACCATATCCTGACTGCGAAACTGCTGGACTGGTATGGAACGAAGGTCGCTCGTCCGCTGCGCCCCATCTTGCGCGCCATGCTTCTGGCGCCTCAGGACCCCAGGATCCTGAGCGCATGCGGCGTAAAGCGCCCCTCTGCCCTCATGCGCAAGATCGGCATGGCGCTGCTCAAAAGAAGGGCTGGCAAGGGTCCCGTCCCAGACAGTGATTCCGATGCGCTGGCGGAATTCGCGCGCACCGTCTATCCTGACGGCTACACAATCGAAGACCTGGGAACGAAGCCGCCAAGCCGCACTGTCCCAACCCCTCGACAAAACGCGCTCGTATAAGAGACGCTTGACGCAGCCACGGAGCGCCGCTTCATTACAGCGTTTCCCCAGCTCAGGAGCATACTCTCGTGCAGCGTCATGCGTTCATTGTCTTTTCCGATCCGAAGCCGGGCTGCGAAGACGAATACAATCAGTGGTATAACGATGAGCATATCGGCGATGTGCTCAATGCGCCCGGCTTCGTCGCGGCACGGCGCTTCCGCATCGCTGCGGATCCGAACGCCGCCCTGCCGCATCGTTACGTCGCCATTTACGAAATGGAGACCGACGACCCCGACAAGGTGATGGCCGAACTGACGCGACGCTCCGATCAGGGGGTCTTCCAGATCAGCAGCGCTCTGGACCTGAACGGGGTCAGGACCTTCATTGCCGAGGAAATCCACGCCGACACCGCATCCGATTGACGAGACTGCCCAATAGTCAGTGGTCGTCATCGTCTTCGGGGGGGATGCACAGGTAGGTCCACGCATCGAAGAGGTGCCTTCTTGCATCGTTGACGGCGCTGGCGGCTTCCTTGTCGATGGCGGCGATGCGGCGGGCGATCTCGCCGATGCCGTCATTGAGAGCGTGGACTTCGCGCCGCAGAGCCATGCGTTCGTCGTTGTTGTCATGCGTCATCGACGTCGTGATCCTTTCCCGTCTTGTCCAGGTGGATGATTGCCGCTGCATTTTCGGGGCTTCCTGCAAGGCGGCTTCGGGCCGAAAGCCGCGCGCGAGCCACATGCCCGGCTATATTCGCCCGCAGGCGCATCATATCTGAAACCTATCAATACTGCCTATACCGATATTTGATTCGCGCATCGCCCCTGCTAAATTTCTCCATGAAGGAGACAGGATAATGCTGCAACAGCTCGAAAAGTCGAAACAGAGCCAGAAGGTCCGGATCATCGATGCCGATGCTCATGTAAATCCCTCCGCCGACATGTGGGCCGACTATCTGTCGCCCGAGTTTCGCGACCAGGCCCCCAAGATCGAGCATGGCGAGGACTGCGACTACGTCGTATTCGAAGGCCGCCGCCGCAAGCTCAACCTGATCAGCGCACAGGCCGGGCGCAAGGGCGAGGATTTCAAGATGCACGGCCGCGCATCCGATGCCCGCGCCGGCGGCTGGATGCCCAAGGCCCGCCTCGAGGACATGGATGCCGACGGCATCGACACCTCCGTCCTGTTCGGCGGAGGCCCGCTGGGCACCTCGAACCCCGATCTCTTCAAGGCCAGCTTCAAGGCCTATAACCGCTGGCTCGCAGACTTCTGCGCCTATTCGCCCGATCGCTTCGCAGGTGTCGGCTACATCCCGATGCAGGACGTCGATGAATCGATCGAGATGATGCGCGAATGCGCCAGGCTCGGCCTCAAGGCGGTCAACATCCCGGCCTTCCCGATGACCCCGATGAAGACGCTGCAGGCCAACCAGTCGCAAGCCATGGCGCTGACCGGCGATGCGTCAAGCGATCGCAGCTACGCCGACCCCGAGTTCGATCCGTTCTGGAAGGCGGCCTGCGACCTGGGCATGCCCCTGACCATCCACCTGGGCGGCCGCACCCCCCGCTTCACCGAGCCCAAGTGGTTCCTGTCCGACCTGCTGATGAGCAAGTTCTCGATGGGCGAACCGATCGGCATCATGATCTTCGGCGGCGTGTTCCAGCGCTTCCCCGACCTCAAGCTCGGCTCGATCGAAAGCGGCGTGGGCTGGTTCGCCTTCGCAGCCAACTACATGGACGAAACCTGGCACAAGCAGCGCTACTGGGTGAACAGCGTGCTCGAAAAGGAGCCCAGCTATTTCTGGGACAAGAACATCTACGGATCGTTCATCCACGACCGCGTCGGCATCCTCACCCGCAACATGCCCGGCGCCGGCAACATCATGTGGTCCTCCGACTATCCGCACTCGGAAACCACGTATCCGGACTCCATGGAATGGATCGACAAGCTCTTCGAAGGCGTTCCCGAAGATGACAAGAACATGATCATCAGCGGACGCGCCATGGAATTCTACCGCCTCTGAGCAATCACCCCCAACACCAGATCAACAGGGGCCGGATCGGGAAGTCCATTACCCGCCGGCCCCAATCGCCATGACTGCAGATCAATACGGAACCGACGCAAGCCCAGAATCCTTTTGATCCTATGCTGGATATGGTAGAAACCGATACAAGAATGTGTGATTCAAGCCGTGCGTCAGACACGGATACACCCAATGCCTGAGGATGCGTCCATGTTGAAAGAATTCGTTCTCGAAATTCCAGAGCAGATCGGCTTGCCCGTGGCTGCACGTCGCAAACCGCAGGCGCAGTCGGGCGAATGGCCCGAAGGGACGCGCATCGTTTCGGCAGACAGCCATATTCTGGAGAGCGATCTGTGGATCGACCGTTTTCCGGAACACCTCAAAGATCAGGCTCCACGTATGCTGTTCAAGGACGGTGGCTGGGATCTTTCGATCAATGGCAAATCCATGACGATGGAAAAGCAGGCAGCGGACTTGTGCAATACGCTGGAGTGCTATCCCGGCTTCACCGACGTCGATGCCAGGATCGCCGACCTCGACATAGAAGGCGTCGAGAAGGAGCTGATCTTCCCGCAGCGCCTGTTCGGTCTCATCATATTCGGTGAAATTGCCAATAAGGAGCACGTCTTCGGCGCTTATAACGAGCATATCGCGGAAGTTTGCGCCAAGGCCCCCGGGCGGCTCTACTCGGTCATGGTTCCGAGCTACTGGGCTCCTGAGAAGGCCGAAGAAAGCGTCGCCCGATGCGTCGAGCTTGGCGCGCGCTGCCTCATGGTACCGATCAAGCCCGGCAATTACGAAAGTGACGGAGCTACGATCCATTACAATGATCCGCGCATGGATCCCCTCTGGGCTGCGATCGAGGCCAGCGGCCTTCCGGTCGCCTTCCATATCGGCGAATCGCTTCCCAACGATGCTCCTGGCAAAGCGGGAATTTCGGGCCTCATGCAGTTTCAGGGCTTCCGGCTGAACTGGGGCCAACTGGTCTTCGGCGGCGTCTTCGATCGCTTTCCGGGCCTCAAGGCCATCTTCGTCGAAGCTGGTCTATCCTGGATCCCCGGCATGCTTCATGATGCGGATCTGGTCTACAATTCCTTCGCCGCGACAGTCACACCCAAGCTTGCCCATGCACCAAGCTGGTATTGGCGTAACCATTGCTATGCCACGTTCATGACCGACCCTGCAGGCCTTGAGATGCTCCATCGCATCGGACCGGAAACGGCACTGTGGTCTTCGGACTATCCGCACCAGGAAAGCACCTTCGGCTACACCCGCAGCGCCATCGATGCTGTGTTCAAGGCGACCACGGTCGAAAACGCCCAGATGATTCTCGGCAAGACCGCACTCAAGCTCTTCCAGATGGAAGACTGATCCGGACAATTCCCGGAAATCAGCAGCATCGCGTCGATCTGAAGGTCCGGTTCAGCCGGACTTGAAAACCGAAGCGGAACTGCTGGTCGTTTCAGGCAGGCAAAGGCGGCATCACCTTGCGTCTCGCAAGTTCGCGCGTCCAGTGCCGCAGAGTATCCCGGCTGTCGTAACAGGCACCAAAGCCTGCCTGGCGCAGCTTGATCGTGCTGACCAGTACAGGAAGCGTCACCGTTTCGTTTCCGGCTCGAAGCAGCCTGTCGACATAGTGATGGCTTTGTCCCAGCAACCGTTCCAGCGCAATGGGTCGCAAACCGTGACGGGCGACGATGCGATCCCAGACTTCACGATGGGCGGGCAGAAATTCGGCCAGACGGCATGCTTCGTCCGGACCTGTTTCCATTCCATAGACTTCTGCCAGGACCGGCCACATGGTTGCCCACGAAAACACATCGCCATTGGTGATGTTGAACGTCTCGAAGGCCGCTTCAGGCGCATCTGCAGCCCAGACGAAAGCTGCACCGAGCAGACGGGGATCGGCCATTTCGGACACCATGGGCACGCCGCCGGGGAAAGCAAAACCCTGCCCCAGTTCGCGCCGGATCGCCGCATAGGCCTGGATCGGGATCAGCGGGTTCATCGCGGCGCCCCAGACCGCCCCCATCACGATCTGCGGCCGGAATATGGTCCAGCTGAAGCCGTCATGCCCGGCCTTTTCCCTGATGTAATCCTCATGAAGCCAATAGAAGTTTTCATGTGGATCGCGCGGCATGTCTTCGCGCGCGGGCAAGAGCACGCGTGGCCCGGTGTGCGCGCCATAGGCCTTTGTCCCCTGCAGCAAGGTCATGTGAGCGATGGGATTGGCAGAGCTGAGCGGATCGAACAGATTGGCAAGCATCGCCAGGTTCGTGTCCATCTGATCCTGCTCGCGCCATCCGGCGATCAGACCGGGCTTTTCGTAAAGCGCTGCATAGACGACATGTGTCACCCCGTGCAGCTCGCCAAAAGCAACGCGGCACGCATCCCTGTCGGTCAGATCGACGCAAACGTGACGAACCCGGCCCTCCAGGTCCTCGTCCAGGGGCCGTCTGGAAACGGCGATCACGTCCCAGCCACTATCGACGAAGGCCCGGACCGCCGCATCTCCGACAAGTCCGGTCGCTCCGGCAATGAGGACCCGCTTGGTCCCAGCGCTCATCGGCGGCTCACTTCCATGCAGAACACACGCTCCATCAGATTGCCACCATGCCGGCTGGCCGCTCACGCACGATCGTCCCGCACTGGACCATGGGGTACCTGACCCCCAGAAATTCGGCGCCCCTGGTCTTCAACGTCATTGCGCACCCTCGTATCTTGAGAAATTCAATTCCTCGCGGCCGAAGTTGGGATCCACCCACTCTGCGCAGGTTCGAGAGGCTCGGCAAGACACGCCCGGCGTCCGGTCGTCCCATCTACACGCATCCGCTGGAGGCAAGAGAACGTGAGTTCTCTGGCGGTGGAGATGACAGGGTCATGCCGCGGCTTTCGCTTCCTTGGCACCGCGCAATGCATGCTGGACGCCGACATAGCCGAACGTGAAGGTCGCTGCGATCGTTGCACCGGCGCCCGGATAGGTCCGTCCGAAGATCGAAGCAGTCGAATTGCCGGCAGCATAGAGACCCTCGATCGGGTTCTCTTCACGATCGAGGACATTGCCATGTTCATTGATGACCACGCCGCCCGTCGTACCCACATCACCCGGAAAGACCTGAACGGCGTAGAACGGGGCTTCGCTGATTGCGCCAAGCACTGGGTTCGGCCTGACCGTCGGATCGCCCCAGGCGCGATCGTACGCTCTTGCCCCGCGACCGAAATCGTCGTCCACGCCGGTTTCGGCTGCGCGATTGAAGCGGCTGATCGTTTCGGCAAGAACGGCCTGGTCCATCCCGCAGAGCCGGGCAAGCTCCTCGATCGTTTCAGCCTTCTTCATGTAGCCGCTTTCGAACCATTCGGGCGGAGTCTTGCCGGGCATGGCCCCCGCCCAGATGTACCGGTCACGGTGCCTGCTGTCCAAGATCGCCCAACCCGGTGTCGCTCCGGCGGCGTACATGTTGCGGCCATTGTCGTAGTTGGAACCCGACTCATCCGTGAAGCGGCGCCCTTGCGGGGTCACCATGATCGCATGAGGCTTGGCTATATCGTCGATATGGAAGATCTTGTAGCCGCTGGGCAGCTTCGACGTCACAAGCCAGATGGCATTGTCCATCATGTCTGTCGCGGCACCATGCTTCATCATTACCGAAAGCATGGAGCCGGTGTCTCCGGGATTGGCATGCGTCCAGTCGGCATGGGCCGGCTTTGGGCCATGCTCGTCGCGCATCTGTTGATTGTGGGCAAATCCGCCTGCCGCCACGATGACACCTAATCGTGCTTCGATCCTGCGCGTCTTGCCGTCGATTTCCGCAATCACGCCGGTCACGCGGCCGCTATCGTTTCGTACAAGGTCGTTGACCGGGCTGTCCGTCCGGATCTCGCCGCCGGCGTCGAGGATCTCCTTGAGCATGCGACCCTGCAGCGCCGTTCCCATGCCAACAAGTTGCGCCCCGGTGATCTTCATCTTCGTCAACCGCAGGCCGAGCCGTGCCGCATAGAACTTTGCCCGCGCGGTGCGCTTGACCAGAGGCAGCATTGCGAATTCAGGCCATTTGAGAGGAAAAGGAGCCGCTCCCCTGCGCAGACGCGAGGCCCAGTCGCCAAGCTTGCGCAGATCGAAGAATTTCGCGCTCAGCGAACGCCCGCGAACGCTACCGCCCGGCAATTCGTCATGATAGTCCGACCATCCCTCGCAGCGTTCCAGCGGAACTCCGCGCCGCATGAGAAAGCTGACCATCTCGGAAGCCTCGTCGACGAACGCCGCATCACGTCGCTGGCGCAGCGCACTGTTGTCGTGCGTATTGAGAGCCTGAATGTAGGTGAGCGAGGCGTCGCGCGAATCCTTGACGCCTGCCTTGGCCTGTAACGGGTTGTTGGGGACCCACAGGGCGCCGCCGGACATTGCCGTAGAGCCGCCCACCATGTCCGTGCTTTCCAGCACGAGCACTGATCGGCCGGCATCGAGCGCCGTGAGCGCGGCACAAAAACCTCCACCGCCGCTTCCGACAACAACGATGTCAAAGCTCTCATCAAAACCCGCCACGCGCACTCTCCAAAAAAATTCAGTTCTGTTCCCAGCTGTCACATGCAAAGCGAAAAAGACTTGCAAACGCGCGGGAATTCTTTCCTGGCGGCCAACGGTTGGATTGGCAACAGCAAGACTGCAGGAATGACATTGCCGCTAGGCAATCGGATCAAGTGTCGCCTAAAGCGGTGGCGAGACGAATTCAAGTTAGAGTTGGGCAAGGGCATCTCGCGCGGCCGGCGAAAGACCGTGCCGATCGCCTCATTGAAAGCAAAGGGAGAACGATGAAGGTCGAAAACGTATTGAACGCCGACAATTATCTGGGCGAAACACCGGTCTGGTCCCCCTCCGAACAAACCCTGTTATGGGTGAATTGCGAACAACCGGCAGAACTGATCCGCTGGCATCCCGCCAGTGGCAAGGTTGACCGCTGGCCGATGCCCAAGCGCATTGGCGGCTTCGTGCTCGCAGGCAACGGCAAGGCGCTCGTCGTGTTGTCCGACGGGGTCTACGATTTCGATCTCACTTCCGCGGAGCTCACTTTGCGCGCCGCATCCCCGCTCGATCCCATCATACCCCTTCACGAATGCGTCACCGACCGCCAGGGGCGGCTCTGGGTCGGCGGGTTCGATCACAATTTCTTCACTGATCGCGGTTCGTCGCAAGCCATATACTTTCGCCTCGATGGCGATAAGCTGACGCCCGTGATCGAGGGTATCACTGTCGCCAACGGGCTCGCCTTCAGTCCGGACGGCCGGACAATCTACGCTGGCGATTCACCGCGCCGGCGCGTCGACCAGTGGGACCTCGATCCGGCCGACGGGAGCGTATCCAATCGTCGTCCATTCGTGACATTCGCCGACGACGATCCGGGCCATATCGACGGTGCAACCGTGGATGCAGAAGGCGGCTACTGGATTGCCGCGGTCGGAGCGGCTGAGGTGCGCCGTTACACGCCGGACGGCAAGCTCGACCGGACGATCGAGCTACCCTTCTCCAACCCCACCAAACCGGCCTTCGGCGGACCTGACATGAAAACTCTGTATATCACCTCGACCAGGATGGCGATCAACGTCGACCATCCGGGCTATGGCGCAAATGGCCCGCTCTATGCCTGCAGCCCGGGCGAAACGGGCGTCGCCGATACTTTGTACAGCGAGAGCTGAGATCCTTTGGGAAGCGGGCCGACCTGCATCGTGTCGACAAGGCCGGCCTCGCTTCTTCCAAAACCCCCTGGCCGCCGCCAGTTACCTTGCCGAAACGATGTAACCGGCAGGCATGGCGCGCAAATCAGGACAGAAACATTCCGTCAGCAGGCACGCGTCCGGCTCACAACCGGTAACTTCGGGGCTGCGGCGATCTGGAGGAGAGCACATGCAAATCGAATTCATCATGCTGGCGGCAGTCATCCTGCTTGCACTGGTCAACATCATGTGGGCCGGCAACGCACGGACGAAGCAATACGGCCTGGAATGGAACATGGGTCCGCGCGACGAATCGCTGCCCCCGCTCAATCCACTGCCTGCCAGGCTACTGCGCGCACAGGCGAATCTCTACGAAACGCTGCCCCTGTTCATCGGGGCCTTGCTGGGCGCTGCGGCATTGGGACATCTGGGATGGAAGACGGAAGTGGGATCCGTCCTCTTTTTTGGCGGCCGTCTGATCTACCTTCCGCTCTATGCGGCGGGCATCCCCAAGCTGCGCACCCTGATCTGGCTGGTTGCAATGATCGGCCTGCTCTTGACCTTATGGGCGCTTGCCTTCGGCTGAGGCGCCTGTCACGCGCACTCGGCTAGCTGGCCGAGTGCGCGGGGACTTCGTACAGCCAGCTCTCGTCGTCGCTGGTCAACTCCACGCTACGACCGCTGAAGTCGCACGTCGTACCGTGCTGACGCACGGCAGCCTCGTTTCGCTCGGGCTGCTGAACCCAGCATCCGCCGGCCGCACTTGCATGGATCTTCTGCTCGATCCACTCGGTCATGGCACGCCCCGCCGAGAGGAAAACCGCGCGCCGCAGAACCAGCGCAGCTTCGGCCGTCTGCGGGTCCTGCAACGAGGCCGCCCAAGCGGTGAAGCCCTTACCCAGATTGCAATCGGCAAGTTCCGGGGGCGACAGGATAGTCGATCCGGCGACAGTCCAGTCCAGAATGCATTCGCCATCGCGGTACAGGCGCGCGCGCTTTGCATCTTCGGGCTGATCCGCAATCTGGGCATGATAGGTCCGCGTCGCATCGCCGCGTGCCGCAGCCGTAACCAAGAAGCAGGCCAGGTCGAACTGATGCGTGCATTGCATGCGTGCATTGATTGCTTGCGGCAATTGCGTGACGTCCGAAGAGAGCGGCCGCCCCACCAGCGCCTTCATCTGGTTCCCAGCCGCCGGGCACAATGAGTAAGGTACGCGCAGTGCCTCGCTCTCCACTCCGGTAATGACCCCATTCTCGTGACGGATTGCGACCCGAAAGTGATGGTAGTCGTCCTCAAGAGCGCCGCGCACCTCACCGGGCCGCGCGACGATGCGGATCAAGCGGTTGAAACTGCCCCCGCTCTCCTGCCGACCGGCCTCTTCGCCGGGTTTCGCCCCTGATGAGGTCAACGCAACGTCCTCAAAACTTCAGGCCCCGGCCTTTCGGGCCTGTTCCCAGCCGAGTTCGGCAATTACCGGGAGATCGGCAACGAGCTTCTCAGCCTCCGCGCTGGCCGCATTTCCGCGCAACATCCGTGCCTTCACGCCATGACAGATCGCGGCGAAGCGGAACAGGTTGAACGCCAGATAGAAATCTAGCTTGGCTATACCGTCCCGCCCCGTGCGGCGACAATAGTCGGCCACATAACTTGCCTCATCCGGAATACCCAGCTCATCGAGCGGCGCATTGGCCAAGCCGGGAATGGTCAGGCGCGGCATCCGAAACATCATCAGGTGATAGGAGAAATCGGCGAGAGGATGGCCTAGAGTCGACAGTTCCCAGTCGATGACTGCAAGCACCTTCGGTTCGGTCGGATGAAAGATCAGATTGTCGAGCCGAAAGTCGCCGTGGACGATGGAGACATCCTCACCCGGAGGAATATTCCCAGGAAGCCATTCGATCAGGCGATCGATGTAGGGATCGCTTCCGGCAATAGTGTCTTCGCGATACTGCCGGCTCCAGCGACCGATCTGCCGTTCGAAATAACCGTTGGGCCGCCCGTAATCCTCAAGTCCGATGGCGGCAAAGTCGACGCTGTGCAGACGGGCTATCGTCGCGTTCATCGCATCGAAATAGGAGGCGCGCTGTTCCTTGGGAATCTCCGGCAGTTGCGGGTCCCAGAAAATCCGCCCCTCGACCAGGTCCATAACGTAGAACCAAGTGCCGATGACAGTTTCATCGGTGCACAGTGCATGGATGTGCGGAACGGGAAAACCGGTCGTTCCCAGCGCACGCATGACCCGTGCTTCGCGGTCCACCGCGTGGGCCCCCTTCAGGATGGGACCGGGCGGCTTGCGCCGCAGGACGTAATTGCGCGAGGGCGTTACGAGGCGGTAGGTAGGATTGGACTGGCCGCCCTTGAACTGCTCGACGGTAAGTGGCCCTTCGAAGCCCTCGACGTTCGCCGCCATCCAGGCCGCCAGCTTCTGGGCATCGAAGCGATGCGCTTCACGCACTTCGCCCGCCCCGGAAAACTTCGCATCGCTCATGCCCGCTGCGCCTTCCAGTCGCGCTTGATCTTCTTGGCCAGGGACCACTTGTGAACCTCGGTCGGCCCGTCATAGATACGAAATGCGCGGATTTCGCGGAAGATCTGCTCGACCACCGTGTCTCCGGTTACGCCTGTTCCGCCCATGACCTGAACGCAATTGTCCGCCACTCGCATCAGCGCTTCTGACACTGCAACCTTGGCCATCGAGCTTTCGGCGGTTCCAAGCGATCCTGTGTCGAGCACGCCAGCGCACCAGTCGATGATCAATTCGCATTGTTTGAGGTCGATCAGATTCTGCGCGAGCATGAAACCAACGCCTTCGTGATCTATCAGCGGCTTACCGAATGCATGGCGCCGGTTGGCATAGTCGGTCGCGATTTCCTGCGCGCGAATGCAGCATCCCAGCCAACGCATGCAGTGCGAGAGGCGCGCCGGGCTGAGGCGTACCTGCGCATATTTGAACCCTTCCTGCGGGGCGCCCAGAATATCTTCCGCCGGTACTCGCAAATCCTCGATGGCAATCACCGAATGACCGCCTGGCATCGAACTGTCGATGGTGTCGAGCACCCGTTCGATGCGTATCGCCGGATGAGGCAGATCGACCAGGAACATCGTGGCCGCCATCTTGCCTTCACCGCCGTCGCTACGGGCCATCACGATGCCGACCTTGGCCCCGTCTGCCCCGGTAATGAAAGCCTTGCGACCGTTTATGACCCAGTGATTGCCGTCAAGTCGCGCTGTCGTCTGCATCATCGAGGGATCCGACCCGGCTCCGCCCTCGGCAGCGGGTTCGGTCATGAAAAACGCCGAACGCGCCTCACCGGCCACGAGCGGGGCGAGGAAGCGGCGCTTCTGCTCGTCCGAACCGACCTTGCCAAGCAGATACATGTTGCCCTCGTCCGGCGCCATCGTGTTGCAGGCGAGTGGTCCCAGAGGCGACAGTCCGCTGCGGATCAACACATGCGCGGTTTCGACCTGGGTCAGATGTTCGCCATTGTCGAGGACATGCGGGGTCAGCACACCGGCGTCACGCGCCCTGGCGCGCAATTCCGAGACGAGCGCATCGCTCGGCCCGTGTGAATCCCTGCGCGGATCGGTCTCGTAAGGGATCACGACATCGCGGACGAATTTTTCGACCCTTGCCCCGATCTGCTGTGCACGCTCGGTCATGCCAGATACTCCGCTTCTGTACGCTCCGCCACGTCCTGCGCAGTGACGCCGGGCGCAAGCTCAATCAGACGAAACGGGGAACTGCGGTTCTCCCGTTCGAAAACCGCGAGATCGGTTACGATCATGTCCACGACATTGCGGCCCGTATAGGGCAGCGTATTCTCGCGGCGGAACTTGGGATTTCCAGCCTTGTCGACGTGATCCATCAGCACGATGATGCGCTTCACGCCCGCCACGAGGTCCATCGCCCCTCCCGGTCCCTTGACCATCTTTCCCGGAACCATCCAGTTCGACAGGTCGCCGCCCTGGCTTACCTCCATCGCCCCCAGGATCGATGCGTCGATATGACCGCCGCGGATCATCGCGAAACTGTCGGCCGACGATACATAGGCCGTGCGCCGCAGTTCGGTGATGGTCTGCTTGCCCGCATTGATGATATCCGCGTCGACCGCATCCTCGGTTGGGAAGGGACCAAGTCCCAGGATGCCGTTCTCGGACTGAAGCGTCACATCGATATCGTCATCGATGTAGTTGGCGACCAGTGTCGGAATCCCGATCCCGAGATTGACGAAAAATCCGTCGTCCAGTTCGCGCGCGGCGCGCGCGGCCATCTGTTCTCGCGTCCAGCCCGTCATGCCGGCACCGCGCTGGTCGTACGACGCTCGATCCGCTTTTCATTGCGGGTCGCGGCAATCAGGCGCTGGACGTAGATGGAGGGAGTATGGATATGATCAGGATCCAGTTCGTCCACGAATTCCTCCACTTCCGCAATCGTGACCTTGCCTGCAGTAGCCGCCATGGGGTTGAAGTTGCGCGCCGACTTGCGGAAGACAAGGTTGCCGTAGCGATCTGCCCTCCACGCCTTCACCAGCGCAAGGTCGGCGGTTAGCCCCGTCTCAAGCACATAGGTCATGCCGCCGAATTCCTTAAGCTCTTTTCCCTCTGCCACCAGTGTTCCGACGCCAGTCGCAGTATAGAATCCGGGGATGCCGGCGCCGCCGGCGCGAATACGCTCGGCCAACGTCCCTTGCGGGCAGAACTCAAGTTCGAGTTCACCGCTGAGATATTGCCTCTCGAACTCCTTGTTTTCGCCGACATAGGACGAGATCATTTTCTTGATCTGGCGCCTGCGCAGCAGCAGGCCCAGGCCAAAGTCATCGACCCCGGCATTGTTCGAAATCGCTGTGATCCCGGTCGTTCCAGCGGCCAGAATGCCATCAATCAGGGTTTCGGGAATGCCGCAGAGCCCGAACCCGCCAGCGACGATCGTCATGCCGTCGAAAAGCAGTCCGTCAAGCGCCGAGGCCGCGTCCGAATATATCTTCTGGACCACGTTCTCTCCTTACAATGTGCTGACGAGATGGCCGCCGTCGACTTCTATGACTGATCCGGTCATATAACGTGACGCGTCTGAAGCAAGTAGGAGCAGAGGACCATCGAGGTCCGGCAGTTCGCCGAGCCGCCTCTGCGGTATGCGCTTCATCATCGCCTGGCCGGCATCCGTCTCCCAGAAACCGGCATTGATTTCGGTGGCAAAATAGCCCGGCGCAAGCGCGTTGACCCTGATGCCGTAGCGCGCCCATTCCAGCGCCAGTGTTTTCGTGAGCTGGATGACGCCCGCCTTGCTGACATTATAGGGCAAGAGCGCGCCGGCCTGCCGCAATCCCAGGATCGACGCGATATTCACGATCGATCCACCGCCGGCATCCTTCATGACGCGGGCGCAGACCTGAGCGACGTGAAATACCGCCTTGAGATTGATGTCGAGCACGGAGTCCCAGTCAGCCTCGGTCAGATCAAGTGCCGGTGCGGGCTTCGTTATGCCTGCGTTGTTGACAAGGATATCGAGCCTGGGGAGCGATCCAAGCAGACTTTCGACAGCCGTCCGGTCGGTCACATCCAGAGCCAGGGGCCGTGCCCCCTTCCCGATCTCGGCAGCAAGTTTCTCAAGCGCATCGATCCTGCGCGCAGCAAGGATCACTTCGGCGCCGGCATCGGCAAGGACGCGCGCGAAGTGTGCGCCCAGTCCGCTAGACGCGCCGGTGACGAGGGCGACCTTGCCCTCGAGGGAAAGGCTCGACATGGGTATCACTCCTCTACGAGATGATCGATGACGTCGCCGCGGTCATGCGGTGGCGCGCTTCATCAGTTCCTTGCCGATGATCGTCTGCTGGATCTGGGTCGTACCTTCATAGATACGGAAGACGCGCGCATCGCGATAGATCCGCTCGACAGCGCTGTCACGCATATAACCCGCACCGCCATGGATCTGCACTGCCCGGTCAGCAACGCGACCGACCATCTCGGAACAGAACATCTTGGTGCAGGATGCTTCCAGAGACACGCGGTGCCCCTGGTCGAACCGCTGGGCTACGTCGCGCAACATGCATTCGGCAGCGTAGAGATCGGCCTGGCTGTCCGCCAGCATCGCCTGGATGAGCTGGAAATTGCCGATCGCCTGGCCGAACTGCGTGCGTTCGGAGGCATAGAGAACCGCTTCGTGCAATGCGCGCCGCGCCGTCCCCACACAGGCTGCCGAGACGCTTATCCGTCCGCGATCGAGCGAGCTCATCGCAGTGCGGAATCCCTTGCCTTCCTCGCCGCCGAGTATGGCCGACGCCGGCACGCGAACATTGTCCAGGTGGATGTCGCAGGACCACGCGCCTGACTGGCCCATCTTACGGTCCTTCTTGCCTCGTTCGATCCCAGGCGTATCGCCCGGCACGAGGAAAGCCGTGACATGGGCGTTCTTCGGCAAGCGCTCCGGCACGGTGCGCGCCATCACGATGAACAGTCCGGCGATGGGACCGTTGGTAATGTACCGCTTGCTGCCATTGAGCACGTATTCGTCACCGTCGCGCACCGCCGACGTGGTGAGCGCAGCGGCATCCGATCCGGAATGCGGCTCGGTCAGACAGAAACTGGTGATGATCTCGCCGCTGGCAACCCTGGGCAGCCATTCCTCACGCTGCGCATCGGTCCCGTCCTTCAGAATGCTCTGCGATCCGAGGCCAAGATTGATACCGACCAGCGATCGGAAAGCAGGTGCAGCCCAGGTCAACTCCGTCAGGATCTGCGCTTCCTGCCAGGCAGTCAGCCCCAGTCCGCCAAACTCTTCCGGCGTCGTCAGACCGAAGAGTCCCATGTCCCTGAAATCCTGAATGATCTCGTCGGGGACGCGGTCTTCCTCGACCACTTTTTCTTCAAGCGGAACCAGCTTCTCGCGTGTGTAGCGACGGACCGTCTCGACCAGTTGGGCGATTGTGTCTTCATCAATGCTCATGGATCAGGCGCCTTCCTGGCCCACGATGGTGATCGCAGCGACGTTCTGGTTGGGCATTCCGCCCAGATTGTGCGACAGACCGAAGACAGGATTATCCTCTCGCTGGCGATCGCCCGCCCGGCCCAGGATCTGCAGATAGTTTTCGTAGATCATGCGAATGCCCGAAGCGCCGATCGGATGACCGAAGCACTTCAGTCCGCCATCGATCTGGCATGGATTGCTGCCATCTGCATCGAAGCGACCGTCGAGCACGTCGCGCCAGCCTTCTCCCACGCGAGAGATATGGAGATCCTCCATCGTGACGAGTTCCGTGACCGAAAAGCAGTCGTGGACTTCGAGCAGGCTGACCTGCGAACCCGGATCGGTGATCCCGGCTTCCTGGTAGGCCTTCGTAGCGGCAACGCGGGTGGTATGGAAATAGCTGCCGTCCCAGCCACTGCCCTGAAGTTCCCAGCCATTGGAGACCGAAAGTTGCAAGGCCTTGACCGTCACGAGGTCGGTCTTGCCGAGCGAGCGCGCGATTTCGGGCGTTGTGACGATGGCCACGGCGGCGCCATCGGATACGCCGCAGCAGTCGAACAGGCCGAGCGGTTCCGCGATCATCGGCGCATTGAGCACAGTGTCCATGTCCACCGGCTTGCGCAGATGCGCCTTGGGGTTCTTGGCACCATTGGCATGACTTTTTACCGAGACGTGCGCCATTGCCCGCTTGAGATCCTCGGGAGCGACGCCGTGACGGGCACGATAGGCGGATGCCAGCTGGGCGAAATTGCCCGGCGCCGATCCGACTACGCCGATCATGTCGAACATCGTGCCGCGCGTACGCACTGGAAGCCCGCCGTAGCCGGTATCCTTGAGCTTTTCGACGCCCACCGCCAAAGCGATGTCCGCCGCGCCCGAAGCGACCGCATAGACGGCACCGCGAAACGCCTCGGTGCCGCTGGCGCAATAGTTCTCCACCTTGGTCACGGCGATATTGGGAAGGCGCAAGGCCATCGCTGCGGGAATACCCGAGGGGCCGATGTTCATTGCATCGAAGCCGACCGATAGCCACGCCGCGTCGATCTGCGACGTTTCGATCCCTGCATCGGCGAGCGCCTCGGTATAGGCCTCCACCATCAGGGTATCGGCATCGTCGTTCCAGCGTTCGCCGAACTTCGCGCACCCCATGCCGAGGATTGCGACCTTGTCCTTGATTCCGCTAGCCATTCTTATCGCTCCCGACGGTCGGAACCGCCTTCCAGAAATATTGAACAAAGCCGCTGCGATTGTCGCGCGACTTGACGCGGAACATCATGCGCATGGGCGCACCGACCGCAACCTGGCCGGGATCGACGTCCGTGAACTCGGTCAGCATACGCCCGCCACCTTCGAAGTCGATCATCCCGTAGTAGTTCGGCGGATCGAGCGTGAATGTCAGGCTGTCGGACGTATAGCTCATGACCCGCGCGGGCACTTCGGCAAGCGGGTAATCTTCCTGCGTACCGATGGCGGGATTGTTCTGGTTGACGCTGATGTCGGTCTTGGGAAACTGGATTGTGCCGGTTTCCGTGCAGCGTCCGCCGACCAGCCCCAATACCGTCTTTCGGTTGCGATAAAGTGCGGTAAGAACCGGACTCTGGTCGAATTCAGCCCGCTTGCCAAGTTCGAGCTGGATGTGCCCAGCAAAGGAAAGGTACTTCATGTAATTGGGTTCCTGGCGCCCGCGTTCCAGCCACCCGCTTGCACCCAGCAGCGGCCGAACCGACCCGATCGCATCGGTCGCCTCGAACAGCAACACGTCGGCCCCCTGCCCGAAGCCAAGCACCAGCAGCAGATCGCCCGGCTTGGCCGTTTCCAACGAGTGGGCAAGCATGACCAGCGGATGCGCGGTTCCGGCACTGCCCATCACCGCACCCAGATCGTCGGCTACGGCTTCGGCTGCGATGCCTGCGCGCTTGGCCAAGCCCGCGGCGATCCCCTTGCCAGGAATGCCGACGATCAGCTTGCTGATGGCCGAGGCGTCCACTCCGCTTTGCTTGAGCAAGCCGGAAATGGCGTTGCCGGCCAGCTTGGAATAGCCCTCATCACGAACCCAGCGGGCTTCCCAGCCGGTATCGAACTCCTCACCTTCGGGGCGGAAGTGGTCGACGAAGTCAGCAGACACACTGTAGCTGTCGACCAGCCTTGCGAGCCCGTCCCCCTCGCCGATCACGAAGGCTGCGGCCCCGTCACCATTGAGGAGCTCATCCTCCGAGGCTGGACGCGCGCGCCGCGATTCCGACGCCGTGACCAGCACCGTTCCGCTAGACGCCGAGCGGCAGGCCTGCAGCAGCGCGCCGGCACCTGCCTTCTGGCTCATGCCGATGTCGATCGTAGCGACGTGGTCTGAAAGGTTGAGCGCTTCCTTCAAGATCCCCGAATTCTGCCTGTCGGCAAACGGAGCGCTGCTGGAGGCGAGCATCACCGTGGCGATGTCCTCGCGACTGCGATCCGCAAGGCAGTCTCGCGCCGCCTCGACCGCCATCGTGACGACATCCTCGTCCCAGTTCACCATCGACCGTTCGCCCTTGGCGAGTCGCCCAAGGCCCGGTGCAAACCACTTGTTAGCCGCGTGCACGGCGGCCCGCTGCAAGCGCAGACGGGGCACATAGGCGCCGAAAGATTGGATACCAGCCATCAGCTTGCAAACTCCACAAATCCATTGTTGATCGCCGTCACGGAGCGAGCCGGGACTTCGACCTTGTAGGCCGCCCTGCCATCGCCTTCGCGCCAGATCGACACTACCAGTTCGTCGCCGGGAAAGACCGGCGCGGTGAAACGCGCATCGAGACGCTTGAGCCGACCGCCGTCATTGCCGAGAAGCTGTGCGACAATGACCCGCGTACCGATGCCGTAAGTGCACAATCCGTGCAGGATCGGCCGCGGCAACCCCGCGTCCCGCGCAACGGCAGGATCGGCATGGAGCGGGTTGTAGTCGCCAGAGAGCCGGTAGATCAGCGCCTGTTCCGGACGTGTCTGCACAGTGACGGATATGTCGGGCGCCCGCTCGGGGACCGCGTGCGGTCTGGGCGGCTCTCCCTCGGATCCACCATGTCCGCCGTTGCCGCGAAGGAAGGATGTCTGCGTGACACTCGCCAGCAGGTCTCCATTCGCGGCATCGAAGATCTTGCGAAGAGACGAAAGCAGAGCGCCTTTTTCCGCACCCTTGTCGAAGATGGACTCAATCGTCATCTCGCTGCGCACCTCGCCTTCCACCGGCAGGGGCCGGTAGAATCTGACGGATTGTTCGGCGTGCAGCACTCGCTTCCAGTCGATCCCGTATTCCGGCTCTTTCTGCCAGAAGCCCGGATAGCCCAGCACTACCGCCATGGATGGCAGCGCTTCCAGACCTTCTTCGTAGACGAAGCGCAGGTCTCCGGCTTCCGGATCCTGCCCAGCCCCAACGCCAAGCGCATAAAGCATGGTGCTGCGCTTGCTGTAGGCATGCTTGGTCACGCGCGGCGCAAGCGAGAGCAGTCGTGCGGGATCGAACTGCACGGTCAGATCGGATCCCAGCTGAACACGTCGCCCGAACGCTCCATTTTATGGAACGAGCTACGGAAAGCCGGCAGCAGATCGGACACGATCGAATCCGGCGTCCACCCTTCCGAGCGATGCATCGAGCGGATCGGACGCGGGACCGAGAAGAGGAATATCTCGTTCTTGCGGACAGCGAAGATCTGCCCGGTCACTTCCTTGGCTTCGTCGGAAAGCAGCCCAACGGCGAGCGGCGCGATCTTGTCCGGGGTCATTGACTTGATGCGCTCGACGCGCTTGCGCTCTTCTTCGTTCTGCGGCGGGATCGTCGCAGTCATGCGACTCCATGCGAAAGGAGCGATGCAGTTGGAATTGACATTCGAGCGCGCCATGTCGAGCGCGATCGAATTCGACAAACCGACCACGCCCATCTTCGCCGCCGAGTAGTTCGCCTGGCCGAAGTTGCCGATCAGGCCCGAGGTGGAGGTGAAGTGGACGAACGATCCCGATCCCTGCTCCTTGAAGGCAAGGGCCGCGGCCTTGGATACGTAGAAATACCCGTTCAGGTTGATGCGGATCAGCGTATCCCAATCGTCCTGGCTCATCTTGTGGAAGATGCGGTCGCGCAAGATGCCCGCATTGTTCACAACGCCGTCGATACGGCCAAAGCGGTCGATTGCGTCGCCGATGATGGACTGCGCGCCCTGAGGATTGGAGATGTCAGCGGTATTCGCGACAGCATCGCCGCCGAATCCCTTGATCTCGTTCACGACTTCCTGCGCCGGACCGACATCCGCGCCGTCGCCTTCCTGCGATCCACCGAGATCGTTGACCACCACCTTGGCGCCCTCGCGCGCGGCGAGCAGAGCAATTTCCCGCCCGATTCCGCGGCCGGCACCCGTTACAGCAACGACCTTGTCCTTCAGCTTAGCCATCAGTCTCCCTTTCAATTGCCGACTCAGCTAGCAGCTAATTGACAATCATTCAATATAGTGATTGACGCCATTCATAATGATGAATAAAAGTAGACTTTATGGTTCCCTCGATATCCAAAGCCATCGCCATCCTGCGACTCATCTCCACGAAGGGAGGCATGGGCGTGAACGCGGTCGCGCGCGCGCTCAATCTCAGCCCAAGCAGTTGCTTCAACATCCTGAAGACACTCGCCGCAGAGGATTTTCTGCGCTTCGATCCTGCAACAAAGGTCTATTCGATCGGGGACGGGCTGGCCGAACTGGTCCGGGTGCACGGGCATGACGGCGACTGGCGCAACCTGCTTCATGCAGACCTTCGTCAGCTTGCCGACAGTACGGGCCGCAGCTCGGGCTTCTGGCGATACAGCGGCAATCGCTCCACGCTTGTCGATGTCATCGAAAGCCCACTGGAGACCCGGGTCCATCTCACGACGGGCCAGCGCCTACCGGCCCATCTGGGCGCGATCGGGCGGTGCCTCCTCGCACTTGAGGCTCCCGATGCGCGGCGCGTCGAGGAGATTATCGCAGAGTTGCGCTGGCAGGCGCCGCCGGATCCTGAGACTTACTTCAAGGAACTGCTGGAAGTGCGCGAACGCGGCTGGGCGATGGACGACGGCCACTACCTGCGCGGCGTCGTGACCATCGCCGCCGCCATCGTCGGACCGAATGCGGTCCCCACATACTGCATCACGAGCACCGGTTTCTCCGGACAGCATTCGCCCGAAAAGCTGGAGGAAATCGGCACAAGGCTCGCCAGTATCGCCCGCAAGGCAGCCGCTCGCGCCTATGCCCTGCCTGCACAGAGCGCCCCGACCACATAACCGGACCGGCCCATGGTCAGGGGCGCCGCGAATGATCAGCCGTTGTAGTTCAGCTTGAGCCCCGGTCGTGGCCAGCGGCACTTGAACAGCTTGCCAGTGCCCGACGCGGTGATCCATGCGTCGCGCATGTCCTCGCCGCCGAAACAGATGTTGGTGACGATGGGATCGGGAAAGGCGATGTGCTCGGTCCCGCGCGTCTCGGGATCGAACACGGTGATACCCCCGTTGATAAGCGTTGCGACGCAGACCTTGCCGTCAGCCTCGATCGCAAGGCTATCGAGACTCTGATAACCAGGTAACGGACCCAGCACATTGCGGCGCATTCCCCAGCGGTCCACCAGCTGTTCGACTTGTCCAGGGCCGGTAATCTCGAACACGTAGACGCGGCTCGTATGGGATTCGGCCACGATCACCGACTTTTGATCAGGTGAAATTCCGACACCGTTGGGCGTGATCATGCCTTCACGCACACGCCTGATCGTCTTGCCGTCCGCCGTGGCATAATAAAGGTGGCCGACGTCGTGCTTTTCGCCATCGGTCTTGCCCAAGTCGGTGAAATAGAACCCGCCGTCGCGGTCGAACACGATGTCGTTGGGCCCGCGCAGCGGCCGCCCATCGCAGCTGTCGTAGAGCGTCGTGAACTCGCCGGTAGCGAGGTCGACCCGCTGGATCGAACCGCTGGTGTAATCGCCCGGCGTGCCATGCGGCGCGACGATGCCGTCCACCAACATCCAGTTGAAGCCACCATTGTTGCAGACGTAGACCGCGCCGTCGGGGCCGATCGCAGCGCCATTCGGACCGCCACCCAGATGCGCGATCACCTCTACTGTCCCGTCGGGCAGGACACGACTAAGGGTCTGGCGCTTGATCTCGACCAGGATGACCGACCCGTCGGCCATGGCGATGGGTCCCTCGGGAAACTCCAGGCCCTCTGTAACCGTTTCAAATTCCATGTTTTCCTCGCTCCAAAATGGATGCAAGCCACTGCCCGAAGGCAGTGACGAGATGCGGCGACTTAGTGGTCGAACTCGATCACCGCGCGGGCGACCTGGCCGTCGCGCATGGCATCGAAGCCCTTGTTGATTTCCTCCAGTGCCAGGCGCATCGTCACCATCTTGTCCAGCTCAAGCCGGCCCTGCATGTAGAGATCGATGATCTGGGGGATCTGGATCGGGAAACGGTTCGAACCGAGATAGGAGCCCTGTAGCCTGCGCTCGCGAAGCAGGGCAAAGGCCGGAAAATTGACCATGTCCGAAGGCGGCGCGGCCCCGACCACGGTAGCCGTACCGCCCGGCTCTACCATCATGATGGACTGGGACATCGTAGCCCCCCTGCCCACGCATTCCAGCGCATGACGCACGCCGCCACCGGTCAATTCCAGCACGGCCTCGACCGGATCCCCGTCTGCCGCGCAGATGAAGTCGGTTGCGCCGAAATCGCGAGCCAGCGCCTCTTTCCCGCGCGACATGTCGATCGCGATGATGCGGCCTGCACCGGCGATTTTCGCACCGTTGATGGCGGGCAGACCGACGCCGCCGCATCCGATCACCGCCACCGTATCGCCTGGCCGGATGCCTGCTGTATTCACCGCGGCGCCGAACCCGGTCATCACCGCACAGCCGATCACCGCGGCACGGTCCAACGGCATGTCCCGCCGGATCGCCACAACGGCATGCTCGTGAGTGAGGATCTGCTCGGCAAAGGAGGAAAGCTTGAGGAATTGCGGGAGGTCATTGCCGTTCTGGGAAATACGCGAAGGCTCGTTTGCGCTGCGCACCGTATCTTCGGAAACGCACAGCGACATACGTCCGCCCAAGCAGTAATTACAATGTCCGCAATATGCTGTAATACACGTGACGACATGATCGCCCGGCTTCACTGTCTGGACTTCAGAACCGACCGCTTCCACGATTCCGGCACTTTCGTGCCCGAGAACGATAGGCATTTGCGTCGGATACACGCCGTCCACAAAGCTCAGGTCGCTGTGACACAATCCGGCAGCTGCAGTGCGAATCAGAACTTCATGCGGCCCGGGCTTGTCCAACTGGACGTTTTCGATCGTCATCGGTTTGCCAGCTTCGCGCAGAACTGCAGCCTTCATCCATTCTCTCCATGCAATTGCCGGCATCGATGTGACATCGGAATATATCCGCCCAGGCCGGCTCGGGCACAATGCGCGCCACGTTGATCATCCTGTGCCGATACAGGTCAAGGTAAAAATCCGAAAATAAATCGAACGACAACACCGGAGAACCGGACGAGTACGAATATTCCGCAGCGAAATGGTCTTCAGGTGCGGATGCGGTTTTCGGAGATCTTCGCCTGACGTCCCCAAATGGCTATCATGCCGAAAGCGCGGAAAGGCCGCGCTCACAGGATGGGAGCATGATCCACAATCAGTTCTTCCAGAAAATCCATGACCGCCCTGACCCTTGGCAATCGCGACAAGTCGCTGTGAACAACCAGCCAGTAGCTGCGCACGACCTCCACCTCATCGACCAGAATACGAACCAGGCGATCGTCCTTCTCCGAAGCCAGCACGTGGAGAATGCCCAGGCCCAGGCCCGCAGTCACTGCGAGATGCTGCGCAATGCTGGAGCTGGAGCGGAACACGACCCGAGCATCGGGCACGACATAGTCCAGCGCCACCATCTCGGGGGATGCGACCAGTTCGTCGATATAGGAGACGAAACCGTGGCTCTCGACATCCTTCAGCGTTTCGATCGTCGGATGCTGTTCGAGGTAGCTGCGCGAGGCATAGAGACCAAGCCGGAAATCGGTGAGCTTCCGGGCGATCAGCCGACCCCGAGGCGGCCTGCGCAACGTGATCGCAATATCGGCTTCACGCTTGGACAGGCTGATGGATCGGCTTTCCGGCGAGAGTTCCAGCACCAGACGAGGGTGCCGCTCAGCAATCCCGGCAATGTTAGGGGCCACCAGGAAGGTACCGAAGATTTCCGGTGTCGCCAGGCGCACGGTACCGCTGATGTCGCCGTCACGTCCCACGACATCGTCGGTTGCAGCCATGATCGCAGCCTCGACCTTTTCTGCACCCGTCACGAGAGCAAGCGCGGCTGCGGTCGGCGCAAGACCACGCGGGGAACGATCGAAGAGCCGGGTGTCGAGCGCGGCCTCCAATTGGGTGAGACGGCGGATAACCGTACTGTGGTCCACGCCCATCGCGCGCGCAGCGGCGAGCGCGTTGCCGCGCCGGACAACTTGCAGGAATGTCAGAAGCAGATCAGAGTTGAGCATTGCAAAATCGCACAATGGATCGGAACTTTTTCCTGTATCCCTGCCGAATGCCAATGGCTAGAAGGAAAGCGAGAATTTCGGAGAGGCAGATATGCGCGACATCACCCATTTCATCGATGGCGCTGCGGCGACGATGGAATCGCGGCGCAGCGGCGATGTTTATGATCCATCCACTGGCCAGGTTCAGGCACGTGTAGCGCTTGCGACGGCCGCGGGCCTTGAGCAAGTGGTCGAAAGCGCCAGGGCGGCCCAGCCGCACTGGGCGGCTCTCAATCCACAACGCCGTGCCCGTGTGATGTTCCGTTTCAAGGAACTGATCGAACAGCATATGGATGAACTCGCCCACCTGCTTTCCAGCGAGCATGGCAAGGTGGTCGCCGATTCCCGCGGCGATCTGCAGCGCGGGCTGGAAGTCGTCGAATTCGCATGCGGCATCCCCCACCTGCTGAAAGGCGAATATACCGAAGGCGCCGGCCCGGGGATCGACGTCTATTCCATGCGGCAGCCGCTGGGCATCGTTGCCGGAATCACGCCTTTCAACTTTCCGGCGATGATCCCCTTGTGGATGGCCGCACCCGCGATCGCCTGCGGCAATGCCTTCATCCTGAAACCATCCGAGCGCGATCCCTCCGTCCCGGTCCGGCTGGCCGAACTCGCCATTGAAGCGGGACTGCCCAAAGGCATCCTCAATGTCCTGCACGGCGACAAGGAAATCGTCGACGCGATCCTCGACCACCCCGAGATAAAGGCCGTCAGCTTCGTCGGCTCGTCCGACATTGCGCAATATGTGTACGGTCGCGGCGCGACGAACGGCAAGCGCATGCAGTGCATGGGCGGCGCGAAGAACCACGGCATCATCCTGCCCGACGCGGACCTGGATCAGGCAGTAGCCGATATCGTCGGCGCCGCCTACGGATCGGCGGGCGAGCGCTGCATGGCGCTCCCGGTGGTCACTCCGGTCGGCGAGGCAACCGCCAATGCGCTGCGCGAGAAGCTCGTGGAAGCGATCAACGGCCTGCGGGTAGGCATCGCCACCGACCCGGACGCGCATTACGGCCCTGTCGTCAGCGCGCAGCACAAGGAGCGTATCGAGAACTATATCCAGATGGCCGCCGATGAAGGGGCGGAGATCGTCGTGGACGGACGCGACTTCTCGCTTCAGGGCTACGAAGATGGATATTTCCTCGCCCCGACCCTGATCGATCGAGTCACGGCGAACATGAAGAGCTATCAGGATGAGATCTTCGGTCCGGTCCTGCAGATGGTTCGCGCGGAGACCTTCGAGGAAGCCCTGAGCTATCCCTCGAAGCATCAGTATGGCAACGGGGTCGCGATCTTTACGCGAAATGGCAACTACGCTCGCGAATTCGCCGCCAAGGTCGAAGTCGGAATGGTGGGCATCAATGTGCCGATTCCGGTTCCGGTCGCCTACCACAGCTTCGGTGGCTGGAAGCGCTCGGGGTTTGGCGATCTCAATCAGTACGGGATGGACGGCGTGCGCTTCTATACGCGCACGAAGACCGTCACGCAGCGCTGGCCCAGCGGCGGCGGCGTGGTGGATCAGAGCTTCGTCATCCCGACGATGAATTGAATCTGGAGGAATTTCACCGATGCCCAAGTTGACCATCGTCACACGCGAAGGCGAAGAGCGCGAGATCGCCGCCGAGGAAGGCCGTTCCGTCATGGAAGTAATCCGCGATGCCGGGTTCGACGAACTCCTGGCCCTGTGCGGTGGATGCTGCTCCTGCGCTACATGCCATGTTATGGTCGCTCCTGAATTCGCAGACCGTCTGCCGCCGATCAGCGAAGACGAAAACGATCTGCTCGACAGTTCCGAACATCGCACAGAACTGTCGCGGCTTTCGTGCCAGTTGCCGGTCACCGAATCGATCGACGGCTTGCGGATCACCATCGCACCGGAAGATTGATCGCCTGAGGGGCTGCTGCGCGGGAACGGAAATCATGTCGCGGCAGGCGTTGCGTTCAATGACCGGCAGCATATGATCGAGGTAACCGACCAGATTGACGGAATCGTATCGGGAGAGCCATTTGCATCGCAACGCATTGAAAGAGGCGCTCAAAATGGCGCCTGCGTTGCATTACCTTTGCGGACGCGTCTTGCGACGTTCCGGATTTCTGCAAGACCGAAGCTGAATTAGGCGACGACTAGAAAGGCCTTCACGTGGATCTTCGTCACATGCAACATTTCGTCGCTGTCGCCGAGGAAAAGCACTTCGGCAACGCGGCTCGCCGCCTGAACATGTCTCAGCCACCACTCAGCCAATCAATTCAACGCCTTGAGGCTGAACTGGGCGTAACCCTGCTCGAGCGCTCGAGGCGCAAGGTGGAATTGACGCGGGCCGGGAAAATCTTCCTGGAAGAAGCCCGGCGCACCTTGCGACAGGCCGATCTGGCCCGCGCAATGACGCAGCGCGCCGGCCAGCCGATTCCCGACGTGCGCGTAAGCTTCATCGGGCCCGCATTATACCACGTCCTACCGTCCCTGATCGTCAAGTTTCGCTCCGCAGTTCCCGACGTACACGTCCGGCTTTTCGAGCATCCGTCATCACGGCAGGTCGAAGGTTTGCAACATGGCGAATTCGATGTCGGCTTCGTCACTGCCGCGACTGACCGAACGGACGAGTTCGATTCGTTCATCGTGGAGCGTTCAAGAATAGTCGCAGCCGTTCCCGCCAACGGACCTTTCGCAGAACACACGTCGGTCGCGCTCAACGAACTGGCCCAGCAACCCTTCATCACGCCGCCCCAGCGCTACAGCATATATTCCAAGGACATGCTTGAAATGTTCAAGGCTGTAGGGGTGATGCCGCAGGTAACCCAAGAGGCGACACAGACGAATACGGCGATCAGCCTGGTCGCTGCGGGCCTGGGCTGCAGCTTGGTTCCGGCGACCGCAGCGGTGGCGCACGTTCGCAACGTCAAGTATCTGCCGATCATCGATGACACGGTGCGGACCGTTGCCGAACTTGCGATGATCTGGCTGCCCAAGCATGTGAGCGAGCGCGGGAAGTCCTTCATCGAACTTGTCCGAGCACAAGTCGACGAGAGCCAGCCCCCACAGGACCTGGATACTCTGCTATGACTGACCGGCGGCGCAATTCACTGCAGTCACGCCCAGGCAACCCAAGGGATCTGTCGCAGCTCAACAAACGCTTTGACCTGCACTCCCCGGGCGCGATAGTGCGGTTCGAGAACGCGAGAGGGGGCCTCCGATACATGGCCGGCCGCGACGCCGACCATGGCGCCTCTTTTGAAGACGCTTCCAAAGTACACATCCGATGCGCCGAGCTCGTCGGCGGGAATATCCACGGAACCATGAACGGTTCCGCTGCAACGCGAGAGCAGCGGCCGAATGACTGATATTAGCGGAGAGGTAGACGCTAGAATGCAAAGCAGTTCTGAAGACGCGCGCGTCAATCGCGCAATTCCGGATGCAGAAACCCAGCTCGAAATCTATCGGCGTATGGCCCTTATCGCCAGGAACGACGAGGTTTCGCGCAAGGTCATCAAGACCGGACGCCTGATGATGCCGTATTATTCACCGCGCGGGCAGGAAGTCATTCCGTCCGCCCTGTCGGTCAATCTCAACCACGATGACCAGATCTGCACGATCTATCGGGGCACGCACGACATGCTCGCCAAGGGCGTGCCTTTGCGCGACCTGTGGGCGGAAGTCGCCGGGCGCGTTACGGGCACCTGCAAAGGCAAGGGCGGTCCGATGCACATCACCCACCCTGCTTCCGGCGCGATCCTGACGACCGGCATCGTCGGCTCGTCCATGCCGATCGCGAACGGTCTCGCCTGGGCCCACAAGCTCGACGGCAGCAAGCGCGTGGTGATTGCCTACTTCGGCGATGCGGCCTCCAATATCGGCGCGTTCCACGAGAGCCTCAACCTGGCCTCGCTCTGGAAACTGCCTGTCATTTTCGTGTGTCAGAACAATCTGTTCGGCGAACACACGCGGTACGAGAATGCCACCAGCGTGGACCAGGTGTCCAAACGCTCTGCAAGCTACTCGATGCCCGGCGTCACTGTTGACGGCAACGACCCCATCGAAATGTACGCAGCCGCGCATGAAGCGATCGCCCGTGCCCGTGAAGGTGGCGGCCCGACTCTGATCGAAGCCATGACCTTCCGCTTCCACGGTCACGTCTTCGGCGACGATGACAGCTACATGACCAAGGAAGAAAAGGCCGCGGCAATCGCCAAGGATCCGGTTCCCGCGTTCCGCGCCAAGCTGATCGCCGATGGCATTGCCACGGAAGAAGATCTTGCGGCGATGGAAAAGACCATTGCCGACGATATCGAAGACGCAGTGCAATATGCTCTCGGCAGCGACTTGCCGCACGCGAGCGAACTGACCACCGATGTCTATGCCGAAGCAGGGGTTGCGTGATGGCTGTCGAAACGAAGAAGCTCAATATCATCCAGGCCATCAACGAAGGCCTGTCCGAAGCCATGGCGGCCGATGACAAGGTGATCGTTTTCGGCGAGGACGTGGCCGACCGCGAGGGCGGCGGCGTTGTCGGCGTTACGCATGGCCTTTCGACCAGATTCGGGGACGAGCGTGTCCGTTCCACCCCGATTTCGGAGCAGGCGATCATCGGTGCCGCCATCGGTGCAGCGATCAACGGGTACAAGCCCGTCGCCGAGATCATGCTGATGAACTTCACCACGGTGGCGATGGACATGATCGTCAATCATGCGGCGAAGCTGCGCTACATGTCCGGTGGGCAGACCGGCGTGCCGATCACGATTCGAATGATGACAGGAGCAGGCATCTCGGTCGCGGGGCAGCACAGCGACTTTCTCGAGGCATGGTTTGCACATACACCCGGCCTCAAGGTCGTCGCCCCTTCGTCTGCAGCCGATGCCAAGGGCCTGATGCTTTCCTGCATCGACGATCCCGATCCGTGCATCTTCATCGAATGCTCCCGCGCCTATGCCATGGCGGACGACGTGCCGGTAGGGGCGCAGCGCATTCCCCTGGGCAAGGCGAAAGTGGTCCGTGAGGGCGCAGATGTGACAGTCGTCACTTATTCCGAGATCGTCCACCGCGCCCTGAAGGCAGCGAAGGCGCTTGAGGACGAAGGGCTTTCGGTGGAAGTCATCGATTTGCGCACCATCGCTCCCTGGGACCGTGACACGGTGATCGAATCCGCAAGGAAGACGGGCCGCGTCGTCGTCGCGCACGAAGCCGTTCGTCGCTTCGGCGTGGGCGCCGAGATCGCCGCAACCTTGCAGGAGGAACTGTTCGGCGAGCTCAAGGCCCCGGTGATGCGTGTCGGCGCACCGTTCGCGCCGGTGCCCTTCTCGAAGCCGCTCGAAGAAGCCTTCCTTATCTCGGCCGATCAGATCGCCGACGCCATCAGATCGACGACCGGGGCCAAAACTCCGGTGACTACATCCTAAACCAAAGCAGAGGACAGTATGGCAACAGATATCATTATGCCCAAGATCGGCTTTTCGATGACCGAAGGCGTGCTTTCGGAATGGCTCATACAGAACGGCGCATCCGTCAAGGAAGGCGATCCCCTGTTCTCGGTTGAGAGCGACAAGTCCACCAACGAGGTCGAATCGCCGGCATCGGGTACTTTGACGATTTCAGCCGAAGCAGGGGAAACCTACGAGGTCGGAGCGATACTCGGCTCGATCGGGTAATCGTTTCCGCACAGGCCCTTAGCGGCATTGCGGAAACGTCCTGCGCGACGTTATCGACATGGGCTGACGATCGGCACGGCTTCACCGTCCGGACGCCCCCTTGGCGACAGACAAAAACGGGATAATTCTTGGGATGTTGGGTGTATTCAAGGCCCTCGGACAGGCGGAGCAGCGGTAATGGCAGAAAAAGAAGCACCACCGGCTCGCGCCATACGGCAGTTGCCCGCACTGGATGAGGAAAACAAAGCCTTCTGGACCGGAGGCGAACGCGGCGAACTGATGATCGTGCGCTGCAGCGGCTGCGAGCACTATATCCACCCGCCGCGCCCTCGCTGCCACCTGTGCGGCAGCAGCGCGGTGGCGCCTGTGCCGGTTTCCGGCCGCGGCAAGGTCAAGTCCTTTACCATCAATGCACAGGCCTGGATGCCCGGCCTGAAAATTCCCTACGTCGTCGCCGCAGTGGAGCTGGACGAGCAGGAACGGCTCTACGTCTTTTCCAACATCGTCGGTTGCCCGGTCCAGGACGTGCGCAGCGGCATGCCGGTCGAGGTCGAATTCGAAAACATCGAGGATGTCTGGATCCCCCTGTTTCATCCTGTGGAGCGTGTCGCATGAGTATGCTGGCGGAAAAACAGGCCTGCATCAGTGGTGCAGGCCAGTCCCAGGTGGGACGTCCATCGGACAAGAGCGCTCTGGCCCTGACCCTTCAGGCGTGCGAACGCGCAGTCGAACAGGCCGGCCTCTCGATGAGCGACATCGACGGACTGACGACTTATCCCGGCCCGATGCTCGACGCCGGTGGCCATTCTCCGGTCGGCGCGACCGAAGTCATGCTCAGCCTGGGCCTCCAGCCGACCTGGGTCGGCGCCTCGACCGAGGGTCATGCCCACATGGGCGCGATTTTCGAGGCGATCATGGCCGTTGCGTCAGGCCTGTGCCGCCACGTTCTGGTTTTCCGCACGGTGGGGCAGGCCACGGCCCGGATGAAGGATCGCAGTTCGACAGTTATCGGCAAGTCCGTGCCGCGCATTCGCGGCGGCATGTCGTGGTTCCTGCCCTACCAGTGCTATTCCGCCGTGAATATCTACGGGCTCTACGCTCAGGCCTATTTCGAAAAGTACGGGGCGACCCAGGAGCAACTCGGAGCGATCGCGGTGAATTCGCGGAAAATGGCGGGAATGAATCCCAACGCCATCTATCGCACGCCTATCACGATCGAGGATTATCTGGCCTCGCGGATGATTTCGACTCCGCTGCGGCTCTTCGACTGCGATACCCATGTCGACGGCTCGACCGCGATCATCATCTCGCATCGCGATACCGCTCCCGATCTGCGTCAGGCGCCGATCCTGATCGAATCGATGGGTATGTCGATCGAGGGACTGGGCTTCGGCGACCATACCGCGACCGATTTCGCATCCCTGCCCGCGAAGAAGGCCGGTGACATGCTGTGGTCGCGCACCGATCTGAAGCCCGCCGATGTCGACACCGCCCAGATCTATGACGGCTTCTCCATCCTGACGCTCATGTGGCTGGAGGCAGCCGGCATGTGCGGCCCGGGCGAGGCGGCTTCGTTCGTCGAGGGCGGCACCCGCATCGGCCTGGACGGCGAACTGCCGCTCAACACCAGCGGTGGCCAGCTTTCGGCAGGCAGGCTCCATGGCTTTGGCCATACTTACGAAGCATGCATGCAGCTCTGGGGCCTTTGCGGCGAACGCCAGGTCAAGGACGCCAAGACCTGCCTCGTGACCAATGGCGGGTTCGGCTACGGCGCCCTGCTCCTGCGAACCGACTGAGGAACGCAAATCCATGACTGATGATCTTGTATTGCGCAACGAAGCGGACGGCATCCTTGAACTGGTGCTCAACCGCCCGGATAAACTGAATGCGCTGACCCGTTCGATGTTCGATGCCATAGCGCAGGCGGTCGCCGATCTGCGCGAAAGACCGGACCTCAAGGTGATGCTGATACGGGGTAAGGGCCGCTATTTCTGCGCCGGTGTAGACCTTACCGATCCCCAGGGCGGACCCGGCTTCGGAGAAAGCCCGACCGGCGCCCGAACCTGGATGCGCCGCGATCTGATGGGCGGGATGCACTCCCTCTATGAAGAGATGGAGCGCATCGAGAAACCCATCGTCATTGCCCATCACGCAACTTGTGTCGGCGGTGGCCTGGAAATGTCGCTGTCTTGCGATTTCCGCCTCGCTTCGCAAAGTGCCGCTTACTGGTTCCCCGAAATGCAGCTGGGCATGTTGCCGCTGTCCAATGGCGTGGGGCGCCTGACGCGGATCATCGGCGCGCACTGGGCGCGCTGGATGGTCCTCGCCAACGAGAAGGTCTCGGCCGAACGTGCACTGACAATGGGCCTTGTCCATGACGTCTATCCGGACGACGTGTTCGAGGAACGGGTTCGCGCCTTCTGCATCAAGCTGGCCGGCTTCCCGACCGAAGTGATGGCTGCGGGCAAGTTAGCGCTGGAAATGGTGGAAGACCTTCCCGCCGATCAGGCACGCCAACTGGAACGGCTGACGTTCAGCTCGCTCGCCTTCACCCCCGACCAGAAGGCCATGTCCAAGAAGATGGTCGACAAGCTGAGCGGGCAGAAATCATGAGCGCCGGCAAGGACAATTCCGCGCAAGGTGCAGCTCAACCCCAGAGCCTGCCCGAACTGCTAGATTATTGCGCCCAGCGCTATGGCGACGATCCGGCCATCAGGGCCGAAGGGCTGACACTCTCGTTTCGCGAATTGCAGGCTGCGGCGGCCGACATGGCCCGCGGACTGCTTACTGCCGGGGTCGGCAAGGGCAGCCGGGTTGCGCTCCTCGCCGGCAATACGCCGTTCTGGATCGTGTCGTTCTTCGCTTCGGCACAAGTCGGCGCGCTCACGATTCCGATCAGCACGCTGGCCAGCCCTGGGGAACTGGCGCATATCCTGAGGCATAGCGACGCGCATTTGCTGCTTGCCGAGCGAACCTATGTCGGGCGCGATTACGGCCAGCTGATCGAACGCGCTCTTCCTTCCCTGTCGCAGGCCGTGGGCGGCGGACCGCTTCGCCTCCACGAAGTGCCCTATCTGCGATCGATCTGGCTTGACGATCCTGCCGGGCTGGAGTGGGCTGGCGACACCGGGGCGCTGATCGCGGCCGGCAAAAGCGACAAGGCGCTCGACGAAGCCTTCCTGGCCGGGATCAAGGAAGGCATTCACCCGAGCGACGATGGCGTCATCATCTACACCTCCGGGAGCACCGCATTGCCCAAGGCAGTGGTGCACGGGCACGGTTCGATGGCGCGGCATGCCCAGGTTCTGGCCGACAATCATTTTCCCACCCCGGGACACGACGTGCTGTGTGTCCTGCCGATGTTCTGGGTTGGTGGCCTCAGCATGCTGCTGGAAACCTTCATCAATGGCGGCTCCATCGTTCTGCCCGCAGGCGTCTCGCCCCAATCGGTTGCCACGGCGCTGCAGAAACTTGGCGCGGACATGCTGCATGGGTGGCATGCCCAGCTCAAGACCGTGCGGGACCTGATGCTGGAACAAGGCGCAGATATCGAAGGTATCCGCAACTTGCGCACCGAACGCCTGCCTGACGGCACACCGCGTCCGCCCGATCTTGTCCCCAATTCGCTGGGCATGACGGAGAGTTTCGGACCGCACTGCGCCTCGCCCGTCGGGACCTTGCTGCCCGAGGATCGACGCGGCGCATTCGGTCCTCCGATCGGCACGGGCGACCGCCGGGTGGTGAATCCCGATACGGGCGAGGTGCTCGAGCCCGGACAAGTCGGCGAACTGCAGCTTCGCGGCGGCGCCTTGATGAAGGGATATTACAAGCGCGAGCGCAGCGAGACATTCACGCCTGACGGCTACTTCGCGACCAACGACCTCGTTCGTATCGAGCCTGACGGACACATGTATTTCTCGGGCCGCCTTGGCGACATGCTGAAAACCAAGGGTGCCAACGTATCGCGCCTGGAAGTGGAGTCCGCGCTGCGCGGCCTGGACGGCGTTCGCGAAGTCGTCGTTTGCGGGCTTCCCGATCCGGAACTGGGTGACCGCGTGGTTGCTGCCGTCGCTCCGGCAGCCGACGCGACGCTGGACGAGGCCGCGATGAAGGCCGCCTTGTCGGAGCGCCTTCCCGCCTACAAGATTCCGACGGATATCGTGGTTATCGATCACGATGACTTCCTCTGGACGCCTTCGGGCAAGATCCGCATCGCCGACATGGCGCAGTTGATCGCTGGAAGGATCGGGCACTCAGCGTAACCCCTTGCACGAGTTGAAAGAATGACGGTTCCCTGCCGTCACAAGGAGAGGCACATGACCGGACAAGCACGCAAGCTGCGTGAACTTATCGCGAGCGGCGAACATTTCATCGCCGCCGACTGCTACAGCGCGCTCACTGCGCGGGTCGTCGAGAGGACCGGCTTCAAGGCGGCCTATCTGGGCGGCCACGCCGCAAGCGCTTTCCATTATGCCATTCCCGACAACGGCATCTACTCACAGGTTGAGCAGATCGAACTGGCCGCTCGCATCGCCGCGGTCATCGACATCCCGCTCGTCGTCGATGCCGATACACTGGGCGAAACGATCGCCGATGCCTTCCACTTCGTGCGCCGCTACGAACGCGCCGGAATTGCCGGCATTCACGTCGAGGACGAGGTGAACCCCAAGCACTCCTCGCTCGTGAATGGGCTGCTCCCGATCAAGGCCATGCAGGAGCGACTGGAGGCTTGCGCCAAGGCACGCACGGACCTGGTCATCATCGCACGCTGCGACGAGCTCTACCCGGTCGAATACGGCGGTGGCGGAAGCGGCTCGGTCGAAGCCGCCATCGAGCGAGGCCGGGCTTATATCGAGGCTGGCGCCGACGCCCTGATGTATCCGGTAGCCACGTCCGAAGCGACGGCAGCACTGGTGGAAGCGCTTCCGGGGCGCGTCATGACGATGGGCCCCACCGAGCCGGGCACGATCTGCAACCTGTCCACCGGCTGGGGATGGAGCGGCGCAGTCCAGACGCATATCGAGCGCTGCCGCACCTTGTTCGAAACGGGCCAGCTCGATGTCGAGATCGGTTTCGAAGACAAGGATGCGCTGATCCAGCAGGATCTCTACAACGAACTGATTGCAGACTGGGCACGCAAGTCCGGCCGGCAGACCCGCTAACCGGTCAGCGCGGTGCCGGCCAAGAGCTCCAGGGACTGCATCGGCTCAGATCCGGCCCGATGCGGTTGCCGCCAGCCGCGCGCCTTCGACGCAGATTGTCTCGTGATTGTGCAGAAAGAAGAAGACCAGAGGAGAAGACGCTATGCCGCATTGCCGACCGGAAGACATTCCCAGTGCCAAGGACCGTTGGGATTTCGTGGGCGACGATTATCGCACCGTTCACTGGGGCGATATGGAAGTCGGGCTGACGATCGTGCCCGAACCGCTCGACTGCACGCAGTTGTACAAGATGGGTCGACTTCCCGGCGGCGTGTGCCCCTGTCCCCATTACGGCTACATGTTCGAAGGCACGATGCGGGTGATCTATCCCGATTCCGACTTGCCCGATGAAGTCATCAAGGGCGGCGAAACCTTTTATGTCCCTGCCGGTCACGTCCTCAAGTACGAGGAGCCCAGCAAGGTTCTCGAACTCAATCCGGCCGCTGCCCTGAAGGAATGCATCGACGGAATGGGCCGTGCCTTTGCCGCGGGCGCACCGCTGCCTGGCGATGGCAGCGAAAAAGACTGATGATGAGGCGGTTGGGGGCTGGACCACAGGCCCCCAACCCCATTGGCCGCACTTGCGCTTTCGCAGCTATCGAAGGCAGAGAGTGATGGCTTGCCTTCAGGATGGCGGAAACGAGCCGATTCGCTGAAAGGAGCGACACCGGCGATCCGGCGACAGGGAAATCCCGCCGCCGGACATTACTCGGGCGATCAGCTCATTTCAAGACGACATGCAGCGCCGATATGCCGCGCTGCTCGATGCCGCCCGTGATGAAGGGGGCAGGCATATCCGGATCTATCCGCATATCGGGGAAGTGATCCATCAGCGCGTTGACCGCGACGACCATCTCGCTTTCCGCGACATTGCGACCAAGGCACATATGCGCGCCGAGCCCGAACCCGATATGGGGTTTGGCGGGACGATGAATGTCGAACTCACCCGGGTTGTCCCAGCGCAGCGGATCACGGTTCGCCGCCGCAAGACAGATATCGACGACGCTGCCTTCGGGAATCGCTACGCCGCCGATCTCGGTATCGGCAATGGCCAGACGGCTGAACACCGGATTGTTCGGGTTCCAGCGCATCGATTCCTGCACGGCGGGCTCAAGAAGCTTCCGATCGCTCCTGACCGCTTCCCAGCGCTCCCGGTCGTCAAGCAGTGCAAATAGCAGGATCCCCATTTGCCGCCAGCTCGTTCCGCCGCCAGCCAGCAAAAGCAGGCGGCAGAAGGTAACGATCTCCGCATCGGAAAGCTGGCGCTTGCCCTCGTCGGGAATATCCACCTCGGCGGCGATCAGCCAGGAAATGATGTCATCGCCCGGCGTCTTGCGGCGGATTTCGATCTGCTCCATCGACATGCGTGAGACAGTCGCCATGGCTTCCATCTGAGCCTGTGGCCCCTTGCGGGTTCCCATCGAGGCGATAAGGGCCTTGCGGAAGATCAGCGCATCATCGCCGCGCAGGCCGACTGCGGCCGAGATGGTGTGCACCGGTACACGTGCACACAACTCCATATTAAGCTCGGCACGGCTCTTCGTGCCCAGGTTTTCAGCGATGGCATTGACGATGTCATTGATCCACCGATCGCGCCACATGCCTACCGCGCGCGGCTTGATGAACAGCGATTGCGCCGCCTTGCGATGGGCGAAATGCTCGGGATTATCCATTTCCAGAATACCCAGCATCCGGTCATCCGTCGGATTCATATGGTAGATGCGGTTGGAAAGGCGTGCGTTATCGCGGAAAGCGGCTTCCGCTTCGGCAAAGGACAGAACCGTGAACCCTTTACGGCGGCCCTTCTCAGTTTCGATTACCGAGCGATGGCGATGCCAGAACGGCACGCCCAGCACTTCGCGCAGATATCCTTCCTGAACCGGGCCGCGCTCTCGCGCGGCTTCGATCAGACCGAACGGATCGACCTCGACAAGATTGCCAAGTTCGACGGCTTCGCTGCGAACATCATAGAGTTCGTCATACAGAGCATCGTCCGACTTCACAGCGTCCGCGATGGCATTAGACACAGCCTTTATCCTCCTTGAATTAATTCGGACCCGCGCGGAATCGTCGATATCCGCGTTTTCGCGAGCCCGAGTCCTGATTACCGGTTCCATTCACCGTCTATTCGAGATCCACAAGCAAAACCGTCATTTTCATCCCTGAAAATGCTCGAGAATCATTCTCGCATCCCGGTTCGCCCTCTTGTGGAAAGGGTATTCAACAGTTCAGCGGCGGTTTCTTCGCATCACGCCAGGAATCGCGATTGGCCAGCACGGTTTCGAGGGCCTTCTGCCAAAACGTCTCGGACTTGGAGAAATGCCGCAGATTCACTTCGGTCACGTGCCGAATCTCCAGCAGTTCCACGCCTTCCGCTCCGGGGCGGAACTGATAGGGCACGTCGCAAGGAACGAAAAAGCTGTCACGCGGACCTAGCGTTTGAGAGCCCAGGCGTATTGTACCTGCGACGATGTAATATAAACAATCGGCATTGTGGCTATGCAGCGGCAACGGATAGTCGTGCTTGAACCAAACGTGGGTCACGGAGAAGCCGGGCAGCTTTACCAGATACTTGATTTCAGCCGCGTCGTTGAGCCCGGATTCCTTGACCTGGTTCTGAAGCGGCAAGAGCCTTTCGGGCAAAGGTTCAATCAACAGCGAGCTGGGATTGTCGCGGGAATCGACCGCATCCTGGAAACGAAAGATCTCGAACTTCCCGGCCTGCGCCTCGCCGTTGCCCCCGTGCGCATCGCCGGCCCGGTCGACAGTATTGGTTGCCATAGTCTGCTTCCTCATTTTCATAAACTTTGTTCGCGCCCAACCTTTTGCAGGCCGGCGGCATCCCGCCAGTGACATCGATCCGCAGTATCCTTGTCACGCGATCAGCCCGTCGGACCCGGATCGCATGACGAATGAAACCCGTTGAGGTTCTTCATTCCGGGTCGCGTCCGAAAAAGCGTAGCAGCCTCGCGATACAAGGCAATCCTTCCTTTTTCCAGCACAAGCACGCAGGTTTTTACAGCCATGTGCAGACCCTGAAAATGTAGATGTTGTCGGGATTCGCCGCGTAGTGCATGAACCGTTTTAGAGCAGGTTATGTTAGAAAATCGGTTCCAACGCCCGATGACGAACCCTAGAAGGGGTTCGGCTGTTCGGAACGGCACCGCAATGACAAGGAGATGATAGCTATGATCATGAGCATAAGGGTTGGAACGAACGATATCGGCAAGGCCCGCGCGTTCTACAACGCGACTCTGCCCATTCTCGGCGGCAGCGAATCGCTCATGCCCGACACCGCGCCGATCGGCTTGTACAAGCTTTCGAATGGCCAGATGTTTCTGGTCGGGCCCGCAGCCGATGGGGAGCCTGCCACAGCGGCCAATGGCGGCACGATCCTGCTGATCGCCTCAGATGAGGCAGCGGTCGATGCCTGGTACGCGGCGGGCATGGAAAACGGCGGGATCGACGAAGGCAAGCCCGGCCCCCGCCCTCAGGTTCAGGGGCGTTATGGCGCTTACATGCGCGATCCTGATGGCAACAAGTTCGGCTGCTACGTGGGCAACCTGTTCGGCTGATTTCCCAGGCACGGCGTGTCGGCGCTTAACAAGTGTCCCGCCGTGCCGGTTGGCGAAAGCAAAAAAGTCGGGGGCGACATGCCATCGCATGCCGCCCCCGTTTTCGAAAATTAGGGACGAGACCTCTCTTTCGCCGAGGTCTTGCGCGTTTACTGAGCGATCTTGCGGGCGCGCAGATCAGCCAGTTGCTCGCTCGAATAACCAACCTCGCTCAGCAGTGCCTCGGTGTGCTCACCCATGTCCGGAGCCGGCTTGAAATTGACCGGGGCGGCGTGCCCGTCGAAGGTTGCCGGACCGGAGACAAGGCGCAGCGCGTTGCCTTGGACCTCGGTGTCGAAAATCATCTCATTTTCAATAACCTGTGGGTCGACAGCCATATCGAACACCGAACGGATGAGTTCCCAGGGGGCATCCCAAGCCTCGAAAAGGTCCTTCCAGTGCCCTTCCCAATTATGCTCGCCAATCTTGCCCGACAGGATCGCAATCAGCTCGTGAGCATTCGCCATCCTCACTGTATTGTCCGCAAACCGAGGGTCGTCGATCAGTTCGTCAAGCTTCAGCATCCGGCACAGGGTCGGCCAGTGCGGCCGCGGATCCAGCAGCATCAGCTGAATCCTGACGCCGTCCTTGGTCGTGTAAGCGCTCATCAGCGGGAAAGGAGCGCTGGCGCCGTGTACCTTGTAGCCTTCCACCTGCGAATAAGTGAGATCGGACGACAGCATCCACGCAGCCGTCTGCAAAAGCGACGTTTCCACGACCGACGGCTCGCCGGTCATCGCCCGCTTGAACAGCGCGCCAGCCATCGCAAAAGCCAGCGATATCGCACCGGAGTGATCGCCGAACGCCGGGCGCGGGCGGGTAATCGGGTTGCCGGGAACGGTGAAGGCATCGGCCATGCCGCCCCGTGCCCAGAAAGCCGAAGCATCGAAGCCCGGCTTGTTCGCTTCGGCGCCGCGAAAGCCTACGCCGTTGCCGCGGGCATAGATCAGCTTGGGATTGCGAGCGCGCAAGTCCTCGACGTCGAGACGCAGCCCCTTGATCGCCTTGGGGCGCAGGCTGGTAATGAAGATATCAGCTGTCTCAATTAGCTTGAGCAGGGCCTCACGCCCCTCCTCGGACTTGAGATCTAGCCCAAGGCTCTTCTTGCCGCGATTGTTCTGCTCCATCGCAAGGTTGGTCGTACCCACCTCGCGACCGTCACCGACTTTGAGGGTGCGATATGGGTCGCCAACTCCAGGCGTTTCGATCTTGATGACCTCGGCGCCCTGATCGGCCAGCAGAACGCTGGCCCCCGGCACAAACACATACTGTGCCAATTCGACAATACGAACGCCTGAAAAAATGCCCGTGGAAGGCATCCTTGTCTCCTCTCAAATGTTACTCGTGCAATCGCCTATCACAAGGCCTCGAATACTTACAACCGTAGATCTCTCCAGATTCAGAAATTAGCCGAACCGGGCCAGGCGCACGATCCGGTCTTCGAGCTCTGCAAGGCAGCGGCGAGGCACCAAACAAAGGCGCCCGATCCCGCGCTTGCCTGGCACCTTGATCCTGTGCCGGCGGCGCAAGGACTGCTCTGGCCGCAATCGTGGGCACAGGTTGATTTCGATCAAAGATAACGAGCATCCTCCAACGAATATGCGTGTTGCTGTCATGCCGAATGGTCCTCTCGCAGGACGCGGACAGCAACGGAGGATACCTTGCTAAGCATCACCGAAACCGATCCGCGGTACGTGCCGTTCGCGATCGAGGAACCCGAAAAGATTCCAGCAGCCCGCTACTTCGACGAGGAGTTTTACCAGGCGGAACTCGAACACCTGTGGCCTCGCGTCTGGCAAATGGCCTGCCGCCTGGAGCAAATCTCCGAAGTCGGTGATTGGGTCGAGTATTCGAATGTCGGAAAATCCGTAATCGTCGTCAGGACGAAAGACGGTATCAAGGCATTCCAGAACCACTGTCGCCATCGCGGCGTGCCGATTGCCGGGGGCAAGGGTAACGAGCACGGCAACTGCGCGAAGACGGGCTTTATCTGCCCGTTCCACGGTTGGCGCTGGAACATGGATGGTGAATGCACCTTCGTCTACGGCAGGCATCTGTTCAGCGACGATCTGCTGGACAAGGCCGACCTTGCCCTTCGCGAAGTGCGCGTCGAGCTGTGGGCCGGCTGCGTCTTCATCAATTACGACAAGGCCGCGAAAAGCCTGCGCGACTGCCTTGGTCCCATGGCTGACAATTTCGAAGGGCGCGGCATCGACGACATGCGGGTGGAGTGGTGGTACGCGACCGTCCTGCCGGCAAACTGGAAGATCGCAATGGAGGCTTTCATGGAAAGCTACCATGTGATGAAGACCCATCCGCAGTTGCAGCGCGCGTGGCCGGCGTTCTGGAATGCCATGTTCGGCAACGAAACAGGCGGGATCGGCTTGCCTACCAATCCTCATCTTGGCCCGCGCGAAAACATCGCGATGATGGTCAGTAACTTCGAGGCGTTGAGCGATGGCATGGGCGGCCTTCTTCACTCAAAGGAAATCGAGATCGCGCGCAGCCTGCTCGATATCCCCCTTCCCGAAAGTAACGACGAGGCCATTCCTTACTGGATGGAGCGTTTTCGCGCCGCAATTACGGAAACTTTGCGGGAATCCGGTGAGGCGAATATTCCTGACTACAACGAGATCGAGCTGACCCATCCCATAAACAAGCTCGAGTTCATTTTCCCGCACTACTTCCTGTTGAGCCCCTACTCCAGCTGCTCCTCCTATCGCATCCGCCCCCTTGGGCCGGAAAGCTGCATGTTCGAGATCTGGTCGCTTACGCATTACGCCGAGGGAGAGGAGCCTGCGCCCCCGATGGAACCGATCGTCCTGCCCTATGACAGCCAGGACTTCCCCATGATCCCGCGACAGGACTATGCGAACATTCCGATCCAGCAGAAGGGGCTGCATTCCGGATTGGAGTTCATGCGCCTGTCGAAGGATGTCGAGGGCCTCATCAGCAATTACCAGCGCGCGATAGACGGGTTCCTGGCGGGCCGCTCCCAGGAAGAGCTCGCGACCGCGATCACCCGCGTCACAGGCTCGTTCGACAAGGAAATCGCCGATCTGGGCTTCTGATACGGCAGGCCCATCGGGTCCAGCCCCTCTCGGCGCCCCGGGAACACACCATCGATTGGAATTGAGAATGTCAGGATCAACGCAAAGCATCGAGACGCACGACGAGAACCAGCAGTGGGTCTGCATGTACTGCGGGTACATCTACGACCCCGCCGAAGGCGATCCGGCCGGCGGGATACCTCCCGGCACTGCATTCGAAGACCTGCCGGACGACTGGTGTTGTCCCAACTGCAGCACCGAAAAGGATACCTTCGAGCCCGCCTCATAAGCGGAAGAACCATCAACGGAGAGGCCCTTCCAATGCAAGACACATCGACAATCGCCATCAACGACCAAAACCGTGGGGGCCTGTTCAGTCCTGACGATGAAGCAGAGGCCATGGGCTGGGATCGGTCGGAACCCTACCCTCGGTTTCTTGCCCTGCTCGAGGAAGGAAAGCCGGTTCGAGAAGGTGGCCTCGACCAGCTGATGGGGCTGCCGCCCCAGCTCCGGCAGGAAGAACTACGCGGCCGCAAGCACTATACCTTCCTGTCGTTCGATGCCGTCAACAAGGCTTTCATGGACAGCGAGCGGTTCACGAACCACGTCTATGACTACCTCTCGAAGCCGGCGCTTGGTGATACCCTGCTCAACATGGACGGCGCCCGGCACCGGCGTGTGCGCAATGTCGCAAAGCCCTTCTTCAAGCCATCCTTCGCCGAGACGTGGTGGAACGACAAGTGGATCGTCCAGGCAGTCGACGAACTGTTCGACCGGATCACGCTCAAGGATCACGCGGATCTCAACATGGAGCTTTGCGCTCCTCTGCCGATGAGTGTCATCTCGGCCGGTTTCGGCATTCCCCAGGAGGAATTCCTCAACTTTCGCATCGCGCTGACCGATATCATGACCAGCGGCCACAACGACCCCGCGAAAGCGGAAGCGGGCGGCCGGGTGGTCCAGGCGGTGCTGGGACGGGCCTTCGAAGAGCGGCGCGGCGACCCGCGCGACGATCTCATCACCAAGCTGGTTCACGCCGACTTCGAGGATGACGACGGCACCGTGCGCAAGCTCACCGACGATGAAGTGATGCGCTATTGCAACCTGATCGTCTTTGCCGGCGGCGGAACCACCTGGCGTCAGCTCGGGATCACGATCAAGGCGCTGATGGACAACCCGGACCAGATGGAAGCGTTGCGCGCGGATCGCTCGCTGCTGCGCCAGACAATCCAGGAATCCGCCCGCTGGTACCCCACCGATCCGCATTTCCTGCGCTGGATCGCACAAGACACTGAAATCGAGGGGGTGACGATCGAGGCTGGCTCGATCGCGTGGCTCTGCGTCTCCACGGCAAACCGAGACCGCACGCAATGGGACGACCCCGACCGCTTCGACATCCATCGTCCCGTCAAGCGCAACTTCGCGTTCGGAGCGGGAAATCACGCTTGCCTTGGCCAGCATCTGTCGCGCCAGGAAATGGAAGTCGCTCTCAACGCCGTACTCGATCGTCTTCCGGGCCTGCGCTGGGATCCCGAAAAGCCATCCTCGACCATTACGGGCGGCACCCTGATGCAACGCGGTCCCGACGCGCTGCATGTGCGCTTCACGCCCGGTCACTGAAAATCTCGACACAAAGGAGTTCATCATGTCGGTAACCGAACTGGAAAAGCACAGCCCGGCGGACAGTCTCGCCAACATCCGGCTGACTGACGCCGATGCCCACATCGACCCGCCGCATCATTTCTGGAAGGAATATCTCCCCGCGCACCTGCGCGACCTCGCCCCCGTGATCGAGGAAGGCGAGGAACATGACTGGGTAGTCTTCGAGGGCAAACGCCGGCCGCTGTTCATCCTCAACAACCAGGCAGGACGCTCCGACAGGAACTACAAGGCCAAGGGCAAGCTCGCCGAACTGCACCAGACATCGACCCCGGCACAGCGCCTGGCGGACATGGACCGCGACGGCGTGACCACCGCGATATTGTTCGGCGGCGGTCCGCTCGGCACGTCCAATTCGGAACTCTATATCGAGAGCTTCCGCGCCTATAACCGCTTCCTCGCGGACTTCTGCGCGGCCGATCCCAAGCGCCTGGTCGGCGTCGCCTATCTGCCCATGCGCGACGTGAACGAGACGGTCTCGCTGCTGCGCGAAGCGATCGCGCTGGGACATCGTTCGGTCAACATGCCTGCCTTCCCGCAGGCGGCCGACGGGATTTCGACTTCGGCCAAGGCCGGCAACATCCAGATGGCAGCAGGCGCCGCGCTGGCCGGCGACCCAAGCAGTACCGATTTCTACTGGCAGCCGGTGTTCGAACCGCTTTGGCGCGAGATCGTCGACAACGACATCGCCGTCACCTTCCACCTGGGCGGGCGGCTGCCGCGCTTCGGCGAGCCCCAGCACTTCCTTCCCGATCTGCTGATGAGCAAGCTGGCGATGGCGGAACCCGTTGCCATGGCGATCTTCGGCGGCCTGTTCGACCGCTTCCCGACCATGCGCTGGGGGATCATCGAAAGCGGCGTGGGCTGGATGTCATGGGCAACCGACTACATGGACAAGACCTGGGAAAAGCAGCGTTTCTGGTCGGGCTGCGACATCAAGAACCCGCCGAGCCACTACATGGACGCCAATATCTGGGGCTCGTTCATCCATGACCGCACCGGTGTGCTCAACCGCAATCTGCCCGGCGGACGCAACATCATGTGGTCTTCCGACTATCCGCATTCGGAAACCTGCTGGCCCAATTCGCGCGGCTCCATCGCCCACGACATGCAAGACATACCGTTGGATGACGTGCGCCAGATCGTCGATCTGCGCGCTCGTTCGTTCTTCCGGGTCGACTGACCTTCAGGCGGCCCCGGGTTCGTCGACCCGGGGCCATCGCCCCCTTTTGCCGGTTCCTCCTCGCAAGGCCGCCGCCACGGTCGGCCGACGACGACGACGCGCAGCGCGAACCGGACACTCAAGCGAGGAACATGAGGTGACAGTTCTTTCTGAAATCGGGCCGATGCTGGTCGACCCGAAGGCATATGCCGACGGCAGCATCTACGAAGCCTATCGGTGGCTGCGCCGCAACGATCCACTCGCCTCCATAGAGGTCGAGGGATACCAACCTTTCCGCGTCGTGACTCTTTATTCCGACGTCCAGTACGTAAGCCGCCACAATGCGCTGTTCCACAGTTCGCCCAATCCCACGCTAAGTCCAATCTCGCGCATGAAGCTGGTCCGGGAACTCACCGGCAGCACTTCCCCGATCAAATCGCTGGTCGACATGGATCCGCCGGAGCACGGCAAGTATCGCGCCTTGACCAGCCCATGGTTCCAGCCCGGCAATCTCAAATCCCTCGAGGGCCGCATAAGGGACATCGCGCGCGAGATGGTCGAGCGGATGGTCGACGCGCGGTGTCAGTGCGATTTCGCCCGGCTCGTGGCGCACGAGTTTCCCTTGCAGGTGATCCTCGAAATCCTTGGCCTGCCCCGGGAAGACCATCCGGTCATGCTCAGGCTGACCCAGGAAATGTTCGGCGCGACCGATCCCGACGTCCTGGGCAATCGCTCCGCGACAAACGACAGCGCATCCGCTTCCGATCTTGGCGCGGTTCGGGAGATGATGGCGTATTTCGACAAGCTGACCGAAGATCGCCGGGCCCACCCGACCTCCGACCTGGCCTCCGTCATCGCCAATGCCCGTATCGACGGCGAACCGATGGGCCATCTAGAGACCATGGGCTATTATGTGATCACGGCGACAGCCGGACACGATACGACATCCTCGTCAATCGGCGGCGCTATGTGGGCGCTGGCCGAGCATCCCGATCAGTTCGCTCGCCTCAAGGCGGACATGAGCCTGCTGCCGACGATGATCGACGAGGCGATCCGCTGGACAACGCCGGTGAAGCATTTCATGCGCACCGCAACCGCCGATACCGAAATCGGGGGCAGGCCCGTCAGGGAAGGCGAGCGGCTGATGCTGTGCTACGGCTCGGCCAATCGCGACGAAAGCGTGTTCGACGATCCGGACACGTTCCGCCTGGATCGAAAACCGAACCGCCACCTCGCCTTCGGATATGGCGGCCACTTGTGCCTTGGCCAGTACCTTGCCCGCATCGAAATGCGCATACTCTTCGAGGAGTTGCTGCCGCGGCTTTCCTCGCTTGCGCTCGACGGCGAGCCGGCGATGACCGAAGCGATATTCGTCAGCGGCCCGAAGCGACTTCCGATCCGCTACGAGATTGCCCCTCCGGTCGGCGCGCCAAGGGTGGCGGACGCGGAGCCGAATTGCCCCGCCTGATCCCGACCCGCGATACCATGCCCGGTTCGAGCGCCAGCAGCACCGGGTCTTGCAAAATATGGCGCGATTGCCGGGCGCGATTGCCGGACGCGATCCGGTCATGACCGGCAACGCCCGACCGGCAGCGCCGCCATCGCACCGAAAACATGCCGCAACCCGGCGTCGAGCGGCACCGCAATCTGCCGCGATGACAAAGATAGAAAGAGGTTTCAGATGATGGATGTCACGGCGATCAAAGCACAGGATTACGATCCCTTTTCGCCCGAAGTAATGCGAAACCCACTGCCCTATTATGCAGAACTTCGCAGATCCGATTCTATATTCTATAGTGCCAAGTACGACGCTTTCTTCCTTTCGCGCTTCAGCGATATTCTCGAACTACTCGGTTATACCGACAACACTTTCATCGCCAGCGAGGGCACCCTTCCCGTGCCTGCCGCGCTCGCGGTCCACAATGCCGGTGCGCCCGCCTTGCCACCCACAAACCCCTTCCCGCTCTCGCAGCGCCTGGGAATGCCGATCCACGGTGAAGTCCGGCGGGCTCACATGAAACCGCTGCTGCCACGGTCCGTCACGGAGCTGCGCGACTTCGTTTCGAAACGCGCCAACGAGCGCCTGGACGAACTCATTGCGCAACGCCACTTCGATCTCACGCGCGAATTTGGGGGTATCGTCTCCGGCAACGTGATCGCCCGCCTCCTGGGAATGCCTCTCGAGCTTGGAGAGACTGTACTCGACCTCGTCAATGCGGGCTCGCTTGCCGATCCAGTCACCGGCGGAGTCGATACTCGCGCGGCTGCGCAGAAGGTGATCGCCTTGATCTTGCCGTGGGTCGAACGGCGTTTCGAGGCTGGCGCCGATGGCAGCTATCCGCTGATCGACGGGATGATAGGCTATCGCTTCGAAAACGAGGCGCTCACGCCCGAACAGGTTGCCCAGCAGATCGCCTGCGCCGTCATCGGCGGGGTCGAAACGGTACCCAAGGTCGTTGCACACGGACTGATGGAACTCAATGCGCGGCCGGAACAGATGGCTGCCGTACGCGCCGATCTGAAGGCCGCCGTACCGAAGCTGGCGGAAGAGATGATCCGCTTTTGCGCGCCAGCACAGTGGTTCATGCGAACGGCCCACAAACCCGTTACGATTGCCGGGCAAAGGATCGAACCGGGACAGCGGGTTTTCTACATCGCCGCCTCAGCCGCGCGTGACGAGCGCGAGTTCGACGAACCTGACGAATTTCGCTGGGACCGACCCATTCGCCGCACCCTGGCGTTCGGCCACGGCATGCATTTCTGCATCGGCACGCATCTGGCGCGCATGGAGGTTCAGGTGCTGGTCGAGACATTCCTGAGCCGCGTGCACCGCTTCCACTTCGACCTCGAAGAATCGGTGCGCCTGCCATCCAGTTTTCAGTGGGGCTGGAACAGCCTTTCCGTTTCGATCGAGGAGGCCGAATGATGAACCATGCGATACCGTCCCACCGCCGACCGCTGCGCTACGCGATCATCGGCGGCGGCATGTCCGGCCTGCTTGCCGGCATCAAGCTGAAAGAGCGCGGGGAAGACGATTTTACGATCTTCGAGAAAGCCGAGGCCATCGGCGGGACCTGGCGCGACAATCGCTATCCTGGAGTGGCCTGCGACACTTCGGCCCATTCCTATACCTTCTCGTTCGCTCCCAATCCGGACTGGAGCAGCTACTTCGCGCCCGGCGGCGAAATCAGACAGTATTTCGAGCGCCTCGTCTCACGCTACGGCATCGCTCCCCACCTTCGTCTGAACACGCAGGTGACCGCATGCGATTGGCGCGAGGATCACTGGCGGGTCACGACCGCCGACGGATCGAGCCTCGATGTCGATGTCGTGATTGCAGCCAGCGGCGTGCTCCACCACCCCAACATTCCAGAGATTCCGGGCCTCGATACCTTTTCCGGTGCACGTTTTCATTCCGCTCAATGGGATGATGGCGAACCCATGGAGAAACGCCGTATCGGCGTGATCGGCAATGGATCGACCGGTGTCCAACTCGTCTCTGCGCTGGCCGGTACCGCTGCCCACCTCGTCCACTTCCAGCGCACGCCCCAGTGGATCATGCCATGCACGAACCGCAAGTTCACCGAAGCGGAGAAGCAGGAATTCCGGACCGATCCGGCGAAACTCGAGGCTGCGCGCAACGATCCGGCAGCAGTCGCACGGCGCGCGCGCTTCACGGCTGCAATTATCGATGCCCAGTCGCCCGAACTCCTCGAAATCCAGGAGGAAGCGGAGCGCAACCTCGATCAGAGCGTGCGCGATCCCGCACTGCGCGAGTTGCTGCGCCCGGACTATCGCGCAGCCTGCAAGCGACTGGTCTTTTCGGAAGACTACTATCAGGTCGTGCAACAGCCCAATGTCACGCTGGCCATGGGCGGAATCGAGCGGATCGAACCTTCAGGCGTAAGGATGGCCGACGGCACCTTCCACGAGTTGGACGTGATCGTCCTGGCAACCGGGTTCAAGACCAACCAGTTCATTCGCCCAACGCAAGTGAAAGGCGTCGACGGAAGACTTCTGGACGATGCCTGGGCCCCGAATCCCACCGCCTACTATGCCGTATGCGTTTCCGGGTTTCCCAATTTCTTCATGCTCAACGGCCCGACCGGACCCGTCGGCAATTTCTCGCTGACTGACATAGCCGAAAGGCAATGGGGCTATATCGATCAACTGATCGACGAGCTTCGCGCAGGACACTGCGTAGCGATAAGCCCTTCGCCCGAAGCCCATGCCGAGTACGACCGACAGAGAGAAGAGGCATCCCGCGAGACTGTCTTCGCTTCGGGTTGCAAGTCCTGGTACCTCGATGCAGCAGGAGTGCCGCAGATCTGGCCATGGAGCTATGCGCATTTCATCGAAGTGATGCGTGAACCGTGCCTCGACGACTTTGTCCTGAGAAGGTCACTCACGCCAGCCTGAACCACCGCAGCGGTTTTCGCGCCGGATGCTGCGACCGGACCTGGCTTTGAACAAGTCCGGTCGCAGCACCGCCAAAGCACGTCGTAGCCGGCTGTGGCTCAGGCAACGCTTCGCCCGACCCTGCGCGCGCACAGGAGATAATGGACGACGGACCACAGCAGAAGGCCGCAGGTTACGAGCAGAGCATAGCGCAGGCTGTCTTCGCCATATGCCGGAGCCAGCAGGTCGCTCAGCGCCCCCACGATATACGGTCCGAAGCCCGAGCCCAGAAGCGAAGAGGCGAAGAGCACCATCGATACGGCCGTGGCCCGCTGATGCGGCTGCGTGAACGACTGGATCGCGGCCAGCGCGACGCCGCCGCCGAAAGAGGAGAAATAGCCGGCGACAGTCTTGAGGATCAAGGCCACGAAAGCGCTCGAGGTGGTCAACATGATCGCGTAGAGCGGCACCGATGTGAAATACGTCAGGGCCGGCAGCCAGATCTCCCAACGCGCATCGCGCCGCAACAATGCTGCGGTGACCATCCCGCCAGTGAGTAGGCCCAGCACACCGCTCACCCCGCTTGCCGTGCCGATCCACACACCGACCTCGGCCAGGCTCATCCCGAAACTTCGCAGAAAGTAGGTTGGAAACCAGAGGCTGACACCGGTCATGCACCCGGCGCTGAGTGAATAGGCGAGCATGATGTGGACGAAGGCCGGACGGCGCAGCAAGGTCTCGAAACCGCGCCAGTAGGATTCGTGGCTCGTGGCCGTGCCGAACTCGCGCTGCGGTTCGCGCACGGTCAGCTTGATCAGCAGGGCCAGCGGCAGACCGGCGCAACCGATGACAAGGAGGCAGGTGCGCCAGCCGAGATATTCCGCCATCAGCCCTACTGCGGCCACGCCGACACTCAAACCCAGGACTGCGCCGCATTGAAAGACGCTGATCGCCAATGCCCGGCGCTCGCGGGAAAAATAATCACCGATGAGTGCGTGCGCCGGCGGCACACAACCGGCCTCCCCGACCCCGACGCCGGAACGGGCCAGAAACAGTGTTATGAAGTTCCTTGCGTGGCCGGACACGATCGTCATGACGCTCCAGAGCGCCAAGCATATCGAAAGTACCCGCACCCGCGAACCCCGGTCTGCGATGCGCGCCAGGGGCAAGCCCAGCGTTGCGTAGAAAAGAACGAAGGCGAAGCCAGTAAGCAGGCCGAGCTGCGTGTCGCTGAGATTGAGGTCCTGCTTGATCGGCTCAGCCAGGATCGCCAGCGCCATCCTGTCCATATAAGCGAAAAAGCTGAGCGCCGTCAGGCAGGTCAGCACGTAGGCCTTGCGTGCCGTCGAAATCACTTCGGCCGGCGATTCCCGCATTACATCCAATGCAAACTCCCCCAGAATGTCATAGATCCAGTGCTGTCCGCCTCTTGCGATTACGGACTGCCCGCTCCGGCGAAAAGGCCCGCCAGGTTTGTATTAGGGCGGCATTGCATGAAATCGCTCCGACGCAAAGCGGTGCTTCACCCGGCGCTGGCGCAACAAGCGCCGGAATGACGCATAACTGCAGTTTTTTATACGCCTGGGCAGAATGAAAACGGTTCGTCGTATTCGTGCACTTGTAATCGGGAGCACCGCAAACCTCTGCCTCGAGCATTTACTTCGAGAGATTCGAAAGATAGGCTTTTCGCAACGGGCGCCGGCATGACCGAGACGCAGGCCGAAGGAGAGAATGCCATCCCGGAATATGACCTCGTCATCCGCAGTGGAACCGTCGCGGACGGAACCGGCGCACCTTTGCGCGAAACCGACGTCGCCGTGTCCGATGGCAGGATCGTGGCAGTCGGCGAAGTGGCCGGGTCCGGCCGCGACGAAATGGATGCCAGGGGGCTGCTGATCACGCCCGGCTTCATCGACCTGCATACGCATTACGATGCCCAGCTGTGCTGGAGCGAAGTCATGGACCCGTCATCCGGTCACGGAGTGACGACCGTCGTCACGGGCAACTGCGGCGTCGGTTTCGCCCCCTGCAGCGCCGAAAATCGGGATTACCTGATCCGTCTCATGGAAGGCGTCGAGGATATTCCCGAAGCCGTCATGGCGGAAGGATTGCCGTGGAACTGGGAAAGTTTTGGCGACTACCTCGATTCGATAGAGCGCCGACCGCACGATATCGACTTTGCCGTGCTTTTGCCGCATGCGCCCTTGCGGGTTGCGGCCATGGGCCGGCGTGCGGTCGACCTGGAACCTGCTACCGCGCAGGATCGGGCGAAGATGCGCTCCCTCGCACGCGAGGCGATGCTTGCGGGCGGAGCAGGCTTCAGTTCTTCGCGCAGCATGTATCACCAATCCAGCAGGGGCGAGTCCATCGCATCGCTGAAGGCTGGGGACGACGAATTGCGTGAAATCGCGATGGGGCTCGCCGACGCGGGCCGCGGCGTGCTTCAGGCGATCACCATCGACGGTCGCTATCACGTGGAGGAGTACGAGGCCCTTCACCGCATATCGGACCAGACAAAGCGACCGGTATCGTACACGCTACTGGAATTGCCTTCGAACCAGGGGCTGTGGCGCGAAGTCCTCGCTGCAGTGGACCGTGACGTCGCCAAGGGCATCGACATAAGATTGCAGGTGTTCAACCGACCGGTCGGTGTCGTGCTGGGCCTCGAGGCCAGCTTCAACCCCTTCATCGCAAACCCCTTCTATGTCGCAGAACTGGCTCCGCTGCCCCTGTCGAAGCGGGTGAAGGCGATGCGTGAGCCGGAAGTGCGCGCGCGCCTGATCGCGGATGCCGGCAACCTGCAGCATCCCATGTCCAAGTCCGTGACAAACTATGAAAACATGTACGCCCTGGGCGAATATGCCGAATACGAGCCATCGCCTGAAACGAGCGTCGCGGCTCTCGCCCGCGCACGGGGCGTTCCACCGCTGGCGGTCGCACTCGACATTCTGCTCGAGAACGAAGGCCGCGGCAAACTGCTCGTCACGGCAAGCAATTTCGTCCACGGCAATCTGGATACGACGCTGGAGATGATGCAGCATGATCGTTCGGTCGTGGCACTCGGCGATGGCGGAGCCCACTATGGGCTGGTCTGCGATGCGAGCTATCCCACCTATATGCTAACCCATTGGGCCCGCGATCGCTGGCGGGGTGAGCGACTGGACCTTGCGACGGCCGTCCGCATGCTGACCAAGGATCCGGCGCAACTCCAGCGGCTTCACGATCGCGGCCGGCTGGCACCAGGCATGAAAGCGGACATCAACGTCATCGACTTCGACCGGCTGAAGCTGCGCTCGCCGGATATCGTCCACGATCTCCCGAACGGCGGCAAGCGGCTAGCGCAGCAGGCGGAAGGCTACGTCGCTACATTCGTGTCTGGACAAGCAATCCGCCGAAATGGCGAGAGCACGGCCGCGCGTCCGGGCCAACTTGTCAGAAATGCCGGAATCTAGAGCGGTTCCCGATCTGATTGCATCAGATCGGCCGCTCCAGGCTCTTGTTTTTCGCCGTTTTCTGAATCGTCAGGTGAGCCCACCTGACTGGAAACCGCTCTAGCACCACGCCAAGCGGCATTGACCAGGCTTCCCGGCTTTCCCGGATCATCGTACCTCGCGCAAGCCTCCACGAGCGATGTCGGCGCAACGTGGAGGCGTCACCCTGTTGGAAGACTCATTCAACGACCTCGGGCGACGGTTCGGCCGGCAGGAGATTGGACCAGTAACGGATGCGGTCTTCGATGAAAGGGCGCCATTTGGGAAAGGCTTCCCATTCCAGCAGCTTGAGAAACGGAACGTTCAATTCAGCGAGCATCTCGGTCGTATCGATAGACTCGTTGATCCAGCGCGACACCGATCCGGCAAACAGGTAAACGAGTGACTGGGTGACGCTTTCGGTTTTCATCGAAGCCTTGAAGATGCCTTCTTCGCGGCACCTGAGAAGCACTTCATTCCAGAAATCGAGCCTCGGCCTCTGAACCGTTTCCAGCAGGGCGAAGTCGCGCCCTCCATAAGCCTCGCGATAGAGCGCGCGATAGAACGAAGGGTCATCGGTCAGAGTAGACGACGTCCGATCGAGCGCGGCGAAGAGATACTCCAGACCGTTCCGATAGGTATGGAGTTCCAGCTTGTCCCGGGACTCCGCGATCAGACTCCGGGAAATCTCGGCCAGTAATTCCCGCTTCGATCCGAACACGTTATAAGGAGTGACATGCGCGACCTCCGCCCGCTCTGCCAGATCACGCATTTTGAGCGTTCCGGTTTCGCTCAAAAGCTCAAATGCGGCTTCAAGAACCCGCGTTCTCACATCTTGCCCCACAGCTTGCCCGACGTCGTTTCTGTTCATGTCACGTGATATACCACGCATGCTCAGGATCATCCAGAGCCTACATATCCACCCCTGCAACATATGTTGTCTTGACTTTATCATATCGCGTTATAGGTCTTGTCGATACACACAGGTGAGGAACAGGGAAGCATTCGGCCATAGAAGGTGCGATTGTTGCGTTGCATCCTGAAGCGGTCCGACATTCGAGAAAGCAGCGAGGACAAACGGCGCGCCGCGTGGCGGACGCCGGAACATCGCCTTGGCCGAATTGAACCAGCACACCCCGTCCAGACCCAGTGGCCAAGTCGCTCAACTCGCAAAGAGTGAGCATGAGGCTGAACAATAATTTTCAATGGGAGAGAGTAATGAGGAAATATCAATGTGGACGCGTCGCGGCCCTGACACTGGCATTGAGCATCGGCGTGAGCATTTCCACCATGGCGCATGCGAGCGAGGCGGCCGACAGGAGCGAAGCGAGCGATGCACAGCCAGAAGCGCCGCAGCGCCCTGAAACCACCGCCAACGACGATGGTGCGATCGTGGTCACCGCCAGGCGTCGCGAGGAGCGCCTGGTCGACACCCCGGTCTCGGTCAGCGTCACGAGCGGCGAAACGCTGCAGGCCCGCGGCCTGGACACGGTAGCCAGCCTCGGCAAGGCTGCGGCTGGCGTACACATCGTCAATTCACCGCGCGGCTCCAGTACGCCTTTCGTGGTCATCCGCGGACAGCGCATGATCGACACCACGATGGTCTACGACCCACCGGTGATCTTCTACGTAAACGAAGTGCCGTGGATGCGCGTCAACGGGCTGAACCAGGGTCTCTACGACATTTCCAACGTCCAGGTCCTTCGCGGGCCGCAGGGGACGCTCTTCGGCAAGAGCACGACCGGCGGCGCGGTTCTCGTCACGACCGCTCCGGCCGATACCTACGAAACCGGGGGCCATGTCCGGGCATCGCTTGGCAATTACGATCTTCGCCGTCTGGAAGCCGCGGCGAACTTCGTCTTGAACCAGAACCTAGCGGTCCGCTTCGCCGGGGTAGTAGCCAAGCGCGATGGCTATATTCACGCCCGCAACATCGACTACGACCTGAACAACGAGAACTACAACGGCCAGCGGATCAGCGTTCGCTACGAGAATGGCGGCCTCAAGAACGACCTCATCGCCAGCCGCTTCTGGTCGAAGACCCACGGAACGGGTGCACCGCTGGTTGCCTTCGACACCGGCGGCGCATACGTCAGCCCATCGTTCGTACCGATTGCCCAAGCGGAGGTCGCCGCAAACAAGGCCGACTTCTACGGGATCACGGTGGATCCGGATTTCCTCCCGTTCGAAAGCACCAAGTCGTTCGACGTCACCAACATCACGACATACGAGATCAGCGATTCCATCACTGTGAAGAACGTCTTCGCCTATCGTAAGATCAAGACCGATCCGGTCCGCTACGACCTGGAAGGCACTCTTTATCTCGCCCCGTACTCGGCCGCCTACAACGTGACGGCCTATACCGACGCACATCAGATCAGCGATGAATTTCAGGTACAGGGCACGAGCGACAACTTCGACTGGATGGCCGGTCTGTTCATCCTTTCGGAAAAGGGCAGCGACGGCGCCTTTCTCGTCAACGGCGCCTCGGCCAACATCTCGAGCCAGTCGGGCATCGAAACGCACAACCTGAGCTATTCGGCCTTGCTCAGCGGCACGTACCGCTTTGGAATTGAAGGCCTGTCCATCAGCGCCGGAGTCCGTTTGACCCGCGACCGGCGAACCGGCGACGCCGTTCAGATCAAGTACGACTCCGCGACCGACACGAGCACCTGCGGCATCAGTACGCCTTCCGGACCTGCCTGCACCTATCCGGAGAGGAGCGTCAACACCGAACCGAGCTGGTCGGTCAGCCTCAACTACAAGCCTGTTGAGGACATGCTGCTCTATGTGGCGCATCGCCACGGCTACCGCTCCGGCGGCATTCAGAACCGCATCACGAGCAGCGTGGCAGCCATTCCGTTCCAGCCGGAAACGCTGAACGATGTGGAGGTCGGCGCCAAGGTTTCAACATCGCTTGGCGAGACTGCGCTCGGCACGACCCGGCTGACCCTCAACATCGATGCCTATCGCGGCGTCTACAAGGATCTGCAGCGTTCGGTCTCATATATCGCAGGCACGCCGCCCATCATCCTTACCGGGATCGCCAATGCCGCAGGCGCAGTCATCCAGGGCATCGAAGCCGAAGGTTCGCTGCGTGTCGGGAACCTCACCATCGGCGGCAACTTCGCCTACACCGATGCGCACTACAAGACTTACGTCCAGAGCATCACGCCGACGCAAACTGCCGACCTTTCCGATCTTCCCTTCGGTTATGTGCCTGAGTGGACGGCGCAGGCGAGCCTGGATTACAGCCTGCCGCTGTCGCACCCCGGTGAGACCCTGGATGCCGGGATATCGTACCAGTACGTTTCCAAGACATTCACCAGCGAGGCCCGGGTCCGTTCTTCCGCGTTCCTGCCCGGCTACAACACCGTCGACGCGCGGCTGGCTTGGAACAAGGTTGCAGGAACGGGCATAGACCTGTCCTTCGTCGTGTCGAACCTGACGAAGGAGAAGTACTATCTCTACTCCAACAACAACTCCGGAACGCTAGGAATCGTAAACGATTTCCCCGCCGCTCCGCGACGGTTCCAGTTCACGTTGGGCTATAACTTCTGACTCGGTTCTCCGCGCCGTCGGTTACGACGGCGCGGGCCTGTCATGGCGCCGCCCCGACGGAGGCGCAATCAGATGATGCGCGCTTCGATCAGCAGGCGGATCGCCGCGTTGATGCCGACGTCACCGAGCTTCGTAAGAAGGTTCGCGCGGTGGATTTCGACCGTGCGGTGACTGATTTCGAGCTGTTCGGCAACGGCGCGGTTGGTCAACCCCTGGGCAAGACCTTCGAGGACCTCCATCTCGCGACGGGTCAGGCTTTCGATCGATTTCTTGGCCTTGATCGCACGCGAGCGGATGTGCCCGATCCGGTCTATGGCGACCCGCGCTTCCTCAACCGTCCTGCAGAATTCATCCACGTCGGTCGGGGTATCGCTATAGCCCACGGCGCCCTCGTTAACGGCCCGCACGATCTGCGACGTCGTCGGATTTTCGGCAAAGGCGACGAAGGGAAGCCACTTCTCCATCTGCAGCATCAGCTCGGTGAGCATGGCGATGTTGTTGTTGTCGTCCGCGATGAGAATCATGCCAGCATCGGGCCAGCGCGATGCCAGTTCCTCAACCGCTTCGAAAGGAACGATATAGATGCCACGCTTCGACATTTCGTAGCTCACCGTCGCGCGGCGCTTTTGATTCTGATCCACCAGAAAGAGGTGGAAATTCCCTTGGTACATTGGCTTGCGACCCCATTTTTTTGCCCAATCCGCTGGACGAACAGGGGCCTCGCCCGCACCCTTCGGTGCGATCCCCACGTTCATCCACCCCATTTTGGCTATATCTCGAGTTATCTCGATGAGGTGAGATTGGGCAACTACGTAATTGCACGTAGCCAAGGCTCGCAGCGAATTAAATTCCTGAAAGAATCACCCAAGCAATTGCAATGAAATGATTTTCGTCAAGGTAATTTTCTGTCGCAGGACGAAAATTTTTTCACTCCAGCACCTCGACGCGAATCAAAAGATAGGGACCGCGGCTTCCAGCACGAAGGCGGCGAACGCCAGAACCAGTCCGATCCGGAAGGTTCGGAAGGCATAGGAAAGATAGCGATACTTCTTGCGCTGGAGCACCACGCCGTTCTGGTAGATGTCCCGCAACATCGTGCTCAGCACCCGGCCGTCGGTTTCCGCACGCTGCATGGCGCGGTCGATGAATTCCTCCTGCGGCAGGCCGGTAAAGACCCCGAAGAAGAGAAGATTGTCCAGCTCGTCGTCCGACAGCTTGGGCGGAGTCACCTTTGGCGTCACCGCCGCCATCGCGAACAGCGCAGAGAGGAAAGCGGAGAGGACGAGGATGAGCAGCGAGGCGCGGTAGTTGCCGCCGCCGAACGCGCTCACCGACAAGGTGAACACGAGGAATGTCACGCCCATCAGGATATTCGCCTTGTGATCGGCCATCTGGCTGAGCACGGCGTGATTGGTCATGGCAGTGCGCACCATGTGGATGGCGTGCACCGAATAGGTCCTGTCGTCGTAGAGCCCGGCCTGCCTGCGGTCCGGCTCATGGCGGGCGGGCACGTCCGAAGCGGTTTCCTCTGGCTTCACCGTTTCGGACATGCGCCCCTCCAGCCCTTTTACACCACGCCGAACGCCAGCATGGCATCGGCGACCTTCTTGAACCCGGCGATATTGGCGCCGCGCACGTAATCGACATAGCCGCCACCGCGTTCGCCGTAAGTCAGGCAGCGGGCATGGATGCCGGACATGATGTCCTTGAGCATCTGCTGCAGTTCCGCCTCGGTCCAGGGACGCCGGCCGGAATTCTGGCTCATTTCCAGACCCGACACCGCCACGCCGCCGGCATTGGCAGCCTTGCCCGGGGCGAACATGATCTTGGCGTCCTTGAAGACGTGCACCGCTTCGAGGTCGGAAGGCATGTTCGCACCTTCCGAAACGGCGATGCAGCCATTGGCGACGAGCGCGCGGGCATCCGCGCCGTTCAGTTCGTTCTGCGTCGCGCAGGGCAGCGCAACGTCGCAGGCGACGTTCCACAGCGTCTTGCCCTCGTGATACGAGGCGCCCTTGAACTCTTCCACGTACTCGCTGATGCGGCCGCGGCGGTGGGTCTTGTGGTGCTTGACCCAGTTGATCTTATCGAGGGTCAGTCCATCGGGATCGTAGATGAACCCGCCGGAGTCCGAGAGCGTCACCGGCTTGCCGCCCATGTGGACGATCTTCTCCGCCGCATGGGTGGCCACGTTGCCCGAACCGGAGATGACGGCAGTCTTGCCGTCGAGGTCGAGCCCGCGCGCCGCCAGCATCTCGGCCAGGAAATAGACCGCGCCGTAGCCGGTCGCCTCGGGACGGATCAGCGATCCGCCGTATTCCAGACCCTTGCCGGTAAGCACTCCGGTGAAGTGGTTGGTGATGCGCTTGTACTGGCCGAACATGTAGCCGATCTCGCGCCCGCCCACGCCGATGTCACCGGCGGGAACGTCGACGTCGGCACCGATGTGGCGATAAAGTTCGGTCATGAAGGACTGGCAGAAGCGCATGATCTCGCGCACCGACTTACCCTTCGGATTGAAGTTCGAGCCCCCCTTGCCGCCGCCCATCGGCAGGCCGGTCAGCGCATTCTTGAAGGTCTGCTCGAAGGCCAGGAACTTCAGGACGCTTTCGTTGACGCTGGGATGGAAGCGCAGACCGCCCTTGTACGGGCCGATGGCATTGTTGTTCTGCACGCGCCAACCGCGCTGGACGCGGATGTTGCCGTTGTCGTCTTCCCAGCAGACACGGAAGGAGACGACCCGGTCCGGCTCGGCAATGCGCCGCAGGATCTGCTGCTCGTGATACTGTTCCTTGTCGGCGATAAATTCGAAGATGTCTTCCGCGACTTCCTGCACGGCCTGAACGAATTCGGGCTGATAGGGATTACGGCGCTTCACGCCTTCCATAAACGCGTTGAAATCAACGTGGTCGGTGATGGCCATAATTAATCTCCCTTTACTATGTTCAGTACTTCCCGCGTCGTTCGCACAGTTCTCCTGCGTCAGAATACGACTGCGGATCAAGGCCGTACAGAGCTAAAGTGGACAAGTCGTTGATTTGGGAAACACCGGCGCGGCGATTGCGAGAACGGGCCTGAACCACGGCTGCGGCGCCGGCCAGCAGAGTGCCCCTGCGCAGGAGCGCCCGCCATTACCTGGCGGGTTTGGCCGGCGGCTTGGCAGCGGCCGATTTGGGCTTGGCCGTCCGCTTGGCCTTGGGCTTTGCAGGCGCCTCGGGCTCGCTGTCCCGGGCAATCTTCTCAAGCTCCTTCTTCGGGGAGACGAACACGTCCTCCCCCTTGGCCTTGCGACCGATCGAGTACCTGTAGATCGCGTAAGCGCCGGCGCCGCCAACGGCCCACTTGAGTAGTTTCACGAAGCGTCCCCTCGTTACCTGAACCAGCATCACCGCCCTGCCCGGATGCTTCCGGACAGGGCCGCTACTGCCAATTGGTAGTCGATAAGCGCGCGATTGCAACGCAGGAGCGGGCGGTTTTGCGCCCGGTGCAGGCCGAGCGGATCAGCCTTCGGACACCCATTCACGCCGCAATGCCGGGCCCGCCAGCGCCATGAGCACGGCGGCGATCAGGTAGAGGACGAGACCGAAGAGCATCGAATAGCGCAGCGATTCCTCGTCATAGACCGGCGCCAGCGCCGTGGAGAGAGCGCCCAGCGCATAGATGCCGCCGCCCAGCCCGATCAGGTTGTTGATCAGCAGGAACAATGCCGATGCCGTGGCCCGGGCGGGCGGTTCGACGAGATGTTGGATCGCCGAGGTCACCGGTCCGAGCCAGATATAGGCCAGTGCCTGCGGGACGAGGAACATGAGGAAGGCGAGCGGCACGCTCGAAGTCCAGATGCCCCCGGCGAACAGGGGCACGGCAGCCACGAACGCCATCGCCGGCACCCAGGCGTAGAAGGCACGGTTGGCCCGGCCGAGACGGTCGGCGAGCAGCCCGCCCGACAGCACGCCCACGCTTCCGCCCAGGAGCAGAACCGCGCCGATGAACCAGGACGTCTCGACCAGCTCGAGGTGGAAGCTGCGCTGGAGCAGGCTGGGCAGCCAGAAAGCGAGGCCATAGCCCAGCATCGAGCTGGAGGCGGCGCCGAACGAAAGCAGCCAGAAGCCGCGCTTGCGGGCGAGCAAGGCCGCGATCGCGAGGAAGCGCACGCCCTCCCCGGCTGCCGGAGACGCCGGGGCGGCAGGCTTGGGGCGATCGCGCACGACGAACTTGAAAAGCGGCGCAATCAGCAGCCCGGCAATGCCAACGACGAGAAAGGCCGCGCGCCAGTCAACCCTTGCCGCAACATAGCCTCCGGCCAGCACGCCGGTTGCCGAACCCAGCGGAATGCCCAGCGAATAGACCGAGAGCGCGAAGGCCCTGCGTTCGCTGGGAAAATGATCGCCGATCACGGCATAGGATGGGGCAACCCCGCCCGCCTCCCCGACGCCGACGCCAAGCCGGGCGAGGAAGATGTGCCAGAAACCCTGCGCCGCGCCGCAGACCGCCGTGAACAGGCTCCAGATCACCAGCGATCCGGTTATCACCCAGGACCGGCTCGTGCGGTCAGCCAACCACGCCAGCGGCACGCCCAGCGTCGAATAGAGGATGGCGAAGGCAAGCCCGCCGAGCATCCCCATCTGTGCGTCGTCGAGACCGAGATCGGCCTGGATCGGTGCGGCCAGGATCGCGAGGATCTGGCGGTCGACGAAGTTGAACACATAGACCAGCAGCAGCATCGCCAGAACGAGATTGGGCGAAGCCGGTCGCCGGGGCGCGGTGCTGGTCATCTCAGTTCACGTACTCCTGACAGAAGGACCTGATGGCCGGCAGGGCCGCAGGCTCATCGAGGATCGGGGCATGGCCGACGCGCGGCACTTCCACGGCGGCATAAGGCCCCCTGTGCCGACTGGCCATCTCCTCGACCGTCGCTCTCGACAGGAGATCGGACAGCGTGCCGCGAATGACAAGCACCGGCGTCCGGTCGAGCAGGTCCCACAAGGGCCACAGGTCGGGCGGTACGACAGTCGCGTCCTCGTCCGAAAAGCCCTGCGAGATCGCCGGATCGTAAGCGAAGGAAACGGTGCCATCGGCATTCTCGGAGCAAGTGCGCCTGGCAAAGGCCATCCAGTCTGCGCTGCCGAAATCGGGGAAGGCGGGCGCGTTGATCGCCCGGCACCGGGCTGCCGCTTCGGTCCAGGAGGCCATCGCCCCGCGCGGGCCAACATAGCTCTTGATGCGATCCAGCCCTTCGTCCTCGAGAACCGGACCGATATCGTTGAAGACCACGGCCGATGCGAGTTCGGGCCGCAGCGCGTTGATGATCAGCGCCATCAGCCCACCCATCGAAGTCCCGATCACGCCGACGCGCTCGATACCCAGTCCATCGAGCAGGGCCAGCATGTCCTGTGCGTAGACGTCCGGCCGGTATTGCGCAGGATCGGGGTCCCGATCGGAGAGGCCCCGTCCGCGCTGGTCGGGCACGATCAGCCGGTAAGTGCCGGCCAGGTGCGCTGCGAGCGGCTCGAAATCCGCACTGTTGCGGGTCAAGCCATGCATCATCAGCAGAACCGGGGCCTCGTCGCCCGCGGCTGCGGGATAATCGCGCGCGGCCAGCTCAAGGCGCCCGCAGGCGCTGCGATAGCGGTGGTCGCGGTAGTCCATCGAACAATCCTTTCACCTGCAGCGGACCTGGCGGGATCTTGCGGGGGGTGCTCCGTAAGGGTGGAGACGAAGACCCCGCCAGGCTGCTGCGCAGTTGCCCCGATCAGAATTCCACTGTCGCGGTGAGGAAGACCTGGCGCGGATTGCCGTAGAAGGCAGTCAGCGTACCTTCGCTGCCGAGCGTCGGGATCGGGTAGCCATTGGCACCCAGATTGACCGCGCCCGTCTCTTCGTTCTGCGAGATGTAGCTGTAGCCCGAAGTGATGTATTCCTTGTCGAGCAGGTTCTTGCCGTGCAGGCCGATGCTCCAGCCGCTGCCCGGCGCGGAATAGACCAGGCTGGCATCCCACAGGGCATAACCCTTCTGGTCGAGATAGGGGCTGGGGAACTCGAACTGGTGGGTCTTCGAGCGGTAGGAAACCGTCGTCGACATGCTGAGATCGCCCTCGCCGACCGGGGTCGAGTAAGACAGCGTTCCGCTGGCGGTCCACTTGGGCGTATTCTGGATATTGCGATACTGCGCGACGTCGACAGTCTGCCCGCCGATCAGCGTCTCGTACTTCTTGAACTTGGCATCGATGTAACCGATCGCGGTCGCGAAATTCAGCCGGTCCCCTGAGGCGACGAGGTCGCGTGCCAGGCGGGCATTGGCCTCCAGTTCCGCGCCCTGCATCCTCGCCTTGCCGGCGTTGGAAACGACACCGCAGAAGGTCGGCACGCCATTCACCGTGCAGGCAACCGATCCGGGGATCTGGATGTCGGTGTAATCCATGCGGAAGATCGCACCGGCAACATAGAGCGCGCCGCCGAGCAGGTTGCCCTTGTACCCCAGCTCGTAGCTGTCGACCGTCTCCGGTTTGAAGCTGAGGTACTGGGCGATTTCGGCATCGCTCAGGCTGCCGTCGCCATCGAGGTCGTTGGCGTTCTTGCCGACGCCGCGCGGATCGAAGCCGCCGCCCTTGAAGCCCTTGGAATAGCTTGCGTAGATGTTGTGATCGGCGCTGGGCTTGAAGCTGAGCGACACGCGCGGCGTGAACTTCTTGAATTCGTTGCTGCCGCTGAAGTCGGTGTCGGTCGAGAACAGCACGCCCGGATTCTGGAAGCCCGCCGAGCCGCCGAGAATGTAGTTCTGCTTGAGGATGTTCGCCTTGCGCTTGTCCCAGGTGTAGCGCCCGCCAAGCGACAGGCTGAACTGATCGGTCAGGTCATAAGTGAAATCGCCGAAGATCGCGTAAGTCTTGGTACCGACGTCGGCCTCGGTATGACCGGTGAGCATCGGCAGGACATCGGCAAAGGTCGTGTAGAGCCGGCTGTCGAAGTAGGTGTCGGCCGTGGCGTCGAGATAATAGACGCCGACAAGACCCTGCAGCGGCCCGCCGTCATCCCACTGCAGTTGGAATTCCTGGCTGACCTGCTCGTTGTGATAGAACGCCGGCACATCGAGGTCGACGGTCGGCAGCGCATCGAAGTCGATCGGCGAGGCACTGTTGTCCTTGCGCCAAGAACTGATCGACTTGAACGTCAGCGCGTCGGTCAGCTCGGCCGTGGCGTTGATGGCAAAGCCATAGGCCTCGACGTCCTGCTTCGGATCGGTCAGGCCGCCGCGCGTATCGAACACATCGGAAAGGACCGGCGCGCCCGAAGCGAAGCCGGGGATCAGGCGATGGCCGCCGCGGGCATTCGACTTGTCGTGGGTGTAGTCGCCGGAAATGCGGATCAGCACCGGCGCGCCGTAACCGCCGATGTCGAGGCTGCCGCGCGCCGCCCAGACGTTCTTGTTGTAATTCTCCGCCCCGGTCGTGAGGTTCTTGCCGAAGCCGTCGCGGGTGAGCCGCGCTACCGAACCGCCCACGCGTACGAGGTCGCTGATCGGGGCGGAAACCGTCACGACGCCATCGACCTGGTCGTAAGTGCCGATGGTGCCCTTGACCTTGAGGTAGAAGTCCTGCGGCAATTGCTTGGTCACGTACTTGACCGCGCCGCCGATCGTGTTGCGACCGTAGAGCGTGCCCTGCGGTCCGCGCAGCACTTCGATGCGTTCGACATCGTAGATGTCGAGCACTGCGGCCTGCGGACGGTTGAGGTAGACGTCGTCGAGATAGATGCCCACGCCCTGTTCGAAACCGGAAACCGGATCCTGCTGGCCAACACCGCGG